>CAWIVM010000015.1:0-31630 GCA_963839585.1 uncultured Methanoregulaceae archaeon
ATGACGACATTCATGATCCCGGTCATCACGTCCCCGCAGTTGTGTGCTTCATCGATCAGCAGCATCACGTCGGCAGGCTCGATCCCGAGCGTGCCATAGAGTCTGGTTCCGTATCTCCTCTTCGAAGAGGTGGTGATAGTTCACGACGACTATATCGGAGCGCTGGGCAGCCAGGAGGAGCATCTCGGGACGGGCAGATCCCGGCGCCGATATCGCGGAGCTCATCGGGGCGGGCTAGTTCCCGTGCGACCCGTTCCGCCTTGGCCTTCAGCGGCGTGGAGGGGACCATACGAAGCCCGCTCCCCTCCCCTGAGAAAAATATCCTGCTTCGGATGAAGTAGGGGCAGATGACCGGGTGCTCTGCGTCGAGTTTCCGTATCTGCTGGGTGATCATCGCATCCTTTGACGGGACGAGCGACCCCTGCTCTGCCCGCTCCCGCATGAGGCTGGTCGATACAGCCTTGACTCCCTTCGCACCGCTTGTACACATCCCCTTCCCCGGAGAGCATGCAGAGGCTCCTTTTTCCGATCAGGTAGGAATAATTGATCGACCGTTTCTTTTTTCGTATCAGTTCGAGTTCCCTGATAAACGTGTTCAGCTGGCTGATGGTCCGGACCGCGACAAAGATCTTCCTCCCGGAACGCTCCGCGAGAATTCGCGGCGACCACGCTCGACTTCCCGCTGCCGGTCGGCGCATCGATCATGGCGATCCCGCCCTCCCGTGCGCACTGTGCCACCCGCTCCAGCATCTCGCGCTGGAACGGGCGGTAGGACTCGTACGGGAAATAGGCGTCCAAGCGATCCATCGTATACTCTTTGTTCCGGACTGTTTTTTATTCTTCCAAGGCAGAATCTCTACCATATGGCGATCCACCCGATCGAGTTCCGGTACGGAACTCCGGAGATGCGCGCGGTCTGGGGCGAGGAGCGCCGCTTTGCCGCGATCGTCGCGGCCGAGGTCGCGCTGGCTCGGGCCGAGGCCGACGTCGGGATGATCCCGCCGGACGCGGCCGAAGTGATCGGGGAACGCGGGCGCGGCCTCGCTCGAACGCGCGAAGGCGATCGAGGACGAGATCCACCACGACATGATGGCGGTCGTGAAGGCGATCGCCGAGGAGTGCGGCGATGCCGGGGGGTACGTCCACTTCGGCGCGACCTCAAACGACATGCTCGACACGGCGACCGGACTCCAGATCAAGGACGCCCTTGCCCTGCTCGATGAGAACTCCGCCGGCTCCTCGGCGTCCTGCTCCGCCGCGCCCGACGAGACGAGGCACTCGTCGCCGCCGGCAGGACGCACGGACAGATCGGCGTCCCGACCACCTTCGGACTTCGCTTCGCGATCTGGGCGGCGGAGGTCGGCCGGCACCTCGACCGTCTCGCCGAGCTCAGGCCCCGGGTCGAGGTCGGGCAGCTGACCGGCGCGGTGGGGACGCAGGCCGCGCTCGGGCCGAAGGCCCCGGAGATCCAGGAACGGATGATGGCCCTGCTCGGCCTCGCACCGGTCGAGGTCTCGAACCAGGTGATCCAGCGCGACCGCTACGCCGAGTACTTCTCTTCCTCGCGAACGTCGCGACCTCGCTCGACAAGATGGCGATCGAGGTCCGGTCGCTCCAGCGGACCGAGATCGCCGAGGTCGAGGAGGCGTTCGGGGCGAAGCAGGTCGGCTCCTCGACCATGCCGCACAAGCGCAACCCGATCCGGAGCGAGCAGGTCTCGGGCCTCGCCCGGATCGTCCGGGCGTCGGTCGAGCCCGCGCTCCAGAACAACACCCTCTGGGACGAGCGGGATCTCACGAACTCGTCGTGCGAGCGGGTTCTCTTCCCCGAGACCTCGGTCCTCTGCGACCACATCATCCGCCTGATGACCGTGGTCCTCGACGGGCTCGTGCTCCATGAGGAGCGCATCCGGGCCAACCTGCACATCCTCCAGGGCGTCAACATGGCCGAGTCGGTGATGATCGCCCTCGCCGGAAGGGATGGACCGGCAGGAGGCGCACGAACTGGTCCGCGTCGCGAGCATGAAGGCGCTCTCAGAGAAGAAGCCGCTCGATGAAGTGCTTCTTGCAAATCCTGCGGTTGCCATGTGCATCTCGCGGAAGGAGATGGGGGACCTGCTCAGTCCTGACCGGTATATCGGGACGGCAGTGAAACAGGTGGAACGGCTGCACGGGAAGCTGAGGGGAAGTATTTGGAGGGGTGAAGGGGGGGTTCTGTTAAGGGATGGTGGAAAATAAGTCCGGAATTCACATAACAAGCGAATTACAGTGTAATTCGGGAGTTTACCCCCCACATTACATGCTTTCCACGATTTTCAGCATCCGGGTCGATTACTGGATTTCATGGTCTTGATTATCACTGATATACCCATATCATTGATCACCGATATGATCGGGGACCTATCAGTGATAGCCTTTCGCCAAGTTGGTATGAGCACGACGAGACTTTACGATGCGGGTGGAGTTCTTCTGCAACCCGGTAATTGCCATTGATGTCTGGGCTGCTCGTATCAAGTGGCTTCTCTCCCGTTCTGCATGCATAGTCCTGGACAACCACTCTTATTCCCGCAGACTCCCCACAGGAATTGTTTACCATGCACCAAAGGGAAGTAGCAGTCCTCCAGCATGAGGCCAATGAACCCGGAGGTCTTTTCGAGGAATTCATCGCGGAAAAGGGGACCGGCATCGTCAGGGTCCCGATCTACGAGACAAACGAGATCCCTCCCTCGACTCGACGCATCTCCTTGTCATGGGCGGCCCGATGAGCGTCAACGACGAGAAGGAACTCCCCTGGCTGAAGAGAGAGAAACAGGTCATCCGGGAATGGGTGGCGAAGGGACGACCGGTCCTTGGCATCTGCCTCGGCGCACAGCTGATCGCCTCGTCCTTTGGAGGAGCGGTCTATCCCTGCAAGGAGGAACTGGGGTGGTCACCGGTCACTGCGGTCATGGAAGGGATGGTCCCGGGAATGCCCCAAACGTTTCCAGGTCTTCCAGATGCATGGCGAGACGTTTGAAATCCCTTGCGGAGGGGCCATGGTATATCGCGGGCAGAAGGTCCGTCACCAGGGGCTCTGCATCGGGAGTGCGCTCGGCCTCCAGTTCCATCTTGAGATCACGCTCGACATGATCCAGGACTGGATCTCCGACCGTCCGGTACAGGAACAGTCCGCCATCCTTGCCGAGAGTAGTCTATATCTCCCAGAGAGCCGGGCGACCTGCAGGACGCTTGCAGGCCGTTTCCTGTCGGCCCCTTCCAGTAATTTTTCATGGCTACAATGAGAGGGTTGCACGGCAGGTTCGAACTGCAAGGAGCTGATGAAAAGCCTCCCGGTTCACGTAATCCGTGTGAGGTTACCGGAGCTATACCTCCCCGCTTGCCACCATATCCGAGGATCTGGGGAGCTGCTGACACTAACCGACCCAATCGGGGTGAAAGGAAAGCGGAACCGCTAATAAGGCGCTATTCTCCAGATATATGCATGACCTCACCCCATAGGATGTATGCCGGGACCGTACTGTTCCTCGCGGGGTTCATCGCCCTGATGGGGATTATCACCGGGGAGATATTCTACCCGGCGGGCTACTCGACCGCTGACAGCGAGATCAGCGATCTCGGGTCCACCCGGCCGCCCGAAGCACTCATCTACCAGCCCTCTGCAACCATCTTCAATGCCACGATGATCCTGACAGGGATCCTGACGATCCTCGGTGCATATACCGCATACCGTGCAGGGTGGGAACGGTGGTCTTCGGTGCTCCTCGCCCTGCTCGGTGTCGGAATCCTGGGAGTGGGTGTCTTTCCCGGGAATGTGCCCGTCCTGCACCCGGTCTTTGCGATGTTCACCTTCATTATCGGTGGGATTGCCGCGGTGCTTTCCGCACGGGGGCTCTATGGACCCTACCGGTATATCTCCATAGTGCTGGGGGCCATCACGCTCCTCTCCCTCCTCTGTGCAGGTTTGCTGTTCCCGGTGCTGGGCGATGGCGGAACCGAACGATGGATCGCGTATCCGATCATCTTCTGGATCACGGGGCTCGGGGGATATTTCCTTGGCGGGGCGGGTTCCTTGCAGAAGGGGACCCTCAAGGAACAGTCCTGATGGCGTGAGGAAGGGGAGCATTTTTTTGTTATGGGGCTAGTTCATCCGTAAAAACTGGATAAATTTCGATTCAGCGGGATGCCTTCCGGAGTATCGCTGCACGGTTCAGGAAGAAAAACCGCTTTTCCACCACTTTGAGCCCCGTCATCTCTGCTTTCATGAGGTTGGCCCGGAATTCCCTGCCAGAAACAACAAACGGCGGTTCTGCATAGAAGAACAAGCCCTCCGGAGCGAGAAGCGACGAGATCTCCTGGAATAGCTTCTGGGGATCGGGAACTTCGTGCACGACAAAGATTGCAAAGGCGGTGTCAACCTTCCCTTGACATTCCCCCGGGAGGCCGATCGTGTCCGGGGCGGAACGATGCGTCCTGATACGAGCCATGAGCCCCTCACGCTCCATCTTCTCCCGAAGGATGCGGAGCATATCCTCCTGCAGGTCCACCGCGATCACCGTACCCTTGTCCCCAACCCTCCTCGCGAACTCGCGGGTGAAAAAACCCGGCCCGCACCCGAAATCAAGGACACGGCTGCCCGGACGGATGTATCGTTCAGCGAGCCGATCAGGCCGGTACAAAAAACCGTCTCAACCGGGTATCAAGGAGACCGGCCCGGGATGCGGGGAAGACCGCATGGTCGGTGAGGATGCGGGGATTTTTCAGGATTTGACTCCACGGTCTGGTAGCAAGATCGATCATTAAGAGAAGGTTAGGAACTCTACGGCATAAAGGAAACAGCAGAACCGCTCTCCCATTTCCCCTGTCAGCGGTGTGAAAAACAGATTTTCCTGTGGGAGCATCATGAATGGAGCCAATGCCTCACCGATAGTATACAGGGATCAATCGGAGGGTATCAAGGCAGTCAATAGGGTTGGAAAATAAGAGTATGAAATGTAAATTCAGAATGTTACTGCTTTTTCCGTTCAGAACCGACAATTACAGGATCCTCTTTTACGGGGGTGCCATTCTTCTGGTTCCACCACCGGTTGTAATCCTCCTGCCAGTTTTTCTGGGGATTTTTAGGTTCGTTTGCCCGCATACAATTACCATATAACTATTGTCCTATGACATGATAGTATAGCTGATGCCCCCAAGGAATGTGCAGCAATTCCTTAGGGATTTGTCAGCCGCGGGGTTATTACTGTCCTTCTCTTGGCATCGTTGATCAGATCATCATCGACCCGATTGTCGTTATGGCTATGATGTGCGTGACCCTGGGATGTATTTTCCTGGCGCGTGGTATCATGCTGTTCCCAGAAAACAACCTCGATTCAGTCTCCCCACACAAAACAGCGTGGAGGGGAAAAAATCAACCTATCCAAAAAAATGGTCCGGGAGAGCCGGATTATTCAGACTCTTCTTTCCTCTTGAAAGTCTCGACCAGCGTGATCTCGTTGATCTCCGGGATGTGCTCGAGCGACTCCCCGATGACCCGGCTCCTCCAGAGCACCCAGCGGCGGTCGTAGTTTATGCCCGGCGGGAAAGTGATCGTGAGGACGCCATCGGCAAATGCGGTCTCCATATCCCGGCCGGCATAGAGCCGGATGAGCCCGTTCACCTTCTCTTCGATCTCGGTCACTTCGGACTCGATCGTGTATACGTAGTGGATCTCCTTGCCTGCAAAGGGGTGGTTGAAGTCGATCAGGACCCTGTTCCCGATGACATCAACAACGGTCCCCTCCCCCTTCTCATCCACTTTCAGGTGCATACCGACCTTGACTTTCTCCTTGAAGGCGTTCTTGTTGAACGCCTCGACTTTCTGGGGGTCATGGGGTCCGAACGCCTTGTCCGGTTGGACATCGATCTCGCCTTCAGATCCTACCTCTTTTCCTGCAAGCGCCTCATCGAGTCCAAGAATGACATGGTGGCTTCCCACGCGGACCATGACCGGCCCGTATAACGCCTCCGGGTTGTGCATCCCGTTGTTCTTAGCGACCTCTTCATCGGTGGTGTCGAAGATGATCCCTGCAATGCTGCCCGTATAGCTGAGCGTAATAAAGTCGCCTTCCTGTATCGGCATTTGAAATAAACCTCTCCTCACATTTAAGGACGGGATATCACATTATTGTATCTTCCCTGTACCATCCCCGGACAAATCGTGGGATATCCCGGGAGTCAGAGGAAAGGACCGGATCCGGATCCATTCATCGCGGGATCATGATAACGAGGATGACCTACCTGCCGCATCCCCAACGAGGATTGACATGCAGGTACTCCAGGAAAAAATGACGAAAGGAACAGAAATACCCGCCCCCCAACCCGAATAAAACTACATGATTCCCATTGTGACACAACCTACAAAATGAATATGGCAAAGCCATTTTCAGGGTAAAAAATTACCGGGTAAGCCGGCTGACCCGGCTCAGGATTGCTACCAGCCCATCGGACCTCGACTGCGAAGAAGCACGCGAATAGATCCTGCTTACTGGTACACTGGTATCCGGCGAGTCGGTGAGAGAGGGCTGCGTTTGCGTGACTGTGGAGGTGAGTGCCGCATAACCGGGCCGCTCTTCAAGAGGCCTGGGGTCGTCCGGGCAGTTCACCCCATGGATGGGACAGAGATAATCATCAGGGATAGCAGTGCCATCCGGGAACGTGTACACGGTCGGTGCCGGTGAAACAGTCGACAAAAAACTGCAGGATGAGCATCCGGTATTGGTGTAGGTGATGAGGATGCCGGTCGAATCGTAGTTGAAGACACAGGTTGGGCAACCGGCATAGGGATTGGGAGTGTTGATGAAGGCACCGGTCGCGTCATAGTTGAAGACACAGGTCGGGCAGCCGGCATAGGGATTGGGAGTGTTGATGAAGGCACCGGTCGCGTCATAGTTGAAGACACAGGTCGGGCAGCCGGCATAGGGATTGGTATCTTCTATCAGGAGGCCGTTGCTATCGTAGGCATAGAAACAGGTCGGGCAATCTTCGAGTGAACCAGAGGCAATTCCAACCACGAAGAGCAAGACAAGGCAGAGACTCAATACCACCGGTTTCATACACATCAGGTATATCCCAGGCATACATAACCATTGGGATGGGGCAAGGACCTGCCGGCCAACCACAACGATCCGCTCCCACCAATACCATAACGATATGACGAGACTACCTACCACTGTGGAATGTAATGCTTGAAGTCGAGATAAAAGTCCGGGTCCCTGACCTTGTCCGAATACGGGAGCATATCCTCCTCGGCCATGCGGGTACCCCCGCAAAGGTCCATGAGAGGGACATCTATTACAACGCCCCTCACCGGGATTTCGGCACAACGGACGAGGCGCTCCGGTTGCGGTACGCAGGCGGGAGCTGCACCCTCACCTACAAAGGGAAAAAGAAGACGGAGTTTCGGTACAAGGCCCGCGAAGAGCTGAACTGTGGGGTGGATTCCGGCGAGATCCTTGAGCAGATCCTGCAGCGGCTCGGGTTTTTCAGGGTCGCCGAGGTCGAAAAATGGAGAGAATATTTTTCCTACCGGGGCGCCACCGTCTCACTCGATGAGGTGAAAGGCCTCGGATCTTTTGTCGAGATCGAAGCCCCCGGCAGCCCAATGCAGGAGGACCCCGAGGAGTTCGTGCGGGCTATAGCAGAAGAGCTGGAAATAGAGGGTGAACCGATACTCTCCTCGTATCTCGAACTGCTCCTGGCTACACGGTGATCAGTTCGATCTCGATCTCTTTTGGACCGTTGCCGAAATGGATCATCGCCCCGTTGCCGAGCGCAGCCATGCCAGGGTTAACCACTTTCACCCCTGCTTCCATGGCAATTCCCCTCTGCTCGTGGATATGTGCACAGCAGACCAGGTCGAAACTTGACAGGTGCCGGTGCACGCTCTGGCTCCCGACGTGGTTTCCATTGGCCAGGTCAAGTATGCCGAAAGGCGGTGCATGACTGATCAGGACATTGTGTAGTGCAGCCTCGCGCTTTTCAAGAACCTTGTGGAGGAGGTCATCGATCTGCTTGTCGGTCAGTTCAAAGAGGGTGTTGAAAGGGGTGGGGTTCGATCCGCCTATCCCGCATATCGATATCTTGCCAAGGTTGATGGAGGACCCGTGCAGGCAGACACAGTCCGACTGCTCGAGTACATCGATCATATCCCTGGGATCGCAGTTACCAGGTACGGCAAAACAGGGCACATCGATCCTGTCAAGAATGTCGGTCACCGATTCGGCAGGGCCCATGTTGGTGAGATCGCCCGCAATAAAGATCGCATCAGGGTTCAGATCCAGGAATGGATCGAGTTTTCCATATTCACCATGAAGGTCTGCCAGAAGCAGGACATCAATCATGCTCTATCATTCGAACATGAACCACAAAATGGTATCCTTGGATCATGCCAGGATCCGGTCACCTTTCCCTTCAGGGCCAAAGACCCGAGCAGGCGGGAGAGTCCAGGAGAGATCGGGGCAGGGCAGGTCCCTTGCAGCGGTGTCCCCGGCAGCGGCATGAAGAGGTGCGCGTGGATTTTTCCTCTCGAGCTGATCCAACGGACAAGGTCAGCGGTTGCGCGCTGGTCCTCATCAGTCTCGAAAGGAAATCCTGCAATCACATCGACAATGGGGGAGAGGCCAAAATCGAGGCACAATTCAACCGCACGGATGACATCTTCCACCGTATGCCCCCGTTTCAGCCGTTCAAGCACTCTGTTGCTGCCGGACTGTGCGCCGAACTGGAGATTCGTGTTTGCACAATACGAGGTGATCAGCGAAAGCGCCTCCTCGGTGACGAACTCAGGCCTGACCTCGCTTGGGAAGGTGCCGAAATAGATGGTATTCCTGAGACGTTCCAGAAGCGCCCGGACCTTTTCCAGCCGTGGATGTCTCCCGTCAGATCCGTATGCAAGGGCGTTTGGAGTGACAAATCGTGCATCCCGGTACCGCGAGGCGTAGAGCGCGATCTGGTCGATACTCCGGTGTCGCATGCCATTGCCGAAGATACGCGGGGTCTGGCAGTATGCACAGGAGAAGGGGCACCCCCGGGATATCTCTACATAGCCTTTCCTCTGCGAGAACGGAGGCCATGCATCAAGACGGACAGACGACCCTGCCGGCAAAAATCCCCTTTTGGTAGCCACACCAGGGAGTGTATCTGCCGTTCCTGCCTCTATGGCAGAGAGCAGGGACGGAAGGAGCGCCTCCCCCTCGCCCACAATCACGTAATCGGCACATTGTGCGACTTCCCTGAAACATGCAGTGGCATAGGGGCCGCCCGCGATAGTGATGCACCCGGCCTGTTCAATTTCAGGTAAAAAGTCCCGTGCATTCAACGAGTTGAGACTGTAACAGGTGATATCCCGTGTCGGGACAAGGACGGGGGCGAGCAGTACTCCCTCCTGTTCGCATGCGGCATAGAGTGCGGCGTACGTATTCCGGGTCCCGGCCGTGTAGCGCCAGTGCACTTTCATTTCAGTATACTACTGTCCCGTCACAGATAAAAAAGGAAAAGGCAGTACTCATCCCCGCGTCCGGTAGGGGAGAAGCCTGTCGATGACCTTGTAGGTAACCCCGGAATTCAGGGTTACGAACACCTCGATCCGGTCCGTATCCCGGCTCCCCTGCAGGACCAGCTCGTCGCCCTTTACAGGGCGGAGGTGCCCGATCAGCACCTCGCCGTCGGGCCGCGTGACGCGGACAAGGATGTCTTTGGTGGTGACCTGCGCTTCCCCTCCGGAAAAGACGACAGAGATGGTGGCATAGCTGGTATCTTTCTCGTTCACCTGGATGAAAACAGACTGACCGGGAGGCAGGGTCATGGTGGGACCGGGAGTCTGGATGGATGAGGAATTGTTCGGGATGACCGGGGTGTCTGGAATGACCGAAGTGCAGCCAGAGGTAAGGAGAAACGCTGCAGCCACAGTGATGAGGATCAGAACAGAGTTCTGCATAGCACACACTGTTTTTTCAGGTCCGGTTTAATAAATTGTTCATCCTCTTGGTTCAAGTGAGGAGATCGCCCTCGGTACTCGATATCGCCAGAGGTGCCGTCCACACTGACACAGGTGCCATTCCGGAGACGCATGATATCGACCTCCGGGTCGTCGACCAGGGGAATCTTTCCCATGATCGCTCCCACCGCAATGATGGGATCCGCCTTCCTGTTGATTATCGCTGCGGGAGCCTTCCCATTCCTTGCCAGAGCATACAGGACGTAGGATCCCACGGTCGATCCCTTCCCGTGACCGAACGCAAGCACTTTTCCCGTGATGTGCTCCCCTTCAAGCGGGTGGCCATGCTCCACGATGACCCCGGTGTCGGGATCGACTCCGGAAAGAAACGAGATGGGTGCAGGGCTGACCAGGAGTTCCCCGGTCCCTCTGCCCTTTGAGATGCCTCTCCCACGAAATAGCAAAATCACACCTAATAAATGGTAGGAATCCGATTGTTATAGTAATATGGAAGAAACCATCCTCACCCAAGGGGGTGAGACCGAGCTTGGGTGGCAGTTGAAAGCACAGGACCTCGAGTCCCAGCTCCTCGACTTCAAGGTGAGGTATGACGAGCTTGCGCGGGACAATGCCCAGCTCAAGCGCGAGAACAACCAGCTCAAGAGGATGCCCCTGTTTGTTGCCGTGGTGGTCGATATTCTCGGCAAGGGAGAGGTGTATCTCCGGCAGCAGGGGAACAACCAGGAGTATATCACCCACGTCAGCGACGAGCTCTTCTGCCAGCTCAAGCCGGGGACCAAGGTTGCGGTCAACAACGCCCTCTCTATCGTCAGGATCGTGGGCAATATCTTCGATTCCCGCGTCAGGGTGATGGAACTGGAGGAATCGCCGGATATGACCTTCAGCCATGTCGGGGGGCTCGAAAAAGAGATCGAAGAGGTGAGGGAAGCGGTGGAATATCCGCTCACAAAGCCCGAGATCTTCGCAAGGGTAGGAGTCGAGCCGCCAAAAGGCATCCTGCTCTATGGTCCGCCGGGGACGGGAAAGACCCTGATCGCAAAAGCGGTTGCCCATGAGGCGAAGGCCACCTTCATCCGGATGTCAGGAAGTGAGCTCGTCCACAAGTACATTGGTGAGGGTGCCCAGCTGGTCCGGGAACTCTTCTCACTTGCCCGCGAGAAGGCACCCACGATCGTGTTCATCGATGAGATCGATGCGGTCGGGAGCACCCGCACGAATGATGGCACTTCAGGGAGTGCCGAGGTCCAGCGGACCCTGATGCAGCTCCTCGCAGAGATGGACGGGTTTGACAACCGGGGGGATATCCGGATCATGGCGGCCACCAACCGTGTCGATATGCTGGACCCGGCCCTCCTCAGGCCCGGCCGTTTCGACCGCGTGATTGCCATCCCGCTCCCTGACAAAGCCGGCAGGAGGGCAATCCTTGCGATCCACTCGAAGAAGATGACCCTCGTCGATGTGGACCTCGACCGGATTGTCGAGATGACCGAGAATGCGACGGGTGCCGATCTCCAGGCGGTCTGCCGTGAAGCAGGTATGATGGCGGTACGGAAGGAAGCGGCAGGGGTCTCGCAGGACGACTTTGAGAAGGCGGTCCGGAAAGTGAAGGCCGAGGTCGTCAACGATCTCCGGATGTATACCTGAATAGTTCACTTTTTTTTGAGCACCGCTCTCAAACAGCGGAGAGGCTCTTTCTCGCTCGGTAGTTTCTGCTTCCTGGAGGAGATGAGGTCCAACCAGGGAGCCTATAAATTCCGGGTGACCATAGTATCAGGAGCAGACCTATGCACGTCCTCTTCCTCCCAAAAGAAGGAGTTGCCCTGTACCGCGAACTCCTCAATTCCGAGACGAGCAGAGGCGCACTCCGTTTCTACCGGCCGGTCGAGACCCCCTCGGGAATTGCCATCTCGGTGGCATCGCTCGGGAGTGCGTTATCTCTCGTGGCTGACCTCCGGTGGTATGTCAGGAAGTACATGCGGGGGGTCCTCTTTGAGATCTCCCCCGGCGTGTACTGCTCATATGGCCTTGCCCGCGAGGTCTATTTCGACCGGGCCGTCACGCTCGGCGACTCGTGGGAGTTCCGGCTCATCTACCGGATGAAGGAGGGGCAGGTGGTCCGGGAAGAGCAGGTGCTCCCCGGGGAGAGCGCGACCCTGTCTTGGGACGGCAGAGTCCCCTGAGATAGAAGTCTGGTGCACGGAAGACGAGTACCATTGCGGTATCAGCGGACCGGCAGGAGAGGATGACGGGAAAGAGGAGGAAGAGGCAGGGCCGTGAGGAGAGGGGGACGGAGGTATGGGTCATGGTCACCGGCGCCGTAAGGGATGAGGGTGCAGCACAATGGACCCGGCTGGAGGTAAGACGGTGAAATCGCTTGAGGAGATCCGGAAGCGGATCAGGGACGGGGAGTCGGTGGTCATGACTGCAGCGGAATTCAAGTCCCGGCTCTCCGAAGGTGAACCGATCGGCGTCCGTGATGTCGATGTGGTGACGTGCGGCACCTGCGGGATCATGTCCGGCACGTATGCGGTCCTCTCGTTCCCGGTCGCATCCCCGGGATCGTTCCTGCGGGCCGATACGCTCACCCTCAACGGGGTCCCCTGCATTCCCGGCCCGTGCCCGAACGAACGGCTCGGCATGGTCGACCTGATGGTGTTTGGCACTGCCGTGAGGAGCAATCATTATGGCGGCGGCCACCTGATCCGGGATATCGTTTCAGGTAAAGAGATCGAGGTGGAGGTTACCGCAGAAGGAAGGCGGTTCCCTGCACGGGTCGATATCACCGGCATGCCCCACGCCCGGCTGTTCACCACAAGGAGTGCGTTTAAAAATTATGTGGCGATGGTGAACCGCCGTCCGGTGCCAGTCCGAACCATCTTTTCGGTACTCCCGCTTGGCGGCAGGTGTGGCGGGGCGACCATACGCCACACCTTCGGTCCTATCATCGGGTCACTCACATCGGCATCCATGGCTCTCTCCCATCAACTCCTGTGGCTGTTTCCAGGAGTTGCCCCTGATCGGGAGCTTTCCCCAGGAGGTCTATTTTGATACCATCAGTGCCACCCGGCTCTGACTACTACAGGGACCCGTGACCTCTCTTCCCCATGAGATCTATTTTGATATGATCAGTGCAACTCTTTATAGAATGATTACTGCTGCCCGATGCGTGAACCGGCTCAGTTCAACGATACTTATGAAAGACACGAGCGAGCAGGCGATAAACGAGTATGTAAAAAATTCATGTGCGGAGTATTACGAGGTCCCCCGAATTTCGAGTTCCGAGGCGTTACGCTCCTCCTGAATAAACCGATGCTTGTGGGATTGAAGATAAAGAAGAAGAAGATACTGCTGCCGTTTGTGAAACCCTGCTACGGCCCGATGCTCATCGAAGTGAAAGCCGAGGACGGGGATTTTGAGGTTTTCAGGAATGTGCAGGAGCACAACGCGACCTGAACTGCCGGGTTGTCCGGTTTCGGGCTGGTTTTATTGCGGGAGGAGATCTTCCAGGAATATCTTGACTACGCTACATCTGCCAGGACAGGAACCACTCCGGGAATCCGTATTTATACCCGGTTTCCATCCATGATGTCTTGCGATCCGGGAGATCCGGGGCTTCATGAAACGATTCACCCGCAAAAAAAGGAGTGCTCTATGCCTTACCGGAATACGTGATCCTGATATCTGCACAGTCCCGGAGGAAGTTGATGTCCAGGACTTCGAAATCCTGGACGAGGAGCCCGGTCCTCTCCCTGAGATTTGCGATCATCTCTTCCCTCCTCTCTTTTTTTTATCAGCTCGATCTTCTCATACACCACGGTCATCTGGGACTGTGACCGGTTGAACCCCCACTTCCTGTCAAGGATCCATTGTGTCATGATGACAAGGAGATCGACGATCAGTACCTTGCCGTAGTCCAATCTATGAGGGATTGATCGTCCGTTCGATTGAAACTCTTACGCCATACCGTACAAACAGTTCCCAAAGAAAATCGCCAGACAGCAGAATATTAATTAGTAACTAAATCATTAAGTTACTAATTAATTGAAAAGCCCTGAACCAGCAGTGCCGGATTTCCCGGCACTGTACCGTACCTGGATGAGGATCCAAAATAAGATGAATCTTATGGAGAACATGCCCCACTATTTCGGAGTGGAGCCCCCGCTTCACCTCTCCGAGATTCACACCATCCAGGCGATAGGGAATACTCCTGAGAACAATATCAGGACCATCGCAGCGCTTCTCGGGGTGACCCCTTCTGCGGCATCCCAGGCGATTACGCGGTTGACAAAACGCGGGCTGGTAAGAAAGGTCCGGGGCAGGCGCAATGAAAAAGAAGTATCGCTCGAACTTACGGAAGAGGGAATGGCCGCCTTCACCACCCACGAACAGATCCACGTGCAGCTGTACGAACAGATTGCCGGGCAGATCGGTTCATTGAGCGAAGCAGACCGGGTCATTGTCAGCCGGATCTTTTCCGCGTTCGAATCGGTCTATGACCAAAGAATCGGAGAACTTTCGCAGGCTGCTGAAAAGAGGAACCAGGTGCGATATCCATGAGCAACGGGTCCGGAACAGACGTATCGCATCGAGGGACCAGTGTTTCGGACCAGGTCCATGGCATTGCAAAGCTCGCATTCGCTCATCTTGTCAACGACATCTATGCCCCGGTCCTGATAGCCCTGCAACCGGTCCTGATCACCACGCTCGGCTACAGCTATTTCCAGGCCGCACTCCTTCCGGTGATGCACAGCCTGATCTCTTCGCTGCTCCAGCCGGTCTTTGGTAGCCTTGCCGACCGGAAAGGAATGAGGGTCAGCATCAGCATCTCGTTACTCTTGTCCGGATGCGGCATCGCACTCCTTGGCCAGCTCTCGGATCACTACCTGGTCATGCTTGGGTGCGTCGCCATATCGGGACTGGGGCATGCGACCTTCCATCCAGGCGCCCTCTGCAAGGTCGATGCCATTGCAGCAGCGGGGAACCGTGGGAGGCTCACCTCCATTTTTACCGTTGGCGGTAATCTCGGGCAGGCGCTCGGGCCGATCATCGCCGGCCTTATGCTCGCATACGGGGGTATCCCAGCCGTGACATGGCTCATCATTCCGGCAGTTATCGCTGCACTTGTCCTGCTTGTCCGGCCCATCCCTGCTACCTGTCCATTCACGGAAAAAAGGGTGGGTTACGGAGAAGAAAACTGGAAACCGGTCATCATCCTTTTCGGCGGGTCGACCCTCCGTGCATGGGTCACTTTCGGAGCCATGACCTTCCTCCCGACATTCCTTGTCCTGAACGGCTACCCGATTCTCGAAGCAACGATGCTTGTCAGCGTCATGCTCCTTGCCGGGGTGGCAGGCCAGCTCGTGGGGGGTGCACTCTCGGACCGCTTTGGCAGAAAACCGGTGGTTGTCCTGACGACATTTGCGGCAATCCCTGCATTTGTCGGCATCCTGTTCACCCAGGGGCCGCTGCTCATCCTGTCGATTATCACGTTTGGCTTTTTCCTCTGGTCATCGTTTGCCGTCACCATCTCCATGGCCCATGAGCTGGTACCAACCCAGATCGGGCTGATCTCGGGTCTCTTCATGGGTATTGCCATGGGTGCCGGAGTGATCGGCGTCTCTATCTCCGGGATCATTGCGGACCGTTTCGGATTGTTTGCAGCGCTTGCCACATTTCCTGTGCTGGTCCTTATCGCAGGGGTGCTCTTCCTCATGGTCGCATACCCGCCAGTGAAAGATCAGCGCAGGGACACGGCATGAGCGACCGTTCACCCAGGAACAGGTGAGCGCTTACACGGATGCGAAAAAGTGGAAGTGGTCCAGGTCCCGATTTTCCCGTGCATTTTTCAGTGGATCGATTCTGCTACCGCCCGAAACTACGCGGTATCGTATCCATAAGCGAAGGAGATGCCTGATTCACTTCACTACTTCATATCCTTCCCCCTACACGTTGATACCAGATTGTTTCACAAGGAAGTGCAGGGAGGGAACCAACGAATATCATTCAGGCAGTATCTCCTTCGTTTTTTGGACCGGTGAAAAGCAGATGAGGGAGCAGGATCAAAAAGAGCATAACGTGAAGGAAGTGGTATCCCCTTGAGCATTGAACTCCACCCTATCGGGCATGTCAGGTCTCCTTACAAGAATCGGGGAGATGCCCCCCGTCAGGGTCGATTGTCCGGGACGGTCTGCGAGATTGTCATCGATCCTCCTTACCGCCCGGGACTGTTCCGGATAGGAGATGAGAAACACCTCTTCGTGCTCTGCTGGTTCGACCGTGCGGACCGGACGGCACTCCGGGTCACGCCCCCTCATAAACCGGTGGAGCACGGGGTCTTTGCCACCCGGTCGCCTGATCGGCCAAACCCAGTCGCCCTCTCCATAGTCGACCTCATCGGGGTTGACGAAGGAATTCTCCAGGTCAGGGGGCTTGATGCCATCGATGGCACGCCGGTGATTGACATCAAGCCGTATATGGTGGAGATCGATGCCCTCTGCCGGGATTGATGGTGAGAGGGTCCGGTACATGTCGGATATACAACATCAGTGGAGCGCTCCCTGTACCAGCATTCTCATCCGAAAAAATGTGATGACGATGGCGGTATTGAGGTGATCCCGTGAAGTTGTTCCCCGGCGGGGATCACTTCCAAAAAGAATGGTATGGCGATGCCTGTATCGAGCGCAGTCCTGTGGGGATCCTATGATTGCTGGAAAATGAGACGCTTCTCACTGATGCATTCCATCAGGATACCGTGATACGTGCCCGCTTCACGCAAACATTGCGCCATAGCTGCTTGCATATTTGTGGCGGTCGAAGTCGAGCGCGATCTTCTCAATTGCATCGATGAGATCGGTCCTCGTGATGGAGTCATGGTCCCGCCGTATCGCAAACATTCCTGCCTCCATGCAGATCGCCCGGAGGTCCGCCCCGTTCTTTCCTTCGGTAAGGAATGCGATCTCACGGAGATCCACCTCTTCACCGAGGTTCATCTTTCTCGTGTGGACCGTGAGGATGGCAAGCCGCCCCTCCACATCGGGAAGCGGGATCTCGATGATCCGGTCGAACCTGCCTGGCCGGAGGAGCGCCCGGTCGAGGATGTCGATCCGGTTTGTCGCCCCGATGATCTTCACGTCCCCCCTCCGTTCAAACCCGTCCATCCCCGCGAGGAGCTGCATCAGCGTCCGCTGCACCTCCCGGTCCCCGGAAGTCGTGGCCTCTGTCCGTGACGCCCCTACCGCATCGATCTCATCGATGAAGATGATGGTGGGGGCCTTTTTCCTGGCGAGGTCGAAGAGCTCACGAACGAGGCGAGCCCCTTCGCCGATATATTTCTGGACGAGCTCGGAGCCTACGACCCGGAGGAAATATGCGTTGGTCTCGTGAGCCACCGCTTTTGCAAGGAGGGTCTTTCCCGTCCCGGGAGGACCATGGAGCAGTATCCCCTTTGGCGGCTCGATCCCGATCCGCTCAAAGAGCTCCGGCCGCTTGAGCGGGAGTTCCACCGCTTCCCTGACCTCCCTGATCTGCGGATCGAGGCCCCCGATATCAGCATAGGACTCTTCCGGGGTCTCGATGATCTCCATCCCGTACACGGCAGCATCGTAGCTCTCGGGCAGAATTTCAATGACCGCAAGCGACTGCTGGTTGAGCGTGCAACGGACCCCGGGTTTGAGGAGGTCGGGATCGATGCCGGTCGAACTCCGGACAAGGAAGCGGGGACCGGCACTGCTCCTGACAATCACCCGGCTGCTGTCGATTACGTCGGTCACGGTCCCGATCACCAGCGGGGGGCTCCGTAACTGTTCGATCTCGCTCTTGAGCTTCCTCACCTCCCGTTCGTACCGGATCTTCTGGGTCTCGATGTACCGCTTGTCCGACTCGACCTGCCGTACCTGTTCGCGGAGCTCCAGGTTCCTGGTCTCCATCGTATTGATGCGTTCGAGCAGGTATCGGCACATCTCCTCAGGATTCTCCGGTTCCTGCGGCTGCCGGGCGCTTTCTGACACTCGTTCCCTCAAATAACTATATAGGGAAAAATGGCTATAAAGATGTTTGCGATTTTCCATGCAATGCGAAATGTGCGGTGCCACGATCAAAGGCCCGCCAAAGACCGTCAGGATTGAGGGTGCTGAGCTCGATGTCTGCGGTCAGTGTGCAAAATACGGGACTGAAGTGCAGAAACAGAATAAACCTGATCCCCGTAAGGGCGGCCCTGTCACCCGCACGGTGGCGACACCGGCCCGGAGGAAGAGGGATGTACTCGACATGATAGAGGGGGAGATCGTGGACGATTACGGGGAGAGGATCAGGAAGGCCCGGATGGAGCGTGGGCTCTCCCAGAAAGACCTGGCGATGGAGCTCAAAGAGAAGGAACTCCTGATAAAGAAGATCGAGAAAGGGGACCTGATACCGGAAGACGATGTCCGGATCAGGCTGGAACGGGCTCTCTCCATCAGGCTGATCGATGTTCCTGATGAGGCAGAGGCACAGAAGAGACCGGGGAAGGTCGTTCCGACGCTCGGGGATGTCATCGCGATAAAGAAAGTCCAGAAATAATCCTCCCATCGTTCACATGCTCCTTATAAAGCTGAGCGGGAGCCTCCGGCATTTCCATCCTGTTTGCCTTTGTCACGAAATGAATCAGGTAGTTTTTCAGCCCTGCAGTATGGTTATCACCACATTTATATACCCAATGTCACCAAGTAACATGCACAATGCAGGGTGAGTGTTCTTTCGCTCGTGAGTGTTTTTTCACTCGTGAGGGTCTTTATCTCAGGTAGCAGCGCCCACGCACCATGCATCTGCAGACCGGTTCTTCCGAATGATTCGAGAGGAGCCCGTGCTGTCTCTGGCTATCCTGCCTATTTTGGTTATTTTACATGATTCCATCGGCCCATTCCTTGAATGCGCTGCATGGGAGGAGTTTTTTATGAGAGGAAAAGAAATCCGTCTGGAACGAATCATCGATCGGAACACCAGGAAAACAATCATCGTACCCATGGATCACGGGGTCACGAACGGACCGGTCGCAGGCCTCATCGATCTCGGTGAAGCCGTCGATCGGGTGGCCGAAGGCGGTGCAAATGCCGTGCTCGGCCACGTGGGACTTGCCCTGCACGGTCACCGGAAGAGCGGCAGGGACGTGGGGTTGATCCTCCACCTCTCGGCAAGCACCTCAATCGGCCCCGACCCCAATGAAAAGGTGCTCGTCAATTCGGTGTCAAATGCCCTCAAGATGGGTGCCGATGCCGTTTCCGTCCACATCAACATCGGGGCCGATTCGGAAGCCCGGATGCTCGCTGACCTCGGAACGGTAGCGATCCAGTGCATGGAATGGGGCATGCCCCTCCTTGCGATGATGTACCCGAGGGGACGCAAGATCAAGGATGAACACCAGGTCGACCATGTAGCCCTTGCAGCCCGGGTCGCCGCAGAACTCGGTGCCGACATGGTGAAAACGGTCTATACCGGGGACCCTGACAGCTTCATGACCGTCACAAGGGGATGCCCTGTCCCGGTCGTGGTGGCCGGCGGCTCGAAGACCGATGACCGGTCCACCCTGGAGTTGATCGAAGGTGCGATGCAGGGAGGGGCTGCCGGTATCTCGATTGGGAGGAATGCCTTCCAGCACCCGGACCCGGCCCGGTTTGTCAGGGCGGCCGGGCTGATCGTGCATGAGGGAAAGACTGCTGAAGAGGCGTGTGAATTTCTGAAGGGATGAATGATGATTGGAAAGGAGATCCGGATCGAACGGATCATGAACCGGAACACCGGCCGTGCGGTCATCGTACCGATGGATCACGGGTTTACGCTCGGCCAGATTGAAGGACTGACTGACATGACAAAGACAATTTCCGAAGTGAGCGATGGAGGGGCAAACGCAATCGTGCTCCACAAGGGAATTGTCAGGAGGGGGCACCGGAGACGGGGCCGGGATATCGGCCTTATCGTCCACCTCTCGGGAAGCACCTCCCTCAATCCTGACCCAAACGACAAGGTGCTCGTCTGCACGGTCGAAGAGGCGATCGCCCTTGGAGCCGATGCCGTCTCGATCCATATCAACCTCGGTGCGCCGAACGAGTCGAAAATGCTCGAGGAATCGGCAACGATTGTCAGGGACTGCAACCGCTGGGGGATGCCCCTCCTCGTGATGATTTACCCAAGGGGGAAAGGGATCGATCCCTACTCCCAAGGGACTGTCGGGCACTGTGTCCGGGTTGCCGAGGAGCTCGGCGCCGACCTGATCAAGACCAACTACACAGGGGACCCGGTCTCCTTTGGAAAGATCGTCTCGGCATGCTCGGTCCCGGTGTTTGTCGCCGGAGGGGAGAAGGCCGGTGACCGCGAGACCCTTGAAGCCATCCGGGATGCGGTCAGGGTAGGAGGTGCCGGGGTCTGTGTGGGACGGAATGCGTTCCAGCGGGACAACCCCCGTGCGTTTGTCGAGGCGCTCTGCAAGGTGGTCCATGACGAGGTCGATCCTGACGAGGCACTGAGAGGGTGCCGATGAAAGAATTCTGGGTGGATGTCCGTCCTTTCAAAAAAGAACTGGTCACCACGGCCCTTGAGAGCGGGGCGGATGTGATCGTCGCACCGTCAGCGGCACCGGTCAAGGCACTGGGAAGGGTGCACGTCGTCTCTGAAGACGGGGATCTCCGGTGGGGAAACGACGTCTTCGAGGTCCGAATCGAGGGCGGCAAATCAATGGCCGAGGCAGAAGCGCTCGCCAGAAAGGGATACGTGGTCGTGGAGACCGGGGACTGGCGGGTGATCCCGCTTGAAAACCTCGTCGCGATCTCAGACCGGATCATCGCGGTGGTGCGGAGCGAGGCCGAGGCAGAGGTGGCACTCACCGTCCTTGAGAAAGGTGTCTGCGGCGTGCTCGTGAAGGATGCCGGTCCGGCGCTTATCAAAAAGATCGGGAGCATGGTGAAGGCCGGCTCCGGTGCAGTGGAGCTCGTGCCATTCACCATAACGGCAATCCGCCCGATCGGCATGGGGGACCGGGTCTGCGTGGACACCGTCTCCATGCTCTCGGATGGCGAGGGGATCCTTGTCGGGAATACTTCGTCTGCGTTTCTGCTCGTGCAGGCCGAGACGCTGGAGAACCCCTACGTCAACCCTCGCCCGTTCCGGGTCAATGCGGGAGCGGTGCATGCCTACACCCTGGTCCCCGGCGGAAAGACCGCCTATCTCTCGGATTTGAGGGCAGGGGACCATGTACTTGCCGCTACCCATACCGGCATGCTGCGGGATGCGGGGGTCGGCCGGGTCAAAATCGAGCAGCGGCCGCTCCTTTTGGTGGAAGCAGAATACGGGGAGGTAAAAGCGAGCCTCGTCCTCCAGAATGCCGAGACCGTGCGCCTGGTCGGAGATGGCGGAGTACCGGTATCGGTCGTGGCACTTGCACCCGGAGACCGGGTGTTGGGCCGTGCTCTCCCGGCCGGAAGGCACTTCGGCATAGCCGTCAAAGAGCGTATTATCGAGAAGTGAGGGCATGGACGTCGGTATCATCGGTGGGACAGGCAGGATGGGGTCCCTCTTTGCAAAAGTATTCACCCGGGCCGGGTGCAGGGTGCAGGTCTGCGGACGGAGTGCTCAGTCGCACTGCCACGATATCGCCGCGTCCTGCCATATTGTCATGCTGTCGGTGCCTATCAGGGAGACAGTCCGGGTCATCCGGGAGATTGCACCGATACTTCGTGAGGACCAGATCCTCTGCGACCTCACCTCGCTCAAGACCGGCCCGGTTGCGGCAATGCTCGCATCCAGGGCCTCGGTCATCGGTCTTCACCCGATGTTCGGGCCGACGGTCTCATCCCTCCGGGGGCAGACCATCATCGCAACCCCGGCACGGATTTCCGATGAATCCCTTGCCTCCTTCCTCTCCATCTTTGAGCGGGAAGGGGCGCAGATCACCCTCTCCAGCCCGGAAGAGCATGACCGGATGATGGCCGTGGTCCAGGGTCTGACCCATTTCGTGACCCTGACGGTTGCCGAGACGATGCGGAGGCTTGCTGCGAGCCCCGGAGCAACCGAACCCTACCGGAGCCCGGTCTACCAGATCGAGATGGGGCTGGTCGGGAGGCTTCTCTCGCAGGACCCTGACCTGTACGGGGACATCCTCACCGAAAATCCTTACCTGCCGCCTGTCCTGGCAGCCTGCAATGACTCGCTGTCGCACCTCCGCCAGGTGATCGATGACCAGGATAAAGCGGCATTCCGGGAGATCTTCCTCGAAAATGCCCGTTACTTCGAAGGATACAGCCAGAAAGCTGCAGAAGAGACCGACTACCTGATCGATGCGATGGTGAGGCGATGACCCTCCTCGTCCTCGGTCCGGAAGGGACGTTCTCTCATGAACTGGCGATCAGGGCATTTGCAGAAGAGATCCTCATCCTCCCGACCATCCACGAGATATTTTCCCAGGTCGAGCAGGGGGCCGGTGACGGGCTTGTGCCGATCGAGAACAGCGAGGCCGGCGGTGTCGGCCCCACCCTTGACGGGTTGCTCCAGCACCGGGTCTTTGTCACGGCCGAACTGTATATGCCGGTCCACCACCACCTGGCCGGCTTTACTCCGGTTCCGGATATCACCGTGCTCTACGCCCACCCCCAGACCCATGAGCAGTGCAGCCGGATCGTCAATGCACTGAAGGTCCCGGTGATCCCTACCAGCAGCAATGCTGCGAGCGCACGGGAACTCGCACAATCACCCGGGGGGGCGGCAGCGATCGTCTCCCGGATGACTGCAGATCTCTACAAGGTCCCGATACTGCGGGAAAATGTGGAGAACAATCCGGGCAATACGACCCGGTTTATCAGGATCTCACGGACGCGAGGCAGTGACGAAGGCTGCACAAAATGCAGTATCCTCGTCGATCCGGAAAAAGATCAGCCCGGGCTTCTCTACCAGATACTGGGTATATTTGCAGAACGCGAAATCAACCTCACCCGGATCGAATCGCGGCCATCAAAAAGAAGCATGGGGGAGTACCTCTTCTTCATCGATCTTGCCTGTTCACCGGCCTGCAGGGGAGCGCTTGCCGCCCTCAGTGAGAAGTCGCGGTTCCGTGAACTTGGCTGTTACAACGAGGTGGAGGTGCCGGTATGCACATCACGCTGAAAAAGCATCGGAACATCGATATCAGACTGACCGCCCCGCCTTCAAAGAGTTATACCCACCGGGCCCTTATCGCAGCAGGGCTTGCAGGGGAGGAGAGCACCATTCTGCGGCCGCTCCGCTCCGGTGACACCGGAATCACGGCGTTTGTCCTGAAGCGGATGGGGGTTTTTCTGGAATGGAATGGAGACCAGATCCAGGTGTCCGGAACGGCAGGCAGGCCGGTGTGTGAGGAGTATGCCACCCTTGACATGGGCGATTCGGGGACGAGCCTCCGCCTCCTCACCACCGTTGCGATGCTCTGCAGGGTCCCCGTGATCATCACCGGGAGTCCCAGGATGAAAGAGCGGCCGGTCGAAGGCCTGGTCTCTGCCCTGAATACCATCGGCGGCCGTATACAGTACCTCGAGGCTGCCGGTTTTCCTCCCTTCCTGGTCGACGGGACCCTTCGTGGGGGAGCGGTACGGGTGGACAGCACGGTGAGCAGCCAGTTCGCCTCCTCGCTCCTGCTTTCAGCCCCGTATGCGGAGTCCGGAATTGAACTCATGCTCCTTCCCGGGGCGGTGTCTCGGTCGTATCTTGACGTGACCGTCGATGTCATGCGAGCGTTTGGCGTCGCGGTGGAACGGGCAGGGTATGACCGGTTCTTCGTGCAACCGGGGAGATGCTACCGGGGAAGAGAGTATTCTGTGGAGGGGGACTACTCCTCTGCATCGTACTTTTTTGCCATGGCGGCCATCTGCGGGGGACGGGCCCGTATCTCTGCGCTCTCTCCTGATTCAGTGCAGGGGGACCGGCAGTTCCTCCAGGCACTTGCCTCCATGGGATGCAGGGTATCGTACGCGGATGACTGCGTCACGCTTGAGAGCGACGGTATTCTGGAAGGGATCGAGATGGACCTGTCAGGTTCTCCCGATACGGTACAGACCCTCTGCATGGTCGCAGCCTGCGCACGGTCCCCGTCCCGGTTCACTGGGATCTCCCACCTGAAGTTCAAAGAGAGCAACCGGATCCTCGCCATTCTCAAAATCCTCCAGGAACTCGGAGGCGATGTGCGGGCGGAAGGGGACGGGTCGATCACGATCCGGCCTGCACCCCTGCATGGGGGCAGTATCGATCCTGCCGGGGATCACCGGACTGCCATGAGCGCTGCTGTGCTCGGGCTCGCGGTCGGCGGGGTCACGGTCACGGATGCCGGATGCGTCAGCAAGTCTTTTCCGGAATTCTGGGAAATACTACAGGGAGTGGGCCTTGTATGAGAGTGGTATTGATTGGGTTCCGGGGGACAGGAAAGACGGAGACAGGCCGCCTCCTCTCCCATCTGCTCTCGGTGCCGTTCCTTGACACCGATGCGATCGTAGAAACTGCGGCCGGCATGACCATCCACGAGATCTTTTCCCGTGAGGGTGAGGAAGGGTTCAGGGCGCGGGAGCGCGAGGTGGTCCGTTCCCTGCCGGCAGGGGATGCAGTGGTCGGCACCGGGGGCGGGGTGATCCTTGATCCTGCCAATGTCGCACTGTTACGGCGTGGGAGTACCGTTGTCCTGCTCGAAGCGGACGAATCGGTGATCGAGAGGCGGATCGCTGCCTCGACCAGGCCTCCGCTCACCACGCTCCCACTGCGGGAAGAGATCTCTGCCCTGCTCGAGATGCGGCGTCCGCTCTATGCGGCAGCATCCGATTTTTCTATCGATACCACTGCAAGAAGCCCAAACGAGGTCTGCCTCACCATACAAAAATTCCTCAACGAAGGGACGGTCACCGTGAATGCCCGGAAAAGCCTTGTCTCGTTCCTCTCCGGCTCCGGGATCCCTGACCATGAAGTCAACGATGCAAGGGTGCTTACCGACAAGGACCTGTGGGAGCCCCGGACACGCCTGTTTGCCATTGCTGGTTACCCTGCCACCCAGAGCAAAAGCCCTGCACTGTTCAACCGTCTCTTCTCCCGCTACGGACTTTTTTGCCACTACCTGCGGTTCCAGGACCCCGATCTCTCCCGTATCCTCCGGCTGGCAAATGAGAGTGATCTCCGGGGAATGTCGGTGACCATCCCCTTCAAGCAGGAGATCCTGTCCGCTCTCACCGATATCGAGGTCAATGCAGACGCCATCGGGTCGGTCAACACGGTGGTGTGGTCCGGCAAAAGGATCTATGGCTACAACACGGACTGGATCGGTATCCGCGAACCCCTCTCAGAACTTCGCGGGGAGAAAGCAGTGCTACTGGGTGCCGGGGGGGCGGCTGCTGCCGCGGTCTATGCCCTCCTCTCACTTGACATGGACGTCACGATCCTGAACCGGACCGTCGAAAAAGCACAGGCGCTGGCAGCCCGGTTCGGGTGCTCGTATGGGCCGCCGGGGGCATTCGACCGTCTCAGTCCTGCCGTGGTGGTCAATGCAACCTCGGTTGGCATGGAACCGGAGTTGAAGAGCCCGCTCCAGAAGCACCAGCTCCCGGTCCACGATGACCGTGTTCGATCTCGTGTACACTCCTCCCGAGACGCCGCTCCTTCGGATCGCCCGGAACACCGGGTGCCAGACCATCCCCGGGACAGAGATGTTCGTCCGCCAGGCTGCCGCCCAGTTCCGGCACTTCACGGGGATTGCCCCGCCGCTGGAACTGGTCAGGAACGCGATGCCATGAATACCTTCGGGAGGTCGTTCCGGATCACCACCTTTGGAGAGAGCCACGGCCAGGCGCTCGGGGTCGTCATAGACGGGTGCCCTGCCATGCTTCCCCTCTCGGTGGAGGATATCCAGCCGGTCCTCGACCGGAGGAGGCCCGGGACCGGCCCCCTCACCTCGCCGCGGGCGGAACCGGACCAAGTCGAGATCCTTTCAGGGGTATTTGAGGGAAAGACCACCGGGATGCCTATTGCCCTCATCGTCAGGAACACCGATGCACGTTCCTCGGATTATGATGCGCTCCGGGAGGTCTTCCGCCCAGGTCATGCCGATTACACCTTTTACGAGAAATATGGATTCCGGGATCACCGGGGTGGTGGAAGGTCGTCAGGCCGCGAGACGGTGGCAAGGGTCGCGGCCGGTGCGGTTGCGGCAAAGTGCCTTGCCCGGATCGGGATCGCGATATCGGGAAGGATCGAGGAGATCCACGGGATATCGGACCCTGCTGGTATGGATGAGGAGATAAGGAAGGCGAAGCAAGCGGGGGATTCGGTGGGGGGGATCATCCGGATCTCGGCAACCGGGGTGCCGCCAGGGCTCGGCGACCCGGTCTTTGGGAAGCTCGATGCCCAGATAGCCGCTGCGATGATGGGGATCGGCGCCGTGAAAGGGGTGGAGATCGGGGACGGATTTCGCGCTGCACAGGCGAAAGGGAGCGAGCATAACGACCCGATGGACGCGACAGGGTTTCTCTCCAACCATGCAGGGGGAATCCTCGGGGGCATCAGCAATGGCAACGAGATCGTCGTCCGTGTCGCAGTCAAACCCACCGCATCGATCGCGTTCCCCCAGAAAACCCGGAACAGCCGGGGGGAGGAGACGACAGTCTCGATTGGGGGAAGACATGACCCCTGTATCGTCCCAAGGCTCCTCCCGGTGGGAGAAGCGATGCTTGCCCTGGTCGTGATGGATGCCTCACTCGAACAGGGGAAGTACAGGAATTTTATCCATGAAGGGGACCTGAAATAATTGGTTCTTCGCTCTCTGGTGTGAGGAAGATGGATGAACCAGGTACCTTTTGTGCGGGCTGACCCCGCCCCCACCTGCGATACCGAGTCTGACGCTCCTGAATGGTGCCAAGGTGGCGGTTTTTGTGACTGAACTGGTATCCCGGATAAAAACCCTGATTGAGTCTCCCCCTGCACAACAGCGAGGAAGCACACATTGGTACTCCCTCTACCGGGCGATGGCTACTCCATCAGGGTATCGAGCATCCGCCGCATCTCGCTGACAGGATACTGTCCTTCTGCGGTTGGTTCCCCTGCGTAAGAGAACGCCATGGCCGAGCCGAAGAGAGGGAGCATGACCCGCGTATACCTGTACCGGGACCCGATCATGCTGGTGATGATCGGCTTTTCCGTCCGCTGGGTGAACCAGCAGAGCGTCAGGACATCGATAGGGTTCTCCGGCCGGACCACGACCTTGGGTATGCCATACGCCCGGAGCCTTGAAGCCACGGCGCCCAGTTCCCCGCCAAGCAGCATCCGCCCGGAATGGAAGGAGGCGATGATAGCAGGCCCCTCGTCCTGGACAAACGGGGCGAGCATGGAAAAGTCCTGTTCTACGTCGACATAGGTAGCTTCGGTAAGCCATGGGGAGACCAGCGCCCACCAGTCATCAGGAGAGCCGCGAAAATTGCCTCCCTCCTGCCGGCTCCTCACGGTGATGATAATGGGGAGGGTGCACTTCCTGATACACGCCGCCTGGTCCGGCGACAGGTCCTTTGGAAAGAGGTCCAGCCGGAGCTCGACCACATCGGCCCCGCCCTCTTGCGCATCCGGGATATACCGGGGGTCCACAAGGGAGGCGACACACTGCATAAGAGTGGATAGATCAGCGGGACATATAAGTCCCCTGCTCGAAATGTCTCCCTCCCCCTTGCTGGTTTTATCACTGCCCCAGCGGATACGTATGTATACGGGGTTCAATGGCTGGAAAACAGGCTCCTCTTCCCGAACTCCTCGCACCCGCAGGGTCGATGGACTCGCTCGTCGCTGCGGTCAACGCGGGTGCCGATGCGGTCTATATCGGCGGGAAACGGTTCGGGGCCCGGAAATACAGTGCAAATTTCAGCGATGAGGAGCTGTGCAAGGCACTGGAGTATGCGCACGTGCGCGGTGCCAGGGTATACGTAACGGTCAATACCCTGGTCCACGACAGGGAACTTCCCGATGTTGCCAGGTATTTTCGGGACCTGTATGGCATGGGGGTTGATGCCGTCCTTATCCAGGACCCGGGTGTCGCCATGCTTGCCCGCGATGTCGTCCCCGACCTCCCGCGCCATGCTTCCACCCAGTGCACGATCACCAGTCCCGAAGGGGTGGCCTACGCGAAACGGTCGGGATACGACCGGGTCGTCCTCGCACGGGAGGTCCCGCTGCACGAGATTGACCGGATCTTCTCGTTGCCCCAAAAAAAGCGGCCGGGGATAGAGGTGTTCCTCCATGGGGCACTCTGTTATGCCTACTCCGGCCAGTGCCTCCTCTCTTCAGTTATCGGGGGCAGGAGCGGGAACCGGGGTGCCTGCGCACAGCCCTGCCGGAGGGACTATTCGCTCCTTGCAGGAGCGGCCGATTCCTGGGGCAGGATGAGCGGGCCACGGGCAGTGCCGCTCAAGGAACGCTGCCTCCTGTCGACAAGAGACCTCTGCCTGTATTCGCAGCTCCCCCTTCTCCTGGAACGGCCTTTCTCGGCCCTGAAGATTGAAGGGAGGATGCGCTCCCCGGATTACGTAGCCGTTGTCGTCTCGATCTACCGGAGGGCACTTGATGCAGCTGCCAGCGGCTCGTTTGTCCCGCTGCAGAGCGAGATGGATCTCCTTGCCATCGCGTTCTCGCGGGGTTTTTCCTCCGGGTATATCTGCGGTGACCATGGACCGGCACTCATGGGGCGTGACCGGTCCGACAAACGGGGTCTCTTTCTCGGGACGGTCCGGTCCTGCGATGGGCAGGTGGTCCGGGTGGCGGCGGCAGGAGGGACGATTCCTGCCCCTGGGGACGGGCTGGTCGGGATTGATCCCGCCACCCAGGCAGAAGCCGGGTTTGTACCTAGGAGGTACTGCTGCACAGGCCGGGAGTGACCTCGTCATCCGGCAATCAACCGGCTGCAGGCCGGGTATGGGACTGTACCTGACCCGGAGCGGAGCACTGGAGCGGGTAGCCGCAGCCGTCAGGAACGCGCAGGGTCCTGCCGGCAGGTTCCCGGTGCAGATCGACGTCACTCTTACCGTCGCAGATGGGCAGCCTCCGGTTCTTCTGTGGAGTCTTTGCGCTCCCGGGAGGGGATGAGGTCACCGTACGGGTGGAGGCTGACTTTGTCCCGGAACGGGCGGGGACGAGACCCACGACTTCTGAAGAGATCAGCAGGCAGGTCGCAAAAAGCGGGAGAACTGCATTCAGGGTCCGGAACCTCGCTCTCCTGTATGACGGAGGGTTGTTTTTTCCCGTTGGCGCCCTCAACCGGTTCAGGCGCCGGTTCTTCGATCAGGCTGAAAGGGCCCTCATTGCCTGGTATCGGCCAGAGAGAGCGATGCGGGAGGCTGCCGATTGCCGTCTGGCCACCCTCCTTCCTGTGCTGGCACGGAAGCGTGCACGGGATGCACGGAGCCCGGAACTTGCAGTCATCTGCAATGAGACAGAGGCGGTCATCGCCGCCGCCAGGGCCGGGTGCGACCGCATTTTTTTTGAGCCGGACCCGGGCGCTATGAGAGAAGACCTCCTGCAGGCTCTTGCAGTCTGCATGGAGAGGAAGGTGCGGTTTGCCTGGAAATGGCCCCGGGTCCAGGTCCCGGAGTTCACTGCTCGTGCGCTCTCCCTCCTCCCTGGGCTTGCGCGTGCAGGACTACAAGAAGTCATGACAGAAGGGGCCATGTATGCAGACCCCATCTGTTCCGTTGTCCCCCGGATGCGCGTGTCCGGAGGGCCGGACCTGAATGTATTCAATGCGGTATCCGTCCGGCGCCTGTTCCAGGACTGTTCGAGCGTCACCCTCTCCCCAGAGTTGTCTGGCGATGATATCGCCGATCTCTGCAGCCATCTCGGTGAAGAAGGGGAGGTTGGGGTTATCGTGCAGGGGAGTATCCCGGCGATGATCACTGCAGATGCCCTGCTCGATCTCGCAAAACGGCAGGGAGATCCGGGATCGGTGCTGCACGGGATTTCTGATGCTACCGGACGGATCTTCCCGCTGCATCCGGACCCCTGGGGGAGGACGCATCTCCTGAATGCTGCGGAGCTCTGCCTGATCGATTACCTGCCCGCCCTTGCCCGTGCGGGTGTGGACCGTGTGGTCATCGATGCGCGGTGGAGGGGACCATCGTATGCATCCGGCATGATCGAGGTCTATCGTGCAGCACTGGAGGATCCTGCCTGGAAGGAGGGCAATGGAGGATTTTCTGAGAGACTTCCTGCCCTGAAGGCGAGGATCAAGGCCATGGCGCAAGGGGGAATCACTGCAGGACATCATCTCCATGGTCTCTCGGACTGACACGCTCGCTCACTGAACTCTCTGACTGCCTCGCTCGCCAAATCTTATCTCCCCTCACGCTCACTCTTTTTCTCAAGGGAGCAGAACATGACAAAAGCATTCATCCTCATCAACCTGAAGACCTATTCGGAAGGAGCAGGGCAGCGTTCCCATAATATTGCCGGTGCAGCCGAACAGGTTGCGGACGAGAGCGGGGTTGCGATCGCGCTCGCGCCCAGCTTCATGAATATCCATCCCCTCTCTATGCACTACAGCCTGCCGGTCTATGCCCAGCACGTGGACGGGGATGCACCAGGGGCCCATACCGGGGCGATCACCGCCGAGGCGCTGAAGATGGCCGGGGCGAAGGGGTCGCTTGTGAACCATTCTGAGCGACGGCTGACGCTTGCCGGGATCGAGTCTTCGGTGGCTGCGCTGAAGGAAGCCGGGCTCACTGCAGTGGTCTGCTCGAATAACGAGGCGACGAGTGCTGCTGCAGCCGCTCTTGGACCGGCGTATGTGGCGATCGAACCGCCGGAGCTGATCGGGAGCGGCGTCTCGGTCTCGAAGGCAAACCCGGACATCATCCGGAGATCGGTGGAGGCCGTCAGGAAGGTAAACCCGGACGTGGCTATCCTCACCGGTGCAGGGATCCAGTCCGGGAATGCGTGAAGATCGCGCTCGACCTCGGGACCAGCGGGGTGCTCCTTGCGTCCAGTGTCGTCAAGGCCAAGGCACCGATCGCGGTATTGCGGGACCTCGTGTCGCTGCTGTAAGATCCCCGCTTATCCGGACCAGCCCCTTTCCAGGGCTCGTGGGTCTCAACGAATTACCCGTTCTTTTTATTGGTGCTACCCGGTATCATTTCCCCGGCATACGTCCCGGGATTCTACGATCGTTCGACAATGAGCGAGATGAGGTCATGCTTCGTGATTACCCCGGTCACCACCCCGGCATCCATGACGAGGACTGCATGATGGTTCTGGAGGATCCGGACCACGGTCTCGATATCCATGCCAGGCGGGACCATGGGAAAGCCGGGCTCCATGAAGTTTTTCACGGCGAGCCCGGGCGCCCGGTGGGCACTCTGCTCCTCTATCACGCTCACAATGGCGGATTCGGAGATGCAGCCGACCGGCACCCCGTCTTCGACAACCGGGATCTGCGAGATATTGTTCAGGTTCATGATCTCTACAGCCCGCGTGACGGGCTCATTGGCCTGGACTGAAAAGACGGGGGTATGCATGACGTGTGCTGCCGTCATCCGGGATTTTTCTGCCGTATTCAGGACATGCACGATCTTTCTTAAGGTGCTCGTCCGCGGTCGACGCCCCCTGCCTCGATCCGGGCTACCATCGACTGGCTGAT
>CAWIVM010000016.1:0-239031 GCA_963839585.1 uncultured Methanoregulaceae archaeon
ACCTGATCAACGCTTCACAGAACTCCCCCAGGTAGTCATCCATGGAGAGACTTCCTTCCGGGAACGCACACTCCTCCTCCTCAATGATCTTGTTGATCCGGTCGCGGCTCGGAAGGAGGAGATCGATCGGGATTGCGGCCTGCTCAGATCCCATCACGAGTGCTTTCCGGAAGAGGCCCAGGCAATACCCGATCCGGTACCGGTAGGCATGCCGTGTCTTTTCCAGGTACCCGGCCACCCGTGCTGTCTCGATGCGAAGGAAGTCCTGCCGTATCGTTTCATCGGTGCATTTCCCGAGCATGTACCGGTAATGCGCATACGGATACATCTCCTCAAGTTCTGCGGGGAGAATGCCGCAGGTCCCAAAGACGACAATATGGTACCGGGACGGGTCAAGGACCTGCGAGATGATCATCCGGATCAGCTGGTGGCTCGGGCTTGTGCTGTAGGGCTTCCGGACTGCACAGGGAATGAAGATGGCGATCTCGCGGGGGGACACTTCGTACTCGTCGATAATGTAGCGATACGATGATTCGAACTCCGGCAGGTAGAACGGCGGATCGGTCAGGAGGGGTGTCGTGCCTTGCTGCGGTGCCCCCTTCTCCTGTCTCGCCATGAAAAGTCCCATACCAGATCGGTGCAGGACTACAAAGAAGCACCTGCCCAGGCAAGGCAGGGAAGGGTATCGCGCCCTCGTCCCTGGCAAGGGAAGAGGTCTGGCAAGGGAGTGACCGAAAATACACGAAGTACACCATGAACGGGATAGCGTCTGATGGCGGGAATGCCCCCAGGAGATCGGATGGCTGAACCTGGATCGGGTCATCCCGGCACAGCCAGGTCATGCCCCCAACCATTAAAAAGACCCTCCTCAGATCATCTGGTAAGAGCAGTTCCCATTTCGCAGAACTCGCAGGAGAGATGGATCGCATGGAAAAGATCAGCGCAGGAAAGAACGTGTTCGCATTCCCGATGCCGGTCACCCTGCTCGGGGCGAACGTGCAGGGAAAGCCGAACTTCATGGCACTCGGATGGGTGAGCCGCGTCAATGCCAACCCCCCCATGATAGGCTGCGGGGTAGGCCGGCACCACTATACTACGGCCGGGATCAAGGAGAACAGGACCTTCTCGATCAATGTCCCGGACCGCGCGATGATGGAGAAGACCGACTACTGCGGGATCGTGTCCGGAGAACAGACCGACAAGGCAGGACTCTTTTCCGTATTCTACGGGGGCCTGAAGACCGCTCCCATGATACGGGAATGCCCGGTCTGCCTCGAATGCCGGCTGGTCCAGGGAGTGAATTACCCGACAAACGAGTTTTTTATCGGAGAGATCGTGGAATCCTACACCGAAGAGCGGTACCTGACAGACGGGAAACCGGATATGAAAAAGATCGACCCGCTCCTCCTCTCGATGCCGGACAACCGGTACTGGACGCTCGGGGAACATGCAGGAGATGCATGGAAGAGCGGGAAGGACCTGAAGAGGTAGCGGGAGAGAAGAAACGCTTTTTATCCCCCTCCGCACCGCCCGGTTCATCCGGATTGCGGCATTCCTCCCCTCTCATGATGCCAGACGTTTTCCGCCAACCGATCCAAAGTCCCCGTAGTCGGTCTCATACCCCCGCCCGATAACGGCTGCCCCGAGCAGGGGGGCATCTCCCTCCAGGGACGATAGGACAATCTCCGGAAGCGGGAGGTACCGGTCGATGGATTTCATGATGGCGGGGAGGAGGAGGTCGGCATTTTGCCTGATGACGGATGCCGTCAAGGATGATCAGCTCCGGGTCGTAGGCCACGATGACATCGGAGATGCCCCGGGCATTGATCCGGGCCAGTTCGCCGATAAAACGGAGGACGTCATCGTCACCCTGGCGGGCCGATGCGAAGAGATCTCTCGCATTGTCAGGCCCCCAGTGGGGCTTTGCATGATACCTGCACCACTCGCCAAAGAACCATGGCAGATACCGCCCCGATGCATACCCTTCCCAGTGGCCGGTATGGCCGCATCCGCAGGCAAGGTCATAGGTGCTGTCCACGTGGAAATGGCCAACCTCCGCTGCATTCCCCCCTCTCCCGAGCAGGATCTGGCCACCTGCCACGACCCCGGCGCCGATGCCAGTCGAGATCGTCAGGTAGACGACATTCCCATGGCCCTGCCCCTGTCCGTAGTACATCTCCCCCAGTACCCCGGCATGGCAGTCATTGACCATCCGGACCGGGCAGTGGAATATGCGCGAAAGGGGAAGGGTGAGGGGGACATCCCTGCATGCCATATTGGGAGGGTTCACGAGCACGCCCCTGGCGATGTCCACCGGCCCTGCAACCGAGAGGCCTATCCCCGTTATCAGCCCGGGGTTCATCTCACGGGTGATCGCTTCCACCAGGCCCGAGAGGAAACCGACAAGCCGCGAGGGATCGGTCTCCTTTGCCGGTGTCGGCGCTTCTCGTTTCGTCCCAATCTCTCCGCCCTCACGGACGATTGCCACCCTTGTCGTGGTCGCCCCGAGGTCAACTGCCACTGTCGCTCCCATGCTGTCCGGATAATTGTCCGGCCGGACTATAAGGTTCGCGGCCCGTCCGCAAAGGGTATGAAGGGGTCGGGCCAGAGATTTTGTACGGATGGAACTGAAAGGCTGGGTGGAACTGGACGGGAGGCTGCTCTCTTCAACCGAACTTGCGACACTACTCCGCGCCGATCCCCTGGCCGCAACCCGGTTCGGGGGTGAGTTCCTGATCGCATGGGATGCATGCATCGCCAGGGACCACCTGGGCATCATCACGGGCCCGGTACCCGCAGGGACCATCTGCTGCGGGGGGAGCGAGAAAGGGAGGATATGCCCTGTTGTGCAGGAGATGCCCCTTGACGATGCGATACATAAAGCGGTCTCGCTCAGGAGCACCGAGGGGATCTGTGCTCTTTCGGGTGGCGTGGACTCGTCCCTTGTCGCCTGCCTCGCACAACGCCCCTGCCTGGCTATAGGGCTTGCCGGGTCGCATGACCTTGCACGGGCAGAGCATGCGGCCGGGGCGATGGACCTCCCCTGCACCTGCATCGAGATAACCCCGGAAGACGTGCGCGAGGGGCTCACCGCAGTTATCGGCGTGATCCCGGAACCGACCCCGGTCAATACCGCGATTGCCGTCACCCAGTACCTGATCACCCGTTCCGCACGGGAGCTCGGCCACGAACGGGTGCTGACCGGCCAGGGGGCAGACGAGCCTCTTCGGGGGGTATGCCCGTTACCGGACCTGCACGGATCCCGGGGCCGAGCTCTGTCGTGACTTTGCCGGCCTCGCCAGCCAGGGGCTCCGCGACCAGTCGGTTGCTGCCCTGAACGGGACCTATCTCTCCCAGCCCTATCTCGATCTGCGGGTGGTGCGCGCTGCCCGCTCGATCCCGGCCGGCAGGATGGTCAGGGACGGGGTGGGAAAGTGGCCGCTCAGGGAGGTCGCAGCCCGCCATATTCCGCCCGAAATCGCATTTTACCGGAAAAAAGCGATGCAGTACGGCACCGGTATCGCGCGGGTGCTCCAGGGATTCGCACGTAACAATGGTTATAAAAGGTCTTTACAAGGGTACTTAGATCAGATCAGATAAGTCCGGTGGAGGCCTGGGAACAATGGTATCTGAGAGGGACGTCCAGCATATTGCGGAACTTGCCGATATCGGCATTGACAAAGAGGAACTGGAGGAGTTTACCGGCAGGTTCAACGAGATCCTGACGTATTTTGATATCCTCGACAAGGTACCCCTTGGAGAGCCCAAAAAAGCAGACCTCGTCAATATCTTCCGGGAAGACGTGGTGGAATCTTCCCTTCCCCACGATGAAGTGCTCGCCAATACCCTTGCAGCGGAAGATGGATTTTTCAGGGCGCCGCGGGTGATGTGAGTGGCGACCATCAGTTTCTGCCCGGACGACCGGTACAATGCCTTCATCACCACCCTGGCAGAGGCAGATACGGGTCCGGGACCACTTTCAGGAATTGCCATCGCAGTCAAGGACAATATCTCCACGCGGGGGATCCCGACCACCTGCGCCTCCCGGATCCTTGAAGGGTATGTCCCGCCCTACGATGCCCATGTGGTCACGCTCCTGAAAAATGCAGGTGCGGCGATTGTCGGAAAGACCAACATGGACGAGTTCGGGATGGGAACGACGACCGAGAACAGCGCGTTTGGGCCCACAAAAAACCCGGCAGATCCCTCCCGGGTCCCCGGCGGATCATCGGGAGGCAGTGCAGCAGCCGTGGCGTCCGGGATGGTCAGGATGGCGCTTGGCACCGATACGGGCGGATCTATCCGGTGCCCGGCTGCATTCTGCGGCATTGTCGGGCACAAGCCAACCTACGGCAGGGTCTCCCGGTACGGCCTCGTCGCCTACGCCAATTCCCTCGAGCAGATCGGCCCCATGGCCCGGAGCGTCGCCGATATTTCCCTCCTCATGAAGGTCCTTGCCGGGCACGACCCCCGCGATTCCACGAGCGTCAACTCCCCGTATTCCCACACCCCCGACCCGGATGTCAGGGGATTGAAGATCGGCGTTCCCGAAGAGTTCTTCGGCGAGGGGGTCGACCCACGGGTCGCATCGGTGGTCTGGGATGCAATTTCGCTCCTTGAACGGAAAGGGGCAGCGCTCATCACCTGCCGGATGCCAAGCATGGCATACGCCCTTGCCGCGTACTACGTCACCTGCACGAGCGAGGCTGGTTCCAACCTCGCCCGGTTTGACGGGGTCCGGTACGGGCCCCCTGCCGACACAAAACTCCCCTGGCACGAAGCCTTCCAGCAGAGGAGAAGGGACGGTTTTGGCACCGAGGTAAAAAGGCGGATCATGCTGGGAACGTTTGTCCTCTCCTCGGGATACTACGGGAAATATTATGCGAAGGCACAGGTTGCACGCCGGCAGGTCCGGGACGATTTTGCACGTCTCTTCAGCACCGTGGATGTGATCGCGGGGCCGACCATGCCCACCGTCGCATTCCGGTTCGGGGAGAAGACCGACCCTCTCTCCATGTATCTCTCCGATATCCTGACCGTGCCGGCCAATCTTGCGGGGATACCCGCAATCTCGGTCCCCTGCGGTACGTCAGAGGGGCTCCCGGTGGGGCTCCAGATCATGGGTCCGCAGTTTGCGGACGAGAGAGTGATCGATGTCGCCGCTGCCTTCGAACAGGGGAGTGTGCGATGACCGATGATGCAGGGATCTCCCGGCAGGCAGGCCAGGAGATCCTCATGGCCCGGAGAAGAGGTTCCCTCTCTCCCGCGGGAGACCCGGCCCGCAGGTACGATGATGGACTTTTCCGACGAAGAGGTGATCATAGGCCTCGAGATACACTGCCAGCTCGACACGAAGACAAAGCTCTTCTGCGGCTGCTCCACCGATTACCGGGATGACAGCCCCAATACCCATACCTGCCCGGTCTGCCTGGGGCTGCCGGGCTCGCTCCCGCGGGTCAATAAAAAGGCAATAGAATATGCTCTCCGGGTGGCAAAAGCCCTCAACTGCACGATCAGCGGGGAATCGGAATTTGCCCGGAAAAATTACTTTTACCCGGACCTGAACAAGGGGTTCCAGATCACGCAGTATGACAAGCCCCTTGCGGTGGAGGGCTCCCTCGACATCGAGGGCGAAGACGGCGAGAAACGGGTACGGATCACCAGGGTCCATGTCGAGGAGGACCCGGGAAGGCTCGTGCATAAGGGGGGTGCCGACCGGCCGAAGTACACGCTCGTCGATTACAACCGGGCCGGCATCCCCTTGATTGAGATAGTGACCGAACCGGACATCCGGTCGCCGAAAGAAGCCCGGCGCTTCCTGAACAAACTCAGGGCAACCCTCGAGTATCTCGGGGTTTTTGACAGCGAGAAGGAGGGATCCCTCCGGGTGGACGCAAATATCTCCATCCAGCCAAGGGGTTGGTTTGCACGGGAGGGGAAAGGAAAGGCCGACCGGGGCAGGGCGGAGGTCAAGAACATCTCCTCCTACAAAGGGGTTGAAAAAGCGCTCACCTTTGAAGTGACCCGCCAGAAGAATGCGCTCCGGCGTGGGCAGCGTCTCGGGACCGAGACCCGGCATTTCGTAGAGACAAGAGGGGTGACCACCTCCTCCCGGAGCAAGGAGATGGAGCAGGACTACCGGTACTTCCCGGAGCCCGACCTCCGCCCCCTGCGGGTCTGTAACTGGGCAGAGGAGATCGTGCTCCCGGAACTCCCGGATGCCCGGAGGGCACGGTTCCTCGTACAGGTACGGATGCTCTCCGATTCACGCACGGACCCTTACCGGCGATTCAGGCTTGCCGAATTTTATGAAAAGGTTGCCGGGATTGAGCCGGTGCTCACCGCGACCTGGGTTGCCGACACGCTGCTTGGGGAACTCAATTACCGGGACATGAGTGTCAGCAGGATCTCCCCGGACTGGTTCCGCGAACTGGTCCTGCTCGTGAAAGAAGGGAGCGTGACCGACAAGGGGGGGGTCGAGGTGCTCCGGTCCCTGCTCGACCAGATCAGGGACTCGGGATCCTGTGAAACCCCGGGCGCTTGTGTCGGGAGACTCGGCATCCGGGTCCTGGAACGGACCGCCGGGACCGGGTCGGATGACGACCCGGTGGTGAAGGCAGCACGGGAAGTGATTGCAGAGCAGCCCCAGGCAGTCGCCGATTTTGCGGCCGGGAAGAAGGAAGCATTCAATTTCCTGGTGGGACAGGTCATGAAAAAGACCCGGGGGCGCGCCAAACCGGCCGATGTCAACCAGGTGCTCTCCCGGATACTTCGAGGAGAGGGCTGATTCACGATGCACCTGATCGTTGCCGAGAAGAACATCTCGGCCCACCGTATCGCCTCCATCCTTGCCGGGAAAACGAAAGTGGCCACCGAGAAGGATGGAGGGGTGCCGGTCTACCGGTTCGGGGATACTGCGGTCATCGGCCTCCGGGGACATGTGGTCGAGATCGATTTTGAAGAGGGCTACTCGAACTGGCGGAGCACCGAACGGACCCCCCGGTCCCTGATCGATGCCCGGACGGTCAAGGTCCCGACAGAGAAGAAGATCGTCTGGATCCTCCAGAAACTGGCAAAGAAGTCAAGCCTCATCACGATCGCGACCGATTTCGATACCGAGGGGGAGCTGATCGGAAAGGAGGCGTACCAGCTGATCCGCCAGGTGAACAGGGATGTTTCCGTCCGGCGGGCCCGGTTCAGTGCGATCACCCCCGATGAGATCAGGCAGGCGTTCAGCGAGACAACCGGGATCGATTTTGACCTTGCCTCCGCAGGGGAGGCCAGGCAGGTGATCGACCTGATGTGGGGGGCCTCCCTCACCCGGTTCATCAGCCTTGCCGCCCGGAGGGGGGGCAGCAACATCCTCTCGGTCGGCCGCGTCCAGACCCCCACCCTTGCCATGATCGCAGACCGGGAGAAAGAGATCGAGGAGTTCGTCTCCCAGCAGGTACTGGCAGCTCTCGCTCCTGACCGAGAAGAACGGCGAGGAGATCGAAGCACGCCATGCCACCCCCCGCTTCTGCGACAAGGCAGAGGCAGAGCGGGCACGCGATCGCACCCATCCCCCCCTTGTCGTCACCGGGGTAAAAGAGGGGGCCAAGATCGAACGGGCCCCTGTCCCGCTCGACACCACGGGGTTCATCGTTGCCGCAGCCCGGCTTGGATTCCCGGCTGCCGGTGCCATGCGCCTGGCAGAAGACCTGTACATGAACGGGTACATCTCGTACCCGAGAACCGACAATACCGTGTACCCGGCAACCCTTGACCTGGGCGGCATACTGAGAGCACTGTCAGGTACTGCATTTGAAGAGGATGTGCACTGGGTCAGTACGCACCGGAGACCGGAACCGACACGGGGGAAAAAGTCGAGCACCGACCACCCTCCCATCCATCCCGCCTCGGCAGCGACCCGGCAATCGCTGGGAGAGGAGCGGTGGAAGATCTACGAGCTCGTGGTCCGCCGGTTCCTTGCGACGCTCTCCCCTGATGCCCGCTGGAAGACAATGAAGGTGAACTTCGAGGCAGGGAAGGAGCCCTATACCGCCACCGGGGGGCGAGCTGATCGAGCAGGGATGGCGGAAGGTCTACCCCTACAGTACCGCGACCGAGTATATCCTTCCGGTGATGAAGACTGGCGAGGAACTGCCGTTAAAGGAGGTGAACCTGGAGGAGAAGGAGACCCAGCCCCCGGCACGCTTCACCCAGAGCAGGCTGATCCAGAAGATGGAGGAGCTCGGCCTCGGGACAAAAAGTACCCGGCACGAAGTGATCCAGAAACTCCTCTCCCGAAAGTACATCGAGGGCAACCCCCTCCGTCCCACCCTGGTCGGCAGGGCAGTGACCGAGTCGCTCGAGCGGCATGCCAACACGATCACGCGGCCTGCCATGACCCAGACGCTGGAATCGCACATGCAGCAGATAAAGGAGCAGCACCGGAGCAGGGACGATGTCGTCTCCGAGTCGCGGGAGATGCTCCATTCCGTCTTTGATCAGCTGGAACCCCTTGCACACGAGGTCGGGCAGGAGATAATGGAGCAGACCGCAGAAGAACTGACGCTCGGCCCCTGCCCGGTCTGCGGGAACGACATCAGGATCCGCCACATGCGGAACCAGACACAGTTTATCGGGTGTACCAATTACCCGGAATGCACGTTCAACATCGGCCTTCCCGCCACCATGTGGGGGTTTGCCGTCAGGACCGATGACACCTGCCCCGTCCACACGCTCCACTCGGTCCGGTTGGTGAGGAAAGGGAGCAGGCCATGGGATATCGGCTGCCCGCTCTGCCACCATATCACGTCCAACAAGGAAGCCCTCTTCCTCATGGCTTCCATGACTACCCCGATCCATGAACGGATGGTAGCAGCACACCTCTACTCGGTCACTGACCTGGCAAATACCACTCCCGACCGGCTCTCCAGCCTCCTCGGCATGACAGGGGAGAAGGCGCAGGACCTGATCGGTGAGGCGGAGGGCGTTCTTGCCCTCCTCCGGAGGAGATCTGACTGCAGGAAACTTGTCCGGAGAATGCTTGTCCCCAAAAAAGGGAGGAGCCCTGCCAAGGTGATCAAAAACCTCCATGAAGCAGGGATAAATGACATCGCATCGCTCGGGACTGCAGACCCTGCCCTGCTGAAAAAAGTCGGGATAGCCGAGGGAGAGGCGGAATCGATCCTCCGTGAGGCAAAGATGGTGGAGAATGAGCGTTTCCTGAAACATGCCGGGGTGCCTGCCGCCAGCATGAAAAAATACTTTGCCAGCGGTTTTGCCGCGCCCGAAGACTTCCTCTCTTCGCACCCGGTGTACATCTCCGAGGTGACCGGGATAAGTCTCGACACCGTGCAGAAGCACGTCGGGCTTATCGCGTCGGTAAAGGGAAAGGCCGCACCGGTCCGGTACACAAAGGCTCAGGTGGCGAAAGGGAGGGAGGAACTCCTCTCCATCCCCGGCCTCAAAGAAGAGCAGCTGCGGAAGCTCCACAAGGCAGGGATTATCGGCACCCTCTTCCTTCTCGAATCGGACCCGGCAGTCCTCGGAGACCAGACCGGTATTCCTGTCGACACGATCCGCAGGTTCCAGTCAGCAGTACGGGAAAGGGCAAAAAAGGCGGAGCCTGACATTATAGTGGTATAAGGTGTGGATGATGCATACCCGATGGAAGAACTGGGTCCATGTGACCAAGCTTGACCCTGACAAGATACTCCCTGCCGGAGCGATTGCAGAGATTGCTGCATGCGGGACGGACGCGCTGATGCTCTCGGGAACCCTGAATGTGACCGCAAAGAACATGGCCGCGCTTGCAGAGGAGGCAAAGGCTTCAGGGCTGCCGCTTGTCGTGGAGCCCTCGGATCCGGAAGCCGTCCTCTGGGATGGCGTGGACCTGGTCTTTGTCCCCTCGGTCCTGAACTCATCGGATGTCCAGTGGATCGTCGGCAAACACCGTTCGTGGCTCCAGAGGCATCAGGTGCAGTGGGAGAAGGTTGTCCCTGAGGCATATATCGGTACTGAACCCTGGTTCGTCGGTCGGCAAGGTCACGAAGGCTGCCTGTTCGCTCACAGGAACTGAGGTGGCTTCGCTTGCAGCGCTCGCAGACCACTACTTCCATTTTCCCATCGTCTATATCGAATATTCCGGGATGTATGGCGATCCTGCGGTCGTGAAAGCGGCTGCTGACGCGGTCGAATCGGCAGCCATCTATTATGGGGGAGGGATCGACTCGGGAGAGAAAGCAGCCGAGATGGCCCGGTACGCTGACACCATCGTGGTGGGAAACGCGGTGTATGACAAGGGCATCGCGGTCCTGAAAGAGACGGTCCGGGCCATCCAGTGATCGTGTTCCATGCCTGAAATCGATATCGTGCTGGTCTCCCCCCTGTATGAAGGGAACGTGGGGTTTGCCGCCCGGGTGATGAAAAATTTCGGGTTCACCCGCCTGGTGCTCATCGATCCGTGCACGATTGGGGATGAGGCGCTCATGCGGGCATCCCATGCCAGCGATGTGCTCGAGCAGGCGGAACGGCTCACCTTCGAGGAGGTCTGCTCCCGGAGCAGCATCGTGATCGCCACCACCGGAGAGGTGAGCAAGTCGGTCTGCAACCCGATGCGGATGCCCTACTTCTCACCAAACGAGATACGGGACCTGATCGCCGACGTAGACGGCCGGATCTCCATCCTCTTTGGCCGGGAGAACTGGGGCCTGAACAACGAGGAGATCCAGAAGAGCGATATCATCTGCACCATCGCATCGGCAAAAGAATACCCCATCCTCAACCTCTCCCACGCCGTGGGCATTGTCTGTTACGAACTGGCCCACCTCCCACGGGGCGAGTATCTCCTCGCCTCGCACGAGGAGATGGAATACCTGTATGCCCATATCGATTCGTATCTCTCGTTGATCGATCACCCGGACTTCAAGCGGCAGCCGACCATGCTCCTGATCCGGCGGGTGCTCGGCAGGTCCATGCTCACCTCACGGGAGGCGACCACCCTGCATGGCCTGATGCGGCGCTCCGAATGGAAGATCCACCCGGAAACATTCGAGCGGAGAAAAGAGACATTCCCCGATGACGATACCATCGAAGATACCGGGCATCAGGATCCTTCCCCGCAATAGAGGGTATGGCGTGAAATGCATCCATAAAAAAGGTGGATCTTCGCTCCCTGGTGTGCGTAAGTGTGATGCACCAGATTCATTGTGAGGGGGCTGACTGTGCCCCCACACCCCCACACGCGATATATGCCACCGCCCCAGAAGGACGCCCCGGCGGCGATTCAGTGACTGAATGGTATACAGGTAACAATCCCGATGCGAGTCTCCCCACACAAAACAGCGAGGAAGTAAAAAGGTTCATTTACTATTTTCTGAAGTCAGTTTCTCTGCATTGACCCTATCCGATCAGGAGTCCAAACGCCACACCCCTGATATCCCCTCACAAATACACAGGATTATATAGCGACATTCCGTATCACCTCTTATGAGAACACTCATGTATGGGCTTGTCACCGCAGCCCTTATCCTGATGCTCTGCATCAGCGGGTGCACTTCACCGTCACCCAGACGGTTACCACACCCGTACCGACCACAATTCCCCCAACGACACAGCCGACACTCATGACCACGCAAACCGCACCCCAGACCCTGACCGGAGTGACCTGGTATCTTGTCGCCTTTAACCAGGCCGGCGGCGGCGCAATCTCTGTCAAACCCGGAACCCAGATAACTGCCTTCTTCGATACCGCGGGGAAGGTCGCGGGATCGGCAGGGTGCAACCAGTATACTGCTTCCTATCAGACGACCCTGAACAGCCTTTCAATCGGGGCACCTGCCACCACCAAGATGGCCTGCAGTGAACCGGCCGGGATCATGACCCAGGAGACGACTTACCTTTCCTATATCCAGGGTGCATCGGGGTATTCCATCTCAGGAAACACACTGACAGTCACCGACAGCAGTGGGAAAGCGCTCCTGACCTATTCGACCGTTCCTCCCTACGAGATGACACCGGCACCCCTGACAGGCACGACCTGGTACCTGAACTCGTTGATTGACAAGAACGGACAGATCTGGGGCCCGGTAACCACAAATCCCATCTCGCTGCAGTTTTCCGATGGCGGGAATGTCACCGGGAACGCCGGGTGCAACAGCTACTCCGGGACTATACCGATCGGGGAACAGCATCACTATCAGCGAGAGTTTGCAGTGACGATGATGTACTGCGGTGAACCAGGGAGTCATGACCCTCGAACAGACCTATCTTACTGTGCTCCCGATGATGAAGGTCTACAAGATCTCCGGCAATCAGCTCACCCTTTCGGATGGCACCGGGAATATCACGATGGTGTATGATACGACAAAGTGAGGATGGGCCAGGAAGCAAAACTCTCACTTTTTTCCAGCCAATATTCCTCCCCTTTTCGCCACCACCCTGATACAATCCATCAGTCACCCTCATTACCTTCCCCTCCCCATACCTATCCCAATGATCCTTGTCGACTGGCAGATCCTGGACCGGATCACCCGCGGGTTTATCCACGTGGACCCGTTCGACCCTGCCCTCGTGCAGCCCAACTCACTGGATATCCGTCTCGGCAACCATTTCCTCTGGTATGAGGAAGGGGGCGAGGTGATCGACCCGTACCGGAAAGAGACGATCACGCGGGGGACGGCAGACTGTTGCACCGATTCGATCGTGCTTGAGCCGGGACGGTTCATGCTCGCCGAGACGATGGAGGTGATCGGACTGCCGGACAACATCGTCGCAAGCATTGAGGGAAAGAGCAGCATTGCACGCCTTGGAGTCGAGCTCCACCAGACCGGCGGGTGGATCGATGCCGGGTTCCGGGGGTCGATCACGCTGGAGATGTGCAATGTCAATGCCCGGCCTGTCCGGATGTATGCCGGGATGCCGATCGGGCAGCTGGTCTTTTACCCCACCGAGCGGGCGGAGCAGCCCTACAACCTGAAGGCCGGCGCCAAGTACATGGACCAGCGGCAGGCAACCCTCTCGCGGTACCACGAGAATCCCCGCTCCTGATGGCTATATACCTTATGAATACAGACCTATTGAGGATAAGAATGCATATTTATCGGAGATGACGCATGCGGCTCCTTCTGATACATTCCGATTTCATCGAATACGAAGCGAAAAAGAAGACGAGCATGGCCGAGGAGACGACCCTGCTTTCGGACCGGGCGGACGATGCCCTGGCGGTCTTTTGTGCCGTTGAGGCCGTCGACGAAGACGACCTTGAGGGCGTTGTAGAACAGGCGCTTTCCGAGATTGGACTCGTCGCGGACAAGTTAACGGTCGAGACCATCCTGGTCTATCCCTACGCCCACCTGAGCAGCGATCTCTCCCGGCCCGACGCTGCGGTATGGGCTTTGAAAGCGATAGAGGAAGGACTCAAAGGGATGGGCTATGCGGTGAAGCGGGCGCCCTTCGGCTGGTACAAATCCTTCACGCTCTCCTGCAAGGGCCACCCTCTCTCCGAACTCTCGAAGACCATTCTCCCTTCCGAAGAGGGTGCAAAGAAGGAGAAGAAAGCGGTCACCCACGAGTTCTTCGTCATGACTCCTGACGGCAGTACTCATGATGCAAAAAAGTTCCTGGACGAAAGCCCGTTCGGCTGCCTCCTGAAAAAGGAACTCGGGGAACCGGCAGCCGGGGGAGGGGAACCCGCCCATGTCGAACTGATGCGGTCAAAGGAGACTCGTCGACTACGAGCCGGTCTCCGATGTCGGCCACCTCCGGTGGATGCCGAAAGGCAAGCTGATCCGGGACCTGCTCGCCGACTATGTGCTCGGCCTCGTCCTTCCCTACGGGGCAACCCCGGTCGAGACCCCGGTCATGTACGACCTTGCCGACAATGCCATCTACGAGCATGCCGAGAAGTTCGGCGAGCGCCAGTACCGGTTCAAGAGCGGGAACCGGAACATGATGCTCCGGTTTGCCGCCTGCTTTGGCATGTTCTCGATCATGCGGGACATGCACATCTCGCCACACTCCCTCCCGATGAAGATGTACGAGCTCTCCACCTACTCCTTCCGGCACGAGCAGAAAGGGGAGGTGATCGGGTTAAAGAGGCTGCGGGCGTTCACCATGCCCGACATGCACAGCCTCTGTACGGACATGCCCGAGGCGCTCACCTGTTTTGAGGAGCAGCTTGCTATGGGCTGGCAGACCGGAAAGGATTTCGGCACGACACTTGTCGGGGTATTCCGGTGCACACGGGACTTTTACGACGAGCACCATGAGTGGGTGAAGAAGATCGTCGCCGTCTCGGAAGTCCCGATGCTTATCGAGATCCTTTCCGACCGGGTCCACTACTGGGTGGCCAAGGTCGACCTTGCCGCGATCGACGGGCAGGGCCGGCCGATCGAGAACCCGACCGTCCAGATCGATGTCGAGTCGGCAAAGCGGTTCGATATCAAGTATTATTCACAGGACGGCACTGTTGTCCATCCGCCAATTCTTCACTGCTCGCCGACCGGGAGCGTTGAACGGGTCATCTGCGCCATCCTCGAGACCACGAGCACCCAGAAGGTCCCGATGCTGCCGCTCTGGCTCTCCCCGACCCAGGTCAGGGTTGTCCCGGTTGCAGAACGTCATCTTCCGCTGGCAACCCAGGTTGCCGGCCGGATCAGGAGCGCCGGGATCCGTACCGACCTTGACGACCGGGACGAGAGTGTCGGAAAGAAGGTCCGGGAAGCAGCCATGGACTGGGTACCCTACGTGGTCGTGATCGGTGATGCCGAGATGGACAAGGGCATCCTGACCGTAACCGTCAGGGCGAGCTCGCAGCCGAACAAGCCGCACAAAGAGATGATGACCGAGGATGTGCTTATCGAACTCGTGCAGGAAGAGACCGCAGGCATGCCCTTCCGGCCGCTGTATACGCCGGCGCTGTTGTCGAAGAAGGCGAGGTATATATAATTTTTTTGCCGGGACGAATCCGAAGCACATTCGCAAAAAATCCGGAAGGAATATCAGCATACGCGATGGAAAATCACACCATGAAAATCACCATCATCTTTCATTCGTATTCCGGAATAACCCGGGGGATCGCCGAACGGATACAGGCAGCCTGCAGCGGTGACCTGGTTGAGGTGAAGCCAAAGACTCCCTACAACAAGCTCACGGCCTACACCACAGGGAGCATGCGGGCGAGACGCGAAGAAGCAGACCCTGTCGATCCAGGGGAAATCGATCTCGCCTCATCGGACCTGATCGTGATAGGGACGCCGGTATGGTTCTGGAAGACAACGCCGGTCACAAACGGGGCGATCAGAGCCCTGAAGAATTGCCAGGGGAAGAAGGCCGTGGTCTTTGCGACCTGCGGTTCCAAGGCAGGGGATGCTATCCCGATCATGAGGCGGGCTCTCCAGGAGAAAGGGGTGACGATTGTGGGTGAGTTTGTACTGACTCGGAAGGATATCGGAGATGAGAAGAAGATCGCGGCGCTGATCGGGTCCGTGAAAGCTGTGGCCGGGAGCATCTGATCCCCCCTCCCTCCTCATATCAGAACCCTGACATCAAACAGGAAGTATTCTCAGGACCAGACCGGGTTCCCGGTTTCCTGTTTCTCTCCCTTTTTCTGGCACCAGGGATCCTCCACCTACCCCCGTTTGTATCCGAACCTCCTGAGCAGGTCCACCCGCTTCCGGACATCATCAGGGCTTTCCACTCCCGCCGGTGACGATCCGTCGATGACCCCCATGATTCCCCTTCCCAGGGGTGTCTCTGCAATGATCACCTCGACCGGATTGGCCGTTGCACAATAGATCGTGCAGACCTCCTGCACGTTTTTTATGGTGTTGAGCACGTTGATCGGGAAGCAGTTACGGAGAAAAAGGATAAAGGAATGTCCTGCCCCGATGAGGAGTGCGTTCTTCTCAGCCAGTCTCTTCAGCCCGTCGTCACTCCCCTCAACCCGGACAAGGCAATCTGCCGATGCTTCACAGAATGCAAGCCCGAACTGCGCCCCGGGGACTGCCCCGGCGACCGCTTCGTAGAGGTCTTCTACAGTCTTGATGAAATGAGCGTGCCCGAGGATCACGTTCACCTCTTCAGGTTTCTCGATCTTCACGACAGAGAATGTAATGGTCGCCAGCCATGGATATCACGATCCACTGATGAGCTCAACGGGAAAATGAATATGATGGTGCCATGGGACAGTAACTCATCTCCAGAATAAGGACCGGGTGTATTCATCGGATTCCCTGCCAATGGTATAATAACCAAGTACATACCACCACTTTTTATGCGACGGAATATTCTCCTTCTTTCTCTCATCGTGGTCCTGATCGCTGCGTGTGCAGTGCCCGGGTGCCTTAATACAGGACCAGGTACCGCACAGATCACCAATGTCACCACCGATAAGGATCTCTATCATTCAAAAGAGAACATGACGATAACGGTCTTTGCGAGTGCACAGGGGGATATGAGCAACACCACACTCAGGATCACCGGCATCAAGAACAAGTATGATGAATTCCAACTGGATGATGAGATTCCCGTAAATCTCTCAACCGGCAGGAACATCGTGACGTATGAACACAAGATGCCGTCCTGTTCCTCCTGCTCGGGACTGAGTGCCGGGACGTACCAGATTGACGTTGCACTGGTCCAGAACGGGATTATCATCTCGAATACGACTCATACGGTCGAGTTACAGCAATAATTCTTTTTTCCTGCCGGCGATGACAGGGAAGCGATGCGTCGGATACGCTGTTTCCCCCGGCGTATATTTTGATGCCGGACGGAAAGGAACAGCCCTGTGCTGATACGGGAAATCCGGAAATGATGTCCGAACCAAGGGACCAGATATGTGCACTTTTGTGCGGGATAAACTATTTTTCCCTCCTGTGATCCATGTTCTCCCATGGATATCACTTCACTCATCCAGCCAGTTTCTATCCTGATCGAAGTGCTGGTGTGCCTCATTGGAATCGCCCTCGCCGTGCAGAAAAAGAGGATATATGGCTGGTTCATCGCGTTCACTTTTGGCGTCTACGTTGTGTACGATCTCCTCGTCTTTCTCAACGCCCGGATCGCTCCCGCATTCCTTACGCTGATATTTCTCGCGGCAAGCCTGTCGATTTTGTATGCGGTCTGGCAGATCTACCGCAGTGAATAGGATCAATTCTATGATTTCCAGACAATGGACCTTCCTGGATTTGGTTATTTGGCCATCGGAAAGAGCAGTATTTGAGTGAACGCAAGAACCAGAAACGAACACCATAGGGCATGATACCCGATATGAACCCCCTCTAAAAAATATTCAGATTATCCCAACCGCTGAGAGCCCGATGATGATATTGATCACAACAAGCACGATATAAGCGCGACCAGCCCAGAGATGGGCACTCCTTATGACTGACTTATGCGGTCCCGCATGGCCCCGGATGAGGGCAAGGAGAAGCACGGCGATGAGCGAGAGGATCAGGAAGAAATCCGAGGAAGACATGCACGGTAAAGGATGAGGGAGTTGTTGAGAGGTACGGGACCCGGAAACACAAGGAACACTGCCAGGATAACGAGAGATGCTCCCTGACAATCGCAGTAATGATGTGGAGACGGTAGTATCCGGCGATACTTTTTCCATACACGGGCAAAAGCCCTGCAGCCAGGATGAAGAGGATCCCGGTCACCATAAGGATTGCATGGTACACATAGAGGGGGGTTGATCCGGGAGGCTGGGGAGCAGTCGCCGTTGGACCTGGCATGATATACCGGGCTGTCGCCGATCCTCCGATATTACATTCAGCAGTTGCAACGATCTCGTCCCCGGCACTGAGGACGAGCGGGTATCGATAGGTGAACGTATCCTTTGAGGGCTGCCCGGTATACGTCTCGCTGGTGACCGTCTCCCCGTTTTTCCGTATCTCTGCCTTCCCGACAAAGTGCATGGCAGGATCATCCACCACATGGGTCACGGTCATGACCACTTCTCCGGTTTGTTCGCTGTATGCCAGCTGTACCCGTGAAGGGGAATGGGCTGCAGCAGTACCGATCATAATAAAAATGAGAATTGTCAGCAGGATCCAGAACTTCCGTATATGCATGCTCTTTTGTCTCTCATCAAGAGCAATAAGGATTATTTAACTGATGTTCATCATCGCCCTCCGGTTCATCCCCACCCTCCAGATCGAGGGGAAGCGGATCCACGAGGCACAACTGGCCAGGGGATACCACCCCGGAGAAGGGTTCGTGGGAAGGATCAAGAGCGTTGCCCCGGTTATGATCCCGCTGGTCTCAAACTCGCTCTCCAGGGCGACCCTCCTTGGCCTTACGATCGACCTCAGGGGATACCGTATGCCTGCCCGGATACGGCTCAGGGAACGCACCTTCGGGATTGCGGACAAGGTGGCCATCGCGCTGATGGCCCTTGCGAGCGCCGCTTTCATCTACGCGGTTCTTACCCTATCTTTCGGTTAGGCAAAGTTCCAAGTGATGGCGGGGAGAACCATTCTCCCATGCCCACCTGTGCCGACTGTTTCCTCTACACCGCGAAGAATGAAAAAGAAGGGGAGTGCACCATCAACGGTCCCGCTCCCGCAGACCGCGATTCCGGGCGCTGCCCGTCCCGGACCTTCCGGCCGAAGGGGTGAACGAGGAGGGAAAAATCGTCCCCGCCTGGTGAGCCGGGATAAAGATACCCCGCTCCCTGGTTCTCTAATTCGCTGGAAGTACAGAACCCCTCCCGCTTATTATCGAGAAATAGGGCATATATTTACTATCCAGCCCTTTAAATCGCTTTTTTCCCGGCTCTTCAACCTATCGATCCCACTTTCACACCACGTGCTCTGCAGCCTTATGGAGCCAAAGAAAGGGTGATGTATATGCAATGGAATTCGACCTGCACCCCTCTGTCACCCTGCGCACCGGGACATTTGCCGCACTTGTTGCACCAGAGGATCTGGTGCTTGCCGGGCTCAACGACAACCCGGTGCTCCGGCGGTTTCTCTTCCTTTTCGTGAGCGGGAACTATTCACGGCTCCTTTCCGGGATCAACCGCAGGTCGGTCACCATCGAGATACGGAGAGCATTCACCGCGTTCCAGCTCCTCACCATCCTCCGGGAGTCTTACCACACCATCCTCTTTGTCGAGCACGACCCCGGGCTGTACGACGGAGCCGGGAAGGAGGTCCTCCCACAGGTGGCGCAGGCACTGAAGGGGGCCGGGCAGAATGCCGCGGTCGTGCTGTACGCCCCTGCCCCAGACCCCTCCTTCTCCCTCCTGGCAGACCGGGCAGACCGGCTCTTCTCCCTCTCGCCGCCGGTGTTTCCGGTGCCGCAGAGGCGACCCCGTGGCGGGCCGGTGCGGCACCCGTCCGGGCTCCCGCGGGACCAGACCACGCTGGAGGGGTTCTGATGGGACGGAGTTTTGGCAGCGTGCGCATGGGGGTGCAGGAGATCACCGGGCGCTGGGAACAGGCGGCACGGGCACTCCCGGGCGCCAGGGGGGAGGCCGCGCTCAGGGTCGTCTTGATGGCCAGGCAGCACGCAAGCGAGGGGTTCTATGCATTCGACGACCCGCTGGAGGCGTCCCTCTTCTCTGTCTTCATCGAGATCCTGAAAGCCCGGGAGGGGGAGCATGTGGATCACTGACACCAGCTGCCGGGATGCGGTGGAGATCTGGGAGCTTGACCGGGGCGGGACCACCCGGCACCGGACCGTCCCCTTCGCCCCCTCCTTCTACCTGCACCTCCCCGACCCTGCCGCCCACTGGGAGCTGCTCGACGCACTGGAATCGGCATACGGGGCGGAGGAGTGCACGTTCCGGACCGTGCATGGCGAGTGCGAGGGATACCGCATCCCGGCCGGGCGGGAGGTGGCGACGGCAATCGAGCGGCAGACCGGGTTTGCCGCCGAGCTCTACAATGTCGACCTGCGGCCCGACCACCGGTGCCTGGCGGAGCAGGGCCTCGTACCCTGTTGCGGGGGGGGAGAGTCCCGGTTCTCGCTGGACCTTCCTCCCTTCCCGTTCAGGACGATCGAGGTGCATATCGGGGGCGTCCCCTTTGGGAAGGAGCCTGTCCGCTCCATCGGGGTGGTGCACGAACGCCGCGAACAGCTCAGCGGGGAGGAGCCGGCCGTCCTTGCCGACCTTGCCGGCCTTGTCGCGGCCATCGACCCCCATGTCGTGCTGTTCCCCCACGCTGACCTCTGGCTGCCCCGCATCCTCTCCGCCGCAGAACAGGAGGGGATCGTGCTCCCGTTCAGCAGGAGCGGCAGGTACCGGACGCTTGCAGAGCGATTGGTACTGGAGTACGGGAAGACGGAGTACCGGGCAGGCTCCCTCATCCCGGACGGCAGGATCCTGATCGACACCGCCCAGAGTTTCCATTACCGCGAGAGCGGCCTTGCCGGTATCATCCTTGGCGCCCGTCTCACCGGGCTTGCCCCGAACCTCACCGCCCGCTTCACCTCGGGGACCCTGATCTCGGCATACGAGGTGTACGAGGCGGTGAGGAGGGGGATTGCTGTTCCCTTCCGCAAAAGCGATCCCGAGGCCGTGCGCAGGTTCTGCGACCTGAAGGCAGCTGACCGCGGGGGGATGATGTTCCAGCCGGTGCCCGGGCTCTATGACCGGGTATCCGAGATTGACTTCACTTCGCTCTACCCCTCCATCATCGTTTCATACAACCTCTCCCCCGAAACGCTCGCTCATCCTGACCGGGAGGGGTTCCTGCCGCTCGTGCTCGGACCGCTTCTTGCACTCCGGAAGGAGAGCAAGGCACGGAAAGGGTCCGATCCCTCCTATGCCGGGATCGATGCGATCCTGAAGTGGATGCTGGTGACCTGTTTTGGGTATACCGGCTACAAAAATGCAAAGTTCGGGCAGATCGAGGTGCATGAGAAGATCACCGGGCATGCCCGTGACATCCTGCTCGCGGCAAAGGAATGTGCCGAGGAGATGGGCTTTGCGCGTCCTTCACGGCATCGTGGACTCCCTCTGGGTGCAGGGGGGGCCTGCCGGGGCGTTGAAGGTGCAAATCGAGGAGAAGACCGGCCTGCATACGACGCTCGACTGCTATGACTGGATCGTCTTTCTCCCCATGGCGGACGGGTTTGGCGCCTACAACCGCTACTACGGGCGTCTCGGCACGGGTGAGCTGAAGGTCCGCGGGATCATGGCACGGCGCGGCGATACCCCTGCCTACGTCCGGGCGATGCAGGAATCGATCCTCTCGGTAATGAAACAGGCAGGGACGCGTGCAGAGCTGGTGGCACTTGAAGATGAGGCCAGGAGGGTGTATCGGGAGGCAAAAGACGGACTTGCCGGTGCCCCGCCCTCATCCATGGCCATCCGCCGGCAGGTGAGCCGGCGCACCTACTCGCGCCGGTGCCCCGAAGCATCGGCGGTCGCAGCATGCACTGCTGCAGGAATCAGGGTTGCACCAGGGATGGAGATTGCGTACGTGGTGACGGATGCCCGGACCTGGTCCGTCGAACTGGACTGGCTCGCGAAGCGCTTCGACCAGGGGTATTACAGGACACTGCTTGGAAAAGCCTGGGAGGAGATAGCGTTTGCCTTTGCGCAGGCACGAACGTGAACGTGGGGAAAAATCGGGACAGCCAGGGAAGTTTCCGCATTCTGTCCTGGTGAGAGGGCCGGTGCGAAACTGCCCTTTGCGGTGTGCCGGAAGCAGATCGGGCCTTTCACCCATGTCCTGGGGTGGGGGCAGGGAGCAGCAGCCCTGCTTTTCGCCGTGAGGGGGTGCTCCCGGGACCAGAATTGGGATCACCCGATACCCAAGGATACTCTCGATAACCATGGATCCACACCCGATACCCATGGACCCACCCGGTATCCCTGGATTCAGCCCCATGAGAATGACGAGACTTCCTTGCCTTCCCGGTCGGTGAGCGTGATGGTATCGCCATCATTGTTCAGGACAGGGTCCGGAGAACCCATGAAGAGGTCCCCTGAAGACGGCATCCCACTCCCGGTATGCACCTTCAGGCTCTCCCGTGAAGAGAGGGTGACGGAAGGGAAGGTATAGACAAACCCGTCAGAATCCCGGACCTGCCATGAGGTGAGGTCCGCCGTGGTGGTGCCGCCGTTCCTGATCGTGAAATACTCGTCGTTCAGGTTCTCACTGTCATCGCCGGCAGCATTATAGTGGACGGATGCAATCGCGACCTGCCCGGCATCCCTGGACGCCGGTTCTTGGCCGCTCCATACGCCCAATCGGGCATCCCTCGCCTCCTCCTGGACCGCGAGATAGCGATCCTTCCGAGCAAATGTCTCCGGGGTGTAGACCCGGGCAAGCCCCTGCCTGAGAAGTTCTTCGCCGTAATCGGTACCATCCGCACGCGTGATCATCGCAAGCAGCCTTCCATACGAGTCCCGGGTGCCGGCATCACGGTCGTACGTGATCGTGACCTTCTCCCCGTCCAGCTGCGCATGCGTGTAGGAAGCGGCTGCTTCTCCCCAGAGGGAGAGGGAGGAGCGATCCGTGACCCCCGGGAATTTTCCGGGGTCGTTTCCTTCCGGGGTCACTTCCGGGGTATCGATGCCAAGGATGCGGAGGGTCTCTGTCCTGCCGTCGGAAAAGGAGATGCGGACGGTATCGCCGTCGATGGTCGCGGTTACCGTTGCCTGGGCTCCCGATGTGCCGGCTCCCGCCGTACCGGTTGTGATACTGGCGGATTGACCGGGAAAAATCCCGGTGTCCGAAGGAGATCCCGTGTCCGTGCTGCATCCTGCACAGAGGCAGAATGCCACAATGAAGGGGATGAGGAGAGAGGCCGCTCTGCGTGAAATCATGCTCGAACCGGCATTACTCTGGGGCGGCTTTCCAGAAAAAACCACGGTACCTTCTGGCAGGACCGGCAGGGTTTTTATGTTCCCGGCGCTGATGCACTCATTGGACGGCACGAAAAATGGCAAAGGGTGATCTGATGAAAGAGGCGGACGAGACAGAGAGGCTCTACGAGGAGTCGCTTGCGCTCCATGCAACCTACCGCGGAAAGATAGAGATACATCCCAAAGTCCCGCTTGAGACGAGGCATGACCTTGCCCTGGCGTATACCCCGGGAGTCGCAGCGGTCTGCAGGGCGATCGAAAAAGACCGGGACCTCGCCTACCGCTACACGATGAAGGCAAATACCGTTGCGATCGTGACCGACGGTTCGGCAGTCCTGGGGCTGGGCAACATCGGGGGCTATGCCGCGATTCCGGTCATGGAGGGAAAAGCGCTCATCTACAAGAAGTTTGCCGGGATCGATGCATTTCCCCTCTGTTTTGAGAGCTACCAGAGCGATTTCGTCGACCAGGTCCGGAACATCGCCCCGGTGTTCGGGGGGATCAACCTGGAGGACATCGCCGCCCCGAAGTGCTTCGAGGTCGAGGAAGCCCTGCAGGATATCGGGATCCCGGTCATGCATGACGACCAGCACGGGACTGCCATCACGGTGCTCGCAGGGCTCCTGAACTCCTGCAGGGTGACCGGAAAGGAGTTTTCCGACCTGCGCATCGTCGTCAGCGGGGCCGGGGCTGCCGGGTATGCCATTGTCCGCCTGCTCAGGTGCATCGGGTACAGCCCTGACGTCTGCCAGAAAGTGCGCGATATCACCGTCTGCGACACCCAGGGGATCATCCACCGGAACCGGAAAGGGCTCTATGCGAACAAGTACAAGTTCATCATCGCCGAGGAGACCAACCATGAGGGCAGGACCGGCGGGCTTGCAGAAGCCCTGGAAGGAGCGGATGTCTTTATCGGGGTATCTGCTCCTGGCATCGTCAACGAAGCGATGGTTCGGACGATGAACGACGACCCGATCATCTTTGCGATAGCAAACCCGGTCCCGGAGATCATGCCCGAGACCGCAAAGGCGGCGGGAGCAGGGATCGTGGGGACCGGGCGTTCCGACTATCCCAACCAGATCAACAATGCCCTGGCGTTCCCCGGGGTGTTCAGGGGAGCTCTCGACGCCCATGCAACAAGGATCAACGATGAGATGAAGGTTGCTGCCGCCCATGCCATCGCAGGGCATGTCAAGAAGCCGGCACGGGATCATATACTTCCCGCGATACTGGACAAAAGCCTGGTAGAAGTGGTTGCATCAGCGGTTCGGAACGCGGCAGAGTACTCGGGGACGGCCCGAACGATCGCAGAAACCGGCAGTTTTCTTACCCAAAAATGACAACCCTCCTGTATGCCGGTTGTCACCATCACCATGGCGAAAGGAAGGAGTTACGAACAGAAGAAGCAGCTGGCCGCCCAGATCGCGGTCGCAGTGAAGAACGTGCTCGGGGTCCCGATCGAGCGGGTCACCATCCTCGTCCACGAGCTTGAGAAGGAGAACATCTCGATTGCCGGAGCCCTTCTCTCAGAAGAGAAGTGAAGGGGATAGCGGCTTTTTTTATTGAGAAATGCGACTGGAATTTTCATTTTGTGTACTTGTGGGATCGTTCTGATTCATGTAATTTTTTTGGGGGAAAGAGACACTTCCACCACGAAATTTTCCAAAAATAGCATCCTCGCTGTTTTGTGTGGGAAGACTGAATGGAGGCTGTTATCTCGACACCAGATAGCGAAGAGCCCAAAAGTATAGATTCCACTTCTAAAAGACGCTCCTGGGGGTCTCGCTTTTGGCTTACCCCCGCCGCTGTGGCGTCCCCCGCGATGCGATAGGGCGGTCTCCGGGCATTAGATTCGTTCTTCCTTCTTTCGAAGTGTCGTGTCACTTTTGTGTACAAGATTGAGAACTTGGAATATGCATAATTTTCAATCGTAAATTGAGGGCATAGTTTGTGGTAAAACTAGTATTATACCAATTTTTTCACCGTGTTCTCTCCCTGTTGCTGAGTATCCCTGAACAGTTACGGGAGAGCCCCATCTTCAGCTGAACCTGATCACGGTCAGCAGCTCCCCCTCGACCTGCTCCTCCATCATCACTTCTGGCGCAAAGCCTGCCTGTGCGATAAGCGTGCAGACTTCCCGAACACCGGTAAGAGACGATACCAGGAGGAGGACCCGCCCGGATGGCGCAAGCACCCTGCCTACCCCGGAAAGGAACCGCGAGATGGTGGCACGGCCGTCATGACCTCCATCAAGGGCATACTCGAGCCAGTCATCCCCCCTTTCCTCGGGCTGTGTCGGGAGATAGGGCGGGTTGAAGAGCACCAGGTCGAACCTGCCGCAGATACCGGAGAAGAGATCGGTCCTCACCACCTCGATTCCCCTCTCCCGCGTCACCAATACTGCATGGGGGTTGATGTCGGTGGCAAGCACGTTCGCCTGCCGGGAGAGGGCAGCGGAAACAGCACCGCTGCCGCACCCGATCTCAAGCACGCTTTCGCCATCGCGGCATTCTGTCTTCGGCAGCGCGGAGGAGGAGCCATGTATCCTCTGCCGGCGTATAGACCTCCGGATGCGTCATTCTGCTGCCACGTTCGTGATCGTCGCAAAGTCTTCGAGATAGAGCACCTCGGGACGGGAGGCGAGGATCTCTTCGGGAAGTGCTGCAAGCATCTTCTCTGCAACTGCAGGATCGAGGATCCCTGTAGAACTCCGCAGGCAGTTTTTCACCGTCTTCCTCCTGTGGGAGAAGAGGGCCCGGACCACATCGGCATACAGCGCTTCGTCCCTGATAGGGAAGAGGGGTCCACGCAAGTGAATCTTCACCACCGTTGACCTGACCTGAGGTCGCGGAGAGAAGGCCTGGGGAGGGAGGTCGAAACAGCGCTCAACGCACCCATAGGTCTGGACCATGATCGAGAGCCTCCCGCATTCCGGCGTCCCGGCAGGGGCGGCCATCCGGCGGGCAAACTCCTCCTGGTACATCAGCACTGCCACTTCAAACCCTGTTGCGATCAGCCGGAAGGTGATCTTCGATGACGCAGAATACGGAAGGTTTGAGACCACCAGATCGAACGGGGGGAGTTCGCAGCGCACGGCATCGCCGTGCAGTATCGTGAGCCTGCCGGAATCGATCTCGTCTGCAAAAAAGAGGGTCAGTTCTTCGACGAGGGCGGGGTCGATCTCGACGGCATTGACCCGGGCACCACGGTCGAGCAGCTCCCGTGTCAGGATACCCTCGCCAGGGCCGATCTCGAGCACCAGCCGGTCCTCCAGATCAACCAGGCCGGCGATACGCCGGACCGCATTTTTGTCGGTCAGGAAGTGCTGGTCCTTCGGCGCTCTCATTTCGAGGTGAAGACGTGATACTTCACATCCGGGTCCTGGAGTTCCTCGAGGATCCGGTTCACCACCATTTTTTCCGGATGGGGAATGGACTTGATCCTGCGGCTGATATCGGCAAAACTCTCGAACGGTCTCTTTTCACGTTCGGTCAGGATCTCCCACATCAGTTCTTTCCTATCCCCGGGAGGAGGTGAAGCATGTGCAGTTTCGGGGTGATCGAGATGGACTTGTTGAAGAACTGGACGAACTCAGGCTCCTTCTCTTGTACCAGCTGCTCGATGGTGAAGGGGAGTTCTATCTTTGCGGTCTGGGTCAGCTCGTCATAGCTGATCCGCCGCTTGACACGCTCTATCTTCTGCCGTTCGCCCTCGCCGATGTAGACCAGTTCATGGATCTCGATATTGGTTCCTTTCGGGACCAGTTCGAGCAGTTTGAACTGGGAGATCCCCACTGCCTGCACAAGCGCTTCACGCTTGAAGACCGGCCGGGGATCATCAGGGTGCCCTCTCTGGAGTATATCGAGTACTATCGCATTGACCTCTTTTTTATCCGCCTTCATCAAAAAGACCTCAGAGATACGCTGAGACGAGGCCGACAATGGCGTCGAGCTCTTCACCCGTGAGGGAAAATTTTTCCTTTGCGTAAATGGCCCGGAGTTCGTCCCTGTTCCGTGGTGCGATATTGGCGATACGGTAGGCGATATCAGGTTTCATCTTCTCGAGTGCGAGAAGTTCCTTTACGAGATCGCCGGACTTGTCCCCCGGCATCCTGGCGGTCTGGTTGGCATGCTCAATACTTTTGCGAAGTTCATAGGACATCTCTTTCTGCGATGCGATACGCTCGGCTTCAACCTGCTTCAGGACCTCGCGGACATTCGACAGGGTAACCCTCTCTTCGCTAAGAACAGCCTTCACCTTCATGCCATCACCTGATTCCAGAGATTTACCTTTGTGCTTTTAGATGTTGTGGTCTTGCGATCACGATCTTATCCTTGTCGCCATCCCTCACGGCAAGCAGCCAGGCACGTCCCCGCTGGCCTATGACCGTCCCGGTCTTTCCATGGAACCTGCGGTGCGGCATTCCCTTCTGGATGCTCGGTTCGCAGACCACATGCACCTTCTGCCCCGGCTCAAACTTCTGGATGAGCAAGGTGACCGGTAGGATACCGCGTTTTCTGATCTCTTTCTTGAACTTGTATCGTGTCTTCTTTCTTGGTCCGTTATGATGTGCCATGGTTTCTCACTCCTCCCTGGTGCTCTGTACCTGCACCACATCGAGCCTCAAGACCCGTGCAGGTCTTCCAAGGATCTCGGTAAGACTTGGCCGGGTTCTGCCATTGTCCCCTGATATGAGCTCCTTTATGTAGAGACCGGCTTCCCCGGTCACCTCGATACTGTACCCGCCCTCTTCAGGCCCAAGGCAGGCTATGTCCGTGGCGTGTCGTTCACGGATCTTATCGGCCCTGCGGTGAGCGACCCTCTGCGGGGTGCGCTGGTATATTGTCACCCCTTTCAGGGCTTCCAGAGCAGATCGGAGCTCAATTAAGGACAACGGGTCTTCTATCTCGACCAGGATCCTGTATTTTTTATACCCTTTGTCCGATTTAATGGTTTCCACCTCACCGCGCCGGGTCCAGCGTTCCAAAGAGACCTCGACCCTGCCGGAAGCCGAGGAGTTGATCGTCTCCTGGAGCACCCGCAGGTCAACGGTCCGGCGGGATGGTCCGACTATCTCCATCACAAAGGGCCGGCCGGTCCCGATCATCCTGGCATCGATGTCCTCACGCCCGGCTCCATGCAGCACTGCTCCCTTCGCAGAGAACAGTTCCATCGCAGGTCTCCCTATCAGCTCCTCGACCGAATCCTGGTACATCTTCCCGGTGAAATTGCACCGCTCGCAGCCGGCCCCACGACACACCCGGCAGTCCCAGTGGGTCTGTGGGATCCCCCGTTCGAGTTTCCGGTACCTGCCGTAAAAGAAGACAGGGTTCACCTGTATCCCGACTTCTCCCGTGGAGAGATCAAGGATGGCCAGCACATCAGGATTCGCAAGATCGGCTTCTTTTCCGGTCAGCAGAGCAACGGCCTTTCCCACTTCGCGGTTCATCTCGGACTTGAGGGGTTCGGGTGACGGGAGGGAGAGATCGCTCCAGACCATCTCCTCGCTCTCCGCCATGAGCGGCGGGACCCTGGTCCCGATGAGATACGTCGCATATTCGATACCCTTCAATGCCGCTTCGACCTTCCCTGCCCAGTCACCGACCCGGGAGAAGAGATCCTGGCAGATCCAGCACGTCCCCTCGTGCGGGCGGAACGGCACGTTCTCGGCAAGCGCATGGCTCACCCTGAGGGCATGCCCCCTCTGGTCATTGGTGAGTCCGAACGAGCGTTTCCCCACCATCCTTCCAAGGCAATGGTCGCAGATCTCACCATAGGCCAGGACCTTGTCGGTCGTCTCTGAGAGATCCATTCTTTCACGCCCTCCTGTCAAGTTCGTTCAAGAGCACGGTGATGGTATGATCGGCATGAAGCGCTCTCGGACCGACCGAATATACCGGCATCGCACCGGTCTGCAGGGTCTCCTCTTCAGTCAGGTTCAGGTGGTCACTCAGGAGGTAGTTTTCGGGGAGGTCCCCCACGTTCCGTACATCGGCCCCTGAATCGTCAAGGAGCGCGAAAGGGTACATCGAGACCAGATCGGAAAGCCCCCCGTTCCGGACGTACACCCCCGGGGTGGATTCCCTGAACTCGTCCCCGGCAGGAAGGTCCAGCGCCTTTTTGATCAGCGACCCTGCACTCCGCTCATCCGGGCTGAGGTACCGGACTTTCTCTCCCGAGAAGAGGACTGTTTTTGGCGGATTCGGAGGCCCCAGGAGGACCAGGTACACTTCGACATCACGCCTCATGCCGTGCGACAGGAACAGCGAGGTATTCACGCACCGGCAGAGGATATCCATCCTCCCTGCTCCCCCGGGCATATCGTTCAGGGAGAAGCCGCCTGCGGTATGCGCCAGGTGACCGAGCACGGCAAACCGTATCATCCGGCTACATCCCGCCGAAACGCTTCATCATCCGCTGCATGTTGAACTTTCCGCCGGCTCCCCGCACACCCTTGAGAGCCCGCTTCATATTCTTGTAATATTTGATCAGCTCGCGGACCTCTTCGGGAGAGGAACCTGAACCCGTGGCAATTCTGTGTACCCGGGAACTGGAGAGCACCGATGGATCATCGAGCTCGGTTGGGGTCATGGAGTCCATGATGAAACGGTACCGGGCCATCTTGGCGCTGGTGACATCGTAGACATCCCCGGGAACCTCGAGGTTGCCCAGGGGGATCATGCTCATGATCTGCTTGAGCGGCCCCATCTTGTTCAGGGCTTCCAGCTCGGTTGTACATGTCCCGGAGCGTGAACTTGCCCCGCATCATGGCATTGACATCGACTGCACCCGCGGTGACCGTCTCCTGCGCCCGTTCGACGAGGGCTTTCAGATCGCCCATACCCAGCAGCCGCGATATGAAGCTGTCGGGATCAAACCGCTCCAGTTCCTCGATCGTCTCGCCGCTCCCGATAAAGACGATGCCGGACTGGGTCTCGGTCACCGCCGAGAGGGCTCCGCCACCCTTTGCGGTACCATCCATCTTGGTGATGATGACCCCGTCGATTTTTATGGCATCGTGGAACCGTTTCGCCTGGTCCCGTGCCTGCTGCCCGAGAGCGGCATCGATCACGAGCCACCGGTGGGTCGCTTCCGTGAGCACGTTCAGGTCTATGATCTCCTGGATGAGATCCTCTTCGAGAGCGTGCCTGCCCTGGGTGTCGATGATGACGATCTCGGCATTCCCGAGCGTTTTCAGGCCTTCCTTCACGATGATCCGGGCATCCTGTGCGTTCGGGTCACCGAAACACGGAACGTTTATTTTCGCACATAAGGTGCTGAGCTGGTCATAGGCGCCGGGCCTGAACGTATCCGCACAGATGACTGCAGTCTTCAGCCCCTTTCTCTGGAAATACCGTGCCAGCTTTGCCGTGGTGGTGGTCTTTCCGCTCCCCTGGAGCCCGGCCATCAGGATCCGCTGCGGCTGGAGCTTCACCTCTCCCGAAGCTCCGACGAGCCTGACCAGTTCCTGGTAGACAATCCGCAGGACATGCTCCCGTACGGACATCCCCTTTGGCGGCTCTTCCTCAAGTGACCGTGTCTTGATGGCCTGCGAGAGCTGCATCACGAGCTTGACGTTCACATCGGCCTGGAGGAGTGCCCGCTGGAGGTCCTTTACCAGCTCTTCCACCGCTGCCCGGTCGACAACGGTCTTTCCTGCCAGTTTCTTCAGTGCGTCCTTGAGTGAGGTCCCAAGCCGATCGATCATCAGGCATCCCCGGAAAGAAGTTCCCCTACCACCAGATCGGGAGTAAATGGCGTCAGGTCGTCATATCCCTGCCCGGTGCCAAGAAACATCAGTGGTTTTCCTATGGTATGGGCAATCGATATTGCGGCACCGCCTTTCTGGTCCATGTCTGCCTTTGTAAGGACCACGGCATCTGCACCGACCGCTTTTTCAAACTCGTGCGCCCGCACCACGGCATCGTTTCCTGCAACCGCTTCATCCACATACACGATCAGGTCAGGTTTCATGACCCGTCGTATCTTGTCGAGCTGGTTCATGAGGTTCACCCGGTTATGAAACCTTCCGGCGGTATCGGCAAGAACGGCATCGACCTGGTGCGCCTCTGCATACTGGACCGCGTCATAGAGGACCGCGGATGGGTCGCCCCCGGCCTGGTGCTGTATGATTTTTATGCCGAGGCGCTGTGCATGGACATCGATCTGTTCAAGGGCGCCGGCACGAAAGGTATCTCCCGCTCCGATGACCACGGAAAACCCGTTCTTCTTCAGGTAGGAGCCTACCTTGGCAACCGTGGTGGTCTTCCCTGTGCCGTTGACACCGGTAAAGAGTATCTTGACCGGCCTTTCGTGAGACCTGATATACGCGATCAGGTCGAACCCCTGCCCGAGTACATCGAGGAGGGCGTTCCGGAGCGCTGCGGCGACGATGGTATCGACAGGTTCACCGATTTTCCTCCGGCTTCCCGCAAGGTCCTTCCTGATATGGCTGATGATCTCTTCGGTGACAGGGAGGGCTACATCGTTTTCGAGAAGGACCATCTCGAGCTCAAAGAGCGGCTCTTTGATGTCCTTCTCGTCGATCAGGAGTTCACGTTCGGTGATGAGGACTTTTACTTTTCCAAGTAAGGTGACATCCCTCTCTTTTTCCGGAGCCGGAGCCGCAACAGGAGTCCCCTCTTTTCCGGATGCAGATTCGATACTCTCGGAAAGCCCTCCCTGGACTTTTTGGAGCCGTGCACGGAGCCCTTCGAACATACCCGAATTGTTCTCCCCGGTTACTCGTCGTCCCCTTGCATCGGACCAGGCACCGGCTGCATCTGCGCCATCTGTGCCTGCTGGTAGCCAAGCTCTATCCTGCGGGCGATATCGTTCATCTGCCCCCTGAGCCGGTCGAGCGTCTCGGCGACTTTTTTTGCCGAAGCCTCCATCTCGGTGATGCGGTCTTTCAGATAATCCCGTGCAGCCGTATTCGATCGCTCAACGATCACTTCTGACCCGATGTTCAGGAGGACACGGTCCGGGTCAAGGATGCGGGCACGGACACTCACCCCGCCCCCGATCTGGAGAAGGACGACACTGTCGGGCGCTGCTGCTGCACCTTCAAGTGCCTCAATGGCGGCAATCGCCTCCATCCTGCCCTCCTCAAGAAGCGAGAGCTGCTGCGTAAAGATCTCGGCCTGCTGCCGGTATTCATTCAGATACAGTCTGAAGGGACTGGATCTCCCGCGGGTCCACGCGGTCCACGTTATTCACCATTCACAGGATCAATGGTATTTACGGTGATATACCTTCTTTTCAGGTTGTGCTTGCTCCCAAATACCGTGAAGGTTCGCTCTTTTGCCTGTGCTGCGTTGGGCGCCTCGATCACCTTGCAGTAGGGGTGCCATGCATCCCCTATCATGAAGGTGCCCTTCACTTCAAATTTCATGTTTTGCATCAGTCATCTCTCCAGAAATCCAAATATATCTTCAATTCTTCCAAGTTCGAACCCTGTGGTTTCGAGCCCGGCGACGTATCCCCGCGAGTTCGCGAGGAGCCCGGTCCCGACAAGGCCGCTCCCCATGTTCACCGACCCGGTCCCGATCGGGAGATCCGTCAGGCTCTCAAGGAGGGCCAGTTCGTTTCTTGACGTGCGGGGATGCACCATGAACCCCCGGTTGGAGGCAACCGCTGCCATACCGACGGTCTTTATCCCTGCAAAGGTGATCCGGTGGACGGGAGTCTTTAAAATTTCTCCAATATCCTCTGCCATCTGGTCGGGCATATCAGGGTGGACAAGGGCAAGGGAATCATTGGCAAGGATGATATTGCCGGCAGCATTCATGGTATGCTCAAGCAGGCAGAGCTCCCGGTATTCAGAAAGCGTTGCGATCTCGCTCTTGTCTGCAAAACCGCTCACCACGAAGCCGTGCCGGTTTCCTGCAAGAAGGGCCCCGATGATCCCGCTCCCCTGGAGGGGGGTCTCCACTATCTCCACACCGAATATTCCGGAGAGTGCTTCCCGGAACTCTTCGGGCGAGGAGGGAGGGACCACGGCGATGTCATCAAAAACCCTGGCAAATACGCCGATATTTGAATCACCGTTCAACGAGATCGTTTTTTCCATATCATTCCTCGGCAAGTTCAGCCTGGACCTGCCCGTCGTCAAACTTCATGGCGCGGACACGCACCCGGGATGGAGGGTGCTCTGCTCCCCTGCCCCAGATCTTCTCGTTGATGCTCCTGTCAAGCTTTACATCGGTGCTCTTCAGGTGCTTTTCGAGGTATTTCCGTATATCCTTCATCGCCGTGTGGCTCTTCTTCCACCGCGGGGCACGACGTGCATCGCGAAGGGGGATGATGTATATCTGTTCCTGCGTCTTTTCTGCCATTTTCTTTACACCTTCAGGGCGCTCCGTCTCCAGTTGCGCCTGCGCGGGTGGGCGACCACTGCACGCTTTGTACGGAGCATCACCCATTGCGGAACCCGCCTGTTCTGTTCACACGCCTTTGCGAGTCGTATCTTGAAACCTTTTGTGGATCTACTCATACTCTTTTCACCTCTTTTCCTGGTTGTGCCCGGGAGAGAACCAGTGACTGCTCATGATCCGGGGGGAAAAATGCCAGGGGATCCAGGCCCCGTGCTGCAATTCCACCCCGTAACCCGCGTTCATAGTCACCGTTTTGTATCTGGCCGGTCTGCCCGTTCTCCATGATAAAGTGCCGTTTTGCCAGCCGTTCCACCTCTTTTTTCCCGTAGCCGAGGAGCGGCCGCAGATAGGAGCACCCGGTCCTGTTCTGGAAGCGCCGCACCTCGTCCCGCGAGAGCTTTGGAACGCGGTCATCCATGCGTGTGCCATCTGCCACAACCTGATACTCATGGGACAGCACCTCGATAGCCTGTCGATGGACCTGCTGGAGTGCATCATTCGGGTACCCGCATGCGATGATCATTGCAACGACCTCTTCCAAAAAGCCCTCCCCGAAGATCCTCCGCTTCCAGGGGAGACCTGCTGCCCGGGCCGCATTCTCGACCCCGCCGGTCTCGTCCCCGGAGGAGAAAACGAAGGTGTTCAGCTCGACCTCGTAATCGCGGGAGAGGAGAAGGGCTGCAAGGGCACTGTCCTTTCCGCCAGAGAAGAGCACCCCCGCCTTCATCCTTTCCTTCGGATGGTGAATTCCTTCCTGGCCGGTTGGAGCTGCTGGAGCAGGGCTTTCAACTGCTCATCCGTGATCTTCTGTTTGAGACGCCCGCTCTGGGCAAGGAGCACAAGCTGCTGCTCAACCGCTCTCGCAAAATCCGGGCGGGTCAGCCTGATGGCATTGAGCCGCTCCCGTGCTGCAGGTTCGAGGATCTGCAGGAGGACCATGTGCAGCTGGGCCTCTGCCTGTTTCTGCCGCTCCATCTCCTCCTGCTGGTCTCCTGCCTGTTGCTGCATCTGGGTCATTCTCCTTCTCCGGATTTCAGCCAGCTCGTCGTCTCCCATGGTGCCTCCCGCGGTTTCAGGCAGTTGTTTCTGCCTGTTGCAGCATGCTCTGTGCAAGGTTGTCCATGAAGGACATTCCCTTGGGTGAGACCCTCCGCCCGGTCTTGTCGTGGACGATGAGTCCTGCAGATTCGAGCTGCTGGAGCGATTTCCGGAGGATGGACCCGCTTCCCTTGCGGAACCTGGTCGGCCGGGAACCGCGGTTCTTGCCGCCGCCATAAAACGTTCTCATCCTCTCGACGCCGATCGGTCCGTCGATGTAGACCCGGCGCATTATGGATGCGACCCGTACAAACCACCATTCGGGGTCTTCCGGAGGCATCTCCTTGTGTACCCCGGTCTTGGCAAAAAGCGACCACTCAGGGGGAGTGATCTCCGGCTTCTTCTTCAATTCCTCTGCGAGAGAGCGAATGTAGCGATCGGCCGGGATATCGTATACCGTTGTCATCCTCTGATAACCTCACTGTCACCGAATTGATATAACAGTCTTTACATATTGGTTCATAATACTTTTATATATTTCTAGCAGGATTACGCCGCAGGAGGAAAAAGAGACCCCTTTATTTTTTCTGACGCCGGGCGAGCACCATGGTCCTGCCCCGGACGTCCAGGAGGAGCGCCCCGGCCCGTGCCGCAACTTCTTCGGGGTCAACTTCAGTATTCTGGAGCCATTTTATCTTGACTGCGGTCCGCTTCTTCAGCTGGTCCCGGATCTCCTGGATGATGGTGTCGCCGCACCCCTGCTTGCCGATCCAGACAGTCGGACGGAGATCCTGCATCAGGTAGTTATTCTTCTCTTCCTTCATGCCTCTTCTTCACCATAATCCGCATCTGTCGCCCGCACGAGAGGCAGGTCATGACAACCTTTCCCCGTGCAATCCTCACCCTCACATTCTCCCCCGGCACAAGAAACCGGTAGCAGTGCCGGCAGAACTGCCTTTTATGGGCCCGGTCGATCCTCACCCTGTGGCGCATCGAGATCTTCCGTGCCAGCGCCACACACCTGTCGCTGGTGGGGGGATCGACTGACGAAGAACTCCGCCGCCCGGCAAAAGAGGACCGAGATCCTCTCCTTTGCTATCTTTTTTGACCGGGGGGGCGGGGTGCGCATAAGGATGTCCTCATTCCTGTTCCAGATCGTGTGATTCCTGTACCTGTTGCTGCAAGAGGTTATCATGGTGATCCGCAGTGCAGGAAGGAGCTGCTTTATGCAGCGCAAGAGAGGGCCGTTCAGCGTCCACTGGAGGGAGTGCTGCCGGAAAGAATCCGGACCCGTCTCCCTTCCACAATGAGCCGATCCTCGCAGAAGAGACGGATGGCCAGAGGGAGGCAGCGGTGCTCGATTGCAAGGATGCGCGCAGCGAGCGAATCTTCATCATCATCCTCTTCCACGCGGACACATACCTGGACGATCACCGGGCCGGAATCCATCTCCTCGTCGACAAAATGCACCGTGCAGCCGGAAACCTTTACCCCGTATGCGATAGCCTGCCGCTGGGCATGGAGCCCGGGAAATGCAGGGAGGAGGGCAGGGTGAATATTTATGAGCCGCCCATGGAAGGTCTTCACGATGCCGTGTCCAAGGATCCGCATGTACCCGGCCAGTATGTAGAGATCCGCAGAAAGATCCGTCATCACCCTGCATAGTGCCCGTTCATATGCCTCTTTTGCCGGATATGCCCCGTATTCCACGACAAAGACCGGTATCCCTGCCTGCCTTGCCCGCTCTGTTGCATACGCATCCGGGTTGTCGGTGATAAGCCCGCAGCAGGTGGCAGGTATCTCCCGGCTGGTGATGGAATCGATGATTGCCTGGAAATTGGATCCCCGGCCCGATGCAAGCACTGCAATACGTTTCCCCTGCATCACGGCTCCTTGGAATCGTTCTTTTGAGGGGAATTGAGGATCAGCTTGACCTTGACTATCCGGCGTGAGAGCATCTGCATGACCACCAGGGTGACATGGCTTTCTGCAATATGCACCGTCTCCCCGGGGTGGGGGATATGGCCGAGCCGCTCGATCAGTAGCCCACCGATGGTTTCGTATGATTCATGGACCGGCAGACTGATGTCAAGCTCATCATTCAGGTCTTCAACCCAGAGCTTTGCATCCACAAGGAAGATCCCCTCGCCGGTTTTCTGTATCTCCGGTTCCTCGCGGTCGAATTCATCAAGGATGTCCCCGACGAGTTCCTCGAGGATATCCTCTACGGTGAGTATCCCGATGAAGCTCGCCGTACTCGTCAAGGACTATCGCAATCTGCACCTTGCGGAGCTGCAGCTCCTTCAGCAGATCGTCGATCTTTTTTGTCTCGGGGACAAAATACGGGTCATACATCAGTTCCCGTATGGGGATCCCCTTTTTCAGGGAGAACGCAGCCGAAAAGACATCCTTGATGTTCAGGACCCCGATGATATTGTCGACCGAGTCATGGTAGACAGGGAGACGGGAAAAACCGGTCTCGTTAAACACCTGTATCGCCTGGTCAAGGGTCCGGGTATCTTCGATCAGCGCGACATCGACCCGGGGGGTCATGATCTCGCGGGCATTGGTATCCCCAAACTCCAGTACCGGAGTACAGCATCTCCCGCTCCTCCTGCTCGATCGTCCCCTCCTCTTTTCCTACCTCGATCCACTCCTTGATCTCCTCTTCAGTGACACTCGGTTCGCCGAGAGAAGAGGGTGCGCCGAATTTTCCTGTTATCTTCTCGATACCCCAGATCAAAGGGGTGAGGATGCGGGTGAGGTACAGGATGGGAGTGGCAAATGACAGGGCAGAGCTGCTCGCTGTGCTTCGATGCATACATTTTCGGGCCGATCTCTCCGAAGACCAGGAGGAGGATCACCACCACAAAGGTGGCAATCCCGACCCCGATGTCCCCAAAGATGCTGATAGTGACGGCAGTCGCAAGGGATGCTGCGGCGACATTGACAATATTGTTCCCGACCAGGATGGAGATCAGGAACCTGTTGGGCGTCTCTTTGAGAGTTGCGAGGGATTTTGCCCCTTTTTTGCCATCGTTCAGGAGAGTCCGGACCTTTGCACGGGTCAGGGAGACCAGGGCAATCTCGGAGCTTGAGAAAAAAGCCGAGAGCCCAAGACAGATGATGAAGAGCAGAACCGGCAGAAGATACTCTATCATTGAGGCCACGCCGCCATTGCGGCCATTGATGCTCTATGGTTCATAGATGCCAAAACTATTACAATAATCGCATTCCCTTTTTATAAAACCAGCGTTTATTCGAGACGTTCCCGCACGAAGGCAGCCTGTTTTGCAAGAAAGAGGATCTTCTCCTCGCTTGAGAGATCGTGGTCGAAGGTGCGGTCCTCGATCTCAAACGTGATGACCCCCTTGTACCCTGCCTCTGAGAGCCAGCGGAGTATCGTGGCAATCCCGGGATCGTTGTCGACCGGAAGGTGCATCGTGCCCCCGTTCGACCTGCCGAGATGGACATTTTTCATCCGGTCTCCACAGAGATGGATATATGCTGCAACCTCCTGGAGGGATACCCCCATGGCGTGCGAGGTGTCGAGGGTGAAGGAGAGCCATGGTTCACGGTCAAGGAGTTCCCCGACGGCTTCCGGGGTGCAGAGGAGCGAGTTCACCTTCTTCTCCATGTTCTCTATCGCCACGTGCACCCGGCTTTTCCGGGCTGCATCAGAGAGGCGTGCCAGGTAATGGTCAAATCTCGCAAAATCCGTTGCGCTCGGGACCCGTTTTGCGGTCCTCCTTCCAGGATGTACGGTCACCACCCGTGCACCGATGCGATCGGCCAGTGCCACTGCGGCAAGGGTGTATTCTACCGAGACATCCGCAACTTTCGGGTTGATAGAACAGGGGTTCAGGTCAAGGATAGGGGCATGCACCGTCAGCGGCGCCATTGCCGGTCGGCCTGAGAGGCAGTCCTGGAGCAGCTGGATCGGCTGCCCGCGAAGCCAGAACCAGGGGGTCTCGATCCAGAACTCCATCGTGTCAAGGCCCGCCTCGCCAACGAAGTCAAAGATCTCATCGAGCGCATACTCATGGAAGAACATGCTCGAGACGGCAAGGCGTACCATGATCCTATTTCATATTCCGCCGGTGCCATAATAGTTGTTGATGGCTTACGCAGAGAAGGGGACCATCGTTGAACGGGAGGAGCATGGCACCGGTATCTTCTCCATTTCTGAGATCGCTTCGGTCATCTCGTCAATTCTCGATGATGCCCGCCTGCAGGATATCTGGGTCCGGGGAGAAGTGACCAATTTCCGGCCTCATGTCTCAGGCCACCGCTACTTTTCGCTCAGCGAACGGTCGCAGAACAGCGGGGCAGTACTCCATTGCGTCATGTGGCGGACCGATGCCAGGAGGATCGGGGGAGAGTTCCGTGACGGGATGGACGTCATTGCATTCGGGTCGATCAGTCACTATGCACCGCAGGGAAAATACCAGTTCATCGTGCGGGACCTCAGGCGAACCGGCGAAGGCGAAAAACACCTCCTTGTCGAGCGCTGGAAATCCGAACTTGCGGCCGAGGGTCTTTTTTCGGAGGAGAGAAAGCGGCCTCTCCCCCGCTTCCCCAGGAAAATTGGGGTGGTGACCTCAGAGACCGGTGCGGTGTTGCAGGACATCCTTACCGTCATTGCCCGGCGCTATCCCGTCGAGATAGTCGTCTCTCCTACCGCGGTCCAGGGTGAATCTGCCCATAGCGAGATCGCCGCCGCCCTTGCACGGGTCGACGGGTGTGCAGATGTCATTATTATCGGGAGAGGAGGAGGGAGTTTCGAGGACCTGTTCCCGTTCAATCATCCTGAGGTCGTCCGCGCAATATCCCGGTGCAGGACACCTGTAGTGAGCGCGGTCGGGCATGAGGTCGATGTCACCCTGGCCGATTTTGCGGCCGATATGCGTGCGCCAACCCCGTCAGCCGCTGCCGAGCTTGTGGTCCAGGACAGGGTGATGCTCTCGGAGATGCTTGCTGAGTACGGAAAAAAACTGGGTGCCGACCTTATCGGGAAAATGGACAGGGCATCCCGCGAGATAGGTGACCTCAGGTCACGGCTGTCCCCGGGAAGGATGGGGCGCTGGATTGCCGAACGGCAGCAGGATTCCGCAGTCATGGCCGAGAGGCTCGCCCGGGCACTCTCTGCAAAGATTGGAATGCAGCGGCTGATCCTCAAGGGGATCGAAGAGAAGATGGAGGGGAGGAGCCCCATGCGGGTCCTTGAGCGCGGCTATGCGATCATCGAAAAAGACGGCAGAGTGATGAAAAGCGTGGGGGGAATAACCGGAGGCGACCTTGTGCAGGCCAGGATGAGCGGGGGGAGGCTCGACCTGCAGGTCCGGAGGGTGACTCATGACAAAGACCTATGAAGAACTGGTGAATGAACTGAAAGAGATCATAAAAAAGATAGAAGACAATGAGACAGGCCTCGATGAGAGCATCGCGTTGTACGAACGCGGCGCGGTCATCATACGGGAGTGCGAGGATCTCCTTGCTTCTGCCGAACTGAAAGTGACGATGCTTGGCAGGGATTAAGGGCTTGCGGGTCCCTGCCGCTCCGTGCCCTCATCCATTGGTGGTCACCGTCATCTCTACAATGAGTTCCCGGCCGGACCTGAGGCAGTCTACCAGCTCCCTTGGGAGCGTCCGTGCCGTCCGGTCGGTCCCTATCCCGACCGTCCTGCCACATACATACCTGCTCCTCCGCCAGACCATATCGGCAGGATGGTCGAGGACAAGACCCGCAGAACCGGAAGATGTGACGACGACCGAGATATCCCCGCAGGTAAGCCTTGTGCAAAGGACGGCATCATCACGGGAGAGGACTGCTTTGAATCCTGGGGAGAGATCGGCTGCGCTTTTGTCTGCGCCGACTGCAATGATACAGTCTCCTTTGAAGGTGAGGTGCTCTTCCTTTGTGATCTCAAATGTGGTGGGGTGACCCGAGACTACATTCGGATGACCATGGCACCGTATCGTCTCTGTTCTCTTCATGCGGGACCCCTGTCGTGATTATCCAAAAATGGCACATGCACCCTGATAATGCCTCCCGGCCTCCCCAATGCTAATATGAGAGCAGGTGGCACACGTACACCGGCTGTTGATGATGGAACTGAGAGTATATTGTCCTGATTGCAGGCGGATAGAGGAGCATACGGTCCTGGCACAGTCCCGCCAGACTCGCGTCCAGTGCACGGTATGCGGTTCGGTCCACCAGATACCCCGGGAAAAAGAGCAGCCTCCGCTTCTGGTAAAGACCATCGTATCGGAAGAGGACACGTCGCGGATCTGCCGAATCGAGCTGTTTCCCGATGAACCCTGCCAGGTCGGTGATCACCATGTCGCTGCCTGCGGGGAGGAGTATATCGGAGTCGAGATCACGGCTGTCGAACGCGGCCAGCTCGAGGGTACGAAAAGCCCGTGCAAAGGACATCACGGCACTCTGGAGCCGGAAAATCGAGGAGGTGCTGGTCCGGGTCTCGGTGCATGACGGGAGAGCGACTGTCCCGCTCGTCATCAGGGTCAGCGGAGAAGAACCTTTCGTGGTGGGAGAGGTATACCGGGTCGGGAACCGCCGGTTCCGCATCGCCCATATGAAGATGCGGGACGGTGCAGCATTGCGTCACGTAGGGCAGAAAGGGATTGCACGGAAGATAAAAAGGGTATACGGCTACCCGTTATAGGCATTTCCTGATCGCGTCCTCGAGCTGTTCACGGTGCACAACGCCTTCGAACCGCTTGGCCACCTTGCCCTCTTTTATGATGAGAATTGTCGGCGTCACCTGGAGATGGTATTCTTCGATATACTTTCTCTCTTTCAGAGGGTTGATCCGATCGATATGGATCCCGAGTGATGCCTCGACCTCCCGGTTTACCGGTTCCTGCTCCTGGCAGGCCATGCAGCCGTCCTGGAAGAACGCTATCACCTGAAGCATACAGTAAAAAAGGGGATCGTGGTGTCGATAAATATTCTCCTTGGTCTTCAGGTGCCTGCTGGTCAACTGCAGCAGGTTGATATCCGCGGTTTTGTACCCGTAATCGATGGTGATAGTATCGCTGGTTTTATTGCTCAGAAGTACTGTTCGAAGCGCATATTGGGGGGTACTGTTGTCTCCATCAGAAATCATCGAGGGCATGGTAAATCCTAAAACCATCTGCTGATTATCGATCACTCCGGAAAAATTTCCCCCCATACTCTCAAAGTCTTCTTTGTAGGTCACGTTCCGGAACTGGGGAATTTCAACGAATTTGATCTGCTTTGTGCTCTTCTCCTTCATCCCGACCAGATTTTCCGTTACCTGGTTCATTTCCGGCCCTAGCAAGGCAAAATACTCGTTTTCAAGACCTTCAATGCTGGAAGAGACCGGTTGGACCAGGGTATCTGTCGTTTCATTTACTGTCAATGTGAGATAATTGGCCTTCCAGATGGCCTGCTTTTTCTCAACTGCCTGGCTGTAGACATTTTCGTTGGTGGTGAATACCGGACGCCCCAATGCATCTCTCAGTGTGATGTCGACAACCGCGGTATCCCCGGACTGTGCAGGCTTTTTAAAAAAAGACTCGATCGAGCTCGGCGTCATTATGCTTCCTATCATTGCCACTGCAAATACGATGCAACCGAGTACAATAAGGATCTTCGTCCATGAGCGAGTTGATTCACTCTGCTTTTTTGAAGGTTTCCCTTTTTTATCTGGTTTCATTCATTTCAGGTGGATTTTTGGGGAGATAAACATTCCATTCTTTTCACTGCAAAGAGCAGAAATATTATATACTATAATTATTAACCTAAAGGTAGTCCGCCCTAGTAGGGGTAGGTAGGAGGTTCCAGAGCAATGTACAACAGGAGAGATCCATTCGGATGGACCTGGCGTGACTTCGATGAGATGATGAGCGAGATGGAGAACAGGTTCTTTGGGCCCACCGGCCGGCTCCTCCCTCCCGGGGGGATCACCGACCGGATGATGCCGGCATTGCGGGGTGAGTTCCGTGTCGACATTCGGGACCACGACGATGAGATCATCGTCGTGGCCGACCTCCCCGGTTCAGAGAAAAAAGACGTCTCTGTATCCCTTGTAAACCCGAGAGTCCTCGAGATCCGGGCTGATCGGGATGCCGAAAAAGAGGAGAACACGGAAGGGTACTTCATGCGGGAACGGATAACCGGTACCATGAGCCGGACCGTCCCCCTCCCGCAGGAAGTCACCGATGAAGGTGCATCGGCAACCTTTACAAACGGGGTCCTTGAGATCCGGATGAAAAAGAGTCCGATAAAACGCGGATCAGCGATCTCGGTGGAGTAAAAAAACAGCACATTCCTCTTTTTTTTCCGATGCTTTGAAGTACTCTGAACCGGAATGTACCAAGCGATGGACAAGAAAAAGGTCAGGGACTACATGACCTATGACGTCGTCACGATCGACGTGCATGCCTCTGTCCGCGAGGTCATGGAGAAGATCCAGAAGACCGGGCATGACGGGTTTCCTGTCATCAATGACAGAGAAGTGGCAGGGTATATCTCTGCCCGGGACCTGCTCTTCGTCCCGCCCGCAACCCCGGTTGAAAAGGTGATGTCCCAGCACCTGATCGTCGCAGACCCGGATATGAGCATCAACGATGCAGCCCGGGTCATCTTCAGGTCAGGGATCCAGAAGCTCCCGGTCGTCGACCAGAACAACCGGCTCCTCGGGATCATCTCGAATACGGACGTGATACGATCCCAGATCGAGCATGTATCCCCCGAAAAAGTCTTCAATTTTATCACCACCCTGAACAAGCTGCACGGCATCAATCCTGAACTGAAGCGGGAGGTTGTCCCTATCGATCAGCTCATCCCGACCCAGTCAAAGATATACGAAGATGAACTGGAGGGGCGGATGTACGAGATACGGAAGGGGCTTGCCGAACCCCTGATTGTGATCCGCCGGCCGGGAAAACTGATCCTTGTGGACGGGCACCACCGGGCAATAGCGGCAAAAAAACTTGGAATAAAATCCCTTGATGCGTATGTCATCGAAGTGAACGAGGATCTCGAACTTGGCATGGAGCGGACCGCAAAAGCGATGAACCTGAAAAACATCGATGATATCCAGGTCCTTGACTATGCCCGCCATCCCCTTGTCGCCATCACGCACCGACTGGTGCGGAGAGCATAAGGACCGGGGGTGAAGGGGCGCCTTTGCAGGCATCACCACTGTTTGGGGCCCCTGTCTTCCCGTACAGGACAACAGAGACGATATTGGCTTTGCTCACGGCATCACTGGTTTTAGGGATCCAGTTTTCCCGCACCCCTTTCAGGACCCTTCGCATCTGCCATCGTATTTCTCATTCAGAAGGTGCTCTTTTACGATGGTGTCATCGGGTACCACCACCTCGGGCCATAACCGGGTCTTTGAGTGGATAACCGCCCTGTTCCCGATAACCACTCTCGGCCCGATCACGGTATCATGCTCGAGGCTGCAATTGTCGCCAATAACAGTATCGTTGTCGATAATACTCCCGCTGACCGTGCTGTTTTTACCGATGACCACATGGTTGAACACCGATGAAGAGAAGATCTTTGCTCCAGGCCTGACCGTGCAGTGCTCCCCGATGCTGGTATACGGTCCGATAAGGACTTCATCCCCAAACGTCGTCCCTTCTCCGATCGATGCCGGCCCTATGATATGGCAGTTTTTCCCTATAGAGACCGAGTCGCCGATCACCACGGGGCCAAGGATATGCCCTCCCGAGATCGAGATACCTCCCCTGATGCTGGTATAGGGAATATCATCGAGTTTCCACCGCTCTGCCTGGCGGAGGGATGCGGGACTCCCGACATCGGTCCAGTGGCCACGGGCGAGCCACCCCTTCAGCTCATAGCCCTTCCCCATCAGGAGCGGAAAAAGGTCACGGGCGAAATCGAATTTCGTCCCGCGGGGAATCCATGAGAATATATCGGGCCTGCAGACATATATCCCGGGTACTGGCGAGGTTTGAAAAGATCTCCCCGGGCCCCGGCTTTTCCCGGAACCGCTGGATCCGGTAGTTTACGTCTATCTCGGCGATTCCGTACTCTGACGGCTCATCGATACTGATGAGGCCGATCGACACCACCGGCCGCTCCTTCATATGCACCCGGTAAAATTCGAGAAGGTTGATGTCGGTCACGTGGTCCCCTCCCACCACGAGAAAATCCTGGCCGTCAAGGTATTCCTGGGCGTTTTTCACGCTTCCTGCCGTTCCAAGCTTCGTCGATTCATGCACGTACGTGATATCGACCCCGAAAAGAGAACCGTCCCCGAGCGCCGTTTCGATCAGGCTGCCCATGTAGCCGAGCGTGATAATGATCTCGGAAAAACCGAGGTTGGAGAGATGGGAGACGAGATGCTCGATCGAGGGGCGGTTGACAATCGGGATACAGGGTTTTGGCCGATCAAACGTGAGGGGGCGGAGCCGGGTGCCTTCCCCCCCGCACATGATACACACCTTCATATGAGTGTGTTTTACCCGATCGGTTTTAACCGTATGGAGAAAGGGATGGAGATGCTAATGAAACTAATTTATGGGATTCTCTCCAATGGTTAAAAGAGAGATGAGAGGAACCAATGGAAAAGTACCTGTATGCCTATATGGACCGCATCAAACCCCTGTACCGTGGCATCGATCGCAGGATCGCCCACGATATCGCTGCTGCCGTGCTCTCCTTCAAGTTCGGACTGTACCCAAACACTATCACCAGTGCAGACTATGCCATCTCCAGGCTCGAGGGAGAGGCCCCCATTGCCGCACTGAAAAAAGCCCTCTCCATCCTACGCGACCGTGCAGTAAACCTGGACAAGTTTGAAGTCAGGGAATACTCTCCCCTAACGTTCAGCCCGGACGAGGGACCCTACCTTGCAGTAAATCTTCCTCCCGAGTTGATCGATAACATCGAGGACTTCGCCCTTGACAATGCGATCCTGCTCTGTTATGCCGTTGCCTACCTGTACTCTCCGGATGACGGCCAGATGCTTGACGAACACCAGAATTTTATCCTGCAGATGCTGAGTCCGTACAAGGAACCCCTTGGGCTCTGACCCCGGATTGTATTCTTTTTATCCGTACGGCAGGGAAAGGGCAAGGTGCCGTAATTCCTTTTCATCAGGGCTGAAATGCCGTGAGGTACAGGCACAGGCCATTGCAGACCACCATACATACGGTTTTATGGAAAAAAGGGTAGTTCCGGATCAGAGGGTGTCAAGGCTGATGCCGTTGAAGTCCTGCATGACTTCGCCAATGGTTTTCGCACCGAATGCAGTCTGGACCGAGGTCATGTCAAGCTGGAGAGCCGCATCGCACATATAATCAAGGATGTCCACGGAAAGCTCGCGCTGCTGTTTGCTTTTCCGGATCTGGTCCACGAGAAACGAGACCTTCTCCGGGTTCTCCATCCGGAGCTTTGCAAGGCTGATCACGCACAGGTAGATGCGTGACAGGTTCCGATCGTGCCGGTGATGGTTTCAAAGAAATTTTTGATAACCTGGGCCTGAAAGACCTCTCCACCCATATAATAATGAGGTGATGAATATGAGTATATAAAACTATCTCAAAAAAAACGGAGAATTATCCATAAATTCGGAAAAAACCATGTCTGACGCGAGGAATGGGTTTTTTTATCAGGTGCATCCTATTCTCCCACCTATGTTCGTAGTCCGATCCCCTGCATCGACGACCACGAGAGTGATTTTGTGGTGTGGACGCAGGCACCGGGATCATTTTGCCGTGCTGACAATACGGATCACATCGCCTTCATGGAGCTCGTGGGTATCCTTCACCCGCATCTTGGTCCTGGCATCCACCGCATACAGGAACCCTTTGCCGATATCGGTGTGGACCATGAACGCGAGATCACGCGGGGTAGATCCCTTCTTCATCAGGAATGCATCGGGGAGGACCCGCCCTTTGCTGTCGGAGAACTTGTGCTCGTCTTCCACCGGAAAGACCACGATCAGCCCAAGAACATGGCGTATGGCATGATCGATTGCCTGCTGCACCCCGGTCCCCCCATATTTCTGCATGACCTCGGCGATTTTGCCAAGGCCTGCCTTCTGGGGGGCTGAGAGGGCCTGTTCATTCACGAGGGAAAATCCGGGGTCGCCCGGAAGATACCTGACGATCTTTGCCTGGGCTGCGTTTCTCAGGGCAAGTTCCCCGGCAGCCGAGGCAAACAGGAACCCGTCACTCTTCAGGGCATCAACAAGGGATTGAGGCGCCTGGTCCACTTTATTGCCGACAGGGACCATCGGCTTGCTGATCCTCGATATCTCCCTGCAGAACCTGATGAGGGCATCGGCATCCGCATGGGCCAGGTCGATTCCCGCCGTCTCTTCGGCATCCCTCACGTCTTCAGGAGTGATACCAAGTCCGGTCAGCACTTCCGAGATTCCTTTATGAAGCAGGTTTGTCTTGGACTGCGCCTGGCGCTGGAGCTTGGCCCAGTGCTTGTCTACAATCCCATAAATCCACATCGTCATTTCATAATCGAGGAAGAGCACATCCTTCTTCGGGTCATGGCTTCCGATATCGACAGGGTTTCCCTCGCTGTCAGCAGAACCGCTGGCATCGACGATATGGAGGATCGCATCCGCCTGCCTCAGGTTATCGAGAAACTGGTTGCCAAGGCCCCTGCCCTTGTGGGCGTCAGGGACAAGCCCGGCAACATCCACGAGATTGACCGGGACATACCGGACTCCGTCAAGGCAGCTCCCGCAGGGAATGTGCAGACTTTTGCAGGGGCAGCGTGTCCGCGTGAAAGCGACCCCGAAATTGGCATCGATCGTGGTGAACGGGTAATTGGCGATCTCTGCAGGGGCGAGGGTCGCAGCCCTGAAAAACGTAGATTTACCGCAGTTTGGCTTTCCCGCCAGTGCAAGCGTTATCATAGCAATTTCCTTTAAGTGATACTACCTAATTAATCTGTTATTATGTCATTTACCGCCCGAAACACGTATTATTTTGATGCTCCGGGCCCGGCGAACACTGCGGACTGTGCACGGTTTGCAGCAGAGAGAGCAGAGGCGCTTTCGCTCAGCAAGGTAGTAGTCGCAAGCACCTCGGGTGAGACGGCCAGGACCTTTGCTGCCGCTTTGAAGGGGACCGGACTTTCCCTTATTGTGGTCACCCACGTGGTCGGGTTCTCCCAACCCGGGATATGGGAATTCTCGCCGGAAACCGCAGCCGGGCTCCGTGCGGAAGGGGTCCTGGTCATCACCGGTACCCATGCCCTCTCGGGTCTCGAGCGATCGTTGTCCCGTTCACCGCGAGTCGGAGGCGGATCGAGGACCGAGGCAGTTGCTGAAGCCCTGAGGCGGATCATTGCGGTCGGGCTCAAAGTCGCCGTCGAATGTGTCCTGATCGCCGCCGACCAGGGTGCAGTGGATATCAACGAAGAGGTCATTGCGTGCGGAGGTACATACTCCGGTGCCGATACAGTATGCGTGATCAGGCCCTCCCACACCGCCTCTTTTTTTGACCTCCAGGTCAGGGAGATCGTGGCTATGCCAAGGACCCGGTAACCATGGTAAGTGCATCGCTCCGTTCGGCAATCAGCCTTCTGCGTTCCCCCGCAGCATGGCTTCCGGGCATTGCGCTCGGCGGTGTTGCAGCCTCTTTTCTTATCCTGCAGTATTATCTCGGGATATTTATCGCAGAACGCCTCCTCATCGGTACTGCTTCTTCTAATACCGTTTTTCATGGCAGGACTGCTCGGCATGGTGAAATCCGGCGATACCGGCATTCGTTCGTTTGTCGCAGGGGGAATAGCAGGATATTTCCGTGTGCTCCTCCCCTCCCTCCTGATTCTCTTTGCCATACTCCTCACCATCTCTCTCCTCGCGCTCCCCCTGCTCGCTCTTGGTATCGGAGGAGGGGCACTGGTATTCATGGTGCTGACCTGCGGGCTCTCCATCCTCTTCTTCACCCTCTTTTATGATACCGCTGCCATCCTTGAGGGGAAGACCGTGTTTGAATCCGTCAGGAGGAGCGTGGAATTCGTGCTCCGCAACACGCATTCCTGCGTTGTTTTTTACCTCACCTCTCTCGTGGTGGGGGGAGCACTCTCGCTGGTAACCCTGCTCGCCTGGACCGTGTCCCTTTACAATCGGCTTGTACCGATCTCCACCCTCACACCTGAAGAGATGCAGACGTTTACCCCTGGACAGTTCAACGAGCTGCTCGGTCTGGACGGCATCGTGATCACCGCGTTGATCTTCTTTGCCGGCATCGCAATCGTCTTCTCCCTCCTGTATGCGTTCAAGGCCTGCTTTTATCGGGACTATGCGGGAGGAGAGCCAGAGCCCCAGGTCCCCGATCAGCAGCAGGGCGAATATGACAGCAAGGGGCGCTGGTATAAGTATTAAATGAGCATAGCCAGGAGGAGGCCGGAGATTCCTCCCCCTGCGGTCGCCACAAGGTTTGTGCCGGCATTCCCAAATATCCCCTTGTTTTCGAGCACCGCACCGACAACACTGTCGATATTTGTACCGATGAAACCGGCAAGGGTTCCTGCTGCAATGAAGGGGAGTGGAATAACGCCGAGCAAAAACGCGATGACCGAGATGATGAAGGCACCGGCAAAGGCAACCGTTTCTCCAAGAACCGTCACCCCCCCGTTTGTCCCTGCCGGAACCCGGGAGAATGTGGTGATCAGGTACGGCTCCCCCCGGTTACCCCGATCTCGCTTGCCATGGTATCTGCTGCAGCGGTTGCAACGCTCCCGACAAACAGGGCAGCACAGAGCGGATGTAAGGTAACACCCCAGAGGACGGCCGCCGCCGCCGAAACGCTGCCGTTGGAGAACACATTCAGATATCCCCTGGCTCCCCCGTGCGTCTGTTCCACTCCCATCTCCTCCTTGTCGTCATACCGGTAGCGGGTGCTGACCGACCCGAGAATAAAGAAAGCGAGCATGACCAGAAACCACCGAATATCTGCGAATACAATCAGGATGAGCCCGATCAGTGCGCCTGAAAAAAGACCGCTGACATCGGCGGTCCGGGTCCGGTAGGAGAAATACCCAAACCCGAATGCGATGATGACCGCCGAGACGATCAGCATCATGTCGGCCTGGTAATTCAGTTCGGCGATCAGGTACATGGTCATCGCAATCCCAAGGGCTTCGATCATCAGGGCATCCTCCCGGCCGCGGAGAATGGCCTTCAGGAGGACTGCGACAACGACCCCGAACAGAACCACAAGAGGGATGATCTGCTGCAGGTAGATCATCACGAGAATACAGCCGGTGAACGCAGCAAGGATATACGCGATATACGAAGGGAGCTCTCCACCCCCCCAGCGGAATGCCAGTTCCCCCATGACAAGGATGGTGATGGTGCAGCAGAACACAAGGAGAGGAAGGAGGGATAGTCCATACAGGATGGCAATGGGAATCAGCGCTATTGCAAGGTAGCGGGTTTTCCGGATCAGGAAGAGTGTTGAAGAGAACAGTATGATCATGATGGCCAGCACCCAGGGTGGCTGGAGATAGGGTGCGATGAGCACAAAGGAGAGAGCCAGGAGTGCAGCCAGACTGTCCCCGAACTGTTCGGACATCCCGTGTATGGTTTGTGCCTCATGCAGAAGAGTTTTTTTGAATGATCCATGGTCAGGGAATGCCTGGTGTGCTGGTGACAGGAAACACCCCCCATACATGCTGTACCGGGGAGATTTTTCTGCTATTCGAACACTATATTTCTTGCCAGCACAAATATGAGAAGAATGTCTCCTCCAAAGGATCTCCCGAAAAATTATGATTTTGCAGAAGTGGAGCCCCGGTGGCAGGGTATCTGGCGCGATGAAGATCATTATTTTGACCGGGCGTCTCCACTCCCGCAGTTTGTGATCGATACGCCCCCCCGTACCCGACCGGGACGTTCCACATAGGAAATGCCTTCAACTGGTGTTATATCGATTTTATCGCGCGGTTCAAACGGATGAAGGGATACAACGTGATGTTCCCCCAGGGATGGGACTGCCACGGGCTGCCGACCGAGGTCAAGGTGGAAGAGATCCATGGCATCACGAAGAATGATGTCCCGAGGGAGAAATTCAGGGAGATGTGCAGGGAGCTGACGCAGACAAATATCGGGAGGATGCGCCTGACCCTCAGGAGACTGGGATTCTCGGTTGACTGGTCCAACGAATACATCACGATGCGCCCGGAATATTACAAAAAGACCCAGGCTTCCTTTTTAAAGATGCTCGCGTCAGGGTATATCTACCAGAGCGAGCACCCGGTGAATTTCTGCACCCGGTGCGAGACTGCCATCGCTTTTGCCGAGGTTGCCTATGAACCGAGAGAGACCCTCCTGAATTACTTTGATTTTGACGGTGTGGAGATCGCGACAACGCGCCCGGAGCTGCTTGCCGCATGCGTGGCTGTCGCTGTCCATCCCACGGATCAACGGTACAGGGAGCTCTCCGGCCGGCACCTGAAAGTCCCCATCTTCGGACACGAAGTCCCCGTGATCCTCGATGAAGCGGTGGACCCGGCCTTCGGTTCGGGTGCCGTCATGATCTGCACGTTTGGTGACAAGCAGGACGTGTTCTGGTGGAAACAGCACCGCCTCGATCTCCGGAAGGCCATCGACCGGCAGGGCCGGATGACCCCGGTTGCAGGACCCTACCAGGACAAGCGATCCCACGAATGCAGGGAGGCGATCCTCTCGGATATGAAGGACCTTGGGATCCTCATGCGGCAGGAGCCCCTCGAGCAGCGGGTGGGGACCTGCTGGCGGTGCAAGACCCCGATAGAGATCATGAGCGAACGGCAGTGGTTTGTCAGGATCGTCCCGGACGAGATCATGCACGCTGCCCGCGAAGTGCGATGGACCCCCGGTCACATGTTCCTCCGGATGGAGAACTGGATAGGGCAGATGGAATGGGACTGGTGCATCTCACGGCAGAGGATCTTTGCCACCCCGATACCGGTATGGTTCTGTGCGGGATGCGGCACCATGATCCTCCCCGGTGAGAAAGACCTTCCCGTGGACCCGACGATCCAAAAACCGGGTCATCCCTGCAAAACATGCGGTTCAACCGAGGTGATCGGCGAGGAGGACGTCCTTGATACCTGGATGGACTCCTCCATATCGGTACTGAACGTGACGGGATGGGACGGGACGCATGTTCCCGAGATATTCCCCGCCCAGATCAGGCCCCAGGGGCACGATATCATCAGGACCTGGGCATTTTACACCATCCTCCGGGCAGTAGCCCTTACCGGAAAAAAGCCCTGGGACGAGATCCTCGTCAACGGGATGGTGCTTGGCGAAGACGGGTTCAAGATGAGCAAGAGCCGGGGCAATATCATAACCCCCGAAGAGATTACAGAAAAATACGGGGCCGATGCGTTCCGGCAGTGGGCTGCTGCCGGGGCAGCGACCGGTTCTGACATCACCTTCAGCTGGAACGATGTGGTCGCAGCATCAAGGTTCCAGACCAAGCTCTGGAACGTTGCGCGTTTCGTCCTCCTGCAGCTGGAAAAGAAGGAGTTCGACCACGATGCGGAAGTGACCGCACTTGCCGACCGCTGGCTCCTTGCAAAACTGGCGGTTACCACTGAAGAAGTGACGGATGCGATGGAGCAGTACCAGTTCGACCGCGGATTGAAAGCGCTCCGCGAGTTCTCATGGAATGTCCTTGCCGACAATTACATAGAGCTGGTGAAGGGGAGGCTCTATTCCGATGATCGCTCCCGCGATGCTGCCTGCCGGGTGCTCTGGGAGACCCTTGACTCCCTCTGCCGCATGATGGCCCCGTACGCCCCGCATTTTTCCGAAGAGATCTATTCGCATCTTGGCAAGGGCAGCGTGCATGCGGCGAACTGGCCTGAAAAATCGTCCCCTGACCCGGAGGCATTGGATGAGGGAGACCTTCTCGTGCGGCTCGTCTCTGAGATCCGCCGGTTCAAGCATGAACAGGGGCTTGCCCTGAATGCCCCGATGGGGAAGATAACCATATTCACCCCGCGTATCAGGGAGGATGGCGGGGATATGGCGAGGGCACTGAATGCGGTCGTGGAATGGCGGGCAGACACGAGCACGCTTGAGAGAAAACCCGGAGAGGTCGTGTTTGACATGGCAGTGATAGGGCCGGCACTCCGGAAAGATGCAAAAGCGTTCATGGACGCAGTCAGGGCACTCCCTGCAGAGGCCCTGGCTCAGCCCATCTCCCGGATCGACATCGGGGGAAAAGAGGTGGACGTCCCCGCCGGAGCATTCTCCCCGCAGAGCATGTACATGATAGGCGGGGCGAGAGTGGACCTGGTCACGGTTGGCGATGTGATCGTGACCGTGCAAAAGAATCCCTGATAGTCCCTGCGACAAAGGCCGCTATCTCCTCTTCTCCTTTCAGGCCATCGATGATCGCGAAACGGGAGGGGTCCTTTTCCGCAAGGGCAAGGTAATTTTCCTGCACTCTTGTCAGAAGATCGTGGTTCTCAAAATGTTCCTTCACCGGCTTATCCCCGACCCTTGACAGGGCTTCTTCGACAGGCAGCACAATGAGGAAGGTGAGGTCGGGCCGGATCGTCCATCCTGCATGCAGCGCCAGGAGCCATTCGAGCGGTTCACCCAGGTATCCTTTGAGGGTCTCCTGCTGGTAGGCATAGCGGCTGTCAGAGTACCGGTCGGAGACAACAAGCCTGCCTTGCCTGAGCGAGGGGCGGACCAGTGTCGAGAGATGCGCTGCGTGATCGGCCGCAAACAGGAGCGCTTCGGTGACCGGGTCCACCCGCTCTGCAACCGCTCTCCGCACCTGGTCCCCGACCCATGTCGATCCCGGTTCGCGGGTGAAGACCGGGTTGAGATCCGAGAGGAGTCTTTCAAGGGACGAGACGAGCGAGCTCTTGCCGCTTCCGTCAATTCCCTCGATGGTCACGAGCACCAGCACCCGCTCCTGATCAGTTCGTGGGGAATTGCTCCCCGGTGCACTGCAGTTGCAACGATCGCGCCGTCAAACCCGGCAGATGCGAGGGAATCGAGATCGCCGGTATCACGGACACCCCCGCCATAAAAGAGTTTTTTCCGGGATGCAGCACGCAACTCCTTCAGGACTGCAGGGGAGAGCCCCTCCCCGGTCCCGACCGCACTGATATCCAGGACCAGGCAGGAGTCGAACGGGAGATCCTCTGCTTCGGAGAGGACATCGGCAGGTGTTGCGTTTTTTGGGAAGCACACGCCCGTCCCTGATATCGAGAGAGAGCATTCCTCCCCGGTACCGCGAGAGGTCTCCGGCAGTCTCGGTCCCGACCACGTTCACGATATGCGCCCCGGTCAGGAGGTCGTCGGGGGACCGGCAACCGCGGTCGACATAGCAGCATTCCACCCTCCTGGCACAGGAAGCGATCGCTGCATCGTGGGATCCGGTGCCGGCTATCCTGTCAAGATCGGCAATGTACAGAAACCGGGGTTGCATCACCGCGAGGTAGCCTGCCGGGTCCGCGGTGGGAGAGATCCCCCAGGTGAGGGGACGGTAGTTCGCCCGATCCCCCCTTTTCCCGTGGACAACGGACCCCTCTTTCAGGTCCATTGCGAGAACCAGATCCATGGTGTATGCGTAATCACTATTAGCATAAAGGATCATTAAATCCTATGCGATTGCTGGTCAGCCCGAGGGATGTTGCTGAGGCGAAGCGATCCAGTGCCGCGGATATCATCGATGTCAAACGGCCTGCAGAGGGATCGCTTGGCGCGAATTTCCCCTGGGTAATCAGGGCAGTCAGGAACGTCTCCGAAAAGCCGGTCAGTGCTGCCATCGGTGATTTCGATTTCAAACCCGGTGGTGCTGCCCTTGCCGCGTATGGAGCTGCCCATGCCGGTGCAGACTATGTAAAGATCGGCCTGATGTTTGATGGATCGGAGAAGGCAGAAGAAGTTATCGAAGCGGTCGTGAAAGCGGTCAAGGATGAGTTCCCTGAGAAGTATGTCGTGATCGCGGCCTATTCCGATCATGACCGGCTGGGTACGATCTCTCCCTTTGCGATGTCCCCGATCGCCGCTGCCGCAGGGGCAGACGTGGCGATGGTGGACACGGGGATCAAGGACGGGAAGAGCACCTTTGATTTCATGGACGAGGTCGCCCTCCTGAAGTTCACCACCCTGAACCGGGAGAGTGGCATGCAGACTGCGCTTGCCGGGGCGCTCAGGTTCGACCACCTGCCCTCACTCCGGAGGATCAACCCCGATATCATCGGGGTGCGGGGAATGGTCTGCGGGGGAAACCGGAACGCCACGATTCAGGAAGACCTGGTGCTCCGGCTGGCACGGATGGTGGGGTGACCTGTGTATCTTTCGAAGCTGGATGCACCGCTTGCACTGACCTTTGACGATGTCCTGCTCATTCCTGCAGAGTCCCATGTCGAGCCGAACGAGACGGTCACAAAAACCCGTTTTTCAAAGAACATCCTGTTGAATATACCGCTTGTATCCTCCGCAATGGATACCGTTACCGAATCCGCCATGGCGATTGCGCTTGCCAGGAATGGAGGGATCGGCGTCATCCACCGGAACATGAGTGCAGAGGAGGAGGTGACCGAGCTCCGTTTTGTCCGGCAGGCTGCTGAACTGATCGAGCGGAACGTCCTCTCGGTCTCTCCTGAGACAAGTGTTGCAGAAGTCGTGCGGCTCATGAACGAGCATGCGATAGGGGGGGTCCCGGTCCTCGAGCAGGGGCGGGTTGTCGGTATTGTCAGCCGCCGTGATGTGCGCGGGATCTCCGGCCAGCGGAGTGTCGAGAGCGTCCGGGCGATCATGACACGGGAGCCGATCACCGCAGGTGAAGACATCACCATGGAGAAGGCGCTCGAGGTGATGTATGCCCGCAAGGTGGAACGGCTCCCCGTGGTCGACAAGGACGGCGGCCTTGCCGGTATCATCACGATGCAGGACATCCTCGAAAAACGCCAGTACCCGAATGCCACACGGGGCAGTTCGGGAAACCTCAGGGTGGCGACCGCGGTCGGTCCTTTCGATTTCGAGCGGGCGATGCTGCTTGACAAGGAGGGCACCGATGCCCTCGTGGTCGATTGTGCCCACGGGCACAACATGCACGTGGTCAAATCGGTAAAAGATATCAAGGGGAGTGCCCGTGCCGACGTGATTGCCGGCAATATTGCGACGGCGAAGGCTGCCGAGGACCTGATGGACACGGTGGACGGGCTGAAGGTTGGGATCGGCCCGGGGTCCATCTGCACGACCCGGATCGTGGCCGGGGTCGGTATCCCCCAGATCACCGCAATCGCGAGTGTCGCCGACGTGGTGAAGGATTCCGGTATCCCTGTCATCGCTGACGGGGGCGTCCGGTTCTCGGGCGATGTGGCGAAAGCGATCGCTGCCGGTGCCGACAGCGTGATGATCGGGAGCCTCTTTGCCGGCAGCGACGAGTCCCCAGGAAGGATCATCACGATGAAGGGACGCCGTTACAAGCAGTACAGGGGTATGGGGTCTCTTGGCGCAATGAGCGGCGGGGTCTCAAGCGACCGGTACTTCCAGAAGAAGGAGATCGGCCGTACCAAGTTCGTGCCGGAAGGGGTGGAGGGGGTGACCCCCTACGTGGGGAGTGTCTCCGATGTGCTCTACCAGCTGGTGGGAGGGCTCAAGTCGGCGATGGGCTACACCGGTTCACGGACGATCGAGGAGATGCATGAGAAGACCCGCTTTATCCGGATCACCAGCGCCGGACATACCGAGAGCCATCCCCACAATATCCTGATCACCGACGAAGCGCCGAATTACAGGATATCGGAATAATTCTTTTTTCATTCTTTTCAAAGAAGCGCGAATTTTTTTATTTTCAGATACCTCCGTGCCATTGCCCTTATGGAAACAGAGCGAATATATCAAAGAGAATAAGAAACATGCCTTCAGATGAAGTCCATAGAAAAATGGAAAAAGTCTGCAGCGAAAAAAGATGGTGCTGTTTCATTGTCTCATCGCGAGGATTTCTGTGATACGCATTCCAAGAAACTCTCGGGAATTCTCAAAAAAACAAATTATCGAAGAGATCGCTGAAAGTGATCTTCTCGCATAATCTCAATTCTCTCCATTTAGATACCCGTGCTATCATTGCTACCACCATCTTTGTTGGTCCTGCCTGGTGAAATGACATCGAACATTTCCCCGATACCCTGCATCCTCCCTTTACCGTCTCACGACCCCCTAATCCCGCGTGAGGTTTTTTACAACCCCCTGCAATACAGTCCCGTATGTATTCGGCGGCCAGCAAACGGCTCGTCCAGGTCATCGCAGCGCTCGGGTCTGCGATAGCCCCGTTCATGGTCGCCTCGCTTATCGTTGCCACCCCTGCTATCGGGAGAGAATTTTCTGCCGATGTCGCCCTGCTCGGCTGGTTCACCGCGTCATTCTTCCTTGTTGCAGGATCGTTGCTCGTTCCCTTCGGGAGGATTGCGGACATCAGGGGGTCGAAAAAGGTCTTCACCGCAGGGATGGGAGTCAACCTTGTTGCGGCGCTGGTCTGCATGTTCGCACCCAGTATGCAGGTGCTCATTGCAGGAAGGGTTCTTACCGGGATCGGTGCTGCCATGGTGTTTGGCACGTCGATTGCCCTGCTCTCCCTGGTCTTTCCTGAAGAAGAGCGTGGAGCGGCGCTCGGGATCAATATCGCCGCAATGTTCACCGGGTTTGGCGCCGGGCTTCTTGCCGGGGGAGCCATCACCTATTATGTCAGCTGGAGAGGGATCTTTGCCATCGTTGCCATCATCGCGGCGATTAACTTCGTGCTCATCCTTTCAAGGGTACGGGGTGAGTGTGAACTTGCCCGCACAACCGAATATGATCCCTACGGGATGATCCTTTTTATCACCGGAATCCTGCTGTGCCTGTACGGTCTTTCGGAAATCAGCACCCTGCAGGGCCTTCTCATGCTTATCGCAGGTTCCGGGATACTTATCGGGTTTTACCTCTGGGAACAGCGCTGCCCGCACCCGCTCATCCCCCCCGCTCTCTTCTCTTCAGGCAACCTGTCGGGTGCTATCGCTACCAACATCGTCTTTCAGGCGAGTGGTTTTGGCATCACCCTGATACTCTCGCTCTTTCTCCAGTACGTCAACGGGATGGATCCCCTGGTGGCGGGGATCGTCCTCTTCATCTCCCAGCTGCTGCTGATCGTGATCACCCCGTTCAGCGGGCGTCTCTCCGACCGATACCCTCCCCACCGGGTTGCTGCTGCCGGTTGCCTGATCAATGGCATCGCGATGCTCCTGCTGGTCACGATAGACGAGACCACATCCCTGCCGATCATCGTCCTGTCGCTTGCCCTGAACAGCCTTGGGTTTGCCCTCTTCATGCCGTCGGTGGTCAAGTGGGCGCTCCTCGGGGTCCCAAAAGAGCAGTATGGGATTCTCTCCGGCGGGACGGAAACGGCACGGCTGGTCGGGGTCAGCCTGTCAAACGCGGTCATCATCATCACCTTTGGTCTTGTCATGGGCAACACCCTGGTGAGCCCGGAAAATATCCCCTCGTTCCTGTCAGCAGCCCGGTGGGCAATCGTGCTTTACGTGGTGCTGGCTTTTGTTGCCATGGCACTTGCACTTCGGTCTGGAAAGGCTTCGAGGAAGGGATAACCCGCCCCCGGCCAATACATATCAAACAGTTCCATGGGCGCGAGGTCTGCAGACTACCCCGATGCGCTAAATTCAAAAATACATGAAGATCATCGCAAAATATTCTGGACACAAGGCCGAAGCTCGAGGAAACATCTGGGATTGCGATCAAATAACCGTGTTCATCAAAAAAGAGGGTGAGGAGAGCTACTATGAGTGGATATAAAACATTATGGATGCAAAGACCCGCTATCTCTTGGCTTGCGAGGTAACGAAGGAACGGTATGTTGAGGACGCACGAAAGCATTTGAAAAAAAGTAATGAAGTTGCTAACAGACGGCCATATGCGATTGTTCCTGATGGGTTAAAGGCTCATCAGAGAGCAGTTAAAGAAGAATTTTATGATATAACCGCAAGCATCCAGAACCCATATATCAGACTCCATGACTTCGAGACCAAGCCAAACAACAACGACCTTGAGCGGTTAAACAGTTACGTTTCCGCAAGAGAACAAAAGTAATGCGGAGCCTCAACAGCGAATTCTCGGTGCAGAGATTTATTAACTGGTCTACACGACCTATTATAACTACATCAGACCCCACCAGGGAATCGGCGGGTTAACACCTGCGCAGATGGCACAGATACCGATTGACCTAACCGGGAACCGATGGGAAATGATGATAGAATTGGCGATAAAAGAATAACATTTTTGTGATTGGTGTGCACATTTTAGCAAAGTAGTAATAAGTGCACACCATATATCAATAGATTATGGGAAGAAGGCCATATAGAGTAGAATCAGTAATCCCGACCAAAGGAAAGGCGAAACATTTTCTTGTTAAGGAGAGTCAAATTGAGGGTCAACGAGTTAAAGTTCGGAAATATTTACGTTCAGGGAATGTTCTCTCGGCAAAAGAACTAGAAGAATATCGAAGGGAATATGCATTTGATCTAGAGTTAAAGGCGGCAAAAGAATTCTCTGAAGAAATCACGATAAAATATAAGGCCCGGCATTTAAACATAAATCAGATAAAAAATATTGAAATCATTCGTTTTTTGTTTAAATCTTTCCGTGATTCTTTAACAAAACAAGAATTAATCGCGTATGAGCAAGATTTTGAAATAAATTATATTCAAGGAACCACCTCTATCGAGGGTAATACTCTTCTCAATAAAAGATACTAAAGAATTAATTATTCATGATAATCCCCCAAAAGACAAAACATTAAGAGAAATTAACGAAATTCAGAATTTTAAGAACGTCCGGATATTTAGAGAGAAGTATAAAGGAAAAGTGGATTTGGAGTTCATCAAAACATTACACGCAATATAATGAATAATATTGATAATGAATCGGCTGGTTTTTTTAGGAGAACCGATCGTATTGGAATTACAGGATATGACTTACAATTATGCCCCGCTGACGAAATTCAAAATGAGTTGTCAAAAATATTAGTTTTTTACCATGATCAAATTAAACATAATTTTCATCCATTTGAAGAAGCAGCCATGTTTCATTATTTTTTCGAGACAATTCATCCCTTTACCGATGGAAATGGTCGCGTAGGAAGAGAAATTCTCAACTTTATGCTTATGAAATATAAGTATCCACGATTAATCTTCCTCAGAGAGATAGAGATCAATATCTTAATGCATTGAAACTAGGAAATGATGAGAAATATTCTGAAATGGTTTTGTTTTTTACGGATATTATAATTGACCAAAATTTGAATTTTCTTCAAGATGTGATGAAGAAACTCATCGAACTTCCAACAAAAACCGGGCAAATGAGATTATCGGAATTTTTTTAAGTTTTTCTATATTGGATTGAAAAAACCGCGCTCATTTTTCATTCAAGTCCCTCCAACGCACCAGAACCTCTCCCAAATACCTATATATAGTAGACCTCACTAACGTAAAGTAATCAATGCTGGACCATGTTGAGGTTGCCCGGATCCTCGATATACTTGGCAATAGAAACCGCCGGCGCATCATCAAACTGCTCAGGCAGAAGCCCTGTTTTGTCACTGAAATATCTGATCGCCTGGTCCTCTCCCCAAAAGCGGTCATCGAGCACCTCCAGCTGATGGAACGGGAAGAGATACTCGCGTTCCGGCTCGATGAGCGGAGACGGAAGTATTACTTTATCGCAAATGACATCAGCGTCATCGTGAACCTTCACCGGATCGATGAGGTTGTTTTCGTTTCAGAAGACCGGAATGCCAGGTTGAGAAAAGAACTGTCTCAGACTCAGGAAACTCGTGAACGCACGCGAGGAACTGACTGATAAGCTTGCCAATATCGAGAAGGATATCGACATGCAGATACGGGAGATCGTGCAGCAGGGGAGGGAGGTGCTGAGTGACGATGCCGGGATCGATCTTATTATCGCTCTCGCCCACTGCAATCTTACCGGGGATGAGCTGGCAGAAATGACCGGGCAGCCCGTGCAGGACCTCGCCCCTGGCCTGGCAGAGCTGCGTGAGAAGAAGATCGTCGAGCAGGAAGGTCCGACATTCAGGTTGTGTGGAATCAATGCCGAATAATCCGTATGATGATTTCCTGAAAAACATTGCGCGAATGGTCGAGGATATGGTCAGGAACATGCCCGATACTGAAGGCGCCCGGTTTATCGGATATACTATCATCGCAGGAAACCAGGGCGAAGATTCGCAGATCATCCACATAGGAAAGGCCCCGAATGAAGAGATAGAGTATGAAGTGATCGAGGACGAGGACTACCTGTTCATCACGGGAAGTCTCCCCCCGGATCGCGGTTCGCCGCGTATGCAGATATCTCAACCGACGCGGTCACCATCATCGTCGGGGAAAGACGTGCCCAGATACCTCTCGATACAAAAATCGATGTCGTCCACAGCTATTACCAGGTCCGGAACGGGGTTATCGATATCATCGTGAAAAAGAAAAAGCAGGGCGCAAACCCGGTAGTCTGAACGGGTCTCACGCCTGGATGCCTGTTTTTGAAGAGACCCAGCCCGCGATGCTCTTCTTATCCGGCCGGAACTCATGGAACTGCCTGAGGGATACCGTCAGGTCCCGGGTAAAGGCAAAATAGCCGATCTGGGTGCTCCTGCAGAGCTTCATCGCCATGTCCATCAGTCCTCCCGGGTCGGGCCGCTGCTCCCCAAGCCAGATATGGAAGATATTCCCCCCGTCGACAATAGGGAAGAACACATGCTCGATCTCCATCCGTTTTGCAAGCGGGATATTGGCAGCAGGGGCGACATGCGTCCCGTTCGTGTAGTAAATGGGAAGGTCACTGCTCTTCCCCAGTTTCGAGAGACCCTCTTCAAGATCGCCCTTGATCACCTTCCGGGCGGAGTCGCGATACTCTTTTGAGAGGAGATCGGCGACCGCGAACCGCTGCCCGGTGGTCTCGGCAGGGGTCCGGGCAAGCGCGATAGTCATGTTGTTCCGTTCCGACAACTCCTTTGCATAGAGACTCCATCTCCGTCATCGCCCTGACGGCAAGCGTGAATGCCTCGCGGGACTCATGCAGCTGCTGGCCCGTGTGGTGCTGGACCATCTCGTTGACACCGACAATCCCGATGGTATACACAAGCCCGTCGAGATCCACGGCAATTGCCCCCCGCTCCCCGGTGACCGGGTCTTTTGGCCGCTGCATCGCAAAGGGCATCCGCCCGTTGGCACGGATGATCTCAATCCAGCGCCGCTTGATCTTGAACACCTCGACGCAGATATCCATCAGTGCCTTCAGTTCGGCAAAAAGGCGCCTGTCATCCCTGCCTGCCTCGTATGCAGCCCGGGGACAATTGAGCGAGACCACCTGCCAGGAACCCATCGAGAAGTGCTTCCCGTCACGGAAGAAGAGCTTGTCCTCAAACTCGGAATCTTCGTCCGCGACCGCAGAGAACTGGTACGCACAGCACTGGTAGCAGGAGATCCCCTTGCCGGCACCACGATACCCCGGCATCTGGTTGTCGTAATAGGGGGTCCCGAACTTGGATGCCAGTTCAAACGTCAGGAGGTAGAGGTCCCGGTAGGTGGGAAGGTCCGGGTTATTCCGGTTGAATTCAGCATCCTCCTCCATGAAGTCCGGTTCGATGCTGATCTCCGGTTTGGGGAAACTGAACGGCTTGCCCCAGTAATCGCCCTCGAGCATCACCTCCATCATCGCCTTGAAGAGGAGCCGCACTTCCCGTTCGAACTCCCCGTAGGTCCGGAGCGGGGCAGCGCTCCCGTCCCAGATCTTACCCTTGTAAACGCAGGGCTTGTCCTTCCAGAGCGTGGGGACGCCGGGGGAGAGCTGGACGGAGGAGAACACCAGCTGCCCGCCCCGCGCAACCATCATCTGGGTCATCTCGTAGACAAACATCTGCATCGTGCTGCCGGATCTCTTCGTAGGGCATCCCCTCGAAAAAAGGGGCGATGAAGGTGAGGAAATTGTAGTATCCCTGCCCGCCGGCAAAATTGGTCTGGGCGCTTCCGAGTGCCTTGACGGCATGGAGGATAGCGACCTCGGCCCGTTTTGCCGGTCCGGCAACCGACGCCTTTGTCCCGTTCCCGTCAGGCATGAGGCCGTAATAGAGGAAGTAACGGAGGTCCCAGTCCTGGCAGAACGGGCGCGTCCCGAAGTATTCGAGGTCATGGATATGGATGTCCCCGGAGAGGTGATGGTCGGCAAGGTGCGGGGGCAGCTGGAGCAGGTACTGTTCCTTGCTGATCTTGTCTGCCTTCTTCTTGTGCGAGGTCTCGGCGTTCTCCTGGAGATTGGCATTGTCCTTGGCCTCAAATCCCCGTCCGACATCGATCAGGTGCGCATCGTAACACCGGGGTCCCGACCCGTGTGCAGACATTCCGGTACTGGACCAGTCCCCGTTCGAGGAGCGTGATATTCACGATCTCCCGGATCAGGGGTCCCGAGAGCGACTGTAAGTGCAAGTGAGCAGATCCGCTCCTCGACGAGCCTGGCGATTTCCTGGGCGGTCTCTTCATCCGCACTCTCGTAGCCGTAGAATGTCTGCGACGAGCTTGGTCTCTTCCACGATCTGCCGGACGATCCGCTCCCGGTCCCACTCGACGATATGGCCGTCCGACGTCCGGACGGGCGGCATCTGGGGGATAAAGATGCCATCAAGGGTGGTCTGGAGGCTCTTTCTGTCAGGCATCAGGAGCCCTCTGAGAATTTCTGCAACCGTTCTTCCCGGAGGACCCCCTTGGAAAAGAGATCCTGTGAGGTGAGAAATCCCCCCTCGCCCATGAGCACCGGGGCTTCATTGACAAACACACCGTTGATGCGGAGTTCTGTGAGAGATTCTGCCGTAGACATATCCTTCTCGGTATACGAGAGGTGGTTCTGCGTCAGATATTCCTTCAGAATTTCACAGTTTGGACAATATTCAAGTGTATAAATAACGAGATTCGGTGTATCTGCCAATTGTATCCCCCGTTTGCATTCAGACCATTACTTGTTTCTGGTGAAAAAATAAATTTGTGGATCTGTCTTGATTATACATGGAAAGGAGTATAATAGGTACTGATGCGGAAGGGGCGGATGGTATTTTTTTCCATCCGGCAATCCCGGCTGCACCTCCAGGGCGCAATCGAGGATTACCAGGTGTATGGTTCGTCTTTTTGTGGCAATCGATCTCCCGGATGCTATACGGGAGCGCATGCGTGGTCCGCAGGAGCATCTGAAAAAGAGCAGTGCACGGCTGAATCAGGTCGACCCTGCGCTGATCCACATGACCCTGAAATTCATCGGGGAAGTCAAGGATGATGCGGTTGCAGCGATCGTCTCCGCCCTCTCCACTATCACCTTTTCACCCTATGATCTCCGGATTACGGGGGTTGGAGCAAACAGTCCCCGCCAGCCGCGGGTGATATGGTGTGAAATTGCCGATGGCGGAGGGAGTGCCCGGCTCCACGCGATGGTGGAGGATGCGCTGCTGCCGCTGGGCATCCCCCGCGATGACCGCCCATTCAGGCCTCATGCCACCCTTGCACGGGTGAAGCAGCCAGACCCCTCCCTCCCCGGGTGGATCCGGTCGATCCCCCCTGGGGATCTTGGCAGCTGCACCGGTACACGCGTTCAGGCTCAAGAAGAGCACGCTCACCCCCCGCGGGCCTGTCTACGAGACACTGCTGGAGGTACCGGCATGCATGAGGAGCCAGCTCGAGGAATCGGTGCTCCTGGAAATCAGGCCTGTCCCTGAAGAGCAGGAGCACATCGGACGTGTGGCTGAAAAAATCATGCATGCCGCGGCAAGGAGAGGCGGAGCAGAACCCATGGTCGTCGGGTCGGTCGCACGCGGAACGTTCATCCACGGCGACAGGGACCTGGATGTCTTTCTGCTGTTCGATCCTGGCCTCTCCCGTGAACAACTCGAAGAGGAAGGGCTCCGGCTTGCCCGCCACATCGCCGATGAACTCTCTGACGGGTATTTCGAGAAATATGCCGAGCATCCGTACATCAATGCCACCATTGAAGGGTTCGATGTGGACCTTGTCCCCTGTTTCAGGGTGGCATCCGCAGCAGCGATCAGGTCCTCGGTCGATCGCACACCGTTTCACACCCGCTACATCGGGTCGAAGATCGCCTCACTCGTGGATGACGTGCTGCTCCTGAAACAGTTTGCGAAAGCCGGCGGGGTGTATGGCTCGGACCAGATGACGGAAGGCTTCTCCGGGTATCTCTGCGAGCTGCTGATCCTCCATTCCACGGGGTTCTCTGCCCTTCTCGAGGCGGCAGCAGCGTGGAATCCCGGGACCCTCATCGACCTCGAGGGGCACAGGACAAAGGACTTCAGCGAACCGCTGGTCGTCATCGACCCGGTGGACCCGGGCAGGAATGTGTCGGCATCCGTCTCACTCGACCAGATGTATGCATTTGTCGAGCTTGCACGGGGCTACCTCGACAGCCCCTCGCGCCTGTTCTTCTTCCCTCCGGCACAATCCGCATATACCCGGGAAGAACTCGATTCCCATCTCGATTCCAAGGGCACCGGTCTCTACGCGATAACCTTTGCCACCCCCCCCTACATCCCCGATGTGGTTGTGCCGCAGCTCCGGAGAAGCCTGGACGGAGTCCGGGGGCTTTTGGAGAGGAACGGGTTTACTGTAAACAGCGCCGGCTGCGAGATGACTGAAACCCGCTGTATCCTCATCTTTGAACTGGATGCAGACCAGGTCCCGCAAACCCGCAGGCATATCGGGCCTCCGCTCTGGAACAGGAGCAATGCAGACAAGTTCTTTGAAAAATACATGGCCGGGGACACTCCCGGCATCTCTGGTGGCCCCTTTTTAGAGAATGGCCGCTACGTCGTGGAGATTCCACGGAAATACACGCAAGCCGCCGACCTCCTGCGTTCCCCTGAACTACTGGAGGTGGGGCTGGGGCGGCATGTACGCCAGTCGATGATCGGGCACTGGGAGGTATATTCCGGCAAAGAGTGCTGGTCTCCCGAATTCGCCCCGTTCCTTTCGGATTTTCTGAAGCGCCAGTCACCGTTGGCAAGGATCCGGGGAGAAGAAAGGAGAGCACCATAGTCCGGTTTCAACTGCCGGGCAGAATCTGCCATTGTGGAATCGATACCCCTTCGTGCCGGTACGCCTGGACCAGATAAAAAAGGCTTTAATCCATAAATGATGAAGAGTATTCTTCCTGAGGTGCCGTTGTGCCACGAAGTCTGCTGTTCTGGTTCTCAATGCTTCTCCTCGCTGCCGTTCTCAACGTCCTGCCGGTATCGGCATACGAGGAGAAGGTGGTCATCTACTCATCTGATTTTTCAAAGGACCCGGGCTTTATCACCAACAGTCCGTCCGGATTTTACTGGGACGTCGCCAACCAGCAGTACCATTTCGAGACCGTGGGGGTACGAACGGATATGCCTTTGTGCCGATCGCCTATGGCAACGACCCGTTCACCCTGGAATATGACCTCCACATCAGTTCGATCGAAAACGACGGGGCTGTCAGGTTTGGTGTCACCAGTACTGCGATGGATATCTCGAAAGCAGCCAATGTCCTCGGGATATTTGATAACGCACAGTACGGAAAGCTGATGGGCCTTCAGGTGATCGACACGAATAACCACCTCTACGAGGTAAACAGCCATTATAGCAGTTATTGCGGTGAGCAGCGAGAATGCGATACAAAACAATACGACGAGAATGTCACGTACCATGTCGCGATCAAGTATAACAAAGGGCTCTTGCATGCCGATATAAAAATCACCGAGAAGCAGTCCGGCAGGCTTGTCTGGGGATTCTATGTCCCGCTCGGCCAGGAGCTTCATGGCCTCAACAGGATCGCAATCACCACCAAGGGAGATTATATCCTCGAGAACAGGGCTGTGGGATATATCGACAATGTCGAAATGGCGGTCTACCGTGAAGTGATCCCCACCATTGAGACGACCGTGGAGACCACGGTCCCCACCACCGTCCCGACAACAACCGCGACGCCGAGTCCGACCCGACTCCGACCAAATCCCCGTCCAGCCCGCACCTGGCCCTGGGTGGTCTGGTGCTTGCGGCCGGACTGATAGCCGTTTACCGGAAGAACCGGGGGTAAAACCCTCTCTTCCCTTTTCCCATAACCATCCCGGATGTGACAGCTTCCATGACCGATACTTCAGATGAGCATGTGATCGAGGCGATAGGAAAGTGCAGGATTGTCATCAGGAACGGAGTGGTGGTGGAGGTGGGACCCCCTCTTGTCAGCGAGTGCCCGCTTGCCCGCCGGTTCGCAAAGCCGGTCGATCCGATAACCTCTGACGCGGTAAAAGAGAACATCAGTCACCGGATACGGGCATTCGGTATGTGCACAGACCGGCGCAAGGTCCTGATGTCCGGTGATTTTGTCGGTTTTGGCGCCTCGGAGGTGATCGACTACGGACTCTCTGCAGGGGTGTTTGATGCAGCGGTCATCGCCTGCGACGGGGCGGGAACCGTGATTGCCACCAGACCCAACCTTGTCCAGGGTATCGGGGGGCGAATGTCGGGACTCGTGAAGACCGTCCCTCTCCATGGGGTGATTGCAGCAATCGAACAGAACGGAGGAATCGTCCCATTCAAAGAGACCGCCGATATGGACCAGCTCCGTGGTGTCCGGGTGGCAATCGCATCCGGTTATTCCAGGGTAGCGGTCACGATAGCAGTCCCTGAAGATGCTGTCTCTCTCCGGAAAATGTTCCCGGACGCATTCATCATTGCAGTCCACACTACGGGGATTACTCCTGAAGAAGCCCTGGTGCTCGCCGACCATGCGGATATTGTCACCTCATGTGCCTCACGGGCAGTCCGGGAGGTTGCCGGGAAAAAAGCACTCCTGCAGGCAGGGTCATCCATCCCGGTCTTTGCCATGACACAGAAGGCAAAAGACCTCATCCTCGAGAAAGTCAAAAACACAGACGGCCAGTTCCTGGTAACCGGGGCAGCGCTCCCGTCAGGGTCGGATTCCGGGCCAAAGCCGCTCGTGTGAGGGAGCGGGGGTTAAATGATTTCAATCAGGAACCCGGTTTTTCGTTGAAAATATAGATCCATTGAAAAAAGAAGAACAAGAATTCTCTACAATATAAAGGTAATAATGGCGAGTATCACGAAAATTATCACGAGCCATTTTGCGATGGTCATCGAGAAACCGGCAATTCCCTTTGCACCCAGCACAAATGCAACAAGCGCCAGAATGAGGAATAATATCGCCAGCCCTATCAAATCTGCCATAATTCACCTCCTGTAACAATGAGTAACCTGAAGGATTACCCTTCGTATAAATACTGTTGCATTGCCAGGGGGCCCCCATTGCCCATACAATCGACTTTATAATATGAAAAGATTCACATTAGGTAAGTGTCTGATTTTTGACACGGGAACTTAGAGGATGAAAAACATCAGTGTTTTAACTATGGCCATCGGAATTGCGATGGTGCTGGTTTCAACGACAGGATTTGCCATGGCGGCAATCACCACCACAGGTTCCATGTCAGAAACCAACTCGCTCGTATGGACGATCTCATCAGACGCGATTGACGGCGTACTGGTGCCGGGTGAGCGCCAGTCGACCACCGTATACGGAGATACTACCCAGGCAGTGGGGGAACGACCAGTGACTCGAAGTCGTTTAGTTTTGATACCAAGAGTATGTCCCAGGGCCAGTATAACGTCGAATCGACCAAAATGCTCACATTCGATGGAACTGGCGACGGGACCGGGACCGGGAGAGCAGTTTCCAGCGAAAACATCGGGATTGACTCGATGGGGATGCCGGGGAGCACTTCTTTGTGGCCCGCATTCCATAACACCGTCAATGCAGGGAGTTCATTTGACCTTGCCAAAGGATCGGTCGTGACGCAGGCCGGGACAAGAACCGTAACCGCGTATCCCGGTGCTGCACCAGTCGCCCTGGATTACGGAATCCAGGTGCATGGCCTGAACAATGAACCTGCCGTAGGATCGGCAAGTGCGTTTATGAACGGACACCTGGAGCAGGGAGAAGGGTACCGCCATCGCCAAAGCCAGCGACCTTGCATTTTCCCAGCAGGCATCCGTCAGCGGTATAATCAATACTTTTTACCAGACCGCGACGTACGAGTCGGGTATTCACCGGTAATCTGCACAAAATCTCCATTTCTGACCCTTTTTTGGGATAATTCTCACTATTCCCTGGATTGTGTCGCAGAACCATCTATCGTTCGCTGTTGGAAAGGTGAGTTCCTTTGCGAGAATTTGCGATCGCTTCGATCATCAATTTGGTTTTCCAGACGAGATCATCATCCGGGATAGTCATTTCCGGATCTGCCCGACAATTTTTGGTTCCGGAATCTCACTGTGCAGGCACAATTTCATCGCATTTCTTTTGCACCCTGCAAACCTGGCAGAGAATGGTCTCTATTGACCCTCCTGTTTTCACCATTATCAAGCATCAGTCTGGTCTTGCTCCTGCAAAACAGAGTATCGCGGATGGTGTCATTAAGATCGAAAGGTGTCCGATGATGTATCCCGTCGATCCGGTACTCGTAACTTCGGTAGCGGGATTGTTTTAATAACAGGGCACGTAAGTATTGGCTATGTCGCCACGACACAGACCCGATCGCCAGCCCGATTATCCCAAGACCCCCCAGCCCGGGGCCGAGGATAGCCCTGACAAAGACCGGCAGCGTCAGAAAGACCAGCATCACCCCATGGACCATCCTCATCCCCAGGCAGCGCATCAGTCTCAGAAGCAGCCGGCTCTTCCTCCCCGGCACAACGCACATTCCCATCCCCATGGCGATGAGCTGCCCGACCATACGAATCCGCCTTCCCCTATCAAGACCTCCAAGAAGACGACAAAGACCGGGATGAAGCCGTGAGACCCTCGCCTTCCAAGCGCTCAAAGAGTAAGGAGAGATCACACAGAGGGGTCATAGTTTTGTAAGCACGAGGGAATTATCATCAGGAATACCCTATACAATGGGTAAGAAACCAGGAATGAGTGAAAATGTTACGTCCTGGATGATGTGGAAAAATCCTGACAACGCATGACCTCTCTGCGTATTTGAAGGATATGATGCACAGAGAAGATCTCGATTTGAACATCGATATCGATTACGAATCCGGTGAATTGTTCATTAATTGCAAAGGATTCAGCAATGGTCTCTCCATTCTTGTCGATATGTTCGGAGTATGGGTCATTCGGGAAGTAGTGTCAGAGAAAAATGACGGAATTTTTACCCAGGGCAAGAACTCATATCATACAGAAAATACCGTTACCGTGATCCGGGCAGTCGCCCGCTGGATCGGCGATATAGAAGAGAGCACCCGTCGTTCAAAAAAAGGGTAAACGATTTTTTTGAGAGAGAATCAACGGTTGTAATAGGACATCCCCTAATCCATGACCCGGTTCCCATGCACGGAACCCGGCTCTGTATTCTCTAAAGGGCGAATACGGCCCCCTCTCCCGTCAACCTCTCATCCGGGTGAAAAGGGAGAGATGAGATGACCGATACCTCCTCTAAAAATCCTCTTGCCTGTGTGGCAAACCGTTTATCTGAACCCGGATAGACCTCAAGGTTGGTATCCATTTGACAGTGATGTGAGGTGAGGAACCGCTCCTGGGAGACTCAGGGAAAGATTCATTCCCTCAAAACCTATTGTTCGGTATGTCATCGCAAAAATGCTGCCCGATAAAATTCGGGACAGTGGTCAATGACGAGGGTATGGTCATTGACCTCCCCTGTAGTGGCAAGGATTGTGCATGGTTTTTTGAAGATGGTTGTTCCATCAGGATTATTGCCCAGGGACTGAGTGGCAGCCAGAATAAGAAATATTCCAAGAGAATGTCTGCCGACTGATTTCTGGCATCCATTGAACAAACGCCGAGGCCGTCACAATAATCCTCACCCGTGGCCATTTTTCGATTGAACACTGGTTTGACGTTGAGCCCACATTCCGCCGGTCTCCAATCAAAAATTATATTTTTCATAGGGCTGTCCCAGCAAACCGGGTATTTTCAACAGATCTCCTGTTAATGAGAGATTCTCGAAAATCCGTTCTCGTTCAACAATCACCGAATATTCCCTTGCCCTGCTCGACAGGAAAAAGATCCACTGCAGAGTCGGCCGTTTGGTCTGCTTCTTCGGCTGGCTGAATCATTGTTTCACCTGTGCGTTCCAGCGCTCGTTTCAACCGAGATTCCACCATCGAACAGATGAACAGACTCAGTACCATGATCATAGCCAGAGCCTGCATCCTCTCCGGCATTTTCTTTGTGCGTAGTTTCGTATCTGGGTCATCGCGCCTGTCCCCCTTTGGCAGGGAGAGAGATGTGGCCTTGATTGAGGGATACCCTTAAATAAAATATATCATCCCAGGCACACACCATGACATTGCACTACGTGACTGGTAAGGATGAATACACCAGTTGAGCGGGAGGTCGGTGGAGTATCAAGGTCCCTATGAGCACCCAGGAAGCGAAGATCCTGGCAGGTGTTGCAAAAAGGCGCGGGATGACCCGCGGTGATATGTGTCGGAACATATTGATTGAAGCCCTGACCGGTTCCAAAGATACCATGCAGGACTTGGAAGTCCTGAAAGAATACCAGAAGAAATTGGAAGATGCTCAAAACGCCCTGGATGTATCCCAGAAAGACCGGGAATTCCTGCAGGAACAGGTGAAGGATTTTCAAGGGGCCCCAGTGATGGAAGCTCCAGACACTCAGGCTATCCCATGCAAAACTCGAGGGGCAGGTGAAGGATTTTCAAGAGGCCCAGGATGAGCCCCAGGCACTCAGGGTATCCCATGCAAAACTCGAGGGACAGCTGAAGGATTTTCAGAGAGGCCCTAGGATGAGGCCCTGCAGGCACTCGAGGGGTATCCCATGCAAAACTTGAGGGACAGGTGGAAGAGACCTTCAAGGGGTTCGCGCATGGGGCTTCCAGGCACTCAGGGTATCCCATGCAAAACTTGAGGGACAGGCGGAGGAACTCAAGGCAGGGAAAGTGCACACCGAGGGAGTGCTGCAGGAGAAATCTTAGGAAGATCCCCCAGGCCCCGTTACTTTACCGATGGACGACATACGCTGTCCTGGTGGGACCGGTTTTTAGGGAGGAAATAATGCGTGAGCCGAAGGGCTATAGTCGTTCAAGGGCCCCGTTTTCACTATGGCGCCTTTATTGAATCGGAAAAACCTGCACCGATATCAAGCGGTACAGGTACTGCATTTCATTTCTTTTTAAAAAATATTTCACCCATTACGCACAGGACTGATATCAGATACTTACTTTCCCATTGGATGGGGCGCCCCCGTTGGATTTGTCATTATGAGCTGACAATTGTGCTGAATCACCGCGGTCTTGAAGCGTCCGGATATATGCATTGTTCTTTCCGATTTTTGAAAACATCCGTATCGTTCTTTCCGATTTTTGAGAATAATCCGAAACGTACATATAATACTCTCCCAGAGAAAGAAGTAAGGGTTAACCCGACAGGCTCGGGAATGCGCGATGAAGAACACGCAGGAGTATATAATGGCTCAATTTGGACCAATACCGATGATAGCAAGAGGATTTCCAGAACCGGAAAACATAAGGGATGAGGCACGTTCCCCCGCAGCAGGCTGCGAGAGAAATGGCACAGCAGCAGGAATGCAGAGGATGAGTGAAGCGATATGAACCACCAAGCGACCCTCCTTCTTATCAGTGCCGTCATCATCGCACTTCTCTTTGCAGGCTGCATGACGCAACCGCAGACTCTTCCCGCCACCACCCCGGCCCCTCTCAACGGGACATGGACGCTGATTTCAGCACTTGCCGGGGTGGGGGCGACAAATGCTCATTCCCCGGAACAACCATCACGGCAACCTTTTCAGAGGGGGGAACGGTATCAGGTTCCACAGGGTGCAACGACTATGTTGCCAGCTGTCAGGTGCGCGAGAACCAGGTAAAAATCGGGAAGCCGGCAACTTCAACGACGAAGTGTGAGAGTCCGGTAGGGATCATGGACCAGGAAACGATCTACCTTGCCGACCTGCAGGGAGCAGCCAGCTATGCCATCAATGGTGACTCTCTTACCATCTCTGACTCAGCAGGAAAGGTCCTCCTCACCTACCAGAAGAGTGATCAGTCGTCACTCCCCTGCCAATTTCAGGCATCACCTGGGTCCTCGAGCGGTATCACCAGGTTTCGGGAACGGATGTCCCCGTCATCCAGGACACAGAACTGACCGCCCTCTTTGGCCCCATTGGAGCCCTCAACGGGACCGCGGGATGCAACTCGTATAACGGTGCGTACACAACCAGCGGTGCCAATGGGATCTCTGTCGGACCGCTCGCCACAACCCGGATGTATTGTGGGGATGCTGGGGTAATGGACCAGGAGACTGCCTATCTCACCCTTCTTCGCACAGTATCATCCTACGAGATGACAGGCGAGGGAATGCTGCATCTCCTGGATGCAACCGGAACACCGGTCCTGCTATATTCCAGTTAAAAGAATAGTAGATCCAAGGAAGAAGGAGGAGGAATTATGGGCAAACGGAAAGAGAAGAAGAAAAAGAAGGGAAGGACCAGGCAAAGACCAATGCCGGGACCGGGGCCGACAGCCCCGTTGCATACGTGCCTCCAGTTACTGAGAGGGAGGGGGAACCCAGGCCAAGGATGAGCCGCAAGGAATTCGAGAAGGAGCTGGAGACACTCCAGATCGAGCTCGTCAAGATGCAGGAGTGGGTGAAGGTCAGCGGCGCCAAGGTCTGCGTGCTCTTCGAAGGCCGCGATGCCGCCGGCAAGGGCGGCGTCATCAAACGCATCACCGAGCGCACAAGCCCGCGGGTCTTCCGGCTGGTGGCCCTGCCGTCACCCACAGAGCGGGAGAAGTCCCAGATGTACATCCAGCGCTACATTCCGCACCTGCCGGCGGCAGGCGAAGTGGTACTCTTCGACCGCAGCTGGTACAACCGGGCGGGTGTTGAGCGGGTAATGGGATTCACCCCGGAGGCCGAGGTGGAAAAGTTCCTGCGCTGGGTGCCCCCGGTCGAACAGGCGATGATTGGATCCGGGATTATCCTGGTGAAGTACTGGCTGGAAGAGACCATGGAAGACCAGACCGAGCGCTTCGAGGAACGCATCGATGACTACCGCAAGATCTGGAAGCTCAGCCCGATGGACCTCGAGAGCCATCGCCGCTGGTACGACTACTCGCGGGCCCGCGACGCCATGTTTGCGGCCACGGATACCCCCGAATCGCCCTGGTACGTCGTGGATTCGCACGACCAGCGGCGCGGGCGACTGAACTGCATCGCCCACCTGTTGAGTCTGATCCCCTACAAGGAAGTCCCCCGTGAGAAGGTGAAGCTCCCCAAACGCCAGCCGAAGGGCGACTACGTGGAGCCGGACTATCCATTCCGCTGGATTCCGGAGAAATACTAAAAAGGAGGCATACAGGATGGCAGACACGGTACAGGAACAACCGAAATGGTATTCGATGACGCCGGAGGCAGTTGCGCAACAACTGAAGGTTGATCCGGCAAAAGGGCTGAGCGCGGCCGAGGCGCAGCAGCGCCTGCAGCAGTACGGCCCCAACGTTCTGGCCGCCAAGAAGAAGGAGGCGGGCTGGCAGGCGTTCCTGCGCCAGTACCAGGACTTCATGCAGATCCTCCTGGTGGGCGTCGCCCTGATCAGCCTGGTGGTCACGCGCGAAGCGGGCACGACCCTGGTGCTGCTGGGCCTGACGGTTTTCAACGCAATATTGGGGCTGCGCGGCGAATCCAAGGCCGAGGCCAGCCTGGCCGCGCTCGAGAAGATGATGAAGAACATCACCCGGGTACGCCGCGACGGCCTGGCGATTGAGATCGAAGCGGAGGGGCTGGTGCCGGGCGACATCGTGCTGATGGAGGCGGGCAACCGCGTGCCGGCCGATGGGCGCCTGTTCGTCACGGCGACCCTCGAGATCGAGGAGGCCGCCCTGACCGGCGAGAGCGTCGCCTCGCCCAAGGACACCGGGGCGATCACCAAGCCCGAGGTTCCTCTCGGCGACCGCCTGTGCATGGCCTTCATGAACACCGCGGTGACCCGCGGCCGCGGCGAGATGATCGTGACCACCACCGGCATGGGCACCGAGATGGGCCACATCGCCGACCTGCTCAACAAGACCAAGTCCGACAAGACGCCTTTGCAGAAGCAGCTCGACAAGTTGATCATCATCATTGCCGGCCTGGCCGGCCTGGCGTTTGTCCTGATGGTTATCCTGGGTCTGAGCCACGGTGATTCCTTCGAGACGATCTTCCTCGCCGGCATCGCCCTGGCGATTGCGGCTATCCCCACCGGCCTGCCTGCTGTCGTGACCACGATGTACTCCATGGGGACGCGGGCGCTGGCCAGCCTGGGTGCCATCGTCAAGCGGCTGCCGTCGGTCGAGACGCTGGGCTCGGTATCGGCAATCTGCTCCGACAAGACCGGCACGCTGACGCTCAACAAGATGACCGCCCGCGAGTTCACCATCCCCGGCCAGAACCGCTTCACGGTGACCGGTGAAGGCTATGGCACGCAGGGGACCATGGAGTTGTCCAGCGGTATAGCAGGATTACAGCCCTGGCAGAAGAATACCCTGTCCTACAGCACAGAAGGCAAGCTGCTGAGCGCAGGTGGCGCCAGGGTTGATCTCGATCCGATCCTCCTGCCCATGGCGTTGTGCGCCGACGCCCGTCTCGACAACGGCACCCTGATCGGCGATCCTACCGAGGGTGCGCTGATCGTGCTGGCGGAGAAAGGCGGCATCAGCGTGGACGGTGCACGCGAGATGTACCCCCGCGTGGCCGAGGTGCCGTTCGACTCCGACTACAAGTTCATGGCCACGTTCCATACACATGAAGAACGAGCAGGGCAAGCCGGTGGTGCGCTGCTTCGTCAAAGGCGCTCCGGATGTGCTGATCGCCCGCAGCAGCTCGTACTGGATGCCAGGCGGCGAGGTGCTGCCGATCACCGAAGAGAACCGTCCCCTGGCATTCAGGGAAAACGACCGCATGGCGCAGGCAGGCGAACGGGTGATGGTCGTCGCACGTCGCGACTTCGATCCGCAGACGTTCGATCCGAAGGCCAAACTGCTCGACCAGGTGAAGGATCTCACCCTGCTGGCCATGGTGGGCATCGTGGATCCGCCTCGCCCCGAGGCCAGGGACGCCATCGCCAAGTGCCACAGCGCCGGCATCCAGGTGCGCATGATCACCGGCGACCATGCCGTGACCGCGGCGGCCATCGGGCATGAGCTGGGCATCGAGGGTAAGGCGCTCACCGGCGCGGAGTTCGCCGCCATGAGCGATGACCAGCTGATGAAAGATCTGCCCGATATCGGCGTGGTGGCACGCGTGGCCCCCGAGGACAAGATCCGCCTGGTGGATCTCCTGCAGCGGCAGCAGAACATCGTCGCCATGACCGGCGACGGCGTCAACGATGCGCCGGCCCTCAAGAAGGCTGACATCGGCGTGGCGATGGGCATCACGGGCACCGAGGTCTCGAAAGGGGCCGCCGTGATGATCCTGACCGACGACAACTTCGCCACCATTGTAAAAGCGGTGGAGTTTGGACGGGGGATCTACGAAAACCTGTCCAATTTCATTCGCTTCCAGATGACGAACCTGGTGGCATACATCGTGGCATACCTGGGTGCAGCGTTCTTCTACATCGCCGGCGGCGTGCCGTTTGCACCGTTCGTCGTCCTGTGGATCAACTTCCTGGTCCAGGTACCCGTCGCCATCTCCCTTGGCTTCGACAAGCCTGCACCCGGGCTGATGGAACGCAAGCCGCGCCCGATCAGCCAGCCCGTCCTCTCAGGCTCGCAATGGGTGCGCATCGGCTTTATCGGGATCCTCATGGCGGCCGGTACCTTGATCGTGGAAGCAGTCGCTGCGCCGGTGGGAGCCGCGGTGGCCGCCACCATGGCGTTCGTCGTCTTCTCACTCTTCGTTGTCATCAACGGTCTCAGCTGCCACAGTGAAACCCTGACCGCGTTCAACCGGAATATCCTGCACGATCGAAACCAGGTGATGCTCTACGGCCTGGCCCTGCTGTTCATCTTCCTGCCGACTGAGCTGGGCTTCCTGCAGCGCGGCCTGGGCCTGACCTCGCTCAGCGGCAACCAGTGGCTGCTCTGCATCGGCTTGGCCATCGCCCTGCTCATCGTCTACGAGATCATCAAGGTCTTCCTGCGCAGCCGCCGCAAGCACGATGCGGCAACTCCTGCCGTCGCAGTGCCAGCCCAGGTATAAGCACCTGGGCGAGTGCTTGTTTTTCGGCTGCGCAGATGCCATGCAACGGATACCCTGGGGATCAGGGTTGAAGGCTCTGTCTGCCACCCGGCTGAAGGGGAGGGAAAAATACCCCAAGCCCCCTCGTATTGCTCTGTGCATAGCAAAACCCAGGGGAAATGACAATAAGGCTGGCCAAACCCTTCCTTTTTTGTAGCCCCCACTCTTACCCTGACAGGGAACGTATCCGGGAAATTGTCCGTCTTGGTAGAGAAGTAAAAGGCGAAGAGGTTGGGATAGAAGGCGGCCGCGTGTTTCTGCGGGGTTTTATTCCTCTCCACAGCAACGAAAAGACATTCGGCCGCCTCTGGAGCCACATTGATATCACCGAGCGCAAGCATGCGGAGGAGGAACTCCAGAAGAGCGAAGCACGCTACCATCTTCTCGCTGACATATCTTTACCGCCCTCCTCCTCTTCGAGAACATCTGGGCTATCAAATTCAAAGAGGCGCTGCTCGAGGCCGAAGCCGAACTTATCGACATGGGTCGCATCCCCCCAGAAACAATCGCAAAGACAGAAAAACACCTGAAGGCACAAGGAGGTGTCTGAACATGAGAGGAAGAGGATTGATGCTCGTCGCAGGGATGAGACAGGTGAAGGGACAGGCCCAGCAGCAGCAGGCGGCGCAGGCTCAGCAGCAGGCCGCGGTCGAACAGGCACAGCAGGAAGGCGCAGCTCAGGCCCAGCAACCGGCGGCACCGGCTGCCAAAGACACGACTGCCGAACTGCAGAAACTGGCCGACCTCCATAAGCAGGGCGTTCTCACTGATGAAGAGTTCACTGCAATGAAAAAGAAGTTGCTTGGTATCTGAACCATCTTTTTTCTTCTCTGGCTGTTTCAAACAACTGTCCGGGTAGCATGGGTTCTCCTCAAAGGGAAGAATCCCCGATATTGAATAAAAAAATGTGATTTAATGTCGTCGTATTGCCAGGAAGAGCAGGCCAATACTGGTGAGGATGGTCAAGGGGAGAAGCCCGGTCTGGGTTGGTGTGGGTGGTGTGGCTGAGGAAGAAGGGTTGCCGATACCTGGGCGGTCTGGCCGGCGGTGACCTGCTGGCTCGCCTGCCAGTCCTGGTACCCGTTCAGTTTCACAAGAAGGGTGTACGATCCAGGGGCAAGACTGTCGATCGTGAGAGGAGTGAGCCCCTTGAAGGCATTGTTCAGGTAGACCTGTGCCTGGCTTGGGGCAGAAATAACCGATATTCCTCCCGTTGTCGGGTTCTGCACCGAATTCAGGGTGACGTCGATATTGTAGTTCTGCCCGGCAGCGACTGTCTGGGTACCGGAATAGTCCTGGTAGCCGGACTTTGTGATGAGAAGCGAATATGTCCCTGGATTTACCTTGGTAAAAACAAGCGGGCTTCCCGAACTGGTCTGGCCTATGTAGACTCCGTTACTATAGACATTTGCTCCCGGGGGATTCGAAGTGATGCTCACCGTTGCGTATGTTGGTTGCTGGTCAACGGTCAGGGTCGGATTGAGATACGTAGTTGCGCCGGCCGAAATACTGACCGTTCCGGTCCAGGTCTGGTAACCGGCCAATACCAGCTGGACAGTGTGGGACCCCGGTGCGAGGTTTCCTACCGACGTTGACGTGACCCCCCGGTAACTCCCATCCACGTATACCGCCGCTCCACTGGGGGTTGAGGCTCACGCTCCAGGGTCCCGGTGGAAACGGTCGGTTGGAGAAGAGCATTGACGTAGGTCGTCTGTCCCGGGTTCACATACACATCCATGTAGTACTCCTGGTATCCCGACATATAGACGATGATCTCATGGGTGCCTACCGGGATGTTGGTGAAGGTGTACGGAGTGGTCGCCGATTGACTGCGGTCAAGGGTGACCTGTGCACCCGATGGTGTTGAAACGACCTGGATATTTCCTGCCTGGGCACTTGGGGTGAGTTGCGCAGTAATCTGGATAGTCTGTCCGTCTTTTGGATTGCCGTAATACGAGTCACTCCACTCTTCATAACCGGGGAGGGTGATCCTGATGGTGTGATCGGGATTGCCAGTCGTGGAAACCGTGACCATCGCCGGCGTCTCACCCCAATAAGCCCCGTCAAAATATACGTCCCCATATGATGGGTTTGAATTGATCGAGAAGTAGCCCTTCCCTCCTCCGGGTGTCACCGGTAATGTGGCAGGTGCGACCGGTGATGCGGGTAAGGTCGCAGGTACGACCTGTGTCACCGGTATTGTCCCCGGATTGACCACCGGGTTGTTCGAAGGAATGTCACCTGTCGAGACCATGGCAGACGTTGCTGCCACAAGAGCGGTGAAAATCGCTATCACCATCAAAACAGTAAAGGGTCGCATTGATACCAGCTCCAATTGATATAACAAACACTGACTCTGGCATCTATTTCAAACTGCCGATTTCCGGGAGTTCTTTGTTCTCTGCCTGCTGGGGGGGTACACTACCTTCCTCTGCCTGACCAACGAATCCTCTCACAATTCGGGCACGAATGAATACTCTGACTGAATATTCCCCGTTTTTTTTGGAGTAAGGAGAATTGCGAAAAAAAATCGATCGTTTGGTGTTCCTATCCTCTTGTTCACTCCAGTCATAGGCGCGATCAATGCCATAATCCCCCTCGGGAATAGCCAATTCTTTCCTGATATATCCCCGGAATGACCTGATTTACCTCTTCCAGACCAGTTGCACCTCTTCTGTTCCAATGAATACACCTGAGACTCCTTCGTCGCATCCCCTCCAAGTGAAAACCGTGGATGCGGTTTAATATGAAAATGCCTCCGGCATTTTCATCCTGTATGCTTGTGGGCTTGCGGCATCGTGACTGTTTTCATGCTAACCGCCAATGATTGCAGGGCGATCACTGGCGGTTACAATGAAGCAGGACTTGACAACATTTCCATTCCTCGCCAGGATAAGAAACGACGGATGTTCTGCCTTGCCCGGAGAGAGACAATGATTATATTATACAACCCCCAATATCCAGTCAGAAGGAAGGGAAAGAGATGAAATGGGTACTGGTGGGTAATCTTACTCGTGCTGCTTGGCGTGGTCATAATTGGCGGTGCAATCTGGAGATGGGAATTCTGGTCGGAGTATTCTGATCGGACAAACTGGTTCTCCCGGAATAATCAGCAGGTTGTGGCGGCAGCAGCCATGCCCTGTCCGGTAATTAACGGCATGCAGCGGAGCGAAGTTGCTGCACCATCGTCCCCTCTGAGCGATAACTGAAAGGAGTGACCTGAGGGGGATCCTTCTATTGGTGGAAAGAGGTACATCATGAGACGAGTCTGGAAAATTCTTGGTGGTATCGCTCTTGTGGTCGTTCTGCTCCTCCTTATCGGTCCACTGGTTTATCCTGTCCCGCCATTGAAAGGCACCCTTCCTGCACAGGACCTCGCTGACCCGGAAAGCCGGTTTGTAGAGGTGAAGAATCTCACTGTGCATTACAAAGAGATGGGCCAGGGCGAGCAGGTCTTCATCCTGCTGCATGGATTCGGAGCGAGCGAATTCAGCTGGCGGGAGATTGTCGAGCCGCTCTCGGAACACGGCCGTGTCATTGTCTATGATCGCCCTGGTTTTGGCCTTACGAGCCGGCCCATGCAGGGTGAATGGTCCGATATGAACCCCTACAGCGTGGAGGGGAATGTCGAATTACTGGATGGGCTGATGGATGAAATCGGCGTGGAAAATGCTATTCTGATCGGGAACTCTGCAGGGGGTGAGGTTGCTGCGGCGTACGCCCTAAAACACCCGGACCGGGTGGAGGGGCTGGTGCTGGTTGATCCCGCTCTAGGCAGCGGACAGCGTGGCGGGGTTCCCTCGTGGATTCTTCCGCTCTTAAAGACGCCTCAGATGCGCCGTATTGGACCCCTCCTGGTTCGCAGCATTGCGGGCGATCTGGGGAATCAAACCATACGAATGGCATGGCATGATCCCTCCCTCATCGACCCGCATGTCTATGACGGTTACCGTAAGCCCCTCAAGGCAGACAACTGGGACAAGGCGCTGTACGAATTTACCATTGCTGACAACCCGGTGAGGTATGGGGAACGACTCCAGGAACTGACCATGCCGGTACTTGTGGTCACCGGCGACGATGACCGCATTATACCCACCGATTCGACGATTCAGTTATCAAAGGAGATTCCAGGAGCAGAGCTGGTGGTAATGGATGCATGCGGGCATGTCCCCCAGGAGGAATGCCCGGATCAATTCATCGCGGCCCTTGAGGATTTTCTGAAAGGGATGACATGATTATTGGCACGTTCCGGACAGGGTATCCAATCGACACGCGGTAAGATTGCGCCATCCAAAAACCACAGGACAGTACAGGATTTCCTCCGGTAAAGTCCGTAGTTCCAGGCTGACTGCGTAGCCGAAATTCTGCCCGGAAGTCCCCGTAAGTTCTTCTCATTTCCGGTCGAGAAAGGAGAAATGCAAGTCTTTACAGGACCAGGGTATGACCGCAGGGAGATTTTACTTTTTCTGCTCGTCGCCGAATAGTTCCATACGTTTTCTCTCGATATTTGCCTTGGAATGAATGCTCAGGATATATCCACAGGCGATGATTACCAGGGAAATGGCAATCCCGATGCCCGCGATCAAGACCCCGTCAGTGGCCGTTGCGGCATAGCCCAGGAACATCACTGCAAGGACGACGACGACAACGACCAGGAGACGCCCCTTCAGGGTGTCGAATGAAGGAGTATCCAGCCATTCGGGGAGGTTGATCTCCGGATCGATAAAGAGCTGATAGAGACCGAGTGCCATGATGATGAGGACCAGCCCAAGCAGGTAGAGATCTATCATCTCTGTCACGGTAACCGCCATGAATTTGCCCGTTTCTTCCGAGAGAATGCCATCCTGCATGAGGAATGACAGTATCCGGACCAGTTCCCCGATTCCAGCAATGATTACAATAATCGAGGTAAGAATCATTCCGATAATGGCAATCGTTACCAGTATACGACTGGCAAGAAAGAGATTTTTCAGCCAGACGCTCTTATCCTGTGATTCTCCCTGAGAACTCTCCTCATTCATACTTCATTCCAGTAGTAACACTGCAACACGTATTTATTTTGTTGTTTTCATCAAAAGGGCAAGTTTGGACGGAATAATCCATGAAAAGGGAAAAAAGGTAAGGTACCATGCAGCCAACAGGGTAGTATTTCCCGATGCCAGGCACCAGTGAAGAGAAAAAAATTCCCTTGATCACTTGGATTGCACCGTCTTTTAAACATGAGGCTGCCATCTGCGTGACATCATCGTTACCCGGATAGCCCCTGAAAGAACCATTGTATGATTGATAACAATGAGGATCTTATGATTGATACCAATGAAAATCGGCCCTACATCTCTATTTATATTGAAATAACCTTATAATAGCATTAAAATAACAAAATAACTGTTTTCATCAAGAATGAAAAAGGGAATGCGAGGGAAGGGATTTGAACCCTAGAACTCCTACGAGACGGACCCCTCAAGCCCGCGCCTTTGACCAGGCTCGGCAACCCTCGCGTTGTACCATACTACAAACAACGTTTATCTAAAAAAGGATATCCATCCCAGAGTGAGGAGGAAGAAGGTCACGGCGAATACGCAGCAGGATATTTTCAGGAGACATCGATGTAGGGTGAGCGAGAAAACCCTGGAAAAAATGGAGTCGAGCGAATCAGATAGGATATCCGTCAACCAGAGCAGACAAGATCTCCTTGAGCGACGCCGGGGAAATTCACCGGGGTATCCAATAGGTTCCTGTTCACTGATGCCGTTTTTACAGCAGTGATGTATAAGAACCGGCAAATTGAATACTCCTTCCATGTGGTCTGATATCATCCGGGAGTTTGCTGATTCCCCGCAACAGAGCAGAGTGGCAGGATTCCTCCTCGAGAATGGTTTTGGGGTGAATGAAGAGGGCAGGATCGTCTGCAACGCTATCGAGATATCCGCCACCAAAGTCGCAAAGGCCATCGGCACCGACCGCAGGGTGGTGGATGCTACTGCCCGGCATATCCTCGAATCGGCATCCCTGAAAGAGATTTTCACCCACATGAGGGCCACCCCGGACCTCTCGTTGCTTGCAGGATCGCTCGGGCTCTCCCTCATCACCGTCATCCCGAACGATGCCCGTGAGAGGGGAATTGTGGGTGCGGCGGTGGAAGTGGTGACTGGCCACGACCTGACCATACGGCAGATATTCGTGACCGACCCTGTCCTCTCGCAAGAGCCAAAACTGGTGATAATCGTCGATGGCGAGATTCCCGGGACCGTCATCGAAGCGATACGAAAGCTCCCCCAGGTGAAACAGGTCATCCTGTAAGGTGAAGATCGGCAGCCCGGTCGCCGGTATGACCGGTGGTGTTCGCACCCAGGTGAGGAGTGGAGCGGGAATACCCGGGTTTTCGCTCTCACTGCGGGGACCCGCAAAAGACCTCGATGCTGCCCATCGTCATGTGACCCGGGCAAAAGGAATATGCCGGAGGCATTTTCAAAAATATCCGGCAGAACAGAGGTGCGCGAACACATCTTCCCACGCATTCACTCACTCTTCAGGGAAGGGCAGCGCCGGACCTGCTCTCCAAACAGCCACAAGCGGTAGATCCGATACCGGATCTTCCTGTCAAGATGCAATGCCGATTCAAGGCGCCCATAGATGCTGACTTCCCGATCCCCTCGCAAGAGGTTGTCCGCATTGGCAACCAGCTTCTCTTCCCCGGTCTTCGGCATGCAGTCAATCGGCAGGAGCCCGAGCAGGGTGCATTCGTCAGAGGTCAGGCCTGCACCGGTATGGCACTCGACAATACGGGCAACACCGGGGGGAAGACCGGCGTTCCGGCAGTACTCCGCGCCTGCCTGGGCGTGGTGGAGTGAATGGGTGACCCCCCTCCCGATATCATGGAGGAGAGCGCCGGCGTTCAGGAGATCCCGGTCAATTGCCCCACCATCCCCCGCAGAGGCAAGGGAGAGATCGCGAACGGCATGACAGTGGGCGATCACCCGCCTGCTGCACCCGGCCTCTTTCAGGAGGGCATCGTAATAGGGATCGTCCTTATGCATGACCGAGGGTCTCTTGGATCTCCTCTCTCCTCTTTTTCAGGGCTCGAAGGAGCATATCGTTGTCGTAATGCTCCAGCTGCAGGTCGCACATAGGGCAGATGAAGGAGTTGTCAAAGGCCTTGTTGAAGGTGATGATCACCCCGCATGACTTGCAGGTGTAGAAATCATTCTCTTCCTCGAATTTTTCCCGCATCTTCAGCTTCTCGAGAATATCTTCGAGGTCTTCGCGGATCACATCGTAGATCGAGTCGATGCACAGGTGCCAGAGATAGGTCAGCCAGCCCGTCTCGTTGTTCTTGATCCGCCGGTACTCCGCGAGCCGTTTCTCATACAGGGTATAGAGGGTATGGCGGACCGAATTCAGGTTGATCCCCGTCTGTGCGGCGAGTTGTTCGTCGCTCCACTCCCCGTCTTGCGGAAATTTCTCGAGAAGTGCCATCCCCTCTTCGCCGATCAGCCGCAGAAGGTATGCTTTTATTGCCGGTTGTTCCAGGACCTCATCCATAGAGCCTTCCACCCATATATTGTTGTATTGCTCTAATATGCTTATCCAGCATTGCCATCGCCTCCCCCTCCCCGGCCCCCCAGCCGTAGACGCTGATGACAGCCTGCCCCTCCTCAAAGGAGGTCCCCGGCCAGGGAATATCGGCAACGAGCGGCGAGAACCGGGCCAGGTTCGGACGGACCACCATGTCCCTTTCGGCAAACAGGATCGTCCGTGCGGCAACCTGGCGGCAGGCCGGCCTTCCGGGAGGAAGCTTCCCCCGGCATGCTTCGACATGCGCAGAGAAAAGGTTTTTTCCCGTCGCAATTTCAATCGTGTCAAGCGTTGCCTGGAAACGGGGGTTGACCTCGATCGCATGGACCGTATCGCCGACGACAAAATCGATACCGATCGTACCGATGCAACCGCTCTTTGCGGCGATATGTTCGGCATACCGGACCATCGCTGGCGCAGCACCGTTGATAAAAGGAGTCACGGATCCGGAGAAACCAAACGCGGCACCTCCGGCCCCGCGGAGGATCTGGCGGTTTGCCGCCACCGCCATGGCATTTTCCCCGGTCGCAAGGCAGCAGACCGATGAAGGGACCCCTTGCACGACCTCTTCAGAGAGAGCGGGGAGATCCCCGAATTCCTCCATCCACCGGCAATATTCAGCATCATCGTGCACGATCGCATTCCTCCACCCGCCCGAACCCTTCCTCGGTTTGAGCATCGCAGGGTAGTGTCCCTGCGGGAGAAGGCGGGGTGTGGGGATGCCTGTCTCTTCGAAGAACTGGTGAGTGGACAACTTGTCGAGGAACCGCCCGACCTTCTCCTGTGGGGTGCCGCAGAGATCCCGTCCGCCCATGGCTTCCGCTCCCGATGCAGCAACGACAAGATCGGGTGAATGCCTCGTGCACATCTCCGCAACAGCCCCCTCAAGATCGCCAAGTTCGGCAAATGCCATGGCATCCCGCGTGTAAAACAGAAGGTCCTGGTCACAGAAATGGTCGACTGCGTAGACGTCGTACCCGGCAGCATATGCAGACTGTGCGATGTGACGGGTGGCAAACCCGGCGACAAGGACTTTACCTCTCATAACTCCTCGGTGTGCTTTCCTCCCGGAGAGGGGATGATGAGGATCTTTGCTCCCGAAAACTCGGAATCGAGGCTCCGATCCGGAAAAAATGTGGTCGAGAAAGACGGCAAGACTTGACAGTTCTGAATGCGGCTGGCTGGTAACCCCGATATTGTAATCGGCGAGGCCGTAGAGTTCACCCGGTACTTTCTCGGCTCCGACAACGACGAGGATCCTTGATCTCTGGCGCATCTCCCCCTCCCTGTCCTGGAGCCGCTCTCCGTACATCGTCAGGTGCACCACGCATCCGCCGGACTCTTTCCAGTCCCTGATGCACCGCTTCCACGGGATCTTGTGCTCGATGAAAAAGTCACCGCCCCAGCGCAGGACCACATCCGATATGCTCTGCACCACGCCCTTGTCATCTGCAGCAAGGTACATCCCTCTCGCGCCGAGCGCCCGTGCTGCAAGCCCCACGTGGGTGGTGACCCGCTGGTCCCGTTCAGGCCTGTGCCCAACCCGGAGCACCACGATCTCAGGCAGTTTCATTCCGGCCTCTTCCTCTCGCGTATGACCCCGTTGTCGATGATGAACGGTGCACTGTCATCGTACATGCCCTGGCAGGAGAGGAGCATCTCCTGGATCGAACGGATCCGGTACGTCTCCCCGAGCCTTTCAACGAGAAGAAATTTTTCAAGGCGGGCAAGGGATGCTGCGACCTCGGAAGCAGTGCAGCCGGTCTTTTCGGAGAGTGTTGCACCATCCTGATCTGGTTCTTCTGCCAGGATATGATATATCCACCAGTCCAGATCCTCTTCCTTCACCTTTACACATACGATAATTCCCTGATTATAGGTTTTGTTCGCTACGGACCCGGGAGGGGGATGCTTTATGCCCGGGCACTCCGATAAGATGAAGCAGTGAACAAAAAGGACCCCATGCCTTTCGGAGAACTCGGTCGCATCGCCGACCACATTCTTGAGAAGGGTGAAGATGAACCGGATGTTCTTGCACATGAACTCGACCAGCTTCCTCCGGATATTCGGGATGAGCTGCTCACTTCGGACCTGCTGAATGCCTTCCAGGTCTTTTACTACCTTTTCCGGGAGGACCCTGGAGACCTCGAGCGGGAGCGGCTCACCCTCCAGCCTGCATCCGCGCTCGCAACCGGGGTGATGATGAGCGAAAATGACCTCTTTGAAGTGATCTTCTCCTTCGATGGCAGTGAGCCCTCATTTTCCGTGAGCGATGGTGAGCAGATCATTGCACGATACCACGGGACCGGTTCGTATGCACAGGCGCTCCAGTTCCTCGATGAAGCGACCTGATACCAGGCCATCTTTCCCATGAAACACACATGAGACTGCGTAGTCACATCCCCCCCGAGTGAAAATAGCGGATGCGATTTCATGCCAGAGGTCGCCATTTTCCTTTATTCCTGACCGCATGGCGGTCATGGGAGTGAATAGGAAACGCACATGAGACTTCTCCGTCACATCCCCTCCAGGTGAAAATCGCGGATCCGTTCATCATGCCAAAATGGCTCCGCCATTTTCATTTTGGTTGCTTGTGTCACAGGAGGGATTCATGGGGTTTTTTCAGAACAGTCCTCCCGTGATCAGGTCGTGCGGTACGCGGGCTTTCACCACCTTCGGGAGGATACCCTTCCGGCAATGCCAGTCACCGATAATGACGCACACCCCTTCACATCCTCCAAGGAGCGCTTCATCGACCACCGAGGTATCCTCCTCTGTTGCCCTGTTGCAGACCGCAGTCGCCCAGGCATCGGCAAGTGCGGGGTCCTGCGCAAAAACGGTAGCGGCATCTGCCACGCCAAGCGAGATGGAAGGACCGACGGTTGCCGATGAGGTGCATATACCAGAGATCCCCTCGCGGGGCCCGACCACAAAGGCGTACCGGTCCGATAGTCCTGATGTCCCGGCATGGATACCGATCGTGATCTCGCGGTCAGCACAATAGGCAATATCCCCCCCATTATCCACTATGCCGAATGAAGCGCCGTCCTCCTCCATCGCTTCCACCCCGGCCCAGGCAATCGCCCCGGCAACTGCCGCCATCGGCCCTACCCCTGCCTTCACCGTGGCATCGGACATCCGGTCCACCACGGATATCCCGGAATCAACAGGGTAGGGCTCGAAGGTAGTGAGAAAAAAAGGATCTCCTGCAATATACTGCTCAAGCTGCTGGCGGGCACGGATCATCCCCTCCCTGGCAGCCCTTGCATGCCGCTCCTCGTCAGCAAGAATGGTTGCTATCGTCTGCTTCAGGTGAAACCGGTGCCTGATCATACCCTACCAACTATCGTTCCGAAGCGACAAATACCCGCCGCAAGGAAACTCCGCGATCCATGAAGACGGATGCAGACAGGGAGGTATATATCCGATGATGATGGAGCCTCTCATGAAGAGAATATGAGAACGGGAGGACACCGGGCCCGGATATCATGGCGGATCGGCACACGGAAAGCGGCTGATTACCTTATCATGGCCCGGATTCGTGATCGTGCCCTGAGCTCACTTATCACCACCTTCCCCCTTATCACCGGGATGACCTGCGGTGAGGCACGAGAACCCCACGTCACCCTTTTTGGCCCGTTCCGGACCCGTGTGCAGGGGGACGTCCTTGTCACCCGGATCCAGGATGCCGCCAAAGGCCTGGACCGGCTCTCGTGCACAATCGGTGAGATGGTCCAGACTGAAGGGAGTGCGGGGAGGAGCAATTGTGCTCCGCCTCTCCCCAGGTCCGGACCTCACCGGGTTTTACCGGCAGCTGGTATCGGCAGTACCTCCCCTTACCTCCCGCTGCACGTGGATCGACAGGGATCCGGGCCATCGGATCTTCCACATCTCGCTCCGGTTCAATGTCCCGTTCCGCGAGTTCGACTCGTTCTGGAAAAGGGCGGTCGAGCTCCCGCTGTCCCCGGGATATGATGCAGGAGAGGGAAAAGGGACCAATTTACCCATACGGACATATCTGCAGGCTTGTGATTCCCCTGTCGATATCTTCCGGATCGCGCTCGTACGGAGGGGAGCCATCTGGAAAGAGTTTGACCTTCCACGCAGCACCTGGCTCTCACGGAAAGAGTCCGGGGACACGCAGGAGTGGAGGAACACCTACAGGCGCTACCGGGAGGTGGAAGGGATGGAACTGCATGAAGATGCCCATGGCGGGTCATTGGAGCAGTATGTGGTCGCCGATCTTCATCTGGGACACCGGAATATCATCCAGTATTGCCGCCGCCCGTTTTCATCCTCTGAGGAGATGGATCAGGTCCTGATTGGGAACTGGAACCACCGGATCAGCCAAGGGGACGAGGTATTTTACCTTGGGGACCTCTGCCACGGGAAACATGCAGCGCCGGCATCGGAATATCTCTCCCGGCTCAATGGCCGGATCCACTTCATTGCAGGCAACCATGATGAGGCAGTTACCGGGGCTCTTTCGAGTTTCCAATTGAAGCATGACAGCTACGATTTTTTTCTTATCCATGATCCGGCCCAGGCACCTTTGGATCACACGGGATGGGTTATCCACGGCCACCTGCACAATAATGACCTTGCGACCTATCCTTTCATCAATGCCGGGACACAGACCATCAACGTGAGTGCAGAACAGATCGGGTATATCCCGGTCAGCCTCGCAGAACTCTGCGGATTTCTGAGAAGGGTTCAGCCGGGAGAGAAGATCGGATCGCTCAAAGAGGCACGGGCGCGGTATTCTTCAAAATAAAAGAAACCAGTGCCAGTATATAGATTCACTTGTCACTAATTTCTTTCAGGTTGGGCTGTTCCTCTCAAAGCCGATAATCCTTTTTCATCAGGAGATACTTGTCATATAAATGACGAATGATATTTCTCTGCTCTGGAGAGATATTCAATAATTTCATTCGGTTTACATAAAGGGTGGGTGCAATGGTTGAGGCATGCCACCTGCTTCATCTGATTGAGGATCTGTTGGCGTTTTTGTCCCGACAGTACCGTTGATAAAGAGATACCCCTGTCGTAATCGATTCGGCCAAAGATGAATTCCTTGAGTCCGCGGAGGCAACAGCATCCATACACATCCCCTTCGGCAGTCACCACCATCATGAGAGGCGAGGCCAGACATCGACGGATACTATGTTCAATGCCATTATTTTTCACTAATTTAATATTTATATCTCTTCGAGAAAGGTCTCTGCGTCTTACTGAAGATGTATTTCCACACTCTTTGTCACCTATCCATTCCCCTACCATTACAGGGATGTCTCCCTGATATCCGGCGACTATAAACCGTATCTCTTCTTGAGCATCGCAGACTTCCTCTGATGAGTGGGGCGATTGAAAACCTACCTCTTCACAAAAAGGAGGTCTGATGAGTACATAGTCTGGCTTGATGATCTCCCCCAATTCAAGACATTTGCGTATAAGATGACGCCTTCCATAATCGATACAGAAAGTCAGGCCAATAATTGGATGTCTCCTTGAACCTCTGCGAGAGAGCAAGTTCCCTGCCCCTTCTATAACATCCTCAAGATCATTTACGCCATGAATATCCTTTCTGGATTCGGGGGTTGGTCCATCAACTGAAATCCTCACATAGTCACAGGCTTCAGCAGCCGCATTCACTATTGGCGGAGTTAGGTTTCCCCCATGGGTGATGAGCCCGATCTCGAAGCCTAATGCGTCTGCCATAAGAGAGGATCTCAGGAAAATCAGGGTGTAGAGTGCTTTCCCCACCGCCTTTGAAGACAAGCCCCTTAACTCCGAGAACTTTAGCCTCTTCCATAATCTGCTTGGCGGTGGAAACCGGCATAAAAATACAGGTGTGGGATCCTGGAGGATCGACGCACCATTGGCATCGATGGTTGCAGAAACTTGAAACATCAAGTTCCAGGGTGACAGGAGTTACATCCTGCCCGCACGCAAGAGCGTTCAATCGGTCCCATTGAACCAGATATTTGTGGGGATTAAACTCGACATCGAAGATATCAGGATGCATAGCATACCCTGCCCTATCCCTAAGGAGATTTCCGAAAATTGTATTCTTCCCGCACGATTTGATACCTGCGTTTCATCCCTCGGCCTTCCTTCTTATGTGGTTTATGATATCAGTGGAGGAGTAATCGGCGGAGTCGAGAGTGACATCGGACCTCGCCACCAAGGGATCTGACCAGATCGCACTCCTCCCTTACGATCTTTCTCTCCATGTCTTTTATATGTTTGAAGTAAATTTGGGGTTGCAGGGTTTTAATCACCTCTTTGCAGTCCCGCTCATCAAAGATCGTGACATGGTCTACCGTTCTTAGTGCAGATAAAACCGTAATCCTGTCGTTCTGGCTGTAGATGGGCCTGTCGCCATGCACGTTTTTTTCCTGCTGTTTTAAGGAGGACGTGCTCATTGTGGCCACCACCAAAACGTCGCACAAATTTTTGGCAGCGTTGATATGCCGTACATGTCCGAGGTGTATTAGATCAAAGCTTCCTGAAACGAGTCCGATTTTCAGGTTTTCATCCTTGAGGTGAGAAAGGGATGCAAGTTCTTTCGCAGTTAAGACCTTGGAAAAGAGACAGAGAGATTCCTGATGCTCTTCAACTGGACGTCTTTCGCATTTTATCCGCTCTTCGCTATACCTTCTGATTTCCTCATCCGGCAGGATATAAACTGACCAACTACCTGTGAAATGACCATTGTTATTCTTGAGACAAAGATCTTCATTCAAGTTACTCTCGCACCGGGATCCAAAGGGTATTGAGCCGCTAGGGTTGAGAATAACTCCATCTACCATGGAAAGGGATTTCATGAATTCCGCTATGTGACTCAAAGGGATGAGGTCATGATAATACATTACCCTCAATTATCATCAGTAATCGGGAGCAATTCATCCAGACTTTGGTCAAATAGCGAACGAGTGTTGCGTCAATTATGCCTATGTTCCTTGCAACCACTACTATGATTGAATTTGACATCTTTATCTCACACATCTCATTGGAGTGCATCCGAGTTACTGATTATTCTCCCAGGGAATCCCCATTTTTTCCATATATCATTATATTCTATCAAAAAAAATTCAAACCAATGTTTTTGACTCCATGTAACTTTAAAGACGGGCTTCCCGAACGTAGTTGAATTAAAAGAACTCAACTCAATGTAGATAACCGCTTTGTTACAGAAAGTGCAATTTTCATTCTTGATGGGACAGTCAATCAGAATCAAGGTATAAGGGGTTAAATAATTCAAAACTTTGATTTTAAAACGTTTATTGGCTGCTCGATTTAAAAATTTAGTATGCCTACTACTCTCTTCAACCAGACCTCCAACACTATCATGCTTTTGTTGGAGATACATTTTAAAGGCGAAATCTTGCCCGTCCTTCGGACTCAGACATAAAAGTTGCACCTCTTTTTTGTCGATATCATGTATACCCTGTAATACATTTTCATACATTCTCTGGCCGGTCCGGGTGAGAATTTGAATCCTTTGTGCATTCTTCATGTCCTCAACGATGCTGCTTTTTACGTCATCAAATGTCTTGAGCACTTTACTGAATTCCAGGTTGGTCAAGCTCAGATTTAAAAACATCAACTGTGGTTTTAAGTTCCGTCGTTTGATGAATAACTTGGTAAATCAACCAAGGAAGGGGAGATAAGGCTATAAGAATTAACGCTAGGAAGTAACCGATCTTATCTTCAATCAAGGGGGTAAATGTTTCAAATATTATTATAATGCATGCTAATAATATCAGACATACCGCCATTATCTTATCCCAATCCTTCTTTAATTTGTCATAAATTCTCATTTTCATCTCCTGCTTGTATGGAAAATTCAGGACCCAGATGTAAATAGCAATAAGGATCAAAGGCTGCCGGGTTCTTTCTCATGATAGGACAGTTCCCGATACATCTTCCACTCTTGTAATAATCGCATTTCTTGCAGGTTTCATTCTTATATCTTTCGAGATCGCGATAAATTGCCCACCTTTCACCGTCGTTCCATATCTCCAGGAAATCCTCTTGGATCAGGTTTCCCGCTACATACTTTTTCCTGAGATGCAGGAGCACTATCCGGATCGGAAAGCTGGAGAATATGAGCAGCCGTACATATCTCCAGTTGGTGAGATTACTGCGCCCTCTCGTCCAGCTGGCACACGATTGGTGCTTGAAATAGATCCTATCGTTCCGGGATACAGGCTCAAGATCGAGGGTGGTGACAAAATGTATCTTAAACTCCCGCTTCAGCCTCCTTATCCCCTGAATGAACTCCATAAATTCTTCAGGAATGAGTGCAGTTCGCGGATGGCAGGGTCGTTGGTCGTAGGCCTTAGTGGTATGCAGTTCAAAGATCTTACGCTATTATTCTCGCATAGTTCGGCAAGTCCGAGCAAATGTTGATAGCGAAAATTGTTTCTTCTTATAAGAGTGTTGATTCTAATCCTGCACCCTTTGTCTTTCAGGGTCATGAGGGTGGCTACGACTTCATCAAGGTGGCCCGGCCCTCTTATCTCGGCATTAGCCTGCTCGCACTCCCATCTATGGAGAGGATGATCCAGTCGATTTGTGATTTCATGACCTTTTCAAGGATTTCGTTGGAATATATACCGTTTGTCCCCATGGAGAGGTAGAAACCCATGGATGAGAGCCCGTAAATGATATCGAAGATATCATCCCTCACTGGTTGGCTCACCTCCGGTGCACCTAATCTCATACACGCCTGCTGAGTATAGGGTATACGGCGATCCTCATGATGTCGTGGAAGGACATCTCCCTTGAGGTTCCCCGCCGATTGAAACAGGATCTGCAGTTCAGGTTGCACCGCCGGGTAATGCTCCCAGTAGATCCTTCGGGGTGCTGATGCAAAAGCAGGGGACTTTTCATAGGGTGTATTTATCAGCGTCTCCCGATCATCTGGTAGTTCTTCAAATCCCTGGAAGCCCGGCTCAGATTCCGTTGATTTGTACACGCCTCCAATAGAGTGCACCTGCCCCTCCCTCCTGTCAAAGATCTCAAGGCCATTCCACTCTGTTCTGACCCGGTATCTGGGCCTTGCTTCAGGGATCATTCTGGCTAACTCCATCTGAAGGTAGGCAGTTGGCCATACAATAAATGTCCTTCTCCCCGAATCTCCCGCTCACATTGAGGATTCGGGCAGGGCAGCCACCCCAACATCTCCCTCCCAGGAGGTATCTGCACCTCTGGCAATCGGGATGCAATGCCCTGCAATCGGCTGGTATCCTGTCAATGAGCTCCAGGAGCGATCGCTCTCCCCATGATCCCATCTGGCACTCCGGCTTATTTACCAGGAAACCACAGGGATAGGCAGTGCCGTCTGCTGCAATGTGGATAGCAGCGTTGTTCCGGACTGGGCAATTCATACACTCCACCAGGTGGCCGTCCACCATATCAAAGCACTTCCTTACCGGTATACCCCTTGAACGAAGCCCTTCAAGCCTGTACATCCATGCAAAGTACTGGCGGGGTTCCATGAGAAGAGCGGATTCCGCCCTGCCGGAAGGGCAGACCGGGTTGAAGGCCAAAGATAGTGAGAAACATTCGGCCAGATACGCTAGCTCCTCTATCTCTCCCCAGGTTATTCTCGAACTGATAGGGTGTTGATCCGTATCGAAATGTCGTTCGACAGGGTCTCGATGTTCTCGATCACCTTGGAAGTAACTCCTCTGCCTCTGAAATAGTCATTAGTCTCGATACCATCCAGGGATATTATCAAGCCCAATGTGTCATCTGCCAGGCGAGATATGATTCCAGCGGTCTCCTGGTCAAAGCAACCATTTGTCTGGAGGAGGACCACCAGATCCCTATCATGCAAACCTTGAATCATAGGAACGATATCGTATCTTTGGGTTGGCTCACCGCCAGTAAGTTGAATCTCAGTTATCCCGAGGCTGTCTACCGCTTGATCCACCATCTGCATTATCTTTGGTGTAGGAAGCAACGGCCCTTCAATAACTCCGCCATTATTGAAGCAATGGCTGCACTTCAGATTGCACCCGTTGGAGACGTTTATATAGAATCGTTCATGTTTTGCCATGAGTGCCCCTCGTAATTATACTGTCTTATCTGGCTCTCACTGGTCGATATTCCTTCACTGAAGGATTGGCAATGAAGTACAGTTTTGACATGGAATCTGGTGAGTAAAATGTACCAGGGAATAATCTCCAAGGTATCTGCGCTTTTCTGACCAGGTTAATGTTTTCAGCATGCCAGATTTCCTGTATCTGCTGGAATTTCACATCTCCTAAGAGCAGATCCTCACGTCTTTCTGCTCTGAATAGCTCATTAAAACACAATACGGCTTTGCCATCACTGTCGATATTGAACCTGGCCCAGTGAACCAGGCATCGTACCCCACCATGGGGGTTGACACCCCTCTTGGGCATAAGAGAATTGTAATCGTGGTAGGTGCGGATAAAGGCATCGTCTACCAGGCCGCTTTGCTTCCAATATCTCACAAAGGAAAGATCGTAAATCTCATCCTCGCTCTCAACACGACTGACCAGTACTCTGGTTTGAAGATTCTCGGACCGAATTGTTTCGTTCAATAATTCAATATTATCGACTACCTGGCGAAATGCGTCAATCCCCTTTGTCTTGAAATAATCCTCTGGATCATGACTATTTACTGATATCTCAATAATATTGCAGTTGCGAGCAAGAGGTCCCACCAACGATGACTTTTGGGTGCAGAGAGAGGTAAAAAGCCAGGTGCGAACTTTTCTATCCTGTGCATACTTGACGGCTACAGGGAGCATGTCCCAAAGGATTGGCTCACCTACCCCGTGAATTCTCAGTGTCGAGCTGGGAAAAGAAGACATCTCATCAACAATTTTCCTGAAAAGGGAAGGGCTGTTGCTGAGTCCCCTTGTACTCTTCCTTTAGGATCCGGAAGAATTCCCAGAGGGCAATGAACACACCTGAAGGACAGCGTCCCCGAATCACGCAGAAATTCACGATCGCTGGAAAGGAATATGTCTCAGCCGAACTGAATCCTAGCGCCTCGTAATCCATTAAAATCATCTCTCCCTCAAAGAGCTTATTCTGCTTTCGTTCTGTCGCAGTTTACCTGAAGAGCAGAAGAGTTCCTCAACGTAATCATACCATCGCCTTACATCATTTTCAGTAAAATTCTTGTGCCTGATCAGAAAGGTTGTGGATCTGTTCTTTCCTAACTGCACATAATGGGTGAAATCCGGATCAATTATCTCATACCCAAAGTCATGGGGCCGTTCGGCTATGGCCTTACCCGGGTAGGGTATCAGGGGGTATAGCGAGTATTCATCAAAAGGCAGATCTTTCGCAATGCCGAAATATTTCTCTATCGTTTGATCGGTATCATATGGCAAGCCCACTATGAAATAGACCCTGGTAGCAATTCCATTTTTTTTCGCATTCTGGAGATTAGCCTCCTCCATTCCGGATTGATCTGTACTTGCCCAATATTCTCAAGTTATCCGGATTCAATGATTCTAATCCAACGGATATATGCTTACACCCGCTTCGTGCCAGCAAATCACAATTCTGCGTCAGTCAGGTCTTCGATTCTTCCAAATATTCGGAACTCGACATTTAATTTCCCGATTTCTGAGAGGAGCATTCTCAAATTTGGATTACCTGTGAAATTGTCATCATTGAAACGGAATTTCGTTATGCCCAGACTGATGATATATTTCAGCTCCTCTACAACTTTCTCCGCCTTCCGATATCGAATGGTCCTGCTTCCAGCCCCCATAACCGTACTGTTACAATGAGCACACTTGTGACTGCATCCTCTTGAGCTGTATTAAAGATACGGCCTTTTGTCCATTAAGAACCCGGCTATAGCTGTTCAGATCCACTAGTCCAAGCTGGCATTGGATAGCTCGTCAATGTCTTCCCTTCCCTTGCCGAATATTACAGATGGTAATTCCAATCCTTTTTCCAGGGCTATTGCTACCTCGAGAAATGCATCCTCTCCTTCGCCGGTTATTACACAATCGCATCGACTATTTTTTAAAGTAAATTCCGGAATTGCTGTGGGATTCGGCCCCCCGAGAACAATGAGGGATTTTTTATTTTTTTGACCATTTATCTGTCTTATCCAGTCAATACAGATATTCACATACCTATAGTTGGTACAGTAGACACAAAAGCCGTAAATATCGCTTTCAGGGATATTTTCAATTTTTTCTGATATCTCATTTTCTGATGTGCAACCGGTCATTTCGTATATTATTACTTTAAAACCTTGCTTCCGGACTGTTGATGCTATGTAAAGCAATCCCAAATGAGGCTCCAGCCTGTCATCATCAACGCAATATGAGGGGGGGTTTATGAGTGTAATTTTTACCATTTAGTTGATATCCCATCTACTGTAATGCGGTAATAGGCCCAAAATAATAACCTTTTCGTATTCGCAGAGTATTTTTCACAATACCAAAAGGTACATAGGATTGTTTTTCGATGGGTACCTTACCGATAACCGCCTCAATCCTCTTTTCATCCGGTCCATCAAACGAACAGGAGCAATTACACCTTACGACCACCGTGATTCTCAATAAGGCAAAGTCTCAAGCGCTCCTTTCACCCCTCCCCCTTGTGGGAGAGGGCCCGGTGAGGACAGATCTCGATACAGCGGCCGCAGAGGACACATCGTTTCTCATCCATCCTGAGTCTCCAGTCTGCATCAAAGGTGAAGACTTCCTGCGGACAGATGCTGATGCAGGCACCACAATCCACGCAGCGGCTCTGGTCAAGGGTGATGACGTCCTCAAGCACCCGGACCGCCGCACCAAGGGCTGCCAGGCGTTCCTTTACCATCGCACAGGAACCGTCAGGGATATCGATAAGCGCTTCCCCCTCCGATGAATCGATCAGCGCCCGTTCGACATTGATCAGCACCCCGGTATCCCGGACGACCTGGGCAATTATCGGGTTTTTTCCGGCCTTCCGTGAAAAGGTGACGACGAGTTTCATTTCAGCCACCTCCCGCCGAAGAGCTTGCCGAGATTCATCGCCGTCAGCATCCCGATGACCCGCTCTTCCCTGTCGATGACAGGAAGCGCACTGATGTTGTGCTGCTCAACTTCCGTACTGCGATATCGACCGCCTCGTCGGGAGTGGTGGTGATCACTTTCTTCTTCATGATGTCGCTGACAATGGATGCCTTCCCCGGGTTGGCAACCGCTTTTGAGACATCATACGTGGTGACAATGCCGACAAGCTTTCCCGTTTCGCCGATGACAGGGAGGTGGTTTGTCTCCCCTTTGAGGAGTTTTTTGGCGGCAGTCCGTATCTCTTCGTCCTGGCCGATTGCTATCACCGTCCGGTCCATGATGTCGAGCACACGTGGCCCCAGGACCGTCTCGTGCAGCGGCATGGCGCTCTTTGCCGGATCTATTGGCCGGGAGGGCAGCACGGGAGAGAGTTTTCCTGCCTCCACCCATTCTTTGACGATAGCGGCTATCTCCCTGGCTTTCCGGAAACTCGATAATGACGAGGTCCGGACCTCCTCGCCGTGCAATTCGACAGCACCGCTTTTCAGTTCCGCATAGCTGACCTTGCGGAGCGACGGGCGGGACCGGGAGGGGATGCCGTAATCGATCACATCGACCATGATATCCTCATCGCGTATCGCAGTGCTCCTGACCGCTTCCACATCGAGGATGGGAATGGGAATCCCAAGACCCATGTAGAGGGTGACGCCATACCCGGTCATGGTCGCAGCCCTGAGGTACTCGGAGGACATCGCCTTCATATCGGCGGTCACCATGAGGGTCCCAAAACCCCCTGCAGGAGAATGCTGGGTGCCCTCCCCGATCACCATCCCTGGTGCTCCGCCGAGGAATGCGGGTACTCCGCCGCCAATCATGCGGAGATGGGGATCATTGGCCAGCGGGTTGAGAATCCCGGACCCGGAATACGTGATATTCCCGCAGTTTGGCAGGAGCATCCCCATGTAGGTGTAAAGACTCCTGTCGGTGGAGTTCGAAGCGGCATTATACCGCTGGTACCCGTTCCTTGGATTTACCATGATGGCCTGGTTCAGGTTCTCAAGGAGGAGTTCGGTGGTGATCGTCCGCCGCGGATAACAGTCGGTGCCCGTTGAGAGAGCCCTGAGTTCGACGGTCTTTCCCGCAATGAAGTCTTCGATGACATGGGCACCGCCATAGCTCTCTTCGCGGGTTGCCGATTTCTGGGTCGCTCCTATGTAGGCATCGACTGCTGCAATGCCGCCGTACGCTTCCACATCGTTGAGCCAGATCCGTTCCATCTTAATGGGCGGATCGGCATGTCCGAAGTTTAAAAAAGCCCCTGAAGAGCACATCGCACCAAAGGTTCCTGTAGTGACGACATCGACTTCCCGCAACGCCTCCTCTTCTCCCAGCTCAGCAACGATCGCGGGCATCTCCTCTGCCGTGACCACCCGTGCATTCCCGTCCCTGATCCGCTCCCGTATCAGGCTGATGGTCTTTTCCATAGCCATAATGTTTTTTTAAGAATATTTATAGCTACTGTATATTACTAACAGTAATCACCTCCTTTTATACCCCGTGGGACCAAAACCAATTCTATGGATGTCGTGACGGTGATCCGCGACCTGGAGGAGCTAGCCCCCCCTGCTTCTGCAGAGGAGATGGATGCAGGGAGGATAGGGCTCATTATCGAAGGCAGTCCCGAGATCAGGCGGGTGGTATGCGCCCTGGATGCAACACCGGCCGTCATTCGTGCATCAGTAAGGGTCGGTGCCGATATGCTTGTCGTGCATCACACCCCCCTCTGGTCCCCGTTCACCTCTGTCCCACGCCCGCTCGGGGCATTCCTGAAACAGGTGCTGGCTGCCGATCTGAACGTGTACGTGATGCATACCAACTTCGACCATGCCAGGGGAGGGATAAACGATGCGCTGGCTGAACTCCTCGGGCTCACCTCGGTTGCAGAAATGACCCTCGGGGTCTGCGGGGATTGCAGCCTCGATCTCCCGGGACTCGCCAGCCTTCTCGGCGCTCCGCTTCGCACCTGGGGGCTGGTGCGACTCCCCGGCAGGATAGGTGTTGTGGGAGGGAGCGGGTTTGACCTGGAACGTATCGGGGAGGCAGCCTCGGGAGGGGCTACGGCGTTTCTCTCTGCAGAGTTGAAACATTCTGTCGCACGGAGTTCCCCGCTGCCCCTCATCGAATCCACCCATTATGCCCTCGAAGCCCCGGGAATGCGGCTGCTGGCAGCACGGATGGGCTGGCAGTTCATCGATGACCCGCCGGTTATGGAAACATGGAGATAGACCAGGTCTTTTCCCTCCTCGCGGAGAGAAAGGCTCTCACCCCGGAACTTCGGCAGGAGATTGTACAAGCGTACGGGGAGCGAGGGAGAAAAGCCATCGAGGCTGTTGATGAGAAGCGGATCAAAAAATACCGTGATTTTTTTGTCGTGGTAGGAAGGTCAGGGGATCACATCGTCGATGAGGATTTTTGCACCTGCAGGGACTTCATCTTCCGGAAAGGCCGCTGCTGGCACGAGCTCGCTGTCCGGATCGCTGCTGCAATCGGCTCTTTTGACGAGATCGACCTGTGGTACCAGGATGCATGGAATGGGGATACCCCGCCGGACAAACACTATTTATCGTAAAAAATCCAAAATAATAGATAGAACGAAGGTTTTCCATGCTCGAGGACGAATACCAGCTCGAATATTTTAAAAACCAGGGGATGACCCGGAACGTATGCAAACGATGCGGAGCGGCGTTCTGGACCAAGAACCCCGACCTGGAGATCTGCGGTGATGCCCCCTGCGAAACCTACAATTTTATCGGAGACCCTGTCTTCAGGCGTCACACGCTTGACGAGATGAGGGAAGCGTTTCTCTCCTTCTTTGAGCGGAACAACCATACACGGATCGAGCGATACCCTGTTGTCGCGCGATGGAGGGACGATATCTACCTCACTATCGCCTCAATTGCCGATTTCCAGCCCTGGGTGACCGGCGGCGTCGTTCCGCCCCCCGCAAACCCCCTCACCATCTCCCAGCCCTGCATCAGGTTAAACGACCTCGATTCGGTCGGGCGTTCAGGCAGGCACCTGACACAGTTCGAGATGATGGCACATCATGCGTTCAACTCCGATTTTGAAGAGATCTACTGGAAAGACCGTACGGTGAGCTGTGCGAACAGTTCCTCTCCTCGATCGGGGGCAACCTTGACCAGGTGACCTACAAGGAGCATCCCTGGATCGGTGGCGGGAACGCAGGACCGAGCCTCGAAGTGCTTATCGGGGGCCTCGAAGTCGCCACCCTCGTGTTCATGAACCTCGGGAAGCAGAAGACCGAGAAACCACCTGTCGATCTCGACGGGCAGCGCTATTACCCCATGAAAAACTGGATCGTGGATACCGGGTATGGCCTGGAACGGCTTGTGTGGGCATCGAGGGGGTCCCCGACAATTTACGATGCGGTCTTCCCGGAGATGGTCAGCAGGGTGATGGAATCGGCAGGGCTCGAGCATTTCCTCGACAACCAGGAATATACAAAGATCCTCTCCCTCAATGCAAAATTTGCCGGAGTGATGGACATATCGGGGACCAACCTGTACCACTCCGGAAGAAGGTTGCCACCTCCATCGATGTCCCGATCGAGAAGCTCGACCGGATGATCACCCCCATCGAGAAGGTATACGCCATCGTCGACCACTCCCGTTGCCTTGCCTACATGCTCGGAGACTGCATCGTGCCTTCGAACGTGCGGGAGGGATACCTGGCCCGCCTTGTGCTGCGGCGGACACTCCGCATGATGAACGACCTTTCGATCAAAGACAACGTTGCCGACCTTATCGAACAGCAGATGAGGATCATCGGAACAGGGTCCTTCGAGCAGGATATCATCATCGTGAGGGAGATAGTCGAGCGGGAAGTCGAGAAGTACAACGCGACCCTCTCGCGGGGGACGAAGATCGTCCAGAAAGTCGCCCGCACCTACAAGGCAAAGAGGGAACGTCTCCCGCTCAAGGAGATCATCACCCTCTACGACTCCCACGGCATCCCTCCTGACATGACAAGGGACATTGCTGTCGCCGAGGGTGCGGTGGTGGAACTTCCCGATAATTTCTACTCGCTCATCGCAGATCTCCACTCGGAGTCCGGGGATGAGCCGGGGCAGGACCCGTTTGCACGGTTCAGGGACAGGATCAGCGGTCTTCCCGTCACCCGGAAGCTCTACTACGAGCAGCCCTGCAGCATGGAGTTCGATGCCATGGTCATCGACTTTTTCGATGGGTATGTGGTCATGGACCAGACACTCTACTACCCGGAGGGAGGAGGCCAGCCTGCAGATACCGGGATGCTGATCGGCGCAGAGAGCATGGTCAGGGTTGATGACGTCCAGAAGATCGGCGATGTGATCATCCACCATATCTCAGGCGGTGTTCTTCGGAGGGGCGATCGGGTCAAGGGGATCATTGACGAGGAGAGGCGCTGGTCGCTGATGCGGCACCACACGGCAACGCACCTGCTCCTGCATGCCGCAAAAGAGGTGCTCGGGGCCCATATCCACCAGGCTGGCGCCCAGAAAGGGGTCGAGAGTGCACGGCTCGATATCAGGCACTACAAGCATATCACCCCCGATGAACTGAGAAAGATCGAGGTTACCGCCAACCGGATGGTCATGGCCGACCAGAAGGTCGATATCATGCATGAAGAGCGGACGAGGGCCGAGCAGACGTACGGCTTTGCCCTCTACCAGGGAGGGGTGCCCCCTGGAAAGGATATCCGCATTGTGCAGGTGGCGGGAGACGTGGAGGCGTGTGCCGGGACCCACTGCCGGGGGACAGGGGATATCGGGATGATCAAGATCATCCGGGTCGAGCATATCCAGGACGGGATCGAGCGCCTGGAGTTCGCTGCAGGCCTTGCAGCCGTTGAATACATGCAGCACCTTGAGCGGATCGTTGCGGACTCGGCCGCGGTCCTCTCCGTCCAGCAGGAGATCCTGCCTTCATCCGTGGCACGGTTTTTTGCGGAGTGGAAAGAGCAGCGGAAAGAGAACGAGCGGCTCTCCCAGCAGATCGTCGAGATGGAGATCCGGAACCTGGCTCCCGAATCCGTGCGGGGGGTGCCCCTTATCATCCGGCAGATCGATCTGCCGCCAAAGGACCTTGCATCGATCGCCTCCCATGTCGCAGAGAAGGGGGGTGTGGCGCTGCTCGCAAGTGCAAAAGACCGTGCCCATGTGGTGCTGATGTCCGGGAACGACCGGATCAACGCGGGAGAGATTATCGGGCAGGTCTGCGTGCTTCTCGGGGGGAAGGGCGGGGGTTCGCGATCCCTGGCGCAGGGAGGCGGCCCCACGGTCGACCAGGTCGGGCTTGCGTTGCGGGTGGGAAGGGAGCGGATCCTGGCGGCACTGGAATGACAGAAGAGGTTATTGTCCTTGAGCCCGGGGACGAGCGGGCACAGAAGATCGGAAAAGCTATCGCAAGTCCGACTGCAAACGAGATCCTTCACATCCTGGCCGAAGGTCCGAAGACCGCATCGGACCTGACCGAGGTCCTGAATATCCCGATGGGGACCTTGAAATATCACATCGAGAACCTGCTCGAGGCCGGCCTTATCGAGATCACCGAGACGCGGTACAGTGTGAAAGGGCGCGAGGTGAAGGTGTACGCACTCCGCGACCAGCTCCTGATTGTCGCCCCTAAAGTCACCAGCATCCGGTCAATACTGCTCAAGTATGCCTCGCTCTTTGTGATCGTCATCGTCGCATCGATGGCAATGTTCGCGATCCTCCCCTTGCTGCAGCATGTGCCCCCGGTCGCTGCACCAGCCACCGTCCAGAACGATGCAGGAGGAGCTGGCACGTTCCCGGAAAAGGCATTGTCAGCCGATACCGGATTGCCGCTCCAGTCGCCTGCCGCCCTACTCCTTGGATTCTTCATGGGAGGATGCCTCGTCCTGCTGGTCCTTCTCCTCTATGAGGTGTACCGGTGGAAAAAGGACTCCAATCCTTAGTCCTGCTTTTCTCTCTTCTTTACCACGAGGTATTCTGATGCTGCCCGCTGGTTGGCTGTCAGTTGTTGCATCTATCCCTCCAGCGGGATAAACACCAGGAGTTACCATGGACTTTACTGATCCGCAAGTGAAGTTGGATGATGGAACATTAGCCACTTATGACAGGTTCAGCGTCAGGGCAAAAATGGATGAATTAGTACACGGAACTGCGCTTTCATAATGCGAAAATGCCGGCGGACACCGTATAAAAAATGTTATCTCCTCTTCCTTGAGACCAGGGCAGCAGCAGCAACAAGTCCCGCGAGCATGCCTGCAACCGGAACGGAAAGGCCCGGGCCAGGAGGCTGGGTGGTGCCCTGCGGTACGGACGTTTCAAGTGCTGTTGCGGTAACTGACGGTGAAGCAATAACCGAATACCGCAATTGCGTGATAAATCCCTTTGCGTCATAGACATTCACGTAATAATTTCCCGGATCGGTCACGTTGACCTTCTTTGAAAAATGACCGTCTTTGGACCCGAGCGTGGTTGTCGTCCTGATGTTCTGGTTGGGGAGAGAGTATCCCTTCGGGCCATCGATATTCAGGGTGATGGTCGCAACCCCTATGCTGGGGATATATCCCTCGATGACGAGTGCGTCATACAGGTTCTGTTCCTTTGGGACGGTAAGGACGATCTCGCTGGAACGGTCGATAAGACGTACCTCTCTGACGGTAACCGAAGATGAGCCAAGGCTTGAACCCGGGTCCTGCAGGAAATGCACCTCGATTTTATACGTTCCCGCAGGGAGGCTGGTGGTCGAAAACGAGGCGTCAAAGGTCTCGCTCTTGTCAACGACAATCATCCGCCTGTCGATAATTTCGGGAGTGGAGAATTGTGTCTTGTACAGGATGAGATCAAACTGTGTACCCGCAGGAAACGTGGTATTTCCCGTCACTTCAATAGGGGCCCCTGCCTGGAGCTCCGCAGGCGCATCGAACGTAACGATATAAGCCTGGGCCGCTCCTGTCATGAGCGCGAGGAAAAGGAGAGCTATGATGATGCGCTTTTTCATAGCCAGCTCTATGGAACCTTGACGATAATTAGTTTCTGCTCGGCGGGGTTTTTTGCGACCTGACCCGCCGGTTTTCACTCCTGATTTCAGAGAAACAAGAAAAAAATCAGAGAAGCCCGATGAAATTTTTCAGAATCTTCAGACCTGTCGCCCCGCTCTTTTCCGGGTGGAACTGCACCCCAATAACGTTTCCGCTCGTGACTGAGGATGCGAAAGGCCGAATGTAATCGGTCGATGTCAGTGTATACCCGGTGCCGGTATCTGCGTAAAAGGAATGGACAAAGTACACATACGCCCCCTCCCTGATCCCTGACAGCAGCGGGTGGTCAGGCATCGTGAGGTCCAATGAATTCCATCCCATATGCGGAATTTTGCAGCCCGGGGACCTCTCGAAACGCCGTACCGTGCCCGGGATGATGCCGAGTCCGGCATGGAGGCCCTGCTCCTCGCTCCAGTCGAGGAGCATCTGCATGCCAAGGCAGATCCCAAGTATGGGAACCGAATCGGCAGACTTCGGTCAGCACCTGCTGCATCTCGCCAATCTGCTCCATCCCGTCCCGAAACGCTCCGACTCCCGGGAGGACGATGGCATCTGCTGCCGCGATTGCTTCGATGTCAGGGGTGATGAGCGGGGTTACCCCGGACTTTTCAAGCCCCCTGTACACACTCCTGAGATTGCCAAGCCCGTAATCAACAATCACTATGCGTTTCATCGCCAGTTCCCTCCCAAAGCCTCCATCGCATCTCTTCCACCCATGCAAGAGGCAGTCCGTGTTCCTCACGCCATTCCGAGAGGCGCAGTTCCCACCCGTCCCACACCTCCGGGTACTTTTCCCGGATCACTTCTATCACTGCCACATCGCTTGAGGGGCACATATAGCATCCGATTCGATCGAGGCGCTCGGCATACAAGGGGTTATACGGGGCATGTTCCCTGAAAAGATACAGCCAGACATGGAGCGCCGTCCAGTTCTGGATGGGGGCAGCAGAGAGCTGGTTCCTGACGATACCGTTTCTGAAAACACGGCTGCTCTCTTTTCGCCGGAACGATTCGTAACGGCGCTGCCCGATAAACGAGAGACACTCCCCCCATTGTTTTCCTATGGCCTCCCGGAGGGGGAGGAGCTTGCATGCGCTGCAGCACCAGCGCTTGTTTACCGCCGGCGGACCATGCAGGGCAAACCCCTCCCAGAACCGTTCCTCCCCGTCACACCTGACCAGCTCAAGTCCGTACTGTGCTGCCACATCATCGACATTCTGGTATGTCTCGGGGAACTCAAAACCGGTGTCGGCAAACAGGAGGGGCACCCTCCCGATGGCTTCCAGCACGAGGAGGAGCGTGGCCAGGCTGTCTTTTCCCCCCGAATAGGATACGGTGGCCTGCCCGGGATAATTCGCGGAGACCTGCTGGATGAAAGAGACCGCTTCGCTCTCGGCTTCCCGAAGCACCGTGGCGTTTGCCTGGACGGCGCCATCCCAGGAGGACTGGGCAGGGATGCAGGATGACCGGACATTCTTCCGTGTCCTTACCACCTGGCCACGGGTCATTCCGGCAGCTGCAGCAGCATCCACGCGGGCTCTGCCGACCCCTGCACATTCACCCGTGGGATCCAGGATGAACACCTCATCCCCGACACTGACTGAGGGATGGATGGAGACAAGCCCGGGTGCGAGCAGACTGGCCCCCTCGTCCCGTATCGATGCGACCGCCCCTGGATCGACGACGACAAAACGGAGCGATGGATGGAGATACAGGGCTGCGCCTGGTCGTGGCAGCGGTTCCCAGCGCTTCTCCCCCGGGATATAGCGAATCGCACCCACCACAGCCCCGCCCATGATGATCTCTTCCATCCGGTCCTTGTCAGGAACCTTGTTGATGAGTGCAATATGGCCGTCAGGGATGAGCGGGGCTCCGAAATGGCCGGCAAAGATGCCGTTGATCAGGGTGATATCCGAGGGAAACGCGGGCCGAATATCTCCTGGGGGAGTCACTGGGACTTTCCGGGTCGTGGCACCGCATCCACAGGTCCCTGACAGGACAGGGACATGGCAGGAATCGCACCAGTGAAGGAGCATTTTTCCCAGGAACGAAGGGTGCATCTCCATACCTATGAGACTTTTTTGGTCAAGAATATAGTGTATCGCACCATTTTTTTAATTTTTTTAACAATTCGACAACGCCAACCGATACCGGTCGGGATAATGCGCGCATGTGCATGGAATTGAAAAGAAAAATTCTACATTATTAATTATTAAAGATTCAATAAACAAAATTTAAGTGCCTCTGTTATCGACCTTTCTACATCTCTATCTTATTTGATGTGTGGTAGCTATGCAAAACGATGAATACTTTCCAGGCAGGACCTTCCCCGGGAAGGGGTGACGCGATGATACCCTTCATTATCACGTCAGTTGTTGCCTTTGTTTTCTATCTCATCCTGACTGCCGGTTCAGGGTCAATCGGACTCTGGTCAGCCTCGGAGCTCATTGCAGGAGTTGCCTTGAGCCTTGTGACCGCTGCCTTCGCCCGGAAGTTTCTCTGCCGTGCGAAAAATTACCGGATGGCAAACCCCCTTCGCTTCCTGCTGGTCCCGCTCTACGTGATCGGACCGTTCTTCATTGAAGTGATCAAGGCAAACCTTGACGTTGCCTACCGGGTGATTACCCTGCGCATCCGGCCTGGGATCGTCAGGGTCTCTTCCGATCTGAAATCTGATCTGGGGATCTTCATGCTGGCAAACTCTATCACCCTTACCCCGGGAACAATCACGGTTGACATCGATGAGGAGACCCATGATCTCTACGTGCACAATATTAACATCGGAGTTGGCGATGAGGAAAAACCGGCAATCCAAGACCATGAGCTCTTCTCGATCGTGGACCTTCCCAAGTGGATCAGGAGGATAGCGGAATGATCGATCCGTGGTACCCGGCTGTCCTCATCCTGGTTATCCTGATCTGCCTCTGTTTTATACGGCTTGTCCTCGGCCCCACCGCTGCAGACCGTCTTGTTGCGGTCGATACGGTCAACACCCTCACGATCGCATCGATGGTGATCCTCGGCCTCATCTACAAAGAAGTGATATTCATCGATGTTGCCATCGTCTATGCCCTTCTCTCCTTCGTGAGTAACCTGTATATCGCAAAATACCTCGGGGGAGAACTCTGATGATTGCAGAACTGATTATTCTCGTGCTCCTGTCGATCGGCGTGGTGTTCAATACGCTCGGGGTGATTGGGCTCCTCCGGTTCCCGGATCTGTATACAAGGATGCATGCCACAACCAAGGCAACCACCTTCGGATCGGTATTCACCTCTCTTGCAGTCATCGCATATGCAGTATCCCTCTATTTCAGTACCCTCGATCCCCAGTTCATTACTCTCGGAGTCCACGCAATGATTGCCGCACTTGCCCTTGCTTTCACCAATGCGGTCGGTTCCCATGCCGTTGCCAGGGCGGCACACCGGAGCGGGGTCCTGCCGGCTCCGGCAGTTGTCGACCGTCTGAAGGAGGCGGGAAAATGATCGAGACCATCATCCACGTGCTGGTTATAGCAGGGCTTATCGTCTCCGCGATCCTCGTGTTCCATTTCAAGGACCTGCTTGCGGCCGCCCTCGCCGCCGGCCTCTTCAGTTTCCTGATATCACTTGAATTCTACATCCTCCAGGCCCCGGATGTCGCGATCTCGCAGGCTGCCATCGGTGCGGGGCTCACTACCGCCATATTCATCGTCGCAATACGGTCGACGAAACGCTACGAGGAGGATTACCCATGAGAAAGATACTCTCCCTCATTGCAATCATCCTGTTCGGGGTATTCCTCTCCTTCATCGCAATCGATCTCACGTTCGGCGTTCCTGAAAATACCCGGATGGACGATTATTTCATACAGAACGGCCAGGAGCAGGCAGCCACGAACAATATCGTCACCTCGGTCGTCTTTGACTATCGTGGGTTTGACACGCTGGGCGAGTCGACCGTGCTTTTCACTGCGGTCATCGGTGTAGCGCTGATGTACAGGAAGTTAATCCGGGGTGATGCCGATGAGAATGAGTAAGATCGTCCGTTTCTCGGCGGACATGCTGTTCGGCGCGATCCTGATCTTCGGGCTCTACGTGATCATGCACGGCCATCTCACGCCGGGAGGAGGTTTCCAGGGAGGGGCCGTGGTGGCAACCGGGGCAGCCCTGGTCATCGTTGCGTATTCCTACGAAGAGGTGCTCGGCATGATAAAAAAGAGCGTCCTCATGCTGCAGGAATCGGCAGGGCTCGTGATGTTTGCAGGCGTCGCCCTGATCGCACTCGGGCTTGGGACCACGTTCTTCTTCAACTATCTCGCGAACAGCGGTTTACTCTTCGGGATGCCGGTCCCGTTCGGCCCGAATCCCGGTGAGTCTGAACACGGGAGGTGTGCTTCCCCTGATGAACATCGCCGTGGGAATCGAGGTCTGGGGCGGGCTTGCCATCGTCATTCTCTATATGCTCTCCGGGATAGCCAGGGCGGAGGAGGCCTGACCATGCTCTGGAACTTACCCTACGTGGCCGTGGTGCTCCTGGCCCTTATCGGGATTGCTACGATACTCCTGAAACGGAACCTCATCAAGATATTCCTTGGAGTGAGCATTCTCACCTCAGCGGTGAACCTGTTCATCATCGCTCTCGGGTACCGTGAGGGGGGTATCGCCCCCATCTTCACCAATGCCCCTTCAGAAACCATGGTCCTCGCCACACCGCAGGCGCTCACCCTCACGTCGATCGTTATCGGGGTGGCAACGAGTGCCCTGATGCTCTCGTTTGCCGTGATCATCTACAGGACGTACGGGACCGTGAACGTTGACGAGATCAGGGAGTTGAAGGAATGATCACCGAAACTATTGCCACACATGCCCCGGCATTGCTGATAGCAGTCCCTCTCCTGGGGGCATTCCTCTCGCCTCTCATCGGCAGGGTCTCGAAGAGTGTCAGGGCAGTATGGGTGCTTGCGGTGATGGCCCTGACTGCCCTGATAGGGTATTTTGTGGCGTATCTCGTCTATACGGAGGGCACGGTCCTGTATGTATTCGGAGCTGCCTCATCCGCTCTGGCCGTTCCCGCTGATTCTGGGGGCATCCCCATCCGGATCATCTTCACTATCGATGCGATGAGCGCCCTGATGGTGGTCATCGCGGTGACGGTGGGTCTGGCCGTTATCCTCTACTCCCTCTCCAGCGATGCACGGAGGTCCGGTCTCGAGGCATTCTATACGATATTCCTCTTGATGATAGCCGCAGTGCTCGGGATGGTATCGACAGGCGATCTCTTCAATTTCTTTGTATTCCTTGAGATCTCGTCCCTGGCCTCGGCAGGACTGGTCGCTTATAAAGTGGAGCGGGGCCTGGCGGTTGAAGCTGGGCTCGTACCTGCTGGTGAGTACAATCGGGGGGATATTCTTCCTTTTCGCCATCGGGATACTGTACGGCCAGTACAATGCGCTGAACATTGCCATGCTCGCACAGATGATACAGTGGACCCCGCTTGACAAGCTGGCACTGATCCTCCTAATCGCTGCCCTCGCAGCAAAATGCGGGGCGGTCCCGATGCACTTCTGGACGCCCGATGCCTATTCCATGGCACCCGCTGCGGTGACCGCAATGCTGGTCGTGGCAAGCCAGGCGAGCCTCTACGGGCTGTTCCGTGTATGCTTTACCCTGTACGGAGTGACGCTCAACTACGTGACCATCGGCTGGGTGATCATCATTCTCGGGCTGCTCTCGATGATAGTGGGTGTCACGATGGCCATACCGCAAAAAGATATCAAGCGGCTGATGGCCTACCATGCCGTATCCCAGACAGGCTACATGCTTCTCGGAGTAGGAGTCGGGCTCGCTGTGCTCGGCGACCAGGCATTGATGAGTTCCTACGGGACTACCGCAATGGAAGGTGGGATCTTCCACATCTTTAACCATGCTTTGTACAAAGGTCTCCTCTTCCTGACTGCAGGGGCTATCATCTACCAGGTCGGGACAAGCGATCTGAACCGGATGGGCGGTCTTGGGCACAAGATGAAATGGACGATGATCTTCTTTATCATCGGGGCTCTTGCGATTGCCGGGATCCCTCCCTTTAATGGTTTTGCATCGAAATTCCTTATATACGAGTCCGTGTTCGCCTTCAACCCCCTCCTCTCGATCATCGCGATGGTGGTGAGTATCCTCACCCTGGCGTCATTTGTGAAGGTCTTCCATTCGGTCTTCATGGGGCCGCCGCTGCCCGAACACGAGCAGGTGAAGGAAGCCCCACGTACGATGCTGATCGGGATGGGAATCCTCGCTGTACTGGTGATCGTATCCGGGATCTTCCCGGAGATCTTTGTGCAGAACCTGATTGCTCCTGCAGCCCATGCGCTGGTCGACCAGGCAGGGTATGTGGCAGCAGTGCTGGGGGGTGTATGACCATGGAGCTGACCTTCCTCTCCAGCGGATTTGGAGTATGGTACCCGGTCCTGTGGGTGACCGCCTTCATCATCGGCCTTGTCATCGCCTGGCTGATCTGGAGGTCCGGGGTCTCTTCCTACAAGAAGGGGACCGAGCAGGGCAAACCGTACCTGTCGGGAAATGCCGAACCGCCCAAGGGCGAAGTCCATGTCCGGGCAGGGAACCTCTACTGGGGTTTTACCGAGGGGATAAAAGAATACTACCAGCGGGTCATCCCGCTGCATACCGGGATTGCGACCGATTATCTCCTCTGGATATTCTGGGTCACCGGCATACTCCTCATCATCGTGATGGTGATCTGACATGAAGATACCCACATCATTCAACCGGTCTCTCTGGGTCTTCCACCTCAATACCGGGTCCTGCAACGGGTGCGATATTGAGATAGTGGCTACTATCACTCCCCGCTATGACCCCGAGCGGTTCGGGATACGCCTTGTCGGGTCGCCGAAACATGCCGATGTGCTCCTGGTGACAGGTCCGATGACGAAAAAAATGGCTCCACGGGCACGGAGAGTGTACGAACAGGTGCCGAATCCAAAAGTGGTGATGTGCATCGGCACCTGCGGCCAGTCCGGCGGGGTCTTTTACGACTCCTATGGCCTTGACGGTCCGGTCGACCAGGTGCTCCCTGTCGATGTGTACGTGCCGGGATGCCCCCCCCGGCCCGAAGCGATCATCTTCGGGGTAGTGAAGGCGCTTGAAAAACTGGAACGACTGGAGGCGGAACAATGAACGAAACCACCCACCTCACCCCTGAGCAGGTCGTCGACTGCTTCAGGGAGCAATTCGGCACCGGTCTCCTGGACGCAAAAGTCACGGAGCGCGGTGAAGGAACAAAAAAGGTGAAGGCCTACAATATCTGGCTCCGGGTCGACCGCGAGCTCTTCCGGCCTGCAGTAGAACACCTTCTCGGGATACGGTTCCCCCATCTTGCGGTTATCGCAGGTAATGACCTCGGGAGTGAGATTGAGCTCCTCTATATCTTCTCGGTCTTCTACGGGCAGAAATTCGGGGAGGTACATGGTCACCATCGGGGTCCGGCTGCCAAAGAGCGACCTTTCGATCCCGACAATCACCGACCTGATCCCCGGGGCTCTCTTTTCAGAGCGGGAGAAGCAGGAATTCTTTGGCATCACCGTGACCGGGATTCCCGACGGCAGGAGACTCTTCCTCCCTGAAGACTTCCCGCAGGGAGTCTACCCGTGGAGGAAGGACGAGACAGGGATTCCCCCCGAAATGATCAAAAACCTCTGGGAGGTTGGCCGCCCGAAAGACCGGCCGGTTCCGCCTGTCCCTGAAAAGGCACCGGCTGCAGAAGAGACCAGGGAAGGAGGTGCGTTGCCATGAGTGCCGAAAAGGCCAAAAAAACAGTCCCCTACACGGTCCCGATAGGGCCGGTGCACCCTGCACTCAAGGAACCGGTGATGTTTACCTTCGGGATGGAGGGCGAGGTCGTCAGGAGCGTGGACTTCGCCCCGGGCCAGACCCACCGTGGGATCGAATGGATGGGGATGAGGAGAAACCCGGTCCAGATCGTGCACCTCACCGACCGTGTCTGCGGGATCTGCGGTATCGTGCATTCTCTCTCATTTGCCCGGGCCGTGGAACAGATTGCGGGAATCGAGGTCCCCGAGCGGGCCGATTACATCAGGGTGATCCTTCACGAACTCGAGCGGATACAGTCCCATATTCTCTGGGCGGGGGTCGCCGCTCACGAACTCGGCTTTGACTCGCTCTTCTACCTTGCATGGAGGGTTCGGGAAGAGTCGATGGACCTGATTGAGAACCTGACCGGGAACCGGGTGAATTACGGCATCGTCCAGATCGGGGGAGTGCGCCGGGATATCTCGGAAGAGCAGCGCCCGCTGATCGAGAAGGGACTTGCCTACTACGAGGGACTGTTCGACCAGATGGCAACACTCTTCCTCGAGGACAGCACGATCCGGATGCGATGCCGGGGTCATGGATTCCTCTCCCTTGATGAAGCGCGGCTGCTCTGCACGGTCGGACCGACTGCGAGGGCATCCGGCCTCAACATGGATGTCCGGCAGGACTACCCGTACTGCGCCTATGGCGATCTCGATGTAAAAGCAATACTCCCCCCGGACGGAGCCCATGGGGACGTGTATGACCGGATCATTGTCCGGCTTCTCGAGATCGGCCAGTCAATTGGGATCATCCGGCAGTGCCTGGATTCCCTTCCCGCCGGGGAGATCCTCGCAGAGCCGAAGATGGCCAAGCTCCTCTCCCTCTGCAAGAAGGCGGAGGGTGAGGCGATCGGGAGGGTGGAGGCCCCCCGTGGCGAGTGCATGCACTACGTCAGGATGGCCGGAAAAGAGGCCGTGGAGAGCTGGAAGATCAAGGCCTCGTCCTACAGCAACCTGATGTCCTGGATCCCGATGCTCCAGGGTGAACAAATCGCAGATATCCCGATCATCGTCGCATCCATCGACCCCTGCCTCTCGTGCACCGACCGTGTCGCGGTGGTCAGGGACGGAAGGCATGCGCTCCTGACAAAGGAGGACCTGACCCGGCTCTCGCGGGAGAAGACGCGGAGGATGCTGCAATGACCCCGTTCATCATCATCGGTGCTGTACTTGTTGCGGTATTCGGGATGGTTGTCGGTCTCTTCCTGATGGGGTTTGACCGGATCGTGGCAGCACGGATGCAGGCACGGATTGGTCCCCCTCTTACCCAGCCTTTCACCGATATCAGGAAACTCCTTGCAAAAGAGAATGTCGTGCCGGAAAATGCGATTCCTTGGCTGTTCAACTACGCACCGATCATCGCCCTTGCCTCGGCAATCACCATCCTCCTCTATCTTCCCGTCGGGGGATTTGCTCCCGTCCTCTCGAACGGCGGGGACCTCATCCTCGTGATGTACCTCCTCACAATTCCCGCACTCGCACTGGTCGTGGGCGGGTTTGCGTCCGGTTCACCCTATGCAACTGTCGGAGCCCAGAGGGAGATGGTGACGATGATCGCCTACGAGTTTCCGCTTGCGATTGTGATCATCGCCATCGCGTGGAAACTTGCCGCGGCCGGCATCGCACTCCCCTTCACGTTCGCGAGCATCCAGGCGAACCCGGTATGGGGCCTTGTCGGGCCTATCGGGGCTGTCGGGCTCATTCTCCTGCTCGTGGTACTGATCATCGTGACCCCTGCAGAACTCTCCCGCATCCCCTTCGACACGCCAGAGGCCGAGACCGAACTTGCGGGAGGTATCCTTGTCGAATACTCGGGAAAGAACCTTGCCCTATTTTCGCTCACCCAGGGAGTCAAGACAGTGGTGATGGCCTCTCTGGTGGTTGCCCTCTTCTTTCCGTACAGCCTCGCGGCGTTCATCGGTCTTGGGGGAATTTCTGCCGCAGTGATCGATATCCTGTTTTATCTGCTCCTGATCACGCTTGTCGCGTTCATCTCGGTGAGCGTAATCCGGGTCTCCATGGCCCGGTTCCGGATCAACCAGGTCGTCTCCGGCTACTGGGTCTATATCGGGCTCGCCGGACTTGCGGGGCTCCTGCTCGTCATGGTCGACCATGTCATCGGGGTAATCTGACATGGCCAGACTCCCCCTCGTCCCCGAGCTGCTGAAGCAGCCTCTCCGCACACCGGCAACCAACTCGTTCCCTGCCCGGCACCTGCCCCCCTCGGTGACAGGATTCCTGGCAAAGGTCGGGCGGGGTGAGGCAGCGATCCATCCCCCCGTGCCGACACCCCCGAAATTCCGTGGAAAAATCGTCTACGACCGGGAAGCCTGTATCGGGTGCTCCCTCTGCCTGAGGGTCTGCCCTGCCCATGCCATAGAGTTCATCCCGGAGACAAAACGGGTCAGGATCTACATCACCCAGTGTGTCTTCTGCTCCCAGTGCAATGATGTCTGCCCAAAAGCTGCCCTGCACATGAGCCCCGACTTCCTGCTCGCAACCGAAGACCGGTACGCAGAGAGCCAGATCGTCGAATGATAGGGCGAATTTTTCATTTTTTCAGATATGAACCGTCAATGGTCACTCCATTAAAAATATGAAATAATTGGCTCTTTTGAAATCCTGATCCTCAATGAAGATTCATTCAGCGCTGCAGGCACTGGTTAAAAAAAGATAAAAATCAGACCAGTTATAACGGTCTGACGCTGTAGGTCGTTCCGGTATAACCGTAATTCTTGATCCAGGCTAACGAAATGGAGTCAAAAGTATCATTGAAACGCAGAAGTCCATTCCTGTTTGCTTTCATCATTCCCCATGTGATCGTCACGGGGACTCCGTATGGGTTGTAAGCCATCAGCTCATAATACAATGTTCCATTCTGTTCACCTACGTTTGCCATGATGGCGTAATGAGCATTCGCCAGGTCAATCACAATAGTGCCGACACGATTATCAGAAAAACCCTCATATAACGGCAACAAATCATCTTCGGTTGATAGTGCAGAGACCGGGGAAATAATTGCCATCATACCCCATACAATCACAATGAAGGCTGGGGTGAATATATTTTTTCTCATCGTTATTTGCCCCCTTACACAAATTCAGATGACGGAATGTACCACATCGTCGCATTCTCTGATGTACCTGACAAGGTTCATGATCACCAGGAATAATGGACATTTACTAATAGCCTATATATGTTTTCTGGGCCAAGGGGGCAGGGAGATCGCCGTCCATCAGGACATCCGATCACTGTATTTTTTAAAATAAACACCTGAATCCCTTGAGATACAAGCATACAACAGGACTATGCCCACGACATTTTCATATGATGAAGCAAAACCAGAGGATAGATGAATTCTCAAGAACCACCCATGGCTTCCCTGATGACCTCTCCTGCAGATCATCCTTCCTGCTTCTCCTGGTGCCCCATCCTTCAAACGCTTCGATAGCTCCGATCTGGTTTGGACAAAGCAGGGTAATCAGTTCTCCGCTCCTTCGATCACCGGCGGACTGATGCCCTCACCCTCGCCCAGACGGGCGGGTTGAACCCCCACAAAGAGCACCCTGCCTGCCGATTCTGCAAGGTATCCGATAAGGAGAGAGAGTGGCAGGTTGTGGGTCCCGAGGCTCACATCCTCGATCCTGTCATCACTGACCGTCCTGAACTCTCCAGGGGCAAGACCGAGATCGGTTGCATCCACGAGCACGAGGATCTCGGAATGATGGCGCCGGACGACTGCAGTGAAGTTTTCAGGCATCGTCCCGCAGTCGATGGAATTCCATCCCCTCGCACGGAACCGTGAAGCGACATAGTTTCCTACCCCGTCATCGCCATGCAGCGGGTTCCCGATTCCAAGGAGCATACGGACGATTTTTATCACCAGTGCCAGTTCCTATTCTTATTGTCACAGGGAAAGAAAAACCCGGGACATGCGAGAAGGGAGAGATTTGGTGTCGTTTATTGCGTGTAAGATGTGCATGAGCGGCTCATGTACTCTGCCTGTCCTTGTTCGTTGGTTTCTGTCTGTAGTGACAGACAGGCTCGGGATCAACTGGAGCATTCACTCCCTTGTTTCTCTTGAATAACACAAAAAATATATAATAATCATTATCAATGTTCCTCTTATCCTACATTCAGAGTAGATAGTGTAAGAAAAGTTCTGTAAATTCAGAGACCCCGTATCCTAAGGACCAACAAAGGAGAACGGGGTCATGGAACTATTAGATTTTGTTGAGCAATATATTGACGATCAGGATAGTGGAATAAAAGCACTCCTGGCTTTTTTCTTGAACCTGGTAATGGAGTATGAGGCCGAGAAACAGGCGGGAGCTGGACGATATCAACGATCACCCACTCGCAAGGCCTACCGTAACGGAAAGAAAACCCGGCGACTCATGACACGGTTCGGAGAGATAACGCTCTCGAAACCGGATTTCAGAGATATCTCGTTTGAAACCACAGTTTTTGAGAAGTATAGTCGAGTTGAACGTGCAGTAATCAATGCAATTCTTGAGTCGTATAAGGAAGGAGTCTCTACGAGGAGAATTCAGTCAATAATGAGTCAATTAGGAATTCAAGGTGTTTCCGCAGATACGGTATCAAGGATGGCTACAGAACTGGATGCGCAGGTCCAGGAGTTTCTGAGCCGGCCTATTGAGCAACCGATCATCTATCTTATCGTGGATGCAACGTATCTCAAAGTACAGACAGAGAAGCCGATATATCAACCAGGCTGTGTTGATCATTGTCGGGGTTAGAGCAGATGGATATCGTGAAATCCTTGGTATTAAGGTCGCAGATCAGGAAGACGAAGGGTTCTGGTTCTCGCTTTTCGAGGACCTCAAGAACCGGGGTCTGGTTGGCACTGACTGGTAATTTCAGATGGGCATAAAGGAATCAGGAATGCAGTCATTCGGGCATTCCCTGGTGCAAGTTGGCAATTATGTCATGTTCATTTTCTTCGGGGTATAATGCGCAATCTTCCAAAGAAAGCATATCCTCTGGTAGTCCCGATGATCAAGGAGAAACTGAATGGGGATGAGGATGAATTAGGGGTAGTGGCACAGGAATTGGACAAGATGGGGTACACCAAAGCAGACTGACACCATTGAACGATTTATGTTTGATGTGGGTAATTACCGGGCATTCCCAAAAAGTCACTGGAAAAGAATTCGCACGACGAACATGGTGGAACGGGTTAACGTGGAGATTAAACGTCGAAGTAAGGTCGTTGGCGCGTTTCCAAGTCCCGACTCAGTGATTCGTCTCATTGGTTCGATTTTCATGGATATGAACGAGGAGTGGATCACGGGGAACCGTTACCTGAATATGAGTGAATTCGAGATACAGGTACCGGAGTTTAAGTTGTCAATCTGCCCTGTGGATATTAGTGTTGAGTAATTCAATCAAGACGTGATAAACGCCGCCGCCCCCGAAGGGCGCCCCGGCGGCGGATCAATGGCCGTATACATCAATTGGATAGATTCGAAAAGTTGCACTGGAAATGGCGCATTGAGTTTTGGAATCGATTCGTTTGCTTTTTCTTGTAGTGTTGCCATGGCTAATGTACAGGATCGGGTTTTCGTTTTTACAGCAAATTCCTTACACTACCTTCAGAGTAGGACCCTTGCCCGATCAAACAAATGGGACTATGGGCCTCCAGAATCTTTTTTTGGGGTTCTTTCCCTGGTTGGGTCATTCTTGTCCAGGGCATCATCGCCCTCTTGCCGGGAATCTTCCTGCTGACCTCTCCAGGCTTGACCGTGCTGGTCCTTATCACTTTCCTTGGTGCATACTGATTCGTTTAGCGGTATCATCACCCTGTTCAGTGCCGCGGGTGATGCGGCAAACAGGGGAATGAAAATCCTCCTCGGCATCCCTGGCATTATTTCCGGGCTCGCCATTCTCGCATATCCAATCTACAGTGCACTCCTCCTGCCGTTCATCTTCATCATCCTGGTGGGGGTATGGGCCCTCATCCTCGGCGGAATCCGTCTCTACCAGGGACTGACAGGGGGGGATGGGGAGTCGGGTCACCTGGCCTCCTCTCGGTCATCATCGGCCTCATCATCCTGGTCCACCCGTACCTGGCCCGCGCTGGCGCTTCCGTTCGTTCTGGGTATCTTTGGGATCATCTTTGGTTTTGCAGCCATTATCGGGGCATTCATGGGGAGGTCAGGAGAGAAAGCAGCCTGAAGTCCACTAAGCTTTCACCAATTTTTTCTTTTTTTGCAGGAAGGAGAAGGAGGGGGCCCTCTTCGCCATGCTCTTATGGAAGTTCCATCATACCTGATAAATACCAACACCGGTAAAAGGGAGCGGTCCAATGCACGAGCTGTTTTTTGAGATTGGCAATTATGCGATCTGGATCTTTGTAGTCACCAGCATCGCGGCCATGGGCCTCAACCTCACCATCCCTGAAGTGCTGGCGCCGTGGAAGAAGAAGTGGCTCCTCTCCATTTCACTTGTTGCCAATTTCATCATCGTCCCCCTTTTTGCCCTCTTCGTCCTCTACCTCTTCCCCCTCGATATCGACCTCGCCACCGGGCTTATTCTCGTGGCTGCAGCGGCTGGAGCCCCCTCTCTCCCCAAGGCTATGGATATAATCGGGGGAAATGTTGCCTACGCCGTAGGTCTCACAATGATCCTGATCCTTGTCACCATCTTCTACATGCCCTTCATGCTCCCGTACCTGATCGAAGGGGTGCACGTCGACCAGAGCAGCACGGCGCTGTATCTGATCGTGTTCATGCTCATCCCGCTCATCGTGACGATGGCAATCCGGGCAAAGGTCCCGCAGGCAGCCAGGATACTGTATCCCATTGTGGACAGGATATCCGATCTCTCTATCATCGCCGTTCTCCTCATCTACACCATAGCCCTTTTCACCAGCGATTTTTCCGTGAAAGCCGGCGCCCTGCTGGGTCTTTGGGGTATTGTGGTGGCAATCCTGTTCATCCTCGGTTCGTTTGCCATCGGCTACATAATGGGGGGTCCGGACCCGGCGAACCGACAGGTCCTTGCCTTCGGCACAGGGTTTCGCAATGTCTCTGCAGCTCTTGTCGTGGTCTCGGCCAACTTTACCGACCCGCAGATCCTCTTCATGGTACTGGTCATCGCGGTATTCGGCATCATCTTCATGATGATCATCGGGGGCTGGCTGTACCGGAAAAACAAGAGGGCAGGGACCCGCAGGTCTTCTGGAGACCTGTGACAGGCGGCTCTCTTCCCTGTTTTGGGATACCATGGTTCTAAATAGCGTCCTGTCGAGTATACCCCATGCAAGAAAATTTCAGGGTGTTTCTCCCTCTTCTGGTCATCTCCGGACTGTTGGTCGCCGGCTGCAGTACCTCTGCCCTGAAGCCGGAGGTGAACGTGGAGGGGGCGACGCTCACGTCCCTCTCCCTCACCGACCTGACCATTGAGGTTATCCTCTCGGTGGATAACCCAAACCCGGTCGGCATCACCCTTGAGTCCCTATCCTTTGATGTCTATTACAAAGATGGCGATGAGTGGAAGTACCTGTCCCATGGCGAACAGACGGGGATCAGGATTGATCCAGGAAAAAACGTCGTCAAGGTCCCTGTCACGGTAAAAACAACTGATGTGCTTGGAGTGATGCTCTCGTTTGCAAACAGCAGTGAGATTCCCCTGCAGATCAAGGGGGTGGTCGTGCCGGACCTGCCGGGAGGACTCTCTCCGGAAATCCCGTTCACAAAGACGGTCTCCATCCCCCGTTGATAAGACCGCTTCCCCAAGACCCCCCTTTTTCTATCGAATCAAGGCGCCAGGATGATTGTTCTGCTGCCATTCAGATCGTTCTGACGGGTTTGCCAGCCGACCCGGTCGGCATGTCACCTGTTTTTTGAGGAATGTGCAGCTGATTGAAAAGCAGGGTTATATTCCCGGCGGGATTATCTCTTGAACGAGTATGAGAAACATTGCGGTGAGGAAAGAAGAGCACGACGGGACGGTTTTTATGACGTTCAGGTTCAAAGCACTCGGTCAGCTGCTCGATTTAGACGATCCCACCCCTCTTCCAGCAAAGGAGATAACGGAAGAGGCAGAGGACGCAATTTTTGGACATCTTGACGAATACCGGGTCGGCAGGCCCACGAGTCTGGTCATAGAACTGCCGGAAAAAGATCTTGACGGCCCTGCACCCTCCCTCATCATCGATGCGGTCCGCTCTCATTTCAGCTTTCGCCGGTCCGACCTTGTCCACGAGATGAAAATTTCCCGGAGAGAGGGAATCTACAGCTTCATGGTTTCAGTGGGAAATGCGGCCTTCCTGATATGGTTCCTGCTCTATATCACCGCGAATGATATTCCCGTGGATGCAGTGAACGTCACCATATTCCTGGGATTTTTGACCGTCCTGAACTGGGTGACGATATGGGACACGTATGAACACTTTGTGTACGATTACCGGTACCTTTTCCGGAAGCGAAGGATATACGAAAAGGTCACCGCAATCCCGGTCGAGATACGAGGATACTAAATCTCACTATTTTTATAGGGCCCTTTATTGCCGGGCTCGGAAGTAGTGCCTCGCACGGCAGGGATGATCGCTCACGATCCCGTCAATGTCCAGGTCATTGGCCTTGCGAAACCCTTCCGTTGAGTTCACGGTCCATGAGAACAGTGCGATCTGTCTTCTATGGCATTCCTCGATCAGGTCCCGGGTTAACAAGCCGAATTCCGGGAGAATCGCAGGCACCCCGAGTCCGGCTGCAACACCAGGAAGGTCAGTCAGGTGCCGGGAAACGATGAGACCCGTATTCACCCCGGGAAGGAGAGTCCGCATCGAGACCATGCTCTCGGGATGAAATGAGACGATGTAGAGGAGTTCCGGCATATTTTTCTTAAGGACGCGGCAGACCTGTTCTTCGCTCCCGGGTTCCTTGATCTCCAGGAAAAGGCCGCAATGTCCCGCAACAAGGGAACAGACCTCTTCGAGGGTGGGTATCTTTTCGCCATCGCCTGCGTCAAGCGTCTGTAACGCTTCAGCGGTATGCTCGTTCACCGGCCCGGTTCCATTGGTGGTCCGGTCGAGCAGCAGATCGTGCATGACGACCGGTATCCCGTCCCGGCTCAGCCTGACATCCACCTCAACGTAATCGGCACATGCCATCCCTGCCCGGACTGCCCGGAGCGTATTTTCAGGCTCCACCGCCCTTGCACCGCGATGGCCTATAATCCACATGGGTATCCCTCCCTCTTGCTTCACCAGGCACCTGGACAGGGGAAGGGGATCGATAGTCGCATGCCTATTGAGAAAGATCCTTCTTCCGTTCAGGTTCCGCGTGAGATCTCCCTGTCGGAAATCTACTGCGGTGCCTGCAATAGAAAGCCCGGCTCTCCTCCCTATTCAATGCTTCGATGATAGAACGTTCCGGTATACAGAGCGTGCCTGCAGAGGCGCTTCAATTTACAGGAAAATGATACGAGGAAAGGATGAACTTACCTGTTGCTCACGGTGCATATAGGAGTGCCATATTAAGAACCGCTCCTGTTGCTCGTCATTACCGCCAGGTCCCTCGGCTTCGCTCGAATGAGAACGGGAACTGCTCCGGCTCAGGAAAGCCTGTTTTAATTCCCCGGGGATGGGTATCGACGGGTTGGACCGTGTACTTTCACCACAGCCCGGGTTTGCTGTACGGGATGTCCGCATCAGCCCTTTATCATGACCAGCATCATCTTGAAGGGGGTCCTGGCATCGAGTGCATGCGGGGCGTTTGCGGGCATGATGATCGATTCGCCTCTCTTCATCAGGTGACAGATACCGGAAAGCCGGAGATCGCATTCGCCGTCGAGGATGGTCACCATGGCATCGAACGGTGCCGAATGCTCAGAGATCCCCTCTCCCTCGTCGAAGGAGAAAATCGTGATGCTCCCTGCCTTTGTATTGATGATCATCCGGCTGGCGATGCTCCCTTCCTGGTAGGCGACAAGGTCCTCCAGGTGGATGACAGTTCCCTTGATCTCTTCCCGTTCTTCTCTGCTCATGCCTTGTTCCTCTGCGCTCTTTCTCTTTTTACAATGATAATGGCTCCGACATTTCCTATGAAAATATGGTTGGATTAGGAATTCAAAAGATCTCCGGGTCTTTTTTCTTAAGATACACATTCGCTTCTACAAGGATTTGAAGTAACTCATCAAGAGTCAGCGACTTTGGGACTTTCACGGATACGAAGTTGGCATCCTGCTTTGGAGGGAATTGAGGATCGGAGTAGAGTTCATCGTTGGACAGGAGATGCCAGACTAGTGAAATAATCTTTCTTGCGAGGGCGATAATTGCCTTACCTGTCCCGAGAGCCTTCTTCTTTCGTGCAAAGAAAGTTTTGAGTCCGTTCATCCGACTTCGAGTAGTAGCGTGTGCAATCTCAGTCAGGATCCATCTCACATGGGCAGATCCTCGTTTCGTGATGGATCCTGTATGCAGTGTCCCTGCCGATTGAGCGACTGTGGGTACCACCCCCACCCAACTTGCGAGCTTCTCTGCTGAAGAAAAGTCACTGACATCCCCGATCTCAGCAATCAGGGTGAGAGCGCCGACCTTTCCAATGCCCGGAACTGACAAGAGGATCTCCACCTGGCGTGCATGATTCTCGTAGGCATATGCCGTTGCCGACTCGGTAATCACCTCTATCTGCTCATCCAGACACCGTATGAGACGAAGACAGCAATCCAGGCGAAACAATGCATCCGGGGAGAGAGTATCGCTGAGAACGGATCGTATTTCACCTTCGCGCTTTCGTATCCGTGGAGGCAATTTCTGGACAAGTACCTCCAGAGGGGTTCCATCGACTAGTCCCTGGAGAAGATGCATCCCTGTTGCCCCAAAGATGTCTGACATTACTGAAGAGAGTTGGAGCAATTCGGAGTCGAGGATGTGGTGGATCTGGTTCTTGATGTCAGTTCGTTTCTGAACAAGCCCATGTCGTAATCGAACCAGTTTCCTGAATTCACGATGCTTCTGTGCAAACACACGAGATGGTTGGATCATCCCATGAAGCGCAAGACGCGCAATCATCAACGAATCTATCTTATCCGTCTTTTTGTGTGAGAGAACTTTGATGTCGTGTGCATTGCCGACTAGTACAGGAATTGTCCCATTCAGGAGATCATAGATCTGAACCCAGTAATCACTGGTCGATTCACATGCAACCACATCCGCGTGATGTCCTGTTGCCCATGCTTTGAGGGAGAATAACCCTTCCTTTGTTCGGTCAAACCGTTCCTGTATCATCTCACCGGTTTGCCAAAGAACCGTCCCAAGGATAAATTTCTTGTGAAGGTCCAATCCTACTGAAACTTTAATATCTCCAGTCATAGACCATCTGAACTGATGGGCAGATGAATTGCCTTCCAGGCCAATTTCCTATCCGCGATTAAGTCGCAGTCTGGCCTCCGAATGCAATTCTGCGGTTAGTTTTCATCACAGGGTCAAATCCTAAAATGCCGACAACCTCCTCTGCCCATCATTCAATTAGTTCTCAACTCAAAAGGGAAGTATTTTCATGCGTCGGGCCTGTTGCAGAACGCATCATGAGTGTTTTCATCTTTTATGCGCGACTTCACGGTGGTCATGGCGCTTCCAATGAATAACCTTGGGGCAACTCCCTTTTGTGTGTTGCGAGGTGAATCATGTATTAGTTGGGAAGAGCGGGATGGTGCCAAGGGAACCCTTATTTCCCGGCCCCTCCTTCCTGTTCATTCACCCTCCGGTATACAAGCGCACCTTCTGCCGGGCAGACATCCATGCACCGGTGGCAGAGGTAACACTCCCCCTTGCGATCGGTCCTTTTTGCCTCATTCGTAGGACAGGTCCGCTCACACTTCCCGCACGAGATGCAGGCATCCGTCCGCTGGATTTTAAACCGGCTTCCCATTGCAGGAATCGAGACGATTGCCCCAAACGGGCAGATGAACCTGCAGAACGGGCGGTAGAGGAAGAGGGAGATGACAAGGATGGCAAGAAACACAAAAAACCCTGTTGACAAGATCAGGAGAAAAAAGTCCCGTATCCCGAACAAGCGGAGCAGCCCGATTGAGAAGAGGTATGCGGCAAGGAGGAAGAAGATGAAAAACACGCCTCGTATCACCCCTGGCCATAGCTTACTCACCACTCTGACTTTCGGCACTGGTGCAAGTGACGCCAGCTCCTGTGCTGCACCGACAGGACAGTAATACCCGCAGTAGAACCTCCCGAAGAGGAAGCTCAGGGCGAGCATGATCAGGATCCCTACCGCTGCAACGATGAGAGGCCCGCCAATACCCCGTACATCCCGGAGTACAAGGCTCTGGAACTGCCAGGGAATAATCGGTGAGAAGATCAAAAACCCGAGGGCCAGTGTGATCACGAGGAATAAAAGACCAATCTTCCGGGTCCATCGTTTGCTGTGCCAGAGATATGCCGTGATACAAAACATCGCGAGGGCATAGATGAACCCAAGCGCCCGTACCTCCTCAAACGCCATGTCTGGATCGCCTTACTACTCCTCTACCACGATCCACTTTAATATGATGCACGATTTGTGAGGGCGTGCGTGATTTCCTGTCGGATTCCCCAATGTTTTTACCCGGAGTGATCGTGCAGCTCACGATCCATGGCATCCCAGAAAAGAGCGTCATCCCCGATGCAGTTTTCGTCAACCTGCAGTGAAGGGCCGATATTGTCGGACCTTGCAGGTGCTCTGACCCAATTTGCCCCTCCAACGGCTGGATCCCCATTGACATGAGCCTCGTGATAGCATTTTCCGGGAGGGAAGGAGCGGTCATGGCAGGCGACCTGAGGGAGATCCTGATGCAGGGACCTGATGCGGAGATCTGCGGATTTGAGCAGGAGTTGTACTCCGGGCAGATCCTGAACGATTCTGATCTCAGGAAAAGGGCTTCTGAACGAGGGATCGTCCTCCGCATAAGGGATGACAAATGCAAGGTCTCGGATCACGAGGGTATTCTGGTTGGGGAAGTATCCGAGTCTGATGGCGCCATTGTGAGGAGGAGGCGGCTTTATGTGGCCTGTGGGGCTTATGCGATAGTCGATAGTAACGGGCAGAAGACCGTCCTGAAACAGGAGGGGCAGGGGAGCACCTTCGTGGTGCTCGGAAACGAGGTGACAAAGCGTATTGCTCACGGGCTGATCCGGTCCGAATGGAAATGCGGGACATTTCCGGATGCCGTCCGGCTCATCATCCGGATCATGAATGCTGCTGCATCCGGCACCGCCTCGGTGAGCAGGGCATATACGATCCTGCAGACCAGTAAGAAGGCAGATCGTGACATGAAAGAGAACATCAACAAAAATCCTGATGTTTTCGACAGGGAGTGAACAAGCGACGGCTATTTTTATCCGAATTTCCGATATTCTCCCTGCAACCGGACTTACCGGGTATGATGAGTCCTCATTACCTTCTCCTCCGGAAAGCCGATCTTTATTATCAGCCAGCTCGCATCTTGTCAACAGGCAGGAGATGCGATTCTGAACCCCAAAGTAACGATGATCATCCGCCAGTGTTTCCCTCTCATCATTCAACGCCACGAAAAAGGTCCGATCTCAGAGGAAGCATCGATCGGGAGCCTTGAACAATACCGGAAGATGGGGTACGACGCGATCAGGAAGCTCCCTGACGATGAGAAGGAGAGAGACCAAAAAGAGATCGATACTGCTTTTCAGGAAGCAGTAGAAAAAATACACACAGCAGCCGATCGGAAAAGACTGCTGACCCCGGATTCTGGATCAGGGATAAACCCATTGGGACCGGCAAATAACAAGAGGTAGGATTGCATGGCACGGCCACTTTCTCCCAGAGACCTCGAGATCCTGAAAAAACTCGCACCCGAAGCGGATGATCCGCTCTGCCCCGGGTCAGGCCATGACTTCTTCTCCATCCTTCCCCCGGTATCGAACCATTTCGCCACCAGCGATACCGATTTCCTCGACCGACTGGAACGGTTGTCCGATGAGGATATTGAATACCTCACCGGATTGATCCTCGACGGGTCCGAGAGTGTCGGGTGCATGCACCCGGAGCATGTCGTCCTGCTCGCCGACCAGGTCGCACGAAAGATCTCGATGGAGACCGCAGACTCGATCATTGCTCTCTACGCATCCGGGGATCCCTGCGAGAAGGATTAGGATGTGAATGAGGGGGGCTCTCACCCTTTTTTTCCCGTGAACAGCACCACGGTTTCAGTGCTGGCCGCTCGCCAATTCACCGGTTTATTGTCACTTTTTCCCGCGAGCGGAACCCCGGTTTTAAGTGCGGCCGGACTCCCCGGGACGATCGCCAGTTCCTCATCTCTTTTTTTCGTCCACTTCGCCACGGTCGGGAAAAGCGACAGCCGGTCTTTTCGTGATGAAGGACCTGTCGATGTTCTCTGCAACTCTTCCTGCCACCGCGATGGGAAGCCCGATCGCCATCAGGTCCGGAGGCAGCGCCCGGTTGATCGTCGGGTCCTGCGGTCCGATGAAGGCAGATTCGGCCGGTGCATGCTCTGCTATCCCGGCGGGATATGTTACGATCGTGGCACATGCCGGCCCCCATGGCATAATGACGGGAGAGAACGGATCTGCACGGTCGAAGTGGACGAGAGCCGAGAGATTCCGTATCTGTTCAGTGGTCCCAAAACAACTGATCGCCTTTACGGTCGAAAGTGAGTCGGGGACTGATGCACAGGTCTGGACTACGAGGTATTTTCCAGGCGGGGTTATCTTCCCTTCCGCCGCAAAGCACTGGTCAACAAGATCCGGACTTGCCTTAAGATACTCTGCAGGGGCATCCTTGATCCCGGGATTCCCGGTCGAGACAAAAAATCTGATCGCTGGCGGGCGCTCGATGTATCCGGTATGAGAGAGCCCGCCCGGGCAGCATCTACTCTTTGCTTCGCCGCCGAGATAAAAAGCAGAAAACCCCTTCCCGGTCGCCATCTTCACCATGGCCGCTGCGATGCACCGGTCTATGACGGGAAGGTGCACAGCCCCCTTGGGGATATTGTCCGAACCATACACCGCCAGGGGCTCTGTTGCGAGCCTGCAAGCATTGGCTATCTTTTTTCCTATCATGCGGACTGAATCCATTCGGTCTTCCTCGTGGGTAGTTGCAGTGCGGAAGGGGATGAAGGTTTGGGGGGAAAGTTTTTGCTGGGATACTGGGATGTCGATCAAGGTTCTTCAGGCTGGGACGGGTTCACCGAAAATCCTGCGAATTTCTGGAAAACTTGCCCGAAAAGGGTGACCCTTTTTGGGTTATTAAAAGCAGTAAGAGCCTATTACCACAAAACAGCATGCGCCGATCGGGACTCGAACCCGAGTTTAGGCGTTGGCAACGCCTAGTGATAACCACTACACTATCGGCGCAAAATGACTCTAGGTAATTTGAAGTGAATCATAATAAGGATATCGAATCATCGCCTGAACCGTTTTCTGGAGCCATAAGGCGGTTGTATGAAGTTTGCATGAAGAGGATCGGCTCATCAGTCTGTTTCCATCAGTGAAGTCGAAGATTCGCGGGGATTCCAACATCTTAATTTACGCATCATGCCAGATCTTATGCAGATGATCCCCCTGATGATCGACCTTGCCGGAAAGAAGGTGGTGATCTTTGGCGGGGGCGAAGTGGGGGCACGGAAAGCCCGGTTCTTCGCACCGGAAGCAGAGGTGACCGTGATATCCCGTTCGTTTTCACCCCTGCTCGCATCGCTCGCGATACAGCGTGTCACCCGTGAGCTCTCGGATCTGCGTGAAGAGGAGATCTACCCAATGCTTGAGAATATGTTTCTGGCGGTTGCTGCAACTCCGGATACCCCGCTCAACAACCGCATCGGGGAGGTCTGCAGGAAGAGAGGAGTCCTGTTCAACAACGCTTCGGGTGAGCCCGGCGATATCCTGATCCCCTCTGTCATGGGCGGTGAACATTTTCTCCTTGCACTGAGTACGGGAGGAGAGAGCCCGGCAGTATCCCGGTTCCTGCGGGAACACCTGCAGTCCACCCTTCCTGACCTCGACAGGATGGTGGCGCTCCAGGACCGGCTCCGGAAGTGTCTCCCGGAAATTGAGCCGGATTCCCACAAGAGAAAAGCCCTCGTGACAAAAGTCCTCCATGACCCCGCAGTATGGGCAGCACTTGCGAAGGGTGAAGAGGAGGCATGGCGAATAGTTGAAGAGAACTACCTGCAATGAGCCACTTCCTCTTCCCCCCGATCGCTATCGCCGGCCTGAACCACCATACCGCGACAGTGGACATGCTCGAGGCGTTCAGGTTCCCTGACGAGGACGCGTTCCTCGCGAAGGCAAAAGACCGGTTCCGGGGGGTGCTCCTCCTCCAGACCTGCAACAGGATCGAGATCCTGGTGCATGGAGAGGCTGCATCCCTTGTATCCCTCCTGCAGGAGGAGGGGAGGGAGGACTTCTTGGTCCTTTCCGGGGTCGATGCGCTGCACCACCTTCTCGAACTTGCGTCGGGGATGGACTCGATGATCATCGGCGAGGATCAGATCATCGGCCAGCTCAAAACCTCCCTTGAATATGCAAGGGAGAGAGGGTGTACAAGCCCGGTGCTCGAACTCTGCGTGAACAAGGCGGTGCATACCGGGATAGAGGTGCGGAGGCAGACCCAGATCAACAGGGGGGCGGTCTCGGTCGGGTCTGCAGCGGTCCTGCTCGCAGAAGAGCAGCTCGGCACCCTTGAAGGAAAGCGGATCCTTGTCGTGGGGTCCGGCGAGATGGGGATGCTCGTCGCCCAGGCACTCGCCGCAAAGAACCTCACCGCAATCTACGTCGCGAACAGGACGTTTGGGCGCGCCGAGATCCTTGCCCGGAAGATCGGCGGCAAGGCGGTCAAGTTAAACGATCTCCCCCGGTACATGGTCCTCTCCGATGTCGTCATCTCCTGCACCTCGGCGCCCCATCCCGTCATCCACTGCGATGAACTCAGGGAGACCATGAAGGGGAGGTGCTGGCCGCTCGAAGGCCACCCGCGTCCATTGATACTGGTGGACATCGCCCAGCCGCGTGACGTCGAGGAAGGGGCAGATGCCATCGATGGGATCCATCTCTTCACCATAGACAACCTCCGGGAGATAAACGAAAATACGATGCACAGCCGTAAGTCGGAAGCAGTGAAAGCCAGGGCATACCTGGAGGAGGAGCTCTCCCAGTTCGTCCGTCTCCTCAACGGCAAGGCAGCGGATGACACCCTCGCCATCCTCCACACCTGGGCAGAATCGATCAGGAGCCGCGAGAGGGACCGGGCGATCAGCCGGATCGGGTCTGCCGATGAGAGGACACGAGAGGTGCTGGATGACTTTTCACGGGTGCTCACCAACAAGATCCTTGCCGATGTCACCTTCTCGATCCGGTCCTGTGCCGAAGAGGGCGACCTGGCATACGCAGAGTCGCTCGTCTCTGCAATCACAAAGGGTGAAAAACTATGTTTCCGCAACAGCGAATGAGAAGGCTCCGGGGCAGGCTTATCCAGCCGTACGTACGGGAGCATCACCTCAGGAAGAGCGATCTCGTCATGCCCTTCTTCATCGATGAGACCGCAGAGAGCCCGACCCCTATCGCCACCATGCCCGGCCAGTACAGGTATCCTCTCGGCAGTATCGCCCCTGCAGTGCTCCAGGTTCAGGAGAAGGGGATTGGGGCGGTCCTCCTCTTCGGGATACCGGCACGAAAGGATGCCGAGGCATCCGAATCGTACAACCCGGAGGGGGTGATCCAGGAGGCCGTAAGAAGAATAAAAGCCGCGGCTCCCGGGATCCTTGTGATTACCGATGTCTGTGCCTGCGAATATACCGATCACGGGCATTGCGGGATCCTCGGTGAAGGGCCCTGCGGAATGGACCTGCAGAACGATCTCTCGCTGGAGCTGATGGCACATATAGCGGTCAGTCATGCACGGGCCGGGGCAGATTTTGTCGCCCCTTCGTGCATGCTCGACGGGATGGTAGCAGTGATCCGGGAGGCGCTCGATTTTGAAGGGTTCCAGGATACCGGGATCATCTCCTATTCCACCAAGTTTGCGAGCGCTCTCTATGGCCCGTTCCGGGATGCCGCTGACTCGGGATACCAGTCTGGCGACCGGAGCACCTACCAGATACACCCGGGGAACTCCCGGGAAGCCATCCGCGAATCGGAGATTGATGCCCTTGAAGGGGCAGACATCCTGATGGTGAAGCCGGGAGGTTTCTACCTCGACCTGGTCGCATCGGTCCGTGAACTTGGTCTCCCCGTTGCCGTCTACCAGGTGAGCGGGGAGTACGCAATGATCAAGGCCGCCGCCATGAACGGATGGATAGACGAGAAAAACGTAGTGATGGAGAGCCTGATTTGTGCAAAACGTGCCGGGGCAGACCTGATCATCACGTACTATGCCGCGGACGCGGCAGGGTGGCTTGATGAAGAGCAGTGACTATTTCGAGCAGGCGCAGATGCTGATGCCAGGAGGGGTGAGCAGCCCGGTCCGGGCTATCCGTCCCCACCCGTTTTATACGAAATCTGCCCGCGGGAGCAGGCTTTCTACCGTGGACGGCGAAGACCTCATCGATTGCTGCATGGCCTACGGCCCGCTGATCCTCGGCCATGCGCATCCTCTCATACGGCAGGCCATCGCCACCCAGCTCGAAAAAGGCTGGCTGTACGGGACCCCGATCCCGCTCGAACCCGAATACGCAGGGATGATCGTCCATGACCATCCCGGGATGGAGATGCTGCGATTCGTCTCGAGCGGTTCTGAGGCCACGATGGCGGCTATCAGGGTGGCACGAGGCTTTTCAGGGCGCCCGGATATTGTCAAGGTCGAGGGGGGCTTTCATGGTGCCCACGACGGCGTCCTTGTCCAGGCGGGATCGGGGGCTACCACCCTCGGGATCCCGGACTCGGCCGGTGTCCTTGCGGATGTGGTCGCCCATACCCGGCAGGTGCCGTACAATGACTGCGATGCACTTGAGGACCTCCTGTCGAAAAATAAGGATATCGGGGCGTTCATCCTTGAACCGGTCCTCGGGAATATCGGGCCGGTATTCCCGGAGAAGGGCTACCTGGAAGGGGTCCGCGAGATCACCAATGCCCATGACGTCCTTCTTATCTTCGACGAGGTGATCACAGGCTACCGGCTTGGGATTGGAGGAGCCCAGGAGCTGTATCACGTGAGGCCCGACCTCACCACGCTCGGCAAGATCATCGGAGGCGGCCTTCCGATCGGTGCATTTGGCGGGAGGCGGGATATCATGGAACTCGTGGCACCGGCTGGACCGGTCTACCAGGCAGGGACATTTTCCGGAAACCCGCTCTCCCTTGCGGCCGGACACGCGACGATACAATGGCTGCATTCCCACCGGGGGATCTTCCGGGAGCTCGATATCGCGGGAAAACGGATCGGCGAAGCAGCAGCAGGGAAGGCCGGCTCATTTGTCCAGCAGGGATCGATGTTTAAATTCTTCTTCAGGCCGGTTCCCCCACGGGACTACCACGAGGTGAAAGAGTGCGACACCGCGAAGTTCTCGGCGTTCTGGTCTGCCATGCTCGCGTCCGGCATCTTCCTCCCCCCGTCCCAGTTTGAGACCAACTTCCTCTCGGCTGTCCATAACGAGCAGGACATCGAGAGGATCAGCGCAGCGTACCGGTCATGTCTTTGAGGATTGGCACACGGGGGAGCAGGCTCGCACTGGCCCAGGCAGAGCGGGTCGCAGCACTGCTCCGGGAGCATGGCACCGAGCCGGAGATCGTCACCATCACCACGAAGGGGGATACCGTGGACGGGGTCCCCCTTCACGAGATCGGTGGGCAGGGGGTCTTTGTAAGGGCGCTTGACGACGCGATCCTCGCGGGATCGATCGATGCAGCCGTCCACTCCATGAAAGACATCCCGGCAAAGAGGCCTGCCGGTCTCTGCACCTGTGCCATCCTCAAACGTGACTCTCCTGCGGATTTCCTGGCCCATACCCTGGAAGAAGGGGAGGTGCACGTGATAGGCACCACGAGTACCCGGAGGAAAGCTCAGCTGCTGAGGCACATGGACGGGATCACGGTAAAGCAGCTCCGTGGGAATGTCGATACCCGCATCAGGAAATTATATGCAGGGGAGTACAGCGCGATCGTGCTCGCCGAAGCGGGGCTCGAGAGGATGGGACTCGTCGTCCCTGGCACCCGCCTGTCACCGCAGCGTTTCGTCCCCTCTCCAAACCAGGGGACCATTGCGGTGGTCTGCCGGGACGATTCCGGGTGCCGGGAGTTATTCTCACCGCTCGACCACCCGGAATCCCGGAAGGATGTGGAGATAGAGCGCTCGGTGATGGAGGAGGTAGGGGGGGATGTTTCACCCCCCAGGGTATCTTCTCGGACCACGGCCACCTGATCGGGGAGATCCTCTCCCTCGATGGTTTGAGGCAGGTCCGCAGGGAGGAGGATATCTCCTCGATAGAACAGGCCAGGGCGTTTGGAAGAGCGATCAGGAGTGAAGGCATGGAACTTATCAGGGAAGCATACGAAAAGCTTGGGATCCGCGATGAAGGGTAAGGTGTATCTTGTGGGATCAGGCCCGGGGGGAGAGGGGCTCCTCACCTTCCGTGCCCGCGAAGTGATCGATGCAGCCGATGTCATTCTCTATGACCAGCTGCCGGGAGAGGAGATCCTTGCATCACTGCCAGGCAGGGCAGAGAAGATCGATTGCGGCAAATATGGCTCCGACCACACGCTCGAGCAGGATGCTATCGAAGCCCTGATGGTCCGGAGAGCAAAAGAGGGCAAGCAGGTCGTCCGGCTCAAAGGCGGCGACCCCTTCCTTTTCGGCCGGGGGGGCGAGGAACTCGAGGTGATCAGGGACGAAGGGATCGAGGTGGAGCTCGTCCCCGGGATCTCGAGCGCACTGGCCGTCCCCGGGGCCGTGGGAATCCCCCTGACGCACCGGAAGCACGCATCCGCAGTCACGATCATCACCGGGCATGAAGACCCTGCAAAGGAGGAATCGGCACTCGACTGGGCAGTCCTTGCCAGGCTTCGTGGGACCATCGTTATCCTGATGGGGGTGAAAAATCTCCCCTTCATTGCAGAAGCGCTCATACAGCAGGGAAAAGACCCGGCAACCCCGGTCGCCATTATCGAGCGTGGGCTTCGGAAGGACCAGCGGGTCACCACAGGGCCGCTCAGCCGGATCGGTTCGCTGGCCAGGGAGAGAAACGTCAGGCCTCCGGCGGTGATCGTGATCGGCTGGGTGGTTTCTCTCTACCGGGAAGGGGACCAAATAATCCCGTTCTGATCGGGTTTGACGGCGATTTATCCAAGTATTAATACCTTAATACAACCGTACTTTAGTCAGGTGACCGATGAGCCTGCCCGGCGGACCCACAAAGGATGAGATCATGGCGGTCTCGCTTGCCAAACTCTCACTCAGGAGCGACGATATCATGGCAGACATCGGGTGCGGGACCGGGACGGTTGCGGTAGAGGCCGCACGGAGAGTACGGAAGGTGTTTGCAGTCGACCTGCGTCTCGAGGCCGTTGCCGAAACTAGGGACCTTGCCCGGTCATGCGGGATCACCAATATCGAGGTCAGCCACGGCCACGGGGCGGACCTTGTGAAGAGCCTCCCCCTTATCGATGCGGCTTTCATCGGTGGATCCCGGGACCTTTCGGCAGTGCTCTCCGGGCTGTCGGAAAAAAACGTCCGGTCGGTGGTCGTCAACGCAGTCCTTCTCTCGACCCTTCATGAGGCGGTCACGACAATGCAGGAGTTTTCGATGTTTCGGGAGGTCGTCCATGTCGCGGTCTCACGCACGGTCCCCCTTGCAGGAGGGCTGATGTTCCGGCCGATCGACCCGGTCTATATCATTATCGGGGGATGCCCATGCTGATAGGGCTTGGGCTCGGGCCCGGGGAACCGGAGTTGCTGACGCTCCGGGCGGTGCGGATGCTCCGGGAGGCCGATGCAGTCTTTGTCCCCGGCACGATCGCACGGGACCTTGTCGCTCCCTACCGGGATGCCGAGGTCCTCGACTTCCCGATGACCGGGGATGAAGGCCGGATCCATGCCTGCATGGAGCAGAATGCAGACCGTATCGCGGTGGTGGCACAGTCCGGGATGGCAGTGCTCGGGATCCTTGGCGACCCGAACTTCTTCTCCACGTATTCCCGGCTCAATGCCATCATGAAGACCCGTTATCCTGCTATCACCTGCAGGACCGAACCGGGGATCAGCGCCATCACTGCGTTTGCCTCCGTTGCGGGTCTCTCGCTCTCCGGTGGATTCCTTGTCACGGACGGGCCGGCAGAAGCCCGTTCCCGCGTCATGCTCAAGGTCCGGCGTCCCCGCCAGGTTGCGGACACGCTAAGAAAAGAGGGCTACCGCTCTTTTGTCCTGGTTGAACGGATGTGCATGGAGGAGACACGGGTGTACCGGGACGATGCACTCCCCGAGGAGAGCGATTATATGAGCGTGCTCTATGCGGAGCGGTGAATGGCAACGATCTATTTTGTCGGGGCAGGTCCCGGCGATCCCGGCCTGATCACGGTCCGTGGGATGGACCTTGTCGTGCGGGCTGACGTCCTGGTATATGCAGGTTCGCTCGTCAACCCCGAACTTGTGGACCGCTCCGGGGCCCGCGTCAAGATCGACAGCTGGGGCAAAACGCTCGAGGAGATTGTCCCCTTCATGGTCCGGGAGGCACGGGAGGGGTCTCTGGTGGTCAGGCTCCATTCAGGGGATCCGGCACTCTACGGGGCAATCGTCGAGCAGATGCACCTTCTCGATGAGGCCGGGATATCGTACGAAGTCATCCCAGGGGTCTCATCGCTCTTTGCCGCTTCGGCAGCTCTCGGGACCCAGCTCACGCTCGGGGGGGTTTCCGACACCCTGATCGTCACCCGGCCGGCAGGAAAGACCCTGGAGCACGACGAGATCCACGCCCTCTCTGCCCATACCGCCACGATGGTCTTCTTCCTCGGGGCAGACCAGATCGGGGAGATCGTCGCAAAACTGCAGTATCCCCCCTCCACACCGGCAGCAGTGATATACCATGCCAGCTGGCCGGACCAGAAGATTATCAGGGGGACCCTTGCCGATATCGCCGGAAAGGCATCGGCGGCAGGGATCTCGAGATCGGCGTTGCTCCTGGTCGGCGGGGTACTCGACCCCTCCGGGTCAGGCCACAGGAGGTCGGTGCTCTACTCATGAACCGGGCTGTCATCTACCTGCCGAGGTTCTCCAAAGCGGCCGGGGAAGTTGCCTCAGTGCTCGGGGCAGATCCCGTAGCATACACGCCGACGGCGTTTGCAGAGACGGTTGCCCATTGCAGGGAGATTGCCGCAGTGATGTCGGTAGGAATTGCCGTAAGAGGGATCGCCCCCCACCTGAAGGACAAGTGGAGGGACCCGGCGCTCGTGGTGGTGACCCCCGATCTCAGGCTTGCGATCCCGGTAACCGGGGGCCATCACGGGGCAAATGCCATGGCAAGGGAGCTTGCCCCGCTTGGAACGGTCCCTGTAATCACGACCGCGACAGAACGGGCCGGCGTTCCTTCGGTTGAGGGGATTGCGGCCGCCGGCGGGTATGCCCTTGCCAACCACGACGCCTCAAAATACGTGAATGCCGCGTTCCTTGAGGGGACTGCCGGGATTTACGCGGTGAAAGGCCCTGCCGTGGTAATCGGTGGCGCTGACACGGCATTCCTGGTTGCAGACGGGGAGTACAGTGTCGGTATCGGCTGCCGGAAGGATACTGCTGCAGGGGAGGTCGAGGCCGCGGTCCGGGTCGTGCTCGGCCGCCTGGGGATCAGCCCGGACCAGGTCCTCGTCTATGCCACCACCGCAAAAAAATCACAGGAGAGCGGGATCCTCGAGGCGGTTCGTGCGCTCGGCCGGCCGCTCCTCTACCTTGACGACCGGACCATCGGGGCATATCCCCCGCAGACCGGTTCTGAGGCCTCCCGTATCGGTCTTGCGGGGGTCGCCGAACCCTGTGCCCTTGCCACGTCGAAACTGAAAGAACTGGTCGTCGAAAAGACCGTGATTGGGGAGGTGACGATTGCAGTCGCACGATAAGAAGGGGGGAATGCTCTCCATCGTCGGGATAGGGCCCGGGAACCCCGGCCAGCTGACCGGGCGGGCTCGACAGGCGCTTGTGGAATCGGACGTGATCATCGGCAACGATGTCTACCTCGCACAACTGGGACCGCTTATCGAAGGAAAAGAGGTGATCCGGAGCTCCATGGGGCACGAGGTGGAGAGGGCGAAGCGGTCCATCGAACTTGCACGATCACGACATGTCGCCATGGTCAGCGGCGGTGACGCCGGGATCTACGGCATGGCCAGCATCGTCCTCGAAGTCCTTGAGCACGAGTGCGAGGAGATCCAGGTCGAGGTGATCCCCGGGGTGACGGCAGCAACCGCGGCTGCCTCGCTCCTCGGCTCTCCCCTCTCCGGCGATTTTGCCGCAGTCAGCCTCTCTGATCTCCTCACCCCTGTCGAGCAGATCGAACGGAGGCTCCATGCCGCATTCTCGATGGGAACCCCGGTCGTGCTCTACAACCCGAAGAGCAGGGGGAGGCCGCATAATTTTGCCCTTGCAATGGAGATTGCAGGGAAGTACCGGTCCCCGGAAACACCAGTAGGGATAGTGAAGAACGCCTACCGGGAGGGCGAGGAGATCATGGTCGTCACCCTCGGCGAGGTCGCACTCGCCGACAGCAAAGTGGACATGCACACCACCGTGATTGTGGGTGGCGAAGAGAGCAGGATATGGAGGTACGGACACGATGTCAAAGGAATCATCACCCCGAGGGGTTACCATAAAAAATACCTATACTGACCTTGGTGCATCGACCGCCGAGGCATACGAGATCTCGCGGACGAGCAGGGAGCTTGCACGCAAAAGCATAGGCGATGCCGGAAACGAAGACCGCGTCCGCCAGCGGTGCTCGATCGCGGTCGGGGATTTTGCCATGGCAGGACTCCTCCGTTTCCACCATATGCCGGTAGAAGCGGGCCTTGCTGCACTCTCTCTCTCCCGCCCCCTCATCACCGATATCAGGATGGTCCAGGTCGGCATCCAGAAGAAGGGGCATTCCTGCCCTGTCCTCTGTGCCCTCGATTACGGGGCAGAGTTGGCCCAGGAGAAGGGCTTCACCCGGAGCAGGGCAGGGATACTGGCACTCAGGGACACGCTCGATGGTGCAGTTATCGTGATTGGAAATGCTCCCTCGGCACTTCTCGCCGTCTGCGAGCTTGTCCGGGAGGGGTGCCGTCCGGCGCTTGTGATAGGAACGCCGGTCGGGTTTGTCAAAGCAGCGGAATCAAAAGAGGAACTCCGGACGCTCGATGTCCCCTCTATCTCGAACGAAGGGACACGGGGCGGGACCCCGGTCGCAGTTGCGGCAATAAACGAGATCATCACCATCTATGCCGAGAGCACGCGGGATCATTGAAGCGGTCACCGACCCGGTGACGGGTTTTGTCTACCCCGCAGCGTGGGTCGTTGCCTGTAGTGACGATGCCGGCCTTGCACAGGCGAAAGCAGGCATGGCAGTCCTCACCTCTTCGGGGACAATCCTGAAACGGGGGTATACGACCGGGACGACGGCTGCTGCATGCTGCAAGGCCGCCATACTCTCCCTAAAAGGAGCGATCCGCGAGGTCGAAGTGCCCACGCCTTCGGGGATCAGGGTCTGTGTACCGGTCGAGGCTTCGCGGGGTGTGGCATCATGCCGGAAATATTCCGGCGACTACCCTGGCGATGCAACCGCCGGGATCCTCTTTATTGCCGAAATGTACTCCTGCACTGATGATGGGATATCGCTCTATCCTGGCGAGGGTATCGGCCGCTTCTCAAGAGACACCCCCCGGTACAGGAAAGGCGAACCTGCCATCAGCACGCCTGCCCTGTCCTCCATCCTTGCTGCGATTCACGAAGGACTGGGCAGTACCGGGCTTTCGGGAATCAAAATTCATCTCCGGATTCCGGAAGGCCGGCTTGTTGCGGAAAAAACCCTCAACGCAAAGGTCGGCATCGAAGGGGGGATCTCGGTCCTTGGGACGACCGGGCTCGTCGAACCATGGGACGACCATCTCACGGAAACGGTGATGGAACGGGTAAGGACTTCTGACAAGGTTGTGCTCACCACGGGGCGGACGGGGCTGCGGTATGCCCGCCTCCTTTTTCCGGACCATGACGTGGTGCTTGCAGGGTCTCACCTGGAAGCTGCGATTGGAGAAGCCAGGGGAGAAGTCGTCCTGTGCGGACTCCCCGCCCTTATCCTGAGATTCCTCGATCCGGATCTGCCGGGCTCGACAGGATATGCAACCATCGAAGAGTTCTCTACCCAGCCGGAATTCAAGGACAGGATGTCTGCCGCATTTTCGAAGGGAAAGGAGCGATACCCGGGGTTGCGGATCGTGATTCTCGACCGTAACGGCACCATTATGGGAGATTCTGGATGAAAATTGTCGGGGTAGGGTGCGGACCGGGGCTGCTCACCGAGCAGGCCATCCTGGCCATTTCAGGGGCAACGAGTATTTTTGGCTCAAAAAGGGCGATTGCGCTTGCTTCGGCACACATCCCGAAAGGGTGTAGGGTGGAGGAGATGACCACGTTCAGGCCGGGACAACCTATCCCTGACGATGCGGTCATTCTCTCGACCGGGGACCCCCAGCTCGCCGGGCTCGGGTATCTCGGCGGGGAGATCGTCCCTGGCATCTCATCGCTCCAGGTCGCCGCAGCAAGGCTTGGTATTCCGCTTGAGCAGGTCATCGTGGTTGTCGCCCACGGCAAAGAGCACGGGCGGGCGCTTGCAGAGGTGGCTGCAGAAGTGAACCTCGGAAAGATCGTCTTTATCGTTGCCGACCCGAAATTCTCCATCACGGCACTTGCGGCCGCCCTCGCAGGGTCCGGGGAGGAGATCTCGGTTGCGGTGTGTGAAGACCTCGGGTATCCCGGAGAGAGAATTGCGATCGGGACCAGCACAGAACCGCCGGTCCCGGCCTCCCGCCTCTTCTCGGTCCTTGTGGGCAGGACAGCCCTGTTCCCAAAAAGGCCCCGGATTCAGTGAAGGGCATATAAAGGAGCACGGCATACCTCTTTTCCAGGAATAAGGGAGTGAATCATGGAGAAAGCAACAAAGAAACAGTTGAGCCTGCTCTGTTTTCTGGCCGGTTTTGTTCTGGTACTCATCAAGGATCTCAAGGGAATTCAGGAGATCGATCTGGGGTTCTCATGGCCATGGGCACTCATGTTCTATTCGGGGCTCCTGCTCATGGCGATCGGCTATTATCTCAGGGGATGAACGCGGACCCGGAAGCACCGCTGCCCGGGGAGGGAACGCGCAATCCCATGGACCACGGGGAGGGGGGTCAGGTAATTTTTTACGATATCCGGGTCCATGACGATAAACCCTTCAGCGGCAAGGGAAGCGAAGACGGGGTCAGGTAATTTTTACGATATCTCCCTCCATGACGATGAACCCCTCATCGACAAGGGAGGCGAGGACGGGGTCGATCCGCTCCGGAGGCAGGTCGATTTCACTATAGAGATCACGCGTCAGGGTATTCCCGTTCCTGACCATGTAGGAGAGTACCTTTCCCCTCACCTGGCGGACCGAACCCTCGAAGGGAGATTGTTTTTTGTACTGCCTGCTCCTGCGGTTGGGATTCTCCCTGGTCTTTCCAAGGTATGAGCCATAATCCATGAGAGCATAATACCAGTCCCGGGGATTCCTGCGATCGAGGGTCTCTCCAACAAGCAGGAGGATCTCCTTGTCCGTGACGGATGCACGGTCCTGGAAATAGCAGTGGATGAATACCCTCCTGATATTTGTCTCGATAAGCACGGATGGTTTTCCGAAGGCAAATGCCAATACTGCGGCAGCGGTGGCCTTCCCGATTCCTGGCAGGGAGCAGAGTGACGTCTCATCATCCGGCAGGATTCCGTTCCATTCATTCATGATCAGGGAAGCGGTCTTTTTGAGCGCAAGTGCACGCCGGTTATAGCCGAGGCCCTGCCATGCCCGTAGCAGCTCTTCAACAGGAGCGGCATGCAGCGTTGCAAAATCAGGGAACCTCATAACAAACCCGGTATACCGCTCCTGCACCCGTGCCACCTGGGTCTGCTGGAGCATTATCTCGGAGACAAGGATCCGATAAGGGTCACTGGTATCCCTCCAGGGGAGATTCCGGCGGTGGTCCCGGTAGAAGCGATAGATCCTTTTCTGGAATTCCCGGGGATTGAGTCCCGGCAGTCCAGGTCCTGTCACCATGACCCGAGCTCCTCGATACGGTTTGCATACCTGTCGACATCGAATTTTCGTTTCAGGCCAGCTGCATTCATGTACCTGATCTTCCCGAATACCGGCCGCTCCTGCCATGCCCGGTCGTGCTTGCCAAAACACCAGGCAACTCCTGCATACCCGTTCGGGTCGCGCCCGTCCAGTTCATACCGGTTGTTCAGGGCGAGTGCAGTCTGGTATGCCTCTTTTGGTGTCTCCGACCATTCGAGTATCTTCTTTCCCCAGTACATCCGCATATACCCGTGCATCTTGCCGGTCAGCACCATCTCCCGTTGTGCCGCATTCCAGTAGGGATCATGGGTCCTGGCAGATTCAAATTCATGAAACCGGTAGGAATATTCGCGCCGGTCAGCCGAATGACGGGTAAGGGTCTTTTTTGCCCAGTCCGGAAGCCCGGAATAATCATCATAGTTTGGATTGTAGTGAACGAAATTTATGGAGAGCCTCTCTCCGGACGATCAGTTCTTCCAGGTAGGTCCCCGCAGAAGGGCTTTTGGATGCGAGAATGTGCTGTGCGATGAGAAGGGGAGAGATCTGACCGAAATGGAGATAAGGGCTCATGCAGGAGAGCGCTCCGGCATTGGGGTCATTCCGGTCTGCCGGGTACCGGTCAAGATCTCTCCTGATAAACCAGGTGAGCCGATCCATTGCTGCCTTCTCACCGCCACTCCAGGGGAGCGGATCAGGCTGCAGGGACCCGGATTCTCCGGGAGTGGCCCCAACAACAACTGACAGCAACGATTCGGCGGTCGCCTCACCCGCGGAATCTGCATCTATGCCAAGGGATGACCGGTCAGGTCTTTTCTGTTCCAGGGATACAAGGAACTGTCCAATCCATGGAGTGATCTTCTTCCTGAACGTGGCTGCAGACCATTCTTCCTTTGGCGAAGCGGTAGCAACCGGGACCACCACGTTGGTCTCCACTTGGATCAATGGACATTCGAGCCCGGCCGCCACCTGCTCCCGCCACAGGTCCTGGAATCGCAGGTCTCCCCGGTCGGTTACCACCAGTGCAGCATCGTCTCCAAGCGCCAGGGGTACCGTTCCTGGTGATCCTGTCTGTATAATAAACTGGACCCCCTGTTCTTCCAGGGAACGGGAGAGGGCCAGGAGCCCCTCTATCATGAACCGGTACTGGGGGCGCCTGGCTTCCGGGAAACCGGGTAACAAGTCAAAACAGGCCAGGAGCGGAAGAGAGAGACGGTTGGCCTCCCTGACCGCATACTGGTAGGCATGGTTGCAGGCGACCCGTGGGGCGGCCTGCACCCAGTAAAGGACGTACCTGCCTTTCTGAAAAGGTTTTTGGGAAAGATTCTGTATCCGCTCTTCCTGTATCATGGATGGGGGTGGTTTCTTCCCCTGCAGTATTATCTCGCTCTGCTAAATCGAGGGCTGACCTCGGATCGAGCGCTACTGTCTGCTCCACTACTCCAGGAGATTGTGGGCAATGATCCTGACCTCGAATAATCCACCCAGGCAGACTCTTTGTCCGAGTTGACCGAGAGGGAAGATCGCCAGGAGAGGCCAATGGGATTTTCGCTTGCGAAGGAGTTGGTAAATTCAGTCTTTTGAATCTCCCCGCTCATCGTTGTCTTTGTAAAGGTGACGGTTTCCTCCACCGTACCCTGGACATACGTGCTCGTGGTGGATGAGAGAGAAGCGCTTGTGATGGTGGAGAAATAATCCCCGGAAGAGAATGCTGGCTCAGCTGCCGCAATCCCTGTAAAAATACAGATCAGGGAAAGCAGCAGGATGTATCGTGTGATGGTTCTTCCTTTCTTCATGTATAGTGTCCTCCCATGATTTCGCAAAAGAAATCATGTTTGAAAAGAGAACGACACCGCTGTATATAATCTTACTGAACCTCCCGGTTCAAGGAACAATGCTCACCCCCTCTTGAACAGGTCATCCAGCTTCTGTTTTTGGAATACCACCATGGTCGGCCTTCCGTGGGGGCAGGTGTACGGATTTTCGGTCCGTGCGAGCTGCTCCAGGAGCTGCCTGCACTGGTCCAGGGTGCAGTCAGCTCCTGCCTTGATCGCCCCACGGCAGGCAACAATCCTCCTTATCTGCTCCTGTGAATCGACCCCTTTCAGTATCCCCGGGGAGATTATCCCGGCGATAATATCCCGTATCTCCCCGGGTTTGATGTTCTGTCCAAGGAGCACCGGGACCGTCCGGACAAGAAAGGTGCCGGGACCAAACGGATCGATCAGAAACCCTTCACTTTCGAGGAGCGGAAGCGATCCGGTAAGCGTCTCGCTCTCTCCAGGGGAGAGTGAGAGGACAATAGGCTCTATCAGCTCCTGGATGGTGCGATCGCGTTCAGAGCGTGATCTGACCTGCTCATAGAGCACCCGTTCATGGGCCGCATGCTGGTCGATGACAAGGAGGTCGCCACCAGGGGTACCCGCTATGATGTACAGGCTCCCAGCTGCCCGATGATCGCAAGATCGGGAATTTTCGATGCAACGGATGCATCCGGCTGGCGGCCGGTCAGGCTGAGCTGCCGCCCGGTAGCGATCCGTTCCCTGAGGAGCGGCTCTCTCACCCCGGACACTGCATCTTCCGGTATCCCGTACTGGAGCCGTACAGGATCGTTGGTCCAGGGAAGCGCATTCTGCCCGGAATCGGCTGCCGGTATGAGGCACTCTCCTGCCAGGCTCTCCCTTATGACAGAGACGATCTCCTCCCGCACCTCATCCTCGCGGCTCACGCGGACTTCCCGCTTTGTCGGATGGACATTGACATCGACTTCGGGCGTGGCAATGGTCAGGTCGAGGAACACCACCGGATATCGCCCGGCGGGCAGGAGCGTCCCGTACGCCTCCCGGATCGCCCCGGCAAGGAGCCGGGAGGCAATACTCCTCTTGTTCACCGAGATATACATCTGGTACTGGTTCTTCCGGGTGAGCGTGGGGTTCGAGATATACCCGTCCACACGCACCCGTGGGCCTCTCCCCTGCACCCTGATCATCTGCCGGGCAACGGAAAGGCCATACAGATGAATGATGGCATCCATGAGATCCCCCTTGCCCGGCACCGAGATGACCCGGCGATTGTTATGGGTGAACTCGAATGCGATCTGTGGGTGAGCGGTGGCCAGGCGTTCGATGATGCCGGAGATGAGGGCGACCTCGGCGGCCGGGGGTTTCTGGAACTTCTCGCGTGCGGGAGTGTTGAAGAAGAGTTCCTCCACGGTTATCACGGTCCCGGACGGGCAACCGGTCTCTCTATGAGAGAGGATCTCCCCGCCCTTATTCACGATCCTCGTCCCTGAAATCCCGGCCCCGTCCCGGCTCTTCGTGACAAGGGTGACGTGAGCCACAGAGGCTATGCTTGCGAGTGCCTCGCCCCGGAAACCGAGTGTGGTGCAGGAGGGGAGGTCCTCAATTCCGGTAATCTTGCTCGTTGCGTATCTCGCAAACGCCAGCGATGCATCACCAGGATCCATGCCGCAACCGTCATCACTGACCTGGATGGAGGTGATACGCCCCCCGCGGGATACCAAAGAGACCCTGATCGTAGCGGCACCTGCATCGATCGCATTCTCACAGAGTTCTTTTACCACTGATGCCGGCCGCTCCACCACCTCTCCAGCCGATATCCTGGTGACCGTGCTCTCATCGAGTATCCTGATCCGGCTCCTTGTCATCGCTCACTCACCCCTGCTGCCCCCGGCCCGTCTCTTCAGTTCGTAGAGTGTCTGGAGTGCTTCACGGGGGGATACACTGTCCGGGTCTAGTTTTTTGAGGTCGCTTACGACAGGATGTTCTACGAGGGGGGGTGCATCGACGAGGAGCATCTGGGTATACCGCTGTACTTTCGGTCCCCCCGTCCCTTCACCACGCATGATCTCATCCATGAGTCTCAGTCGCCCGTGCGGTAACCTTCCCGGGCACTCCTGCCAGGGATGCGACATGGATCCCATAGCTGCGGTCCGTTGCCCCTGGTATCAGCTTCCTGAGGAATACCACCTCTGTCCCGGTCTCCTTTACCGCAAAATGGTAGGTCCGGACCCGCTTCAACTCCTGTTCAGCGGATGCGATCTCATGGAAATGAGTTGCAAAGAGGGTTTTTGGCCCGCTCGATCCTTTCCCGTGCAGGTATTCGAGTACTGCACGGGCGATGCAGTACCCGTCGAGCGTGCTCGTCCCCCGTCCGATCTCGTCGAGGATGACAAGGCTTCGTGTGGTCACATTGTGCAGGATGTGTGCAAGCTCGGTCATCTCCACCATGAACGTGCTCTGCCCTGCTGCAAGATCGTCAAACGCACCGACCCTCGAAAAGATCCGGTCCACGACTCCGATCCGGGCATGGGCTGCCGGGACGAACGAGCCTGCCTGGGCCATGACTGCGGTGAGGGCGACCGCCCGCATGTACGTGCTCTTTCCCGCCATGTTCGCCCCGGTAATGATCAGGATCTGGGAATCGGATCCGGAAAGGACGGTATCGTTTGGGACAAATCCCCCGCTCATCCCAGTCTCCACGACCGGGTGCCTCCCCTCCCGGATCAGGATCTCCAGGCTCTCATCGATGACCGGGCGCGTATACTGGTAGCGGACTGCGGCCTCGGCGAGTGCGGCTGCGGTATCGATCGCAGCAATGCCCCTTGCGACAGACAGCAGGGAGGAGATCCCTTCTGCAAGTCGTTCCAGCAGGGAGGCATAGAGTTGCTGTTCGAGCGAGGCCAGCCGGTCTTCTGCCGTCGCAATGAGCGCCTCCTGCTCTTTTAATTCAGGAATGGTGAACCGTTCCCCCGATGCAGTCGTCTGCTTCCTCTGGTATGTCGGAGGGACCAGCCCGAGGTTTGGTTTCGTCACCTCGATGTAGTAACCAAAGACCGAGTTGTAACCGACCTTAAGGGATTTTATTCCCGTCGTCTCCCTCTCCTTCTGCTGGAGGGCGATGATCCACTCTTTTCCTGATACGGTCCGGAAACGAAGTTCATCGAGCATGGCATCATACCCCTGCCGTATCACCCCGCCGTTCCTGACCAGTGCCGGGGGATCATCCGCGATCGCCCGGGCAATCAGGGGAGCAATCCATCCCTCATCCACCAGGTCCCCGCAAGCACCCGCAAGTTCCACGGGGAGTGAAGGGTTATCGAGCACATCCCGGAGGGAGGCGAGGAGATCGAGCGTCCGTGCCAATGCAACCAGGTCCCGCGGTCCTGCGTTTCTGCAGGATATCCTCCCTGCTATCCTGCCGACATCGGCAACCCCGGCAAGGATCTCCCGGACCCCGACCCGCACCCCGGTCCTCTCAAAAAAATATTCGACCGCGTCAAGGCGCCGGTTGATGGCAGGCACGGAGACGAGTGGGGCGGCAAGCATGCTCCTGAGGAGCCGCCCTCCCATCGGGGTCATTGTCAGGTCGAGAAGGGAGAGGAGTGTCGGATCATGGGACCGACCCTGGATGCTCTCCAGAATTTCGAGGTTCCTGAGTGTGACCCCGTCGATTAAGCAGGACTCCGCGGGCTGGCGGAATGTTATCTGCTGCACATGGGAGAGGTCGCGCCGCTGGGTATCCTTGGCGTAGCGGAGCACCATGGCAGCTGCCATGATGACCGCGGGGACCGGTTCGGCGCCAAACGCCTGGAGCCCCACTCCCCGGAAGTGCTCCTCGAGGACCCTTTTTGCAGAGGAGAGGTCGGTCTCGCCATCCTCGCAGGGAGTGACGAGCACCCCGGACCGCTTCACTGCATCGCCAAATTCGGCCTGCAGGCTCACCGGTATGAGACACTCAAAGGGGCGATACCGTGTCAGTTCTGACGTGAGGGTTGCGACCCCCTGGTCCCCGGGACAGGTGGTCACGATAAACTCGCCCGTGGTGATATCGAGGAACGCAAGGCCGATCAGGGCCGGCCTTGCCGTGGCAGTCACGGCCATGAGGTAGCGGGCACCAAAAGACCCGACCAGTCCTTCATCGATCACGGTCCCCGGAGTGATGACACGCACGACTTCGCGCCGGACGATCCCTTTTGCATTCCGGGCATCCTCCACCTGGTCGCAGAGGGCGACCCTGTATCCCTTCTCGATAAGCCGGGCGATGTATCCTTCGACTGCATGGCAGGGAACGCCGGCAAGCGGGATCTTCTGCCCCCCGGAATCTTTCGAACGGGAGGTGAGGGTGATATCGAGCTCACGCGACACTGTCTCTGCGTCTCCGCCGAATGTCTCGTAGAAATCGCCGATATGGAAGAGGAGGATGGCATCCCTGTACTGCTCTTTTATCGACCAGGTACCTGGGCCATGGCCGGCGTCAGTTTCAGGTGCGGGGATGACGGGCGCTCCTCTTCTTTTACCATTATACAGATGATCGCAATACGATGAGAAATGCATACCGATCTGACCGGTCAGGCCCATCACGTTCATGGGATCATGGAGACAGGATCCTATGCATGCGATGCCCGGCAGACTCTGTTCCACTCACGGGTTCGGGCCATTCTTATTCTCACCCTGACCGCCTTGCTCCTGCTGTCGGGATGCAGCGAACCGGATCACGGGAGGGGGCCGCTCAGGGAAGATCCGTCATCTCCGGTCCGGCCTCCTGCACTCCCGGATGTCCCTGAGCCGGGTCCTGTTCCTGTCCCCCCTTCCTATCCCCCCATTTCGGGTCAGCTGTGCATTTTGGGCACAGTCCAAGAGTCTAAATAGTCCGCCCCTCACACCATGAGCATTGGATTTTTTGTATGACAGGAAAAGAAGAGGGGAAGGGGGAGGCAGGAAAGGATACGGGACACGCACCCAACCGGCTTATCCACGAGGTGAGTCCCTACCTGCTCCAGCATGCGAACAACCCCGTGGGGTGGTACGCATGGGGAGATGAGGCATTTTCCCGGGCTGCGGAAGAGGACAAGCCGGTATTTCTCTCGATCGGGTATGCAACCTGCCATTGGTGCCACGTGATGGAGCGGGAGTCGTTTGAGGACCCCGAGGTTGCCCGGGTGCTCAATTCCCTGTTTGTCCCCGTAAAAGTGGACCGGGAGGAGCGGCCTGATATCGATTCGCTCTACATGGCGGCAGGCCAGGTCCTCTCTGGCGGAGGGGGCTGGCCGCTGAACCTGGTCCTGACCCCGGAGAGAAAACCCTTCTTCGCGATGACCTACATCCCACGGGAGAGCCGTTTCGGACGTCCCGGTATCATCGAGATACTCACGGAGATCGGGAGGATGTGGAGAGAATCCCGCACCACACTGCTCGAGGCCGCCGGTGGCGTGGCGGCATCACTTGCAGCGACACAGCGGAAGGGGAGCTTACTCCGCCGGAATATACTTGCTACCGCATTCGAGGAGCTGCTCCTCAGCTTTGACAGGATACACGGCGGGTTTGGAAACGCCCCGAAATTTCCTCTCCCCCATACGCTGCTGTTCCTCCTCCGGTATTCACGGTTGAAAGGAGAGGAGCGGGCGGTCAGGATGACAGAAAAGACACTCCGTTCCATGGCGATGGGAGGCATCTACGACCACCTGGGTTCCGGGTTCCACCGGGTACTCGACCGATACGACCTGGCTGGTCCCCCACTTTGAAAAGATGCTCTATGACCAGGCACTCCTTGTGCTCGCATACACCGAGGCATACCAGGTTACCGGGGACGAATCGTTTGCAGCCATCGCAAAGGAGTGCCTGGACTTTGTACTCCGGGAGATGACCGGTCCTGAAGGGGGATTTTTCTCTGCAATGGACGCAGACACGGAGGGAGAAGAAGGGGGGTATTATCTCTGGACCAAGAGAGAGATCGATGATCTCCTCGACAGGGAGACTGCAGCAGTCGCAGCCGGTGCCTGGCACCTTACCACCCAGGGGAACTTTATGGATCCCGTATCGGGAGAGAGGACCGGTAAGAATATCCTCCACCTCCCACGGGCCCTTTCGGATCTCGCATCGGGGATGGGAGAGCCGGCAGAGGATCTCTCTGCCACCCTGGCAAGAGCCCGGACCGCCCTCCTTGCAGCGAGAAACAGGCGTAATCCTCCTCTCACCGACGACAAGATACTGGCCGACTGGAACGGTCTCATGATTGCTGCCTTTGCCAGGGCAGCCCGGGTCTTTGATGAGCCACGCTACCGGGATTCAGCACAGCAGGCTGCCGGGTTCATCCTCGGTTCGATGCGGGACATCGATGGCCGTCTCCTCCACCGGTACCGGAACGGCCAGGCGGGCATCGCGGGGCAGGCCTCCGATTATGCATTCCTGATATTCGGACTGACCGAACTCTCCATGGCAACGTCCGATCCATCGTATCTCTCGGCTGCCCTTGACCTCCAGGGATACCTGGATGCGCAGTTCTGGGACACGGTCCACGGGGGATACTTTACTGCACCCGGGACCGCGACCGACCTTATCGCCCGGCAGAAGGAATTCCATGACGGGGCAATCCCCTCCCCAAACTCCGTTGCTTTCACCAATCTCCTCCGTCTTTCCCTGCTTACCGGGGATACCGCATTTGAGCGCCGCGCCTCTGACCTGGCCCGTCTCTATGCAGGCCTGGTCGATAGGGCGCCTGCGGCTTACACCTTCTTCCTCTCCGGGCTCTGCCTCCTTTACGGGCCGGCCACAGGGGTTGTTCTCTGTGAAGGCCCCGAAGGAGAGCAGGTGAAGGCCATGGCCGATGCCCTGAATGCCCGGTACCTGCCATTCACGGTGCTCATGGTGAAACATCCCGGAAACGAGAACGAGCTTGGGAGGGTGGCCCCGTTTACAAGGGAGATGATCCCGGTTGATCGGAAGTCCGCCGCATATGTCTGCTCCGTTCATACCTGCTCAGTGCCCGTAACAGGAGTACAGGAACTGCTAGAATTAGTAGAGAAAGGGACAGGCCGGAATTAATGCATCCCTTAAAAAAATGCATAAAAAATGCCGGCGGTATAACAAAAAATATCAGAGATTTTTCAATGCTACCAGGTCCTTTACCCCGGTCAGCCTCCAGACAAGGGATCGTTCCTCGAGCGCAATCGCCTCGGGGGGATCCTGCGGGGAGTGCCCGAGTGCTGCAAGGATGTTGTTGGAGAGCTTGCGTTCCTTGATCAGAGTCACAAACTCCTGCCTGATCTGTTTCTTGTCGATCGAATCGTTCACTTCATCAAGATATCCCTGGAGGGTGATGAAGGTGAAGCAGGAGAGGTCCCTCGTGTACTTATCGATCTCGACTGCTACGTAGGGGCTCTTCCTGAAATATTCGATCTTCTTCCCATATTTTGTCGAGAGGAAATAGAGGAACTTGCCGTCAAAGACATACAGGAAGGGGGCGATATACGGGTATTTCTCTCCCTGGAATGCGATGCGGCAGACATATCCTTCGTCAATAAGCCGGTCATAGTCCTGCTTCTCCATGCGGGGAATTTTTACGATATCCATGGATGTCTCCTTCTCTCCTCAATAGATGCGGAGGTCACATAAATTTATGTAAATCATATTCATCGAATGCCACGATCCGGGAATTCTTTTCCCGGAGGAAATTACCCTGGATGGAAGGGATTGAAAATAACTGGATTCCCTTACCTCGTCTCAACGGTATATCCTGCGTTCAGGTATGCCGTCATTCCCCCGATTACGTTTGCCAGGCGCTGGTACCCGTTCCTGGCAAGGATGCTTGCCCCAAGGGAGCCTTTGAACCCGGCATCACAGTAGATCACAACCAGCCGGTCGCGGGGAACCTCGCGGAATCTGTCAGGGATGTCCCCGATATAGATATGGTGTGCACCCGGGATCCTGCCAAACCTTCTGACATTTTCACTATCCCGTACGTCAAGAAGGAAGATATCCTCCTCCTTCAGTTTCTCTGCAAGATCGTGGACACTCCAGGCCTCTATCCGGCCGATCGGGCTGCCTGACTTGAAATATGCCGGAAAACCCCCTGCGAGATATCCCTTCAGGGTATCAAACCCGAGGCGGACAAAGTGCCGGCTCACCTCGGTGAGGCCGCAGTTGAAGTCGTCCACGAGGAGGATGGGCTCATTGTAGGAAAGGATCCATCCTGCAAAGGCAGGAATACCTTCTTTCCAGATCGAGAGGCTTCCCGGGATGTGCCCGCTGGCAAAGGAGGTCGGTGCACGGATATCCACTATCTGGGCCTTGCCCTGGAGTTCCTTCACTTCTTTCACGGGGTAAGGCCGCAGGTCCGGAAGATGGTGAAGGACCGGGGCTCCCTCCTTGTTCAGCTGCTCCATTTTTTTGAAATAGGGAGGGAGATAGTGGTGTTCGTTCACTTTTTTCCGTATGAAATCCTCTTTTGAGAGGGCCAGGAGGGGATTGGTCTTCTTTTCGTATCCTATCGTGGTGAACTCGTAGTCGCTGATATCGGACCCGCATACCGATCCTGCACCGTGGGCGGGGAAAACAATGGTACCGTCTCCAAGCGGGATGATCTTCTGCCAGATGCTGTGATAGAGCAGCTCCGATACTTCCGGCCGCCTTTCAGGTCCGAAAAAGTCGGTCCGGCCTACTTCCCCGGCAAACAGGGCATCACCGGTGCATACTGCATATGGGATATCCGATACCCCGGTATCTGTCACCACCACCGATATGCTCTCAAACGTATGCCCGGGAGTCTCGATCACCCGTGAGCTCGACTGGCCCCAATCGGAAACATTCCCCTTCTTTCACCGGTTTTCCATACGCAAAGTCCATCTGGTGGCCGTGGTAAATGGATGCATCCGTCCTTGCTGCCAGTTCCAGTGAACCGATCACGTAGTCCTCGTTTCGGTGGGTCTCGATTATATGCGTGATCCTTGCGCCAATCTCGCTTGCCAGGTCAAGGTATACCCCACAGTCCCTCCTCGGGTCGACGACTGCTGCAAGTCCGCCGGCACTGATGAAATAGGAGTTGTGCGAGATCCCTGCAGATGATATCTTTCGTATGATCATTGGTTCTGCCCAATCCGGGAAATTGCGTCTTCGTTGGGATATAGGTTTCGAAGGGGATGGTCCTGGTAAGTGAGAGAGTGAGTGAAAAAAAGGGGATGGGGAGGACCCACTACGGACGGCGCATGAAAAGGATCGGCGCGAGGTGTTTCTTTGCCCGTCAATTCAGATTCCAATGGACGATGCGCACCCGCGTTCCCGGCGACACTTTTTGAATCAGGTGCAGGTTGATGAACCGCCCGATGCCTCCAGTAATGCTGTGCCGCCGCTCCATGTTGGATACCATGTGAGCGACCGGGCAGCAGTGTGCGGGGTGACGAGCACGATGGAGTTTGCATGCAGCACCGGGTTGAATATCAAGATCTCCCTGAATTTTCCCCACTCTCCCCCCGAAGCGGACTTGTGCGTGAAGTCGATTACCCCGAACCGCTGGCTCCCCTGGAACGCTGCGGTGCAACCTTCATCGACAGAAAACCCGGGCATAGGGGAATCGGCCACCGGACCGTATTTCGGCCGGTCCCGTCATTATCTGGTGTAAATCCAGCCCGGGAATGGAGTCTCATTACTGTTCATTCCCGCTTCCGGGCTGCATGGCACCCCTTTCCAGACTATTACTTTCATAGTATTTCTCAACCAATGGAAAAATATGAAGGATGAAGGGTACCATTTGCAGGAAGACGATTCACGTATTCTTCATACTCCGATCTCCACCCTCCTCTTCGACATGGACAATACCCTCTTTGACCTGGTCTTTGCCAAGACCCAGGCGTGCCGGGCGGTAACAGGAAGGATGGGTGTCGGGAACGCCGAAGAACTCTTCTCGTATTTTCTCCGGAAGCAGGGTGGCTTCGAAGATCCTGAAAACATCCGGGATTACATGACAGACTACTCCTCCTATACGGAGGACCTCTACCTTGAATGCGTGTCGCTCTTCAGTGAAGTGCAGACCCTGAACCTCGTGCCGTATCCCTGGGTAGAAAAGACGCTGGCACTCCTGAAATCGTCAGGCTTTTCGATGGGAATCGTGACCGATGCCCGCCTGCCGAATGCGATGCTCCGTTTGGAAAAGACCGGGCTCTCCCGGTTTTTCGATCCCGTGGTCACTCACGATATGACCGGGGCACACAAGCCAAGCACCCTCCCGTTCCTCTGTGCACTTGTCCGGATGAACGCAAGGGCAAAAGAGACGCTGCTTATCGGAGACAGCCCCAGGCGGGACATCGCACCGGGGGTGATACTTGGCATGGGCACGGTCTATGCCCGGTATGGTGACCGGTTCTCCCGTCCTGCCCTCAATGGAGGGGCAGACCATGCCATCGATGCTTTCCCGGAGCTCCTTGATATCCTTGGATTACACGGTGGCCAGGGAAAGGGCATGAAGCAGCTGACTCTCGTGTAGCGATCCATTCGCGGAGCGCAGCAGGGATTTGAAATCATAGGAGATTACCGGTCCGGAATCATCCTTTCTGTGCTGACTCCCCCCTGGCTGAACCATCTCTCTCCTTAATCAGAACGCACCTGTCTGGCCCCGGATCACTTCGGGACGGTTCCCTCAAGGACAATCGGGAGAATTATGTGAGCTGATACCCAAGAAATATTCACGCGAGTATGATGAGAAAACGCATCCTTTTCATCTGCACCCATAATGCCGCACGTTCCCAGATGGCGGAAGGCTACCTCCGTGCCCGTTACGGGGATCGGTTCGAGGCATTCAGTGCCGGCACCGAGGGCTCGACCGTCAGCCCGTATCGCGGTCCGGGTCATGCAGGAGATCGGGGTGGACATCACGGGGCAGCAGTCCAAGGACCTGAAGGAGTTTACCGGGGTCGGGATGGATGCTGCGGTGACAGTGTGTGACAGCGCAAAATCAGCATGTCCTTTCTTTCCCTGGGCAAAGGAATCGCTCCACGTCAGTTTCAGAAATCCCAAGGACTTTACGGGAAGCGATGAGGAGATCCTTGCAGGGTTCCGGGAGGTCCGGGACGAGATAACCGGCTGGATCGACCGGTTTGTTGCCGGGGAGACCTGAAGGGACCGAGTCACTTATAAAGAGAAAAATGCCCCTGGTATTTTCATTTTGCAGGTTTGTGTGGTTTTTGGATGCATATCATTCTTCCAGCGTACTTCTTTTACACTGAAACGATACAGTCTGATCCATGTGCGGGAGGTTCACCATCACCGTTATCATCGGGCTCCCGGAGCGGTTCGGGGTGATGCACTGCGATGTTCCCCTCATGCCCCGCTACAATATCGCTCCATCGCAGCCGGTGCCGGTCATTATTCATCCATCCGGATCCGGGCGGGAATGCCATGAGATGACCTGGGGCCTTATTCCTTCCGTGACAAAGGACCCTTCAAGAAGCCCCCGGCCTATCAATGCCCGTGCCGAGACGCTGCACGATCGACCATCCTTCCGTCCCCTCATCGGTTCCCGCCGTTGTCTCGTGCCTGCAACCGGGTTTTATGAATGGGTGAAGCTGCGCAAGGAGCCTGTTCCCTATTATATCAGTCGCAAGGACGGCGGCCTCTTTTCCTTTGCAGGTCTCTACGATATATGGAAATCTCCTGATGCGCAATTGAAAAAGACCTTCACCATAATCACGACCCGGCCAAATAACCTGGCCGCCCGGTATCACGACAGGATGCCGGCAATGCTCCTGCCTGAGAACGAAGCCCGCTGGCTCGATTCCTGCAGCCTGTCGCCCGATGAGACTGAGGAGTTGCTCGTGCCGTATCCAGAGGAAGATCTCATCGCATTCCGGGTGTCCCGGGTGGTCAATGACCCCCGGAGGGACGATCCTTCGCTTATCAGGAGAGAAGAGGAGAGTGTGCTTCCCCTCTCCTGATCCTACCCTCGCAGCTCACGAAGCGTGTTCCGGACCTCTTCGACATGGTCTGTCACTCTTACTTTCCTCCAGACTGCGGCAATTATCTTGTCCGGATTTATGAGGAAGGTGCTCCGCTCGATCCCCTTGAGGAGCACCCAGTCTTTCCAGACCTTGTAAGCGGTTATGGCTTCATGCTTCTGGTCGGAGAGAAGGCGGAAGCGGAGCCCCTGCTTTGCGGTGAATTTCTGGTGGCTGGCCTCTGAATCGGCACTCACCCCTACGATCTCAGCGCCGAGTGCTGCAAACTCTTCCATCGCATCGGAAAACCCCTTTGCCTCGATCGTGCATCCCGGGGTATTATCCTTCGGGTAAAAGTAGAGCACGAGCCACTTGCCTGAAAAATCATTCAGGCAGTATTCTTCTCCTTCTGCATCGGGCAGGCAGAAATCGGGTGCAGGTGTCCCTGTCATTGGATCGCTGGCAGTATCGGGCATGTGAACAGTCACTGAACCTGATCTGGATCCGGAACGGATAAAAAAATACCCGTCTCCTCTTTTCCATGGCATTGCCGTAAATCAGGTACAGGCCATGGGGAGTGGGAACAAAAGAGTATTACTTCCCCTTCCTGAAAAATCCGAACGGGTCGCGGTGATTGAAGAGGAGCGAAGACTGCTTTTCGGGGAATACACCGTCAGCCACCGATCTGAGTTCCTCGACCGAGTAAAATGCCCTGGGCAGGTACCGATGTATTCCTCCGACCACCTCTCCCTGGTCCTGCCGCTTGATGACCGAGAGGATGATCTTCACCCTCCCTTTCGACCCCTCCCCATCCGCAATGGTAACCCCGAAACTGCGCTCCCTCAAAAAGGTGACAAGGCCGGTAATGTCCTCGTTTGAGATCACCCGCACGACGACGGTCCCAAGAGAGAGGTGCTCCTCGACCGTCATCCCGAGCAGGGTTCCTGCCGCAAACCCCCCTCCGTACGCGATGTAACAGGCCACGTTTGACACATTGTTCATCACCTGCCCGATGGCAAGCAGCCAGATGATCACCTCGAAAAAACCGATGACCGGGGCGATGTACCTTCAATCCTTTTGCAATAAAGATGACCCTGATCGTTCCAAGGCTCACATCGCAGATACGGCAGAAGAAGATCAGGAGAGGGAGGATTACCCATGCAAAGAGATCTGACGATGCGGTAAGATCAACCATATACCCTTGTCACCTTCTTTCCGGCAATTCGGACCAACTCCCTGTATTCCATTGCTCGTTTTGTCCTTCCCACAGCAGGGGTATACCCAGTCATGGGAAGAGGACTGTAGTGATTGGGATTCATGGAAGATATGCCGGCATCCGCCATCTTTTTTTCGAGTTTTGTTTCGACCTTGCTCCAGTGCGAATATTTCCGGTTTCGGGTGATTCACATGGGTTACAGAACGAATGATCCCAACTGCTGCAAAGGATGGTAGCCAGGGGCGTCTCACCCCGAGGAATGGGGCAGGACGCCTGTTGTGCAGCCCTGGCCATCCCCCATTTGCCTGTTCACCGTTTCTTTTCAAGAAAAGCCCGTATCTGCTCCCCCCTGCTCCCGCTGAAGGGGGGATGGCGCACGAAGCGATCCTCAAAACAGGTCTTCTCTTCCTGGTAGAATACCCCGAATGGAATGGGGGAGTCGCTGTTGTAAGCCCATTCTTCCGCCTTCCGGCATGCCGCCTGGAAATCGGCCGGGTCGTGCCCGGACAGATCGTAGCCCTGCCGGTCGTAGAGCTCGGACATGTTGAAATAGGTCGCACAGATCTGGAGCACATCGACGAACGAGAATCCCTTGTGACGGAGTGCCTGCCCGATGACCCCGGCAAGGTGGGGCATCTTCCGCGAGGTGCTCCTGGCGATGAACCCTGCCCCGCTTGCAAGCATCAGGGTGAGAGGATTGAACGGCTCTTCCGGTGTCCCTTCGGGAGTAGACCTCCCCCTGAATCCGAGCGGGGAGGTGGGAGTATACTGGCCGGTGGTCAGACCGTACACGCGGTTGTTATGGATGATGACGGTGATATCGACATTGCGCTTCGCGGCGAAGATGAGGTGGTCGAGTCCCTCGGCGTAGGCATCCCCGTCGCCCGCACAGCAGATCACGGTCAGGTCGGGGTTGGCGAGCTTGATGCCGGTCGCGACCGGGATGGTCCGGCCATGGAGTGAGTAGAAACTGTTGACGGCGAGATAGTCCCCCATCTTGGCATGGCACCCTATCCCGGTCACGAGCACGATATTCTCCAGAGGGACGCCGCCAGCGATGAGATCTTTTATCGCATTTCTCAGGGCGAACTGGATCGTGAAGTTCCCGCAGCCCGGGCACCAGGTGTTCTGTGCATCGGTGATCAGGTCTTTTGCCGGCATCAGAGCACCTCCTTTACCCGTGCATCCAGTGCTTCGACAGAGAAGGGACGGCCGTCTATCTTTCCGATGTGATGACTCACGGTAATTCCATGCTGGCTGCAGAGCATGCGAAGTTGCCCGTCAGCGTTCTCTTCAACCGCTATCACATTTTGTTTACCTTCCAGCGCAGATTTCAGGGATTCTTCCGGGAACGGTGAGAGCACGACCGGCTGGATGACGAAATAACCCCAGCTGCTCCGCAACCTCACGGCAGACGGGGAGGGTTGAGCCCCAACAGAGGATCGCAGTCGGGGCGTCCCTCTTCCCATAGGTCTTCACGCATTCGAGCGACCCGGTCTCACGCTTGAGCGAGAGCGCTTTCCGCTGCCTTTTTTCGGTCATCAACACCGTCATGTCAGCCCTTTCCGTGGTGATCCCGGCTTCGTCATGGGTATAGCTGTTCACTTTGATCACGGCATCACGGGAAGGAGGATATCGCATGGGGGAGATCCCGTTTTCAGTGATTGCGTATCGCCGGTATGGCCCGGCATCGCCTGGTGATTCAGGTTCGCCCGTGTCAGGGACAAAAATCGCCTTCTCATCGAGGCTGTAGGTGCCCTCGCAGAGCGTCTTGTCACAGAGGATGACTGCCGGGACCTGGCACTTCCATGCGAGGGAGAGGGCGATCGACGACCAGACATATGCCTGCTCGGCGTCCCCGGGTGCCACGACGAGCCGCGGGAACTCTCCCTGCCCCGCATGGAGGATGAAGTGGAGGTCTGTCTGCCCGGTATAGGTGGGAAGACCGGTGGAAGGCCCGGTCCGCTGCCCCATCACCACCACCACCGGCACTTCCGATGATCCAGCGAAGGAGAACCCTTCCGTCATCAGGCAGAAGCCGCCTCCCGATGTGCCGACCGCTGTCTTCTTTCCCGCGTAGGAAAACCCGAGCGCCATCAGCATCACGGCAATCTCGTTCTCTGGATGCACCACGGTCAGGGTGAACTTGCTGGCAACCCCAGCCAGGAAATGGAGAAGGTTCGAGGTGGGGGTCATGGGATAGGCCACGAAGGCATCGAGCCCGCCATGCAGGAGTCCCAGGCCGATCACCTCGTTTCCGGTAAGAAGCGGGCAGCAGGTATGGCCTGCCCTTAAAATGACCCTCTCTTCCCGGACTGCGTCATATCCCTTCCTGGCAATAACCAGGTTTTTTTCCGGGTCTTTGGGGACCTGCCGCCTGAGAACGGTCTCGAGGACCTCGAAGGGGATGCCGGCCGCCTTTGCGAAGGCCCCGATAATACACGTATTCCCCATCACTGCGGAGGCGCCCTCGGCTTTCAGTATCTCTTCGACCGGTATCCCCTGCCCCTCCCCATGGACCCGGCCGCTGTCATAGAGCACGACCGTGTCATCGCGGATAAGGTCCAGGTGCAGATCGAGGGTGTCCTGGGAGAGGGCGAGAAGATAATCGCACCGGTCCCTGTGCGCCCCGATCTTCTGTTCCGCTGCACGGGTGAGAGTGAAATTATGTCCTCCCTTGATGAGCGAGGGGTAATCGAAATAGATATAGGTCTGGTACCCCATCTGGTTGAAGAGGTGGGCGACAAGCAGCCCGGCACTGTTGATGCCGTCACCTGCCCTGCCGCCGGTAAGGACCGAGATGTCATTCATAGTGATCCACCTACCAGTCTGGTTCACATAAAAGCTGATATATATTCCGCACAGTAGCTGAGTTTTTGCTAAAATAGTTGATATTAGGGATTATTTTTTCTTTTTAACGGCAGATTGCCGGATCCGCTCTGCCTCGTCATGGTCCTCGATCTTCATCAGGAAAGTCCCGTAGCAGGGTTTTGTGAAAGGGAAGATGAGGACATTGCCGTCAAACCCGATGGCTATGGGGGGAACACCGATGAGATACTTGTCAAATATCTTGAACCCGGGGTCGACATCGACATGCTCCTTGTAGTTGGCCCTGATGTAGTCCCTGCATTCCTTGAAACTTGCATTGCGGAGGATGATCTCGTACTTCAGAGATTCGATACAACCCATGGGAGCACCTCGTCAAGCTTGTTTTTGAGCGGCATCGGGTTGTGGACTGCCTTTGCCGCGATCTTCTCGCAGGGAAATTCGATCAGGTCTGCCATCTCCTGGTAATGTTCGCCATAAATCAGTGCAACGACCGGTTTTCCGGTGATGGACTGGACCGTTGCTGCATAGCTGACCCCGGCATCGTTGTGGATAAAGATGAAATGATAGTCAAAGGACCGTTTCTTCTCGGCGATTTCGCCGATATACCGGTCGATATCCATCACCTCCCCCACATAGTGCCGTTCCGGGTCCGATACCTCGACAAGGAACCGGGCGGCCCGGTTTCCCGCAAGGACCGCCTTCACCCCCTTTTTCCGGAGAGCGCTCATCAGGTACAGCGCGAGCCCGGTCTGCACCGGGACCTGCGGGCAGCCGAGCACGAGGACCGCAGTCTTCCCTTCATTCGATTGTTCGCTGGTCATCTTCTGCACACATCATTTTCACCCGGTCCCTCAAAGCATTTTCCTGAAAGATCACCGCAAGGGGAATCGATCCTGCCCAGGTCCTGGCTGCGATACACCCTCTCTCGTGCTGGGAAGGAAGAGCACCAGCGGCAAGTGACGATCAGACTGCTTTTACACCTTGTCTCATGAGGGGAAGGAACACAGCACCGGCCAGCCGCTATGGCACCCTCCCGTTACTGTTCTCCCTTCCGAATGAACCTATATCAGCCCGTTCTCCAGGGACAAATGACCCGGACGGTCACCGACACCTCATGGAGATGAGCCCGACTCCCTGGGTCAAAGATCCCTGACACGGCCGGGATTCGCATAGACCGTGAACCGCTCCTGCCGGGAGAAGCAGATCAGGGTGATGCCGAATTCGCGGGCGGCAGCGATCCCCCGGTCAGTGGTCGCTGCACGGGAGATCACGATCGGCACGCCGGCATTGGCATACTTGATCACCATATCGCGGGGCTGCCGCCCGGTACAGCCGATGACGCACTCTCCAAGGGGGACATGGTGCAGGACGGCATACCCGGTCACTTTATCGACCGTGTTATGCCTCCCCACATCGCTGCTCCTCGCAATGATTCTCCCGCCATGGTACAGCACCGAGCAGTGCACCCCGCCGGTCTGGCGCCAGAGATCGGTGACGATCTCGCGGGTAATCTCGTACACCTCAGCGACAGTAACAGCGTGTTCGGAGAGGACCTTTGCTGGGGGCTGCCGGATGACCCCGGTCGATCCCGTGGTCACTATCTCCTTTTCCATCGTCCCGGTGATGGGAGCAGTGACCCGTATCTCGCTGCCTGACACAGTCACCTTCTCCACCTGTTGTAGCGAGCCCCTGGCAGAAGACAAAGCCGGCACCAAGCTCCTCGAGGTGGTCCCGGCTCGCGACAAGATCGGTGAAGTGGTTGCCGTTCAAATAGAGCGAGAACTTCTCCTCTTTTACCACGATATCCTCGATCGGGGCAGCCTTTCCCTCCCTGACCTGTATCCCGGTTGATGCGGATGGTGCTCATGATCTCGTCTCTTCCGCCAGCCATTGCAGGTAGGGCGGGTATCCCCCTGCCACGGGCACCACGATCATCTCGGGGAGTTCATATGAATGGAGGCTCCGGATCTCCCGCATTACCGCATCCACCTGCCCTCTCACTGTCTTTACAATCAGGAGCTGCTCCTGGTCTTCGCACAGGTTTCCTTCCCATCGGTACACGGAAGCAATCCCGGCGATATTCACGCAGGCTGCCAGGCGCTGCATGACGAGTGCCTGGGCTATCCCTCTTGCCTCTTTCTCCCCTGCAGTCGAGAGGATGATCACTGGTTCATCGTCCATCACAAAACACCTGCTATATCCCACCTTTCACACCTCGGGATAAGAGATCTTCGGTTCCTTGGTTTCCGGCCAAAATCACCCTCTTGTGAGGGCACCTTAATGAACCTACGGGGAGAATATATACCCGCATGTACGCGGAACGTATGGGGCAGCTTCCCCCGTATCTCTTTGCACGGATCGATGAGATGAAAGCCGCGAAGATCCGGAGCGGCACGGATGTCATCGACCTTGGGGTGGGAGACCCTGACCTCCCCACCCCGGACCATATTGTAAACGCCCTCTGCGAAGCCGCACACGATTCAAGGAATCACCACTATCCGTCCTATACCGGCATGGAATCGTTCCGGACAGCGGTCGCGGGCTGGTACAGGTCCCGGTTCTCTGTCACGCTCGATCCCGGAAAAGAGGTGCTCGCGCTGATGGGTTCAAAAGACGGCATAGCCCATATCCCGGAGGCATTCATCAATCCCGGGGAGTATGTCCTTGCGCCGAGCCCCGGGTACCCGGTCTACCGGACCTCGACCCTGTTTGCCGAGGGGAAGGTCTACGAGATGCCGCTACTCGCAAAGAACCGGTTCCTCCCCGATCTCTCCGCAATACCGAAAAAAGTGGCAAAGGCTGCAGGGCTGATGTTCCTGAATTACCCGAACAATCCGACCTCCGCGGTCACCCTCCCCGGATTTTTCGAGGAGGCAGTGGACTTTGCGCAGCGAGCACGGGATCCTGATCGTCCACGACAATGCCTATTCTGAGATAGCGTTTGACGGGTACAGGGCCCCGTCATTCCTCTCAGGTAAAAGGGGCGATGGAGGCCGCCATAGAGATGCACTCACTCTCGAAGACCTACAACATGACCGGGTGGCGGATCGGGATGGCGTGCGGGAATGCCGGTATCATCGCGGGGCTTTCGACGGGTGAAGACCAACGTGGACTCGGGGGTCTTTGATGCGGTCCAGAAGGCGGCAATCGCTGCCCTCACGGGACCGCAGGATTGCGTCCGCGACGCCTGCCGGATCTACGAGGAGCGGCGGGACGTGCTCGCAAAAGGGCTCCGGGCCCTGGGATTTGAGGTGGAGGCGCCGAAAGCCACCTTTTATGTATGGATGGCGGTGGATGACTGCATGGGATTTGCCACACGGCTCCTTGACGAAGCCGGCATCGTTGTCACGCCCGGTGTCGGGTTTGGGTCCGGTGGAGACGGGTACGTCCGGTTTGCCCTGACGCGGTCGACAGAGCGGATACAGGAGGCAGTCGATCGTATCGGGAGGCTCTCCCATGATCCTCCCGGAACACCTGGACATTCGGCACGGCCACCTCTGCATCAGCGGGCATGATACGGTTGCGCTTGCGGAACAGTATGGCACCCCGCTCTACGTGACCGATGAAGAGCGGATCAGGGCGAATTATCAGCGGTATCAGGATGCGCTCACCTCGCGCTACCCTGATGTCCGCGTCCTCTATGCCGCCAAGGCAAACGGGAACCTTGCCGTGCTCCGGTCTCTCGCCAGCCTCGGTGCAGGAGCCGATGTCTTCTCTGCAGGCGAGCTCCATCTTGCGCTTGCCGCCGGGATGCCCCCCTCCTCCCTCCTCTTCAACGGGAGCTCGAAAAGTCCTGCGGACCTTGCACTCGCGGTGGAAAAAAGCGTCACCGTCTCGGTCGACTCCCTTGACGAACTCCACCAGCTTGATGCAGCGGCTGCAGAAGCCGGGAAGAGGGCGGAGATCGCGTTTCGTGTCAACCCTGCCCTGGAGGTGCCGACCCACCCGAAGATTGCAACAGGCCTTGCAACGAGCAAGTTCGGCATCGCCCATGAACAGATCCCGGCTGCGTACCGATGAGGCTCTTGCCTGCGATTCTGTCGATCCGATCGGGATCCATTGCCACATCGGCTCCCAGATTCTCTCGGTCGAACCGTTCGCCCGTGCCTGCGAGGTGATGGTCCGGATCGCGGCAGCGATCACCGACAGGGGGGTGCACCTGGAATTCATCGACCTTGGCGGGGACTCGGCATCCCGTATCGCCGATCGGAAGAGCGTGCGCCCACCCCGTCGGAATATGCGGAAGCGGTCGTCCCGGTATTCAAACGGGGAATCGCTGCTGCAGGGATCAGCCCTTCGCTCTGGGTCGAGCCGGGCCGATCGCTCGTCGCCGATTCGACGCTGCTTCTTACGCGGGTGAACTCGGTCAAGAAGGCTCACCGGACATTCGTCAATGTCGATGCCGGTTTCAACCTGCTGGTCCGCCCGGTGATGTACGATGCATACCACGAAGTGATCGCAGCAGGCAAAGCGGACGATGTCGGGCACCACCCTCTGTACTGTTGCAGGACCCATCTGCGAGACCGGGGATATTCTTGCCTCTGACAGGCTCCTCCCAAACCCCGTCACAGGGGATATCCTGGCCCTGCTCGATTGCGGAGCATACGGATTTGCGATGTCATCCCAGTACAACAGCAGGCCGCGGTGCCCCGAAGTGATGCTCAAAGGGGGAACCGCTGCTCTCATGCGAAGAGGAGAGACGATACGCGACCTGACCTCAACGATGCAGCATCTCCCCTGGCAGGAGCGGTGAAGGACCGCGTAAGGATTGTCCCGCTATGCAGTTCCACTACGCGCTTGTCGATGACCTGATCAGCAGCGAGGAGTTCGAACGCCGTGTAGAGGCAAAGATGCAGGAATGCGGCGATCTACTCGATGATGTCACTGCCGCGATGCTCGTCGTGGGCGAGCTCGGCCGCCAGCACGTGAAGATAAGCGGGCTCTCCGGGCCGTCCACCCTGTTCTCGTTTTTCGGCAAGGTGATCTCGGTCGCCCCCCAGAAAGAATTCGATCGGAAGGATGGCGGGAAAGGCTTTGTCGCCCACCTGGTCCTTGCTGATGAGACCGGCCAGGTCAGGGCGGTACTCTGGGACGAGAAGGCCGCGGCAGCAGCCGAGATCGAGACCGGCGAAGTCCTTGAAGTGATAGGGAAACACGCGGGGAAACAGAATTCCGATATCACTGTTCTGGCCCTCCGGAAGTCACCCTGTGAGATAGCGTGCGGCATGGCGGTCCAGCCACGGCTCGCACCTCCGGAGCGAAAGGAGATCCGGATCAGGGTCCTGCATCTCGAGGACCCCCGGACGATCACACGGCGGGATGGCAGCACTTCCGAGATGATTGAAGGATGTGTGACTGACGGGACCAGGGTGACCCGGGTGGTGACCTGGCTTCCCGAGCTCTCCGATGATATCCTCCCCGGAACGACCATCCTCGTGAAGGGAGCGCTCGTGAAAGCCAGGAACTGGGGGACTGAGTATGTCATCGACGAAAAAAGCGACGTGATACCCGATGACCTGGATATCCCTTTCTCGTTTCGGAGGCTTGATGCGGTGAGAGACGAGGGCGACTGGTCGGTCGAGGGGACCGTCTCCTCGCTCCAGCCGGTCCGGGCATTCTCATCCAGGGACGGCAGGCCCGGTCATGTCCGGAACCTCGTCCTCTCTGATGGCACGGCCAGTCTACGGGTGGTCCTGTGGGGGGACCGGGCCCTGCTGCCTCTGGTAAGGGGTGACCTGGTATCCCTGTACAACGCCAGGCTGAAGCAGGGGAGGACCGGGGAGCACGAACTGCACGCAGGCGCCGGGGGTTTTGTCGTGGTTGCGGCCCGTGGAGAGGAAGAGGAGATCACCATGGAGGGGACCGTGATCGTGACAAGGGAGGGGACCTTTCTTGATGACGGGACGGTGAGGTTCCTCCTCAGTGGCAGTCTCCCGCATGGCCACGAGGTACGGGTCAGCGGTGTCCGGTCCGGTGAGAGGATAACGGTCAGATCTTCCGAAAATCTGGAGAAAGATGCAGGGAAGGTACGAAATCTCCTTGAGACCCTGGCCGGCGCCCCATGACCCCTCCAATACTTTCACGCTGCATGGCCGCGAAGATATAAGAGAGGATGAGGCATGCTCTCTCTGACAAAGGTGAAATTCGAACAATGACAAACGGACCCCTGGAACTGGAAGATCTCCCCGGCGTCGGCCCGACCACGGCAGAGAAGCTGCGGGAGGCCGGTTTTGTGACCGTGGAGAGCATCGCGACCGCGTCTCCTGCCGATCTGGCCGAGACGGCGGAGATCGGAGAATCCACTGCAAAGAAGATGATCAAGGCGGCACGGGAACTGGCTGATATCGGCGGGTTCCGGACCGGGAAGGACGTGTTTGAGCAGCGGAAGGGCGTGCGGAAACTCAAGACCCGCGTGCCGGAGTTGGACGACCCTGCTCGGAGGCGGATTCGAGACACAGGCGATCACCGAGATGTATGGCGAGTTCGGTTCGGGAAAGAGCCAGATCGTCCACCAGATGGCGGTGAATGTCCAGCTCCCCGAGGAAGAAGGCGGGCTGTCACGGCAGCGCCATCTACATCGATACCGAGAACACCTTCCGCCCGGAGCGTATCGAGCAGATGGTCAACGGCCTTGGCCTACGATGCCGACCCGTCAGGAGTTCCTGGAGAATATCCACGTGGCACGGGCCCATACCTCGGACCACCAGATGTCCTGATGCTGGACACGGCACGGGAGCGGGCCGCCGAACTGCAGGAGAGTCCGACATGCCGGTCAGGCTCTTTATCATCGATTCGCTCACCTCGCACTTCCGTGCCGAGTATGCCGGCACGGGGAACGCTTGCCGCACGGCAGCAGAAACTGAACCGGCACATGCACGACCTCTTCAAGCTGGCGGACGAGAACAATGCGGTCGGGCTTGTGACGAACCAGGTGATGTCGAACCCGGCAGTCTTCTTCGGAGACCCGACAAAGCCGATCGGAGGGAATATCGTCGGGCATACCGCCACGTTCCGGCATCTATCTGCGGAAGAGCAAGGGGGGCAAGCGTATCGCCCGGCTCGTAGACAGCCCGAACCTGCCCGAAGGGCGAGGCGACTTTCATGGTGGAGGAGGCGGGACTGAAGCAGTGCTGAAGGGGCTGGTCACCGACATCGATGGCACCCTCACCGACCCGCACCGGAGGATCCATACCGGTGCAATCGAACGCATCCGCGAGCTCTGCGATCATGGCATCCTGGTCGTGCTGGCGAGCGGCAACACCTCCTGTTTCATGGATGCCCTCACCAAGATGATCGGCACACAAGGGGCATTTATCGCCGAGAACGGTGGCGTGTACCGGACCGGGTACACCGCACCGCTCCGTATCCTTGGGGACCAGGCCAACTGCCGCAAAGCACTCGATGCAGTGTCGGAATTTTACCGCAGGTCCGGTGTCACCCTTGATTTATACAGCCCCACGTACCGGTTTGCCGATCTCGCGTTCGCCCGGACCGTCCCTGTCGACGAGGTGAGGGAGATCGTGAAGGAGTTCCCGGTCGATGTGCTGGACACCGGCTTTGCAATCCATCTCCAGGCGAGGGGAGTGACAAAAGGGCTTGCATTCCTGAACCTTGCTGCCGAGCTCGGTCTCGATCCGTCCGAGTTCCTTGCTGCAGGTGATGCTGAAAACGATATCGAACTGCTCACCTATGCAGGGATCGGGATAGCGGTTCGCAATGCACCGCCAGCTGCGGCTGCTGCCGCGACCTACATCTCAAAAAAAGAGTATGGCGACGGCTTTGTGGAAGCCATCGACCGGTATATGCCCTACTTCCTCGAAAGATAACGGTCGACGATGATATAGTCCTTGACATCCTTGACCGATTCGAACGGTATAAACATGCGGTCCCCTTCCACCCGGTATCCCGAGGCATCAAACGTGGGATCGGGATGCACAATCATATCGACGACCTGCCCTGTCTCAAAATCGACAACGAGGTTCTTGAGGGTGCCGATAACCTTTCCTTCGTTGGTGACTATCTTCTTCTTGGACAGGCTGCGGGCTAATACTCTGGCCATACCAGAACTGTTGAGTCTTTAAATATTTAAAGATGTTCAAAATCAGCCCGGAAGGATAGCAGTTTTTCCAGAATAACGGCCGTATTTCGTGAAAATCTTTCTGCCCGGCAGGGGTAAGGACAAAAATCCTGGGGGGTCACAGGGTCGGAAACTGGCGAATGATATCGGACTGGGTGAGGATACCGACCGGCCGGTCGCCTTCCATGACCACAAGCCTCCCGATATCCCGCTCCTTGAACCGCCGGATCACCTCGAAGAGTGGCACGGTCGAGGGGGCTCTCACGACATCGGTGGTCATGACTTCACTGACTTTTTCATCGAGCGTCTTGTGATCGCCGATCGCTTTTGCGATATCGCTCATGGTCACGATCCCGGCAAGGGTGTTGTGCTCGATCACCGGAGCGCCATGGATATGGTGGGTGGTAAAAAGATGTATGGCATCGGCGAGCGAGTCCGTGCCCTTCAGGGTGATCAGGGGAGTTTTCATGTAATACCGGATCTCTCGCTTTGGCAGGGAGATCATCTCGTAGGTGGAGATGAGCAGGGTCTGTGATATCTCATCTTTCCCATACACCTCCCCCCGGATAAGGAGTTTATTGACCGGGGTCGGCCCGATCGTGATTTTGTCCCCTATCTCAAAGGCCCTGACGCTGCCGATAATGCGCACGCTTGCCTGGCAGATGTCAGGATGGCAGAGGGTGGTGAAGGCTATCTCCACCACTTTGACTCCCCTGACCTCCTCACCGTCACGGGATATCAGGACATCATACTCACCGTCGGATACGCCCAGGTTCAGCTCCTTGTAGGCAGAGGTGGTCGGGTTGTATCCTCCCTTCGGGCCGGGAATCCCATCCACGAGCCCGATCGCCTTCAACGCCTGCATCTGGTTCCGGACTGTTCCCGGGTTCCTTTTGATGACTTCTGCGATCTCTTCCCCCTTGATCGGGTGCGAGTGCTGGTGGTAGAGACTGATAAGCGTGATAAGGATATCCTTCTGGATGAGGGATAAATCCATAATGGTTTATCATCTGATTTTGCATATATAGATTGGGTTGAATATCCGGTGGAATTTGAAACAATACCGACAGTGCCGACCGCTGACGAGATCCTGGATCGGAGTTTCCGGCGGGCTGCATCCAAGATGCGGCTCAAGAGGAACAAGGACAGGGCAAACGAAGAGTTTGTCCGTGCGGTGAGCAATGGAATCCATGATCGTCTTGTCCAGATCATCCAGTCATTTCCCGATCTGAACGAACTCCCTCCCTTTTACCGCGATATCGTCGATATCATGTGGGGACTGGACCGGGTCAGGAAGGCGCTTGGTGCAGTAGGCTGGGCAGCACGGTGGGCTCGGAACCATGGCCCGGGCCTTGCCTACCAGACAAGGAAAGCCGAGACGCCTTCGGTGATACGGAAGAGGACGGTGGCACGCCTCTCCTCTGTGGTCCACCAAATCGACGACGAACTTCGTTTTTTAAACGACATGAGAAACGTGCTGCGGAAACTCCCCCACGTGAATGATGAATTTACCGTGGTGGTGGCAGGGTATCCGAATGTCGGGAAGTCATCGTTTATCCGGATGGTATCCTCTGCAACGCCAGAAATAGCCTCCTACCCTTTTACGACGAAGGGGATTATCCTTGGACACCGGCTTGCCGGGCCGGAGCGGATGCAGTTCATTGACACCCCGGGTCTTCTCGATCGCCCGGCCCTTGAGCGGAACAAGATCGAGCGGCAGGCCCTGACCGCAATCATCAACCTTGCCGATGTCGTCCTCTGCATTCTCGATGCAAGCGAGCACTGTGGGTATCCGATCGAAGAGCAGGTGCGGCTCCTCCATGAGATCGAACTGATGGTGAGCATTCCCACTCTTACCGTGGTCAACAAGTCCGACCTTGTCTATTTTGACGGGTACCTGAACATGTCAACCGAGACCGGGGAGGGTATCGATGAGGTGCTCGATACCCTGATCGGTTTTCGGGAGCGTTCAGAGCAGCAGGGCGATACCATACCCTGCTAAAAACCCGAGGATGGCACCGCCATTGATCAGCGGAAGGCCAGCCTGGGGCTTTCCTTTGCGGACTATCGTGAGCAGGAACGAGAGCCCGATAACCGAGCCGATCATCGCTCCAAGAGCAGGGAGGTTGACAAACCCGATTCCTGCAGTCGCAAGAAAGACATTTGCGGATACCACGAGGATGGTGGGCATGATCAGGTCCCCCATGCCGATGACATATGCCCCGCGCTCAGCCCCCTCTTCGAAGTTCCCTATCCCCTCGGCTCCGGTAGCTGTATCCCCTCTTTTTCGGGACGATAAAGAGGATCGGGGACTTCATATCGACCACCCCTTCGGCGAGCGTTATCATGTGTTTGGTCTTATAGACCGATATGGCATCATAGACGAGGAGGATGATGAGAAGAATGATAACCGGTACGATGGAAAGGGATATCCCGAAGATCGAGGCCGCACCGGCAGCGATCAGGATCCCGAGGGTATCGATGACATACCATTCTGGGTAGAGGTAGAGCAGCGCCGTTGCACCAGCAGAGAGGACCAGGGTGAGGAGGAGTGCTGGTGCCGCGAGCCCGAGGAAGTATCCCGTAATTCCGGCAAAGATGTAGATGAACGTGAAGAAGATGGAGAGTCCGATGATGACACCGATCAGCTTCTTCCACTTGAACTTCAGCAGGAGGAGGAGAAAACCGGTGAACACCAGCAGGATGATGATGAAGATGAACGGGTTTGCCACCGATTCCGGGTCCTCAAACGCGGTGATCCCGGCAGCCTGCATCGGGAGGGAGAGGAGGAGGGCGGCAATCTCGACGACGACAAGCATGGCCGGGATCGTGATGAGGGGGAGGAGCCGGGCCTGTTCCATTATACGACCCCGGAGTCCTCAGGTAACTTAATTACCCGGTCTTCATCAAGTAAAAGCATGGATATACGTGAGTATCTTGGGGATATAATACTCATTATCATACTCGTTGCAGCGACGTATCTGTTGCTTGCCGGGCTCAATTTCCCCCCCTCCCTCATGGCATACCCCCTGCTGATCGTCCTCTCGATTGGAGGGCTCTTCCTGAACCTCCATTATAAACTCCGCACGATCGAACTGAATATCACGAACCGCGAGCGGATGATCCGGGTCAGCCTCGAGGAGATCTCGGTAAAGATGGCCCAGCGGTACGACAGCAGCATCGCGCGGGTCGAGTCGATCGTGGAAGAGGTCACAAAACGGGTCTACCGTTAAAGGACCTGGCAAAGGAGTGTCGCATGGGAGTTGCGTTACGGGATATCATCGCAGAGTACAAGATACCGGTCACCTGGGAGGCGCTCCCCGGGATTGCAGCGGTCGATGCCCACAATGCCCTGTACCAGTTCCTGACCATCATCCGCCAGCCTGACGGGACCCCGCTGATGGACCAGCGGGGCAGGGTCACCTCGCACCTCTCGGGGATACTCTTCCGGACCTCCCATGTCATCGAGAAAGGGATCCGCCCGGTGTATGTCTTCGACGGGACGCCACCCCCCTTCAAGCAGGCGACTATCGAATCCCGACGCATGGCAAGGGACCAGGCCCATGCCCGGTGGGAAGAGGCAGTACAGAAGGGGGACGATGCCGAGGCATACAAGCAGGCCCGCTCGGCATCAAAGGTGGATGCAGAGGTGATCGCAACGGCAAAGACCCTGATCCGCCTCCTCGGGCTGCCTTTCGTGGACGCCCCAAGCGAAGGGGAAGCCCAGGCAGCGGCGATGGTCGCCCAAGGGGATGCACGCTACGTCGTCTCTCAGGACTATGATACCCTTCTCTTTGGCGCCCCGCTCCTTGTCCGGAACCTGACGGTGAGCGGGAAACGGAAACTGCATGGGAGGACGATCTCCGTATCGCCGGAAAAAATCATCCTGTCCGAAGTCCTCAAGGGTCTTTCGCTCACCCGGGACGATCTCATACGGGTCGGGATACTGACCGGCACTGATTTCAACACGGGGGCCCGTGGTATCGGTGCGAAGACTGCCTTAAAGATCGTCAGGAAGGGGGAATTCGAGAAAACACTCGATGAAAAACTCCCGGGTCTCGATTGCGAAGCGGTGCTGGATTTCTTCTGGCACCCTCCCGTGACCGGGCAGTATTCTCTTTCATGGGATGCGCCGGATCACAACGGTGTCATGAAGATGCTCTGCGACGGGTATGATTTTGATCCCGACAGGGTGGAGAAGGCACTTGAGGGGATGCATGAAAAGAAGGGCCAGAAGACACTCGATGCATGGTTTTGAGCAGGGGGAGCAATGGCAGGTGCAAGGCCGCTTCTTGTTGTTTTCCTCTCTCGCAAAGCGGGATGATGCCGGGCTTGTCAATAATGCTTGAGAAGTAAGTCATAAGGAAGATCCTTCGCGCTCTGGTGCGGGTACGATTGATGAACCGGATACATTGTAGGGGGGCTGTCTGCCCCCACACCCCCATATGTGTTGCACGCCCTCGCCCCGGAAGGACGACACGGTGGCGATTCAGCGATTGAATTGGTATGCAGGTGACAACCTCGATTTTAGTCTCCGCATGCAAAAGTGCGGAAACGCGAATGGAATGGATGCAGAATAGAAGCTATGCCTGATACCGATTCAATCGCATCATGGCGGACGCGACAGCGGCGGGGATAAGGCTGAAGGATGGACTCCATATGGCGTCCTTGAGGACAGTTGATTGTCGTTTGAAAATCGGCAGATGATATGCCACACTATATGAAAAATACTCCTCCCTGCCGCTCTTCACTCCGCCCTGCTGCCCCCAGAAGACCGGGTTATGAAAATGCCGACTACGACCGGTATCAGGAAGGTGAGGGCATGGTACACCACTACATCCATCTCATAATACGGGGTCTGGAAAAGCCTGACGATGCACAGGTAATCGAGGAGCACGGCTATCGCGGTCCATGCAATTCCCACCTTCACGTAATAGCTGAGCGGGCAGTTCCCGTGTCCTGAACCACCACCACGCAACTGCGATCGTGAACGGCGTAAATACCGCAGTGATTATCCAGCCCATGCTGCTCTGGAACGGTGAAAAGAACAGGAGCAGCGATGCGAGGTACCCAAGCAGCCAGAGTCCCACGCCAAGGAGCACGAAGTCGTTGACCCACTGCTTCATACGGATGACATCATTGCCGGGAATTTTATAGTTTGTCCCTGGTTCAGCAGATCAGGATCTGGTGGATTATTTCTATTGGATTAAAAGGGAGACCCCGATTCAGGCAAGCTCTTTCCAGACGAAGAGGAACCGCTGGATCGCGGTGATGTGCCCGATGAGGCCGAAAATGACGAGGAGCCACCCCAGGAACGGGAGGCCATAGACCCCGGCAGGGTAGACGAGCGTGAGAAGTCCGGCGATGATGAGGAGGAGGAGGCGGTCTGCCCGTCCGAGCATCCCACCGTAATACCTGCCGACCCCCACCGCCTGTGCCTGGGTGCCGAGATACGAGACCATGAATACACCCGTCAGTGCAAACACGCCGATCGGCCAGGGGGCAAACCCACCGGCAAAGATCCCGGTGATGATGAAAATATCGGCATAGCGGTCGATAACATGGTCAAGGAAATCCCCTCTCTTGCCCTGTATATTCATCGCCCGTGCCACTGCCCCGTCCATCGAGTCAAAGGCGGCGTTGCACATGATGAAGAAGGTGCCAAGCGCCACCTCTCCGAAATAAAACGCGATGCCGGCAAAAAGAGCGACAAAGAACGAGGCTATGCTGAAATGATCGGGTTTGATCCCTATTTTTATGGAAATGTCGACAAAAGGGCTGTATATCCATTTCAGATGCGGCCGGAGGGTATCAAGCGTCATTCTATCATCCCGATATACCCTGACCAGTCAAGGGTCCCAAACGACGCGGGGATCTCTCCGTTCGCAAACCGGTGGAGGAGCATCGAGCAGTCAGTGATACTCTTATCTGTCGTATCCAGTTCATAAATCTGTTCCGGCGGGTAAGAATCCACGGTCTCGATAAGGATAACATCGAGGGCCTCGGCAAGGGCGTTCTCCCGGATCTTCTCTTCCCCGTACCCCCTCGTCCTCAATCGCTCCATCAGGATATCCGGCCTGCACCGCAGCACGACTATCCGGTCGCAGGGGAGGAGATGGGCGAGATGCCCTTCCACAAATCCGTCAAACGGGGGGAACTCGCTGGCCCATCGCTCCTCATCGATGATCTTGGTATCCCGTTCCCGGTCTTCTTCAATGACATACGCGGAGGTGGTATCAGAGAGGTGCAGGACAGGGGATCCCTGCCGGATCAGCTCGGTTGCTACCGCAGTCTTTCCCGTACCAGGTGTCCCGGTGATCCCGCACATCATGGGCAGTCCTGGTCCCTGGCAGAAACGGCGTGCCCTGCATCCCGTATCGACCGTATCTCTTTCAGGAAGAGCTCGTTCTCCCAGTCCGCCCCTACGCTCACCCTGATGAAATGGTCGGGAAGATTCGGGAAACTTGCACAGGACCTGACGAGGACTCCCCTCGATGCAAGTTCCTGCACCATCGCATCCCCGGTCCACGGGGAGATATCGGCCATGATGAAGTTTGCACCCGAAGGGGCGACCGGAAAGCCGCATTCCCTGGAAAACCTCTCCCTCCACAAGCGGACATGCCTGACATAGGCCTCCATGCCGCGCCTGTCCCCAAGCGCCCCGACGGCTGCCTGGGCAGAGACGGAGTTGAGGGTGAACGGGGTTGAGGCACGCCGGTAATAAGGGAGGATCCAGGCAGGTGCGAAGGCATACCCGACCCGGGCACCCGCAAGGGCGTATGCCTTTGACATCGTCCGTCCGATGACAAGGTTCTCATGGTCCGCGAGGAGCGGCAGGTAATCGATATCGGAGAACTCGACATAGGCATTGTCAAGAAAGAGGATCCCGTCAATGCCCTCGCAAATCTCCTCTATATCCCTGCAGGAGGTCACTGTGCCGGTCGGATTGTTGGGCGAACAGAGGAACGAGAATCTTCGCATCCCTCGCTGCATCTAGAAAGAGCCCGGGGTCGACTGAGTAGTCGCTCCTCTCTTTCCACATGGACTACCTCTGCAGATTGTGCCCTTGCCGCAAGCCCGTAAAAAGAGAAGGTGGGCGTGGCAACCGCCACCCTGTCCCCGGGGTTGACCAGTGCCCGTAGCAGGGTCTCGATGACGCCATCCATCCCGACCCCGGTAATAAAACGGTAGGGGCCATAGGCTGCGTGCAAGAGACTGCACCAGCAGGTCCATGGTCTCGTCAGGATACCGGTTCGCTTCATTCAGGGCAGCGCAGCCGAGACGGATTGCCTCCTGGCTGGGAGGGTTCGGGTTCTCGTTGCTCGCGAGCCTCGCCACCTGGCCGATACCCTCCTTGCGGGTGATGTCCCCGGCTTTCCCGGCAAAGACATACCCCCCCGAACGGAAGCAGTCCCGCACGAGCCGGTCATATCGTGAGCGCCCGCCCTTCTCCCCGATTGTCATCCCCAATGCTCCAGCGGGTAGCTGTATGCTCCTGAAAGAACATAAACTGCGGTGCCGGTACCCTTCGGCCTGGACCGGGGTTTTTTCCGGGAACTTGCAGGAGATATCCCAGGAGCCTCAGCCATCCTTGAGCGAAGCCTGGTATCCGGCAATGACATCGCTTGAGGAGCATGAAAAAAATCCAGTCCCAAAACGCCCTTGAGGCCTGATATCCCCTCTCTTTTCCGCTCCCACGGACTGGTAGTATTCCAGGGTCACACTGGTACTGCGGGTGGTATTGGCGGATGACGCTTCTCCTGATGGCAAATATTCCCGGGTCAGGCTTATTCTCTGAACTGGCAGTCCTGTTCTAAAAAAATGAGTGGGGCAGGAAGGAACCCCTGTTGTATTCAGGACCTGGTCGCAGCCGATCGCCGAATTGATGACCGCTGCTGCATGGTCGATCTCGTCGTCTGTGATCACGAGCGGGGGCACGAGGCGGAGGTTGCCGTCCGCGGCACAGTTGACGAGCACGCCCGTTTTCAGCACACTTCTTCTGCGACGGCGGGGCAGCGGTCGCCGAGCGTGATCCCGATCATCAGCCCCCGGTACCGCGGGTGGTGGGAGGAGAGCCGGTCTGCGGAACCGCTCGCCCTTTCCCGGGACATCGACGGCAGTACCTTCTCGATAACCCCTATCGTCGCCCGGGCTGCGGCGCAGGCGAGCGGGCCGCCGGCAAAGGTGGTCCCGTGCTCGCCCCGCGTGAACTCGAGCCCCTCGCGCGCGGCGAGCGCCCCCATGGGAAAGCCCGCTGGCGATCCCTTTTGCGAGCGTCACGATGTCGGGCTGCGACCCCGGTGTGCTGGATCGCGAGCCATCTTGCCGGTCCGGCCCATCCCGGTCTGGACCTCGTCGACGATCATGCAGCGCGCCCGTGCCGTCGCAGAGGTCGCGGATGCCCGCGAAGAACTCGTCGGGCGGGATGATCACGCCGGCCTCGCCCTGGATCGGCTCGACGAAGACCCCGGCAGTCGTCTTGTCGACGGCTTTCTTGAGCCCCTCAAGGTCCCCGTACTCGACGAAGGTGCAGCCCGGCTCGAGGGGATTGAACGGTTCGCGGATTGCGGGCTTGTGCGTGACCGCGAGCGAGCCATGGTCCGCCCGTGGAACCCGTGCTCGAACGCGACGAAGGACTTCCTCCCGGTCGCGAGGCGGGCGAGCTTGATCGCCCCGTCGTTCGCCTCCGCCCCGGAGTTCGAAAGAAGGCCTTGTGCATCCCGGAAATGTCCACCAGTTTCTTTGCGAGCTCGGCCTGGCCCGGCACATAGTAGAGGTTCGAGCAGTGGATCAGCTTCCCGCGCCTGCCGCAGATGCCTGGACCACTTGCGGGTGGCAGTGGCCCGTGCTGCAGACGGCGATGCCTGCCACGCAGTCGATGATACTCCTTCCCCTCGGTCGTCCCAGACCTGTGCGACCCGGCCCTTCACGAGCATCCGACTCCCGGCCGAACGCAGGCATATAGTACCGGGCGTCGCATCGCCCGGTAGTCGGTCTCCGTCATATGACCAAATCCGCCTTTTCTCTCGTTCTGTCTTCCTTATTCATACTCGATGGTCGCCGGCGGCTTCGGGGTGATATCGTAGACGACCCGGGCCACGCTCGGGATTTCGGCGGTGATCAGCGCGAGGCGATCCGGGCGAGCGACTCGAACGGGATCTCGAGCGGGTCGGCAGTCATCCCGTCCCGCGAGTTGACGGCCCGGACGGAGACGATCCAGCCATGGAGCCGGTCGTCCCCTTGACCCCGGTGCCGAGGCCGAGCGAGGGCAGCAAAGCACTGCCAGGGGCGGTACGCCTCGACGAGCTCCTCCTCGACGATCGCAGTTCGCTTCGCGGACGACCTCGACCTTCTCGCGCGTGACCTCACCGAGCACCCGCACGGCGAGCCCCGGGCCCGGGAACGGCATCCGGTGCTGGATCTCCTGCGGCAGCCCGAGCGCGCCCGCGACCTCGCGGACCTCGTCCTTGTACAGGTCGCGGAGGGGCTCGATCACTGTCTCGAACGCGTACTCGGGCGGGCATGCCGCCGACATTGTGGTGGCTTTTGATCCCGCCCTCGCTCTCGATCCGGTCGGGGTAGATCGTCCCCTGGAGGAGGCAGGTCGCGCCGGTCTTTTTTGCCTCGCGCTCGAAGACCCGGATGAACCGCTCGCCTATCGCCTTCCGCTTCTCCTCCGGGTCGGTGATCCCGGCGAGTGCGGCGAGGAACTCGTCGCTCGGCATGGACCACCTGGAGGTCGAGGTGCCCGAACATTTGGGCGATACGGTCGGTCTCTCCCTTCCGCATCAGCCCGGTATCGACGTAAATCGGGACCAGGCGGTCGCCGATGGCACGTGAGGCGAGTGCGGCACAGACCGAGGTGTCGACACCCCCGGAGAGTGCGATCACGACACGGTGGCCCCCTGCCTCGGTTGCGATCTCTTCAACCGCTTCCTCGATGAACCGCTCTGCATGCACCATTTTCAGCACTTCACCTCCCTGTCCTTCCGGCAGGCACGCGTTGACAAACCCGATGAACGGAGGCGAAGGCCTCGTCGGCCGCGACCTGAACTCCGGGTGGAACTGGGTCGCAAGGAAGAACGGGTGGTCCGGGAACTTCACAGATCTCCATGCGGTTCCTCCAGGACCCGGAGAATACCAGCGCCGGCCTTCTCGAGCTCCGGGATGTAGAGCGGGTTCACCTCGTACCGGTGGCGGTGCCGTTCGACGATCTCAGCCCGCCCGTAGAGATGCATCGCAAGGGTGTTTTTTCTGACAGTGACCGGGTAATCGCCAAGCCGCATCGTCCCGCCGAGATCCGTCGACCTTCTCCTGTTCGGGCAGGATCGCGATCACATGCCTCCCTTCCCCAATCTCGGCACTCGTGGCATTCTCCCATCCAAGGACGTTCCGTGCAAACTCCACCACCGCGAGCTGGAACCCGAGGCAGAGACCGAGCAACGGGATTTTCCGGGTCCGTGGCGTACCGGATGGCATTGATCTTCCCCTCCATGCCCGCGTTTCCCAAACCCGCCGGGGATGAGGATGCCGTCGAATATCCGACGAGACGCTGCGCTTCGATACCGCTCTGCATCGAGCCAGGCGATATGCACCTCGGTCGACGCACGCACGGCCGGCATGCTTGAGGGCCTCCTTGATGCTCATGTAGACATCCTCGATCCCGTACTTGCTGACGATGCCAACCTCATCCGGCTCGTGTATTCGCGGGTGACGAGCGAGTACCAGTCGGTGTTCGCCTCGCTGCTTTCGAGGTGGAGGTGGCGGGACAGCACCTCGGCCGCACCCTCCTTCTCCATTTCCATCGGCACCTGGTAGATGTCGGGGGCCGTGGCGGCGCTGATCACGGCCCTCCTGGGGCAGGTCGCAGAAGGCCGAGATCTTCCGCTTCGTAGTGCGGCCCGATGGGCGGTTTCGCCCTGCCGACGATCATATCGGCGTAGAGCCCGACCTCGCGGAGGGCTTTGACCGAGTGCTGGGTTGGTTTTGTCTTCAGGTCGCCCATGCGTGTCTTCGGGGATGAGCGTGACGTGGATCAGGACCGTGTCTTCATGCGGAAGCTCCCCCCGCATCTGGCGGACGGCCTCGAGAAACGGCATGCTCTCGATATCCCCGACCGTCCCCCCGACTTCGACAAGGCAGATCTCGGCTTTCCCTGCCTCCGGGATCTCTTCGCAGGCGGCAGCGCGGATGCCGCACTTGATCTCATCGGTGATGTGCGGGATGATCTGGACGGTCTCCCCGAGATAGTCGCCCCGCCGCTCCTTTTCGATCACGCTCCGGTAGACCTTGCCGGTCGTGATATTGTGCATGGAGGAGAGGTCGATATCGAGGAACCGCTCGTAGTTCCCGAGGTCGAGGTCGACCTCGCCGCCATCCGAGAGGACGAAGACCTCGCCGTGCTGGGCCGGGTTCATGGTGCCGGCATCGATATTGAGATACGGGTCGATCTTCACCGCGGTGACCCCGTATCCCCGGTTCTTCAGGATCCTCCCGATGGATGCAGCGGTGATCCCCTTGCCAAGGCCGCTCATCACCCCGCCGGTAACAAAAATATACTTCATTTTGAAAACTCCCCCGCCAGACGCACTCTTTTTCTCTCACTATAGATGCTTCGAATTGGGAGATAGTTTTATTCCCCGCCCTGCAGGTCTCCCCAGGATTCCCTCCGTCCCGGCAGGGGACCAGCGCGGGGTCTAGGCCTTTGTCACCATGAAGGTTGCCGTGGTGCGGGAAAGGACCCGGTCGGATCCTTCCAGTTTGACCTCCCCCTCCGCAAATATGACCCGCCGGCCTTTTTTTATCACCTTCCCGGTTGCGACAAGGACCCCTCGCTGGGCCCCGCTCATGAATGTCGTGCACTCGGATATGGTGGCGATCTGTTCTTCCGGGGCAAGAAGGGGGTAGATTGCAAGGACCATCGCCTCATCGGCAAGCGCGGTGAAAAGCCCGCCCTGCAGGAAATCCTCCCCGTTCAGCATGTCCGGTCGTATCGGCATGCGGAGCGTCCCACTGCCCCGTGAGAGGGGACCGATCTCGATTTCCATCAGGGTGAAGAAGGGGTTTGCATCTCTCCCTTCTGTCTGTATCCTCTCGATATAGCTCATGAATGAGAGGAGGTTTCCTCCAAAAAACCATAATGGTTGCCCGCACAGCCGCCGCCATCATTTAACCCTTTGGCACCCTACCTATCCCCCATGGATAGTGAGGAGACAAGAGCAATGCTCGCGGACCTGATCTGGCTGAATGCAGTGATCGCTACCGAACTGATCCAAATCACCGAGAATGTCTCATCAATACTGCGCCAGTCCCCGCCTCCCGAATCATGTATCCGGGATCACCGCAGGCTGCGTGAACATGCTCTCAGGATAGCAGAGCATTACTCTACCCAAGGTAGTTGCACTATGGACAGAGACACTATTTCTGCGCTCCGGGAACACCTGACAGGACACCAGTAGACGGTGGCGGCTCCGTTTGAAGACAGAATTTTCCATCATCATCCCTGCGTATAACGAAGAGCACCGGATAGGGCAGATCCTCTCCCAGATACCCGGCAGCAGAGGCCGTTACCTGGTGATCTGCGATGGCTCAGATGCCACACCTGATATCGTCAGGCAGTTTGCCGCCACCCATCCGGGAACGGACCTCCAGTGCCTGACCTATTCCCGCCGCCTCGGGAAAGGGGGGGCGGTGAGGGAGGGATTTCTCCATGCTTCTACGCCATTCGTGGGTTTCATGGACGCCGATGCCTCCACATCGGTCACCCAGATGGTCGCCCTTTTCGATGCGCTGGACAGTGCCGATTGCGTGATCGGATCGCGGTGGCTTCCCGGATCGATTGTTCCCGAGCGCCAGGGGTTTCTCCGGAGGTTCGAGAGCCGGGGGTTCAATCTCCTCATCAGGATTCTTTTTTCGCTGACCCTGACAGATACGCAGTGCGGGGCGAAAGTATTTAAAAAATCAGCCATCGATGCTGTGATAGGAGACATGGTATCGTCCGGTTTCGAATTCGACGTTGAGCTGTTATGGCGGCTCTCTCAGAAAGGGTACGTAATCAAGGAGTCGCCCATCACCTGGCAGAACAAGGGGGCGTCACGGGTGAGGGGCCGGGACGTTTTCCGCATGCTTTGGGGTCTTGTCGCGGTCAGGTTTTTTGGAGGCCGGCCGGATGGATAACGGAGAGCGTGAAGAGTCTGTCCGGAAGGCGTTTTCCCTCTTCGAAGAGGGGAAATACCGCGAATCGCTCGCGATCTGCCTTGCTTCCGGGCAGCCGGCCAGCGATACCCAGATTGCCATCCTGACGGCGAGGAACCTCTACTACCTTGGCAGGATCGAAGAGGCTGAAGCGCACGTCCGCGACCTCCTCTGCAGGATGCCTGAATCGTCCTACCTGCACAGTTTTCTCGGAAAGATCCTGGAGGGGAAAGATGAGGATGCCGCGGTGGCAGAATACGTGCAGGCAGTGACGCTCGATCCCGGCAACCAGGAAGCCCTGAGGAGTTATGCGGCCTGCCTTGTCGCACAACGAGACTTCCGGAAGGCGGTCCCGGTACAAAAAAGCTTGCAGCACTCTCCGGCAGGGAGGAGGACTACCGACTCCTCGTGCAATCGCTCATCGCGGCGGGTCAGGCAAAAGAGGCACTTTCGGTGTACCGGTCATCCATTCGCCGGAAAGATGCCGACCGCGACCATATCGGTGCCCTGATGGCGGCGGGCATCTACCCGGATGCCGCAAAAGAGGCCCTCGCGGCATACCAGGCAACGGGATCGGTTGATTTTGCCCGGACGTACCTCCAGGCTCATGCACGGAACAACCCTGACGCTGCGCTCCAGGAATACAAGGAATTTTTCTCCGTTCACCGGGATACTGGGATCGGCTATGACTACGCCACGCTGCTCCTCTCCATGGGAAAGGCTGCCGAGTCACTCGGGGTATGCCGGGACCTGCTGGACAGCGAAACAGCAGGCTCCCATCCGCGTATCCGCCTTCTCCTCTGCAGGGTGAACGCGATGGTCGGCGAGAGGGAGAAGGCCCTTGGCTGTTTCGAGCACCTGATCAGGGAGGCACTGGCAAACCTGGACGACCCGGGTTTTCTCTCCGAGCTGCTTGCGGGATACCGGGAGTATCTCTTCACGTATTATCCCGCCAGGGAGGCGGTTGCCCGGTTCCTCCTGCAGGTCTCGGGGACCCCGCATGTGGTCTGCCTCCTCTCCACTGCGCAATTATACGAGCATATCGGGGATCTCTCCGAGGCGCAGTCCTTCTATTACCGTGCGTACCGGAGCCAGTACCTCTCCGGGGGTATGGCCTACGCCCGGTTCCTTGCACGGCAGAACGACCGGAGGGAATGCGAGAAGGTGCTCCTCTATACCCTGAACAATGTGAAAAAGACCCGGGACCTGGAATCGGTCGCCGGGTTCATCCTTGACGAGGAATGGCGGTTTTTTTCACAGAGGAGGATCCTTAACCGCCTGGTAAGGGCTCTTGAAGGCCATATTCCTGCGCTTGGCTCCGGCGGGTTCGAATATCTCTCGGTCGCCTACCTCCTCTCCGCGAGCGGGGCGCTGAAGGAGCGAAATTACCGGGCCTGCAAGGAGTACCTGTCTTCGGGGCATCGATGTGGTGCCTTCACTCTCCTCCCATATCCGGCCGGAGGACTTTCTCGAGTTGATCAGGGCCTGCAAAGAGCAGACCCTCTCAGATATCCCCGTCATGGAGCAGAGGAAGGAGGACGCCGGGATGAATGAACGAGAGGAGGCGCTCGCGAAATTCATCGATTCCTGCGATGACCAGGAGAGGAAGATCATCGAGTTTCTCAGGACACACCGGGAGGCGAGCGAGATGGACCTCCGGCAGCTCCTCAATACACGGAGGGTGGTCGGGATCATGAACCGGATCATGCAGCACGGTGCTTCATCCGGGTTTGTCCTCATCGTGAAAAAAGGATCCGGGCAGGGCGGGGAGGTGTATGCCTACAATGGCTGAACACAGCGACAAGGGGAAGACCAGGAGCATCAACATCATCAACGCACTCCGGCGGGGCACGGTGCCGGCCGGCGGACTCGAGCGTATCGCGGTTGGCATCGGGGTCGAGGAGGAGGTGATTGCGTCCCAGCTCGATTACGTGGCAGATGGCGGCGGCGACCTGAAGTTTATCAGGGGAGATTACGGGAGCGGGAAGACGTTTCTGGTCGCACGCGCCCTTGAGATCGCACGGGAGAAGAACTTTGTCACCGCTCACGTCGTGATCTCGCCTGCGGCGCCGCTCTACAAGCTGAAGGGGATCTACCAGCAGGTCTGTGCAACCCTCCGGACACGCGAGGAGGAGCATGCCATGAAGGCGGTGATCGACACCTGGCTCTTTTCTATCGAAGAGCGACTGATCAAAGTGAGCGACCGCCCGCTGCCCGAGGAGAGTCTCGAGATTGCCACGCTCAAGGAGATCGAGACAGCGCTCGCAGGCATCTCCGAGATGAGCTCGTCTCTTGCCGCTGCGCTCCGGACATATTACCGGGCGAACAATGCAGGGGATTTCCAGACCGCCCAGTCTGCGATCGGGTGGATCTCTGCCGAACCCAATATCGGCAGGGAGTTCAAGGCGAAAGCCGGGATCCGGGGCGATGTGGACGAGACGTTTGCGCTCATCTTCCTCAGGGCGATGGTCAGGATCATCGTGCATGCCGGGTATGCCGGGCTTGCCATCGCGATCGACGAGCTCGAGACCACCCAGATCCTCCCGCGAAACCAGCGTGAGAAAGGATACAATACCCTCCGGCTCCTGATCGATTCGATCGACCGGGGTGAGATGCCCTACTGCTACTTCTTCTTTACCGGTACCCCTGCATTCTTCGAAGGGCCGAGGGGGATACGGTCGATACCGCCCCTTGCCGATCGGATCGGCGTCACCGAGAGCGGCGAATTTAAAAATCCACGCCAGCCACAGATCTTCCTCTCCCGTTTTGATGCAAAGAAACTCGAGCAGGTTGCAGAGAAAGTCATCGCCATCTATTCGGAAGCCTACGGGGAGGTGGACAAAAACCGGGTCTCCCACCGCTTCATCAGGGCCATGATCGGCAGGCTGACAGGGAAATTCGGCGGCCGGATCGATGTCATCCCCCGCATTTTCCTGAAAGAATTTGTCGATGTGCTGGACAAGTGCCAGCTGTACGAGGAGTATGATCCCTGGGAGAGTTACCAGTTCGATGCCCGCCACCTGAAGGGGGAGCTCCGCGAGGAGGAGGAGGCGGTGATGGTGGTCGAGTTCTGACCTGCCGGGTGTATTCCCCGAGCGAAACCTTGAACCTGAAACACCCTACAACATCTACATGTGCAGGAAATCCGGAGCCTGTTACCCCTAATCCTGGTGCTGGCCGTACTGTGTATCCCGGCAGGCACTGCGGATCACCTGACAATCGGGGCGCTGCCCGAATTGTCCGCGATAGGTGACGAGGTGGTGCTCTCCGGGACAACCGATACAGAGGACATCATCGCGGTGTTCCTCTTTGTGGCAGGCCCGGGACTCGACAGCCGTGGGGTCTGCCTTGAGAACCTGAACCTTCCCGCAGGGCATGGGTACTTTACCTCGGCCCATGTCAACCCGGACGGGACCTGGAAGTACAGGTGGGATACCGCATATCTTGCAGGCAGGCTCCTGCCCGGCACCTATTCCGTGTACGTGGTGAACCTTCCCCTCGGCCTGCCCCATTCCGGATCGGTCTCTTTCGCACGCACGAATATCACTTTCAGCAGAAGGCCTGACCCAGGACTTGCACCTGCTGCTCTCCCCCTCTGCATGGCGGGAATTTTTGCGGGGCGATCATCATGCTCCGCAGGAAGAGACAATAATTTTCGGATTTTTTTGATATTTTCCCGGTTCTGCACAAAGCCTGGATCTGTAGCAATACCTGCGACCCCTGCTCGCATGAAGGCTCTTTCTCATGTATTCTGCAGAGACTATTCCCGGCGAGGTTGTTACCTGCTGGTATACTCAATTGATAATGCAGTTGATTTAACATTCGCGAAAAATAACAATATTCATTTATTCTGAACCGAAAGGTTAACCGAACCACTATGGCTTTGAAGAAACAGATCTGCATTCTCATCATCATGTCGCTCCTGGTCGTTGGTTTTGCATCCCTTGCGGGATGTACGACCACCGGGCCGGGCAGCGGTACTGCCACTGCAACACCGACCCCTGGAGAGACCGGCACGGTGACCCCCGCACCGACAACAGTCCCGACCACACCGACCGGGCCGAAGACGAAAATACTGCTCGCCACTACAACGAGTCTCTACGATACCGGGCTTCTCGAATACCTCAAACCGAAGTTTGAGCAGCAGTATAACGCCGAACTCCTGATCACGTCACAGGGTACCGGGAAGGCCATTGAAGTCGCAAAGAAAGGCGATTGTGATATCCTTGCCGTCCACTCCCCGGCCCAGGAAATCGCGTACATGGAAGACGGGTACGGTCTGAACCGCCGGTGCTTTGCCTACAACTACTTCGTCATCGTCGGTCCGGCATCCGACCCGGCAGGCATAAAGGGGATGACCCCGGAGCAGGCATTCACCACCATCCTCACCAAGGGGAAGGCGAATACCCCGGGAGTTATGTTCGTATCCCGTGGTGACAACTCCGGCACACACTCTGCAGAAAAGGCCGTATGGGCATCTGCCAAGTACAACTATACCAAGGATGTCCAGAAGTCGGGCAACTGGTACATAGAGGCAGGCCGGGGCATGGGCGAGACCCTCCAACTCGCATCCGAGAAGGGGGCCTACACGCTGACCGATGAAGGGACGTACCTTGCCTACCAGGGCGATCTCGACCTCGAACCGATTGTGAGCGAAGGCGCTATCCTGCTGAATGTGTATTCAGTCATTACCGTCTATAATGACAAAACGACAACGCAGAAGATCGATATGGCGAATAACTTCGTCGACTTCATGATCTCCCCTGAGACCCAGGCCGATATCGACAATTACGGCAAGGAGAAATACGGCAAGAGCCTCTTTTCCGCGATGAACGGCCAGTGCGCCAAATTCAACTGTGTCTGTACCGGGGCTGCGAACGGCCTTGAACCAATGACCGTTTTCAATGCGGGAAGCCTCAATGCACCGTTTGCAAAGATCGAGACGGCGTATGAGAGCGATTTCCCGCTCGTGGATGCGCAGCTCTTCGGAGGGGGAAGCGTGACCATGATCGAGAAGATCACGAAGCAGGGCAAGAAAGCCGATGTGCTTGCCTCTGCCGATGCCTACCTCATCCCGACCATGATGTATCCGAAGTATGCAGACTATTATGTGACGTTTGCAAAGAACCACATGGTGGTCGTCTATACCAACTCAAGCAAGCATAGCGACAGTATCACCTCTGAGAACTGGTACGAGGTCCTGAACACACCAGATGTAAAATACGTGATCAGCGATCCCAACACCGATCCAGCAGGGTACCGTGCGGTGATGGCGGTCCAGCTTGCAGAACGGGTATATGGTGTCGACACCATCTTCTCAAGCCTCCTTGGCTCGCACAGCAAGATGACACAGACATTCGCCGATGGGAAGTACACCATCGATGTCACGAAGCCTGCACCCGATGGGAAGCTTATCATCGGCACATCGGGGCCCAACGTCGTCACCATCCTGAAGGAAGGAAAGGCTGACTATGCGATCGAGTACAGCAGCGTGGCCATCCAGAACGGTCTGCCGTATATCGAGCTCCCTGTGGGCATGGACCTTTCATCCCAGGAGTATGCCGATACGTATGCAACCGTGAAGGTGAAGCGGGTCAGCGGTACCACCACCGCGACCGAGACCGCAACCCCGATCATTTATGCGGTCACCGTTCCCCTGAATGCACGGAGCCCTGACCTCGGACTTGAATACGTCAAGATCCTGGTCAGCAAGGAAGGCCAGGATATCCTCACTGCAGACGGGCAGGAGGTCATTGTCCCGGCACTCGGCTATGGCAACGTCCCGGCAGCATTGAAGGACAGCGGCGTGGTGATGGCCTGATACCAGCCCTTTTTTCGCTGAATTTTTTTATGGAATGGATGTGACTTTTCTTTACAACGACCTTTGTTATTATCAGACCACACTCCTTCATCAGTGACGAAATTCAGACCCTGCTTTAATACCCAAAGCAAAATTATCAACAGAGGTGATCGCTATTTCATCAAACGAGATCTCATTCCGACCTATAGGAGTGATCCATACCCCTTTCCACGATCCGGCAGGAATGCCCATCCAGCCGGCTGGGGGAGAGGGGATCACCGGTACTGTTGAGGTCTATCCCGAATTCGCCGATGGCCTTATGGATATCGAAGGGTTCTCACGGATCATGCTCATCTACCACTTTCACCGTTCAGGCAATTGCAAACTCCACGTGGTCCCTTTTCTTGATCCCCGGCCGCACGGGGTCTTTTCCACAAGGGCTCCCAACCGGCCGAACCCGATCGGGATCTCGATCGTCTCTCTTCTCAAGAGAGAGGATACCTGTCTCTCTATCAGCGGCGTCGATATGCTGGACGGGACGCCCCTGCTTGACATCAAGCCCTATCTCCCGGAGTGTGACGCATTCTCCTGCGAGAGGACCGGCTGGTTTCCCACGGGCGATTCCCCGTTTGTGACGACCCGATCTGACGATCGATTTTCAGGAAACGACAGAGGTTAACAATAATTAATTAATTTTGCAATGTAATAAAATAATTTTATATATTTCCTCTTCGTATGCTGTAGTGGTCATGCATCCCAGGAAAATGTGTGGCCTCGTACATATCGCTCTGTGAAAACACCAGGAGTCTGCCGGAAAATCCCCGTCCATGGTCAATTCAGAATGGGATTTTTCGGCACCTATCATCCGCTTTTTTGCCTGATTTGATTCAGGACATACGGGATTCCGTAGGCCAGGCACATTCCTGCGATGAATGCGACCGTCATTGATACCAGCAGCGAGAGGACCGCTGTTGCAAGGGTCACCACATACGAACTCGTCTTCAGGCCGTGCCTTCCGAGCTCGATTGCGACAAAGATGAGGAGGGCTGCATAGAACCCGGGGGAGATAAGGCCGAGCCATGCCGTGCTGGCAAAGAGCAGCGCAGCCCCGATCAGGATGATCCCGGCATAGATATTGGCACCCCCGGTTCTCGCCCCGAAACGTATACTGCCCGGCCATCCCCCCGGCCCCGTGGCACATGGGCATACCCCCGAAAGGAATCGACGTGAGGTTCATGAGCCCTATGGTGCGGGAGAGTTTTTTCGGCCTTATATCCGCTGAAAACAAGTCTTTTGCAAGCAGGGAGGTTGCCAGGATTGCATTGGTGATCGTCAGGATAGCCTGGGGGACGACCAGGTCACGGAGTGCGGCAACCACGTCCGTGGTGAGAGGGGATGTGCAATCAGGGAGCATGAGATCGTGGTAATTGGCGGGATACCTTTCAGGATGATGCCGGCAGCGAGCGCCACGATGATGACGACAATCGATGAGAGATCGGGGATGCGGAACCGGTAGGCGACAAGAAATCCCGCGATGATGATGACAGCCCCGAGCAGGAAAAATCCGGGATCGGGACGGATATAGCCTACGGCGTTTTTGAGGAGGATCAGGGCAAGTCCGAGCTGGATACCCCGGACCACGGGGAGTCGGGATGTACTGTTCAATAATATTCGAGAATATTGGTAAACCCGAAGAGGAAGAAGATCACGCCGAGGATCAGCCCGGCGGCTGCAATCTCCCCGCCCGACATCCCGGCTGACACCGCGATGATGGCAATGGCCTTCATTGGCTCGACGGGGACTGGGTAGCGGTAATAATATCCGGTGACGATGAACCAGATGCCAAGAAAGAGGAGGATCGGCCCTATCGCGAGTGCCCCGGTGGCAGCAAGGGCGAGGGAGAGCGGGAGGATGGTCCCGAAATCGCCGAGGCTCCCGGCAAGTTCACTGATGCCAAACTTCAGGGGCGGTTTGGTTTGCTCGGGCATGCTGTCAAGTCAGGGGAAAAGATCGGGCTTTAAATATTACGCCCGGATCACGGTCCCGACCCTTTCTCCCGCGAGAACACGCCGGACATTGCCCGGCTCATGGCCGTTGACGATCTTCACTTCGCGGACATTCTTTGCGTTCATCATCAACTCGACCACTTTCGGCTCGAGGACCATGTCCTCCATATCCATCGCCAGGAGCTCCTCTGCGGTGATATCCGGGATGAGGACAGCATCCTTATCGGTAAAGGGATTTGCGGTACACAGGCCATCCACATTCTTCACGAGTATCAGGTTCTTCGCACCGAGAACCTCTGCGGCAAGAAACGCTCCGGTATCAGTGCGGTTCGGGGGGATCGACCCGATATGTGCCGGCTGCTGGTACAGCCCGTAGGGCGGTGTCCCATGGATGACCGGAAGCACTCCAAGGTTCATCAGCATGGGGAGTTCGAGGAGGTCGGGGGTATGTATCCGTGTACCATGGTAACGGGAGAGCAGGATCGATACCATGATCGCGTTCTGCTCGCTGATCTTCCCGGCGAGCTCCGCGAGGACACCGGTCGGCATCCCGAGGTCAAGGCCAATGTCGAGAATATGGCGAACCCTGACTCCGCCCCCGGTGACCACGAGCATCTGGTTCTCCCGTGAAAGTTCTCCGATCTCGGTCAGGAGAGGGAGGAGCACCTCCTTTCCATAATCGATGATCCCGTGACCCCCAATCTTCACCACGTTCAGGTCAGGCATCATACGGATCTGGCTCCGACCTTCATAGCCCTTCAGCAATCCCTTCCTTACGAGTGACTCCCCCTTGAGTTTGCTGGTAATTTCAAACCGGTCCCGTTTCATGCAGTATCCCATAAGTTTATATTGGTAATGGTTAATACAATATACTGTAAACCAGTTGGTATAACAGATGTTCTGTTTTACCATTCTGGGGAGGAGAGCAAGCATGAAGATGAAGATCTATGTAAGAGAGCGGATGAAGGTCCGCGAAGGGGTCAAGCAGCCGATGTTCCGGATCGTTGCGGTCACGGGCGGCACCGTCCAGATCGAGCTGACCCATTTCAGGAAGTTTGAGATCGAACAGATCGCCAAGGATATCGGGGCAGAAGTCATTTACTTCGAAGAGATCCCCGATGATGAGAAAGAGAAACAGAAACACTGATCTTTTTTTAAAAAATACTTGACCACTAAATATAACTCTGTAAATTTGTTAATTTGGATTTTCTTTGGCCGGGTCTTGCATTATATCTTGTGAAAAAATCTTTTAATAATTTAATTTCTTCAGAGGTGAGATCAAACGTGAGTGTTTCTTCTCCATCTTTTAAGGTGATTTGATAGATGCTCATATCCAGGGTTACAATTTTTTTTAATACTTATAAATTATCGTAGTGGTTTTCAAAAATTCATTCGCATTCTGAATGCACCGTGATGCATCTCACGTCAATGGCGGGTTTTTGTCCAATTGATTCGCATTCCTGAATGCTCTTCTGTTTTCATCCTGATTTCTGTGGCCTCCGGGACAAGAGGAGGCACCGCCATCCCTTACGATCCGCTGGTTTCTCCTGTTGATACGTAGGGTTCTTTTCATCCGATGAGATCGTTTCCCGGGGTGGTTCACAGGATACGTCACTGACCTGGCCAGTCCGGGTCGTTGTATACCTGCCCTTGAGGGATTGCCTGAATTCCGGGGATTGAACCATGTGCAGGAGGGACAGGATCCTCTCGTCTCCAAGCGATTCCTTCCGTATCACCAGGACATGCGACTCGTGGGTCAGGAATGCAAACGACAATCCGGCTTCGGCTGCACGAGCTGCCGAGCTGATTCCTGCATCCACACTCCGGTTGATCACTGCTGACACCACGGCATCCTCAGTCTTCACTTCACAACGTAGGTCCAATCAGTTCTCCCTCTCCAGGCAATCGGTGCCAGCCATCCTGTCCCCCATCCTCCCGGGTTGAACTCCAGGATAAATCCCAGCAAATCGTGGAGAATCACAACAGGCCTTATGAAACGAATGACCCTATTCTTTTTGTCCCTGCATGACGATCAGTACATGAAAGGTTTCAGATGGTAGCGCTCTCAATCGAAATCATCTATGATGCAGTCCTCCGCATCCAGCTCTTCGAAGAGCATGAACTATCGGTGATCTTCTCGGAGGAGGGGATCCGGATCAGGCTGCCCACTACGCGGAGGCTTGCCGAGTTCCTCGATGTCCCCCATTACTATGTCCTCCCGTACTTCGGGATAATGGAGCAGGAGGCGCTCGTCACCCGTGCGGAACGGGTCGGGATCATGACCACCCCCGCAGGGACCGCGCGATTGCTCACCATGATGAAGGAGCGCTACGCGGCAGAAGGGGAGGCAATCCTTGGCCCGAACGTCTATGCCGACCTCATGAGAAGGGCAGGGCTCTGATCCCACTGTTATATCAGTTGATGTAGCAGCAGGTAAGCAGATATCATTAATATTCCCCGATAATCCAATTAGTTACTATTGAAATACCTGTCATTCCAGAGTCCTGCATGCAGACTTCACCTGGAAAGCAAGGCGGGGGAAAGGTTACCGGACATGTATTCATATTCCCGCAGGAACCCGGACTCATCACTGAAATTGGGGAAGTGTCCATGAAATGAGCGAATTAATTCAGGGATTTATCCAGGCTGTCCAGCTGATCGTCTCCCTTGATCCAGAAATTATCGATATCTCCGCCCGATCGCTTTACATCTCCCTCATGGCAACCCTGATCGGTTCCCTGATTGCCATACCCCTCGGGGGATTCATTCACTTCAAAGAATTTGGCGGGAAGAGGGGGGTTATCACCATCATCCAGGCGCTGTATGCGCTCCCGACGGTGCTTGCCGGCCTGCTGGTCTTCCTCCTCATCAACCGTTCCGGACCTTTCGGGTATTTCCGACTCATGTACACCCCCACCGCCATGATCATCGGCCAGATTGTGCTGATCATTCCCCTGATGATCGGGATGACCCTGATCGCTCTTTCCGGGGTGAGCCAGACAAAACAGGATACGGTGATATCGCTTGGGGCCAGCGAGACCCAGACCGTCATCACCATCGTCAAGGAGGCACGGTTCGCCATTCTCGGGGGGGTCATCCTCGGCTTTGGCAGGGCGATCTCGGAGGTCGGGGCAGCGATGATACTCGGTGGCAATATTCGGTTCTACACCCGGGTGCTTACCACCGCTATCGCCCTCGAGACATCGATGGGTGACACTGCTTTTTCAATTGCGCTCGGGATCATTCTTCTTGCCATCGCATTGGTAGTGACCGGAATACTGTTCCTTGTCCAGGAGCGGTGAGAACCATGATCGAGTTCGACCACGTGGTGATGAACTTTGGTGAAAAAGAGGTACTGAAGGATCTCTCGTTCTCCCTACAGAATCGCGAGATCTTCACCTTTATCGGGCCGAGCGGGTCAGGAAAGACCACCATCCTCCGCCTAATCGACATGCTCGAGCGGCCCACCAGCGGAAGGATAACCATCGATGGCACTGATGTCACCACGCTGAAGAACCGGGACAGGATTCCAATCCGGCGGAAGATGAGCATGGTCTTCCAGAAACCGTCACCGCTCCGGGGTAGCGTCTTTGATAACGTGGCTATGGGCCTTGTGTTCCGGAACGTGAAAAAAGAGGAGATACAGTCCCGGGTGCCGGAAGCACTCGAACTTGTCGGGCTTGGGGAATACGGGGAGCGGAAAGCCGGCACCCTGTCAGGAGGAGAGATGCAGCGGGTGGCAATCGCCAGGGCGATCTCGACCAGGCCGGATATTCTTCTCCTCGATGAGCCGACCGCGAACCTCGACCCGGTCTCCACCGGGAAGATCGAGAGCCTGGTCTCTGCACTCAAGGAACGGTTCGGCATCACCGTAATCCTGTCGACCCATGACATGATACAGGGGCAGCGGCTCGCCGACCGGATCGGCGTGGTGATCGATGGCCGGATCGGCCAGATCGGTACCTCGAAAGAGATCTTCTACCACCCGATGAACAGGGCCGTCGCGAACATGGTGGGGGTGGAGAACATTTTTGAGGGGGTGGTTGCTGCAAATGAGGGGGGGCTCGCTTCTATCGATGTGGATGGCAGTTCCATCATTGCCACGACCCCGCTTCCCACAGGCACCCCGGTCATGCTGTACATGCGTCCCGAGGATATCACGTTCCACGTCAAAGACGGGATAAAGAGCAGCGCCCGGAACGAGTTTACCGGGAAGATCACCAAGGTCCTCCCGATGGGGCCGAATGCCCGGCTGAAGATCGATGCCGGGATCAGACTGACCGCGGTGATCACGCAGCGATCCTACGAAGAACTCGACCTCGCTCTGGGGAAGGATATCGGGCTTGCCTTCAAGGCGAGTGCGATCCACGTGGTGGAGCGGTAATCCGCCTGTCTCTTTTACGCGATTTTTATTTGCATGATGCTCTCGCAGGATTGTATCCGCCAGCCTTGTCACCCAAATGAACTCCATTCACTCATCCCTTGGGGCGTATCCCTGTATTACAGGAGAATTACCCCCAGGTAATCGCACATAAATTGGATGGAGAGGATGGCCAAAACTCTGTGCCCGGTATACAAAGGGGAAAAAGTATACCCGCGGGAAACCGGAAAAGAGGCGATGTGTCCGTATGACGTCATATCCCCCTAGCCACCGCCATGCCTGGTCCTGGCAAGCGGATGGGGGCTATCCATTTGGTGCCTGTGCGAACCGGGCAGCTCACCTTTGGTATACCAAGTTCCCTCAAATGACGAAAAGTCCTCCGAGTCCCATTCCCTTACCAGAAAAGACTCACCCGTCATGTTCCGGAAATTTTCATCGAGGAGTACGGATGTGGGGGAGACCCGGCAATGGCAGTTCCGAAATCGACAGGGAACAGTGCAACAACGATTATCCAAAAAATGGTTGGTTATTTCCTTCTTTTCAGGTAAAATACCGCACCTATCGCGAGAGCCCCGAAGAGCACCGCCGGGTGCGGTCCGGGAAGGAGACCGCCTCCTTCACCTGTTTCCTGTTCCCCGCCACCCATGATCGCCATGATACCGAACCGGTCGGTGGCGGCCGTCAGGGTCATCGCAGCAGCATCGACGGTGGTGGGGAGCAGTATCCATTTCACATCGGCACGATCCCAGCGTGCGAGTGATAATGTGGCGGCATCCCCGCCAGCGGCCTGGAGATCCGCAGGATTGTATTTTACCACGATGGTTGCAGGTTTGGCGAGGATCCCTGTCAAACCGTCGACAGAAATCGCGGTTGTCCCTGCCTTCGATCCGGAGGGCGGCTCCGGCAGGGATCCTGAGTAGGGCGAAATGGTCATCTCAGCGTCAGAGAGCACCGCACCGGCCGGGAAGGTGATGCCGATCTCACCACCGGGTGTCTTGAGCACGGTCTCGCGGTCGGGGACGACCTTCACGGTCGCGGCTTCAAACGGGGGGATGTACTCCTCTGTCACGGTGAGGGTGGTGCTTTCTTCATCAAGCAGGGTACCGTCTTCGAGGGTCATCCGGGAAACGACGGTGTAGGTTCCTGCCGGTAATCCCGCGGTCAGGGGGGTGTTAAACCGGACAGACTGGCCGGGTATCACTGCCCGGACGAAGGGATCGGTCTTTGCCGACCCGGCTTCCCGTCCGGAAGAGTCCTCGCACCAGTCAGCTGGTTGATGGCCCCATAGTAGTGATGATTGCCTGTATTCTTCAGGGTCGTTGAGACGATGATGGGTTTCCCTGCAATGACCTCGCCAACCGCAACCCCGGTGATCTCCCCTGTCTCCGTCAAATTGGTTCCCTCTATCGTGAGCATCACCGGCACCAGCACGGCGGTGGCGACTGACGCCTGTCCTGTTCCGGCTGCCTGCCGGGTGAATAAGGATTACTGCATAACGCCCCCCGGCTCCCACATTCCCTGGCACCCTGATGGTGGCATTGAACTCCTTCCGCTCGCCTGGCTGGAGCGGGACGGTTGGAGAGGGTAGGGAGGAGATAAAGACGTGGCCGAGTATGGAGAGCGAATCCATGTCTGGAGAGAGCCCCTCATACCTGCCGCCATCAAGCGCCTGGCCGAAGCCAAGGATATCGATGGTATAGTTCGATGCAGCGTCATCGGGCTTGATGGAGACAGCCATTGGGAAGAGGTAGGTAGTCCCTGGGGTGACATCCAGCATGATCTTGGCGCCCTCCACCTTCAGGGCGGCAACAGGTGATAGGGTGAACGCTGCAGCGAGCAGAAGTACGATAAGAAATACCCTGTGGGAATATTTCATTGTAATTTCCTCCGATGATACAATACTGTGTGCAGAGAGTGGAAAAAGGGTTGTGGTGTAAATCCACCGGGATTCACACCGATGATGAAATTCCTGAGAATTAATCTGCAGCGCCAGTGAAGACGACGGTTATCGAATACCCGGCTGGTGTGTCAGTACCCACGACCTTCTGCTTAAATCCAATGTTCGCCATGGCAGTAGGACCAGTGCCTTGTAAGATTTCATAAGGGTGAATGATATCGTGGTCGGTTTGACCGGTCATATTAATCAAGAAGGGATTGGAGAGCCCCAACATTGCCGACCGCATATACCCCTTGGTCACAACATTGGTATTCTGGTCGGTTGCAGTGACAGCCCATGAAGGGAGTGTGGTGGCCACACTCAGGACCGTGGTTTCGGGGATAGTGTTCATTCCAGGAGTCATTGTGCCGAAAGTAACATCACTGGAGACCGAAACATCAATAGTTCCGGCGACTACATTTCCGGTTACTGTAATAGCATCTGTCGATGCCGCTGATACCGCCCCCGGCAGCACCAGGAGCGTCAGCAGTGCAATAAGAGCACCTACTATTAGTTTCTTCATCTTCTAACCTCCCTATTTGTTAATAGATTTGCATGAGTGACTCTATGATGAACAATATAAAAGTATCGATGGTTTTCGATTCTCCATGAAACGAATGACCCTTTTTTACATCAGCAAGAAGGAAAATGGTGGTTTGATCTATCGCTGCACTAGGCCGATGATTGCCCTCGCTTCAGTGGTCAGGTTCGTTGCTTGAGCATCGGTCAGTCCCTGGAACCCATGCAGGAGATCGACGACCTGGATGAACGTGTTCATCTGGTGTATGTGCCTTTCGGTTTCGTCTTTTCTCTCTCTGGTCGGATGCCCGTTCGAGGGGACGAGGTCAACAACCATGCAGTCCATTTTATGGAATGAATATCCTGAATTTTTCCCTCCAGGGTCTCGATCCTGAGTGAGATCGGGTTCCTTTCCCGTGACCTGGGCCTGAAATCTTTTTTTACCCTCTCTCCTCCACAATCGGAGCCTGTATAAGGGATAATGCCCTATTCTCCTGCGAGATGGAGTGCATTGCCCTGGCGACCGGGAGCAGCGGGAACTGTCTCTATATCGAGAGCGGTGAATCAGCCCTGCTTGTCGATGCCGGGCTCTCGAAGCGGGAGATTTTGGCCCGGCTGAGCACGGCCGGTGGCAGGGCCGACCGGGTCCAGGCCATCCTCGTGACCCATGAGCATATCGATCATATGAGGGGGGTGTTTGCCCTCGCACGGTCCCTGAAGGTCCCGGTGGTTGCGACCGGAGGCACCCTGCACGAGTTCATACGGTGCCGTGGGAGTTCCATCATGCCGGTCGAACTGGTCCGGAGCCGGTTCGACGAGCGGCTGGAGGTCGGGGACTTTGCAATCGAGGCCCATCCGACCTCCCATGACGCGAAGGAACCCTGTGCCTTCCGGGTGAGAGAGAACGGGACCTCGATCGGCTGCTGCACCGACACGGGGGTCATCTCCCCAGGACTTGGGGAGTGGCTCTCCCGCTGCGATGCCCTGGTCCTCGAGAGCAACCACTGCCCCGAGATGCTCAGGACAGGGCCGTATCCCGAGATGCTGAAACGGAGGATCCGGTCGAAGCGGGGGCATCTCTCGAACCCCGATGCCGCTGCCTGCATCCGGTCGCTTTCAGGACAGCTCCACCACGTGATGCTCTCGCACCTCTCCGAGGTGAACAACACCCCTGAAAAGGCTCTCACGACTGCTCGGGAGGGGGTCGGCCTCTTCATGGACGAGGTCGAAATCACTCTTGCGTCAAACCCGGAGAAGGACAACGGCTGGCCTGGAAGGATGAGGGTGTGAGGGTGGCTTTTAGCCCGCTATAAAAAAGATAGAAGAGGCCTGTACCTCGCGAAGGCCCGGCAGATTCCGCGGGTCTATCACGATAAATGTTCTTATGCTACTTTATCCTGTACTTCTATATCTCCTCCAATAACTGGGCCATCGTTGTACTGTCGGCATTCATAGAAATCGGCTTTTGCCTGGTCACGTGCATCGCTCCCTACCGGTAAATCGATCATTCTCACTTTCTTCTTCGCATGCCATTAGATTCACCCTTGTTTTTATGTACAAACGTCTAACCAAATTCATACTTCACCAAATCACGGAGGGGGTTGCCCTCCGTGTCCATGTACTCTCCCCGCCACCTCTTACGGCTCAATGGAGATATGCATGGTGTCTTCGGTATAGTGGATGTAGCCATACCCGTTGATGGTCCGGTCCGCCACGTCAAGGCGTATCTGGTAGGCGCACTTGACGACATCCGGATTTGTGATGTCCCAGGTGATGGTCTCGCTGGCAAAGCCCCCGGGAGGCCGGGCCGGGAGGAGCATTGTCGATGCGAGTGTTCCCCTATGATACCGGTTCATGACAAAATTCTCATTTGCCCCTGCCGTTCCCGCGTAGGCACAGATGCACTGGTCCATGTACACGTTATGTCCGGTAATGAAGGACAGGATGTAATAGAGCAGATGCCCGTTATCATCGGTGGCATCGAAGGTGATGGGCAGCACTCCGTCAGCCTTGGAAAAGACCGGGCAGACCGGGGTATACGGCATCATCTCGTCAGTACGGAGGATATCGAAGGTCTTGATGGCTCGCAGGAGCGCAACCGGCCACCTGTTGTCGATCATGACGGTCAGCCGGTTCAGGTCCGGGTCGGCAGCATTCAGCGCTACCGGGGTTCCGGAGGCGTCGTACGCCTCGATGAGAAGGTCGTATTTCCCGTCCGGGTACCTGGGTATGCCGTTATCCTGCCGCGTGGTGGTCCAGCTGATCAGCCGCGTCTTACTCGTGAGGGTAATATCGAGGTAATCCGGGATCTCGTAGACCCTGATGCCGGGGATCACGTCGCTTTTCGGCTCGATCACCTCAGGATCCCAGTTATGGGTGGTCTCATTGAACCGGGAGACCGTCCAGGACTCATGGAGGATCGGCAGGAAATCACTCGCGGAAGGTGCAACGCCACCGTTCCATGGTGCATAGAGGACCCGGTAGTATTTCGGCGGGGTCGCAACGGTGACATCGAACTGGCCGTTGACGTCAAGGGTCGCCCCGAAGGGACTGTCCATGAGCCCGGAAAAACCGTCAGCTGCCGTGGTGGTCGCGTACCCGTCCGTGAGGGAATGGGGCTGGACCGCCCCGATGCCATGGAACAGGAAATCGCAGCCCGGCGGGAACGGGATGGTGATCTCGTCATTCGTAATCCCCTCATCCGTGATCAGGGTGACGGTAAGCGTCCGGCTCGGGACGTCCCACATCGCATAAGGCCGGGCATCCAATTCATCTTCCACGTAAATCTGTGTCTTTTGCCCCCCGATAACCTGGGTAATAGAGAAGATCATGTTCGGCCAGGACTCGGTGCCGTATCGCTGCAGTGCGGGATTATAGACCGCATGATCGATGAAGAACACCACCCGTGGAAACGAGAACGAGAAATAGCCCCACTTGTCCGTCTCACTGCCATAGACCCCTTCCCCGTAGGGTAAGGGCAGGTCGACATCAGCCCCCGAGACATAGGCATGGGGGACCGGCAGGTATACCTCTCCCACCTTCTTTTTCACCCAGCCGATTACCGTGAACTCTTCAGCGAGCCACGCCCAGCGTTTCCAGATGGAGATGGGAATGGCGATACTCACCTTCCTGGTGTAGACGCCTCCGGACAGTTTCCAGTCGCCTGGTGCAATATGGATATGGGGGAAATAGGAGGCCGGGGATGCTCCGTCCGATATTGAAGACCCCAAAATAATCCTCGATCTCCCGTCGGGATCGGCATGATGTCGACCTCCATCGGTCCCGGGGAGGAATAATCATATTCCAGCGTAAAGGACCCGTCCGCATTCACGTCACACTTGCCGAATCACTCATGGATGACGAGCTGGAAATTTATAGGCATACATCCTGAGATCTGCCAGACTTGCACCCGCAAAGGGTGTTTTCAGCTTTCCAATGATACGATATTTCATATGTACCTCCTCTTTTTTTGACCGGCACTGATCACCAGGCGATGATACGATGATTCGGCGTTTTCGTGACCATTGCCGTATCTGCAACCTACCTGTATATTCATCGAATATACGGGAAATACTCGTGGTATCATATCGCTCTGAAGGTGCAATACGATGAAATTAACCTCCGCTGCATTAGCGTCATCGGACCAAACCAGAGCAGTCTTCCCTCTGCATTTCGAATGATAAACGTTTGCCACGAATTTAGTGCTGCATCATCTGATGAATAATAAGAATCTATTTGCAGAAGGGCGATGACTCGAATCGGGACGATGGACTTCATATAAGAGAGAGAAAAACTGGGATTAGCCTAATTTTGGCCACGAGAGAGAATAAATTCCTGATAAAAGGAAAAGGAGGATAAAATGAGCCCGTCGAGCACATGGCAATGGGGATGAGCTATCCCCCAGATTTTTCGAGATCGGGAGCGAAAATGAAACGAATTTTTACAATGAGTTTTAATTTTCTCAAAAATACCATTATTCTCACGCTATCCCCCGGATAACAACCCTTATTCCCTGATCCGCCAAATCTGATGCAAACAGGGCCCGTACATGAATTTTTCTGAATTTGCCCGTGTCTGCGAGCAGCTGGAAGGAATCCCGGGACGCCTGGCGATGATCGATCTCATCAGCCAGGTCCTTCCCACGCTTTCAGCGACGAAGAGCTCCCGGTCTTTATCCGGTTTGTCATGGGACGGATCTTTCCCGACTGGAGCCCCGAAAAACTCGGGATCGGCCCGAATCTCCTCTACGAGGGGGTGGCATACGTTGCCGGGATACGGAAGGACGAGGTGGTCGGTCTCATCAACCAGACCGGGGATGTCGGGGCAGCGGTCGAAGAACTCCTGGCCCGGAAGGAACAGACCTCCTTCTTCTCCGAAGAACTTGCCCTGCTCGATGTGTACAGGGAACTTACCGCAATTGCGGCCACCGGAGGCACCAGGTCGCAGAAGGAAAAACTCCGCGTGGTGAGAAAACTCTTCAGCAACGCGACACCCCTCGAGGGGAGATATCTCGCCCGCATCATGCTCGAAGACCTGAGGATCGGAGTCGGCGAGGGGAACGTGAGGGAAGCGATCGCCAGGGCATTCCAGGTCGATCCCTACCAGGTGGAGCATGCGGTCCAGGCAATCAACGACCTGGGGCAGGTCGCACTCTTCGCAAAGCAGGGCGAGGCACGTTTGAAGGAGGTCCAAATCGAGTCTGTTCCACCCGGTGAAGATGATGCTCGCACAGCAGGGGAGCATCGGGGGCGTCATCGCCGAGAACGGCCAGGTGGCTGCGGAATACAAGTATGACGGGAGCAGGTTCCAGTTCCACAAATCGGGCGGGTCATGCCGGATGTATTCACGGAAACTCGAGGAGGTGACCGATGCACTTCCGGATGTCGTTCAGCTCCTTGCAGCGTCGACCGATCATGACGTTATCCTCGATGGTGAGGTGATCGCCATAAAGGACGGCAGACCCATGCCGTTCCAGGCCGTGCTCCGGAGGTTCCGGAGAAAATACGGGATCGACGAGATCCAGGAAGAGATCCGGTTGCTGCCAAATGTCTTCGACATCCTCCAGCTTGACGGCGAGACGCTGATCGACCTTCCCTTCACGGAGCGGAGGTCACGGCTTATTGCAGTGGTACGCGAGTATATCGCCCCCCAGGTCGTGAGCGACGACCCGGATGTGATCGGGAAGATGTACCAGGACGCCCTTGCGGCCGGCCATGAAGGGCTGATGCTCAAGGTGCCGGCATCCCCCTACACTCCCGGTGTGAGGGGCAAGAACTGGATCAAGATCAAACCGGCGGTGGACACGCTGGACCTCGCGGTCATCGGCGCCGACTGGGGAGAGGGGAAACGGGCCCATCTCTTCGGCTCCTTCCTCCTCGCATGCCAGGACCCGGATGGCGACCTGCAACCGTTGTCAAAGGTGGCAACCGGATTTTCCGATGAGCAGCTCCAGGAGATGTATGCCCTGCTCAAGGACAGGGTGATCAGCGAATCGGGAAAAGAGGTGCGGTTCGAGCCTGGCATCGTGATCGAGGTCGGGTATTCCGAGATCCAGAAGAGCCCCAACTACGAGGGGGGATTTGCGTTGCGGTTCCCCCGGTTCATCCGGCTCCGCGACGACAAGTCGATCGATGAGATCGAGACCCTGGACAGCATCAGGGAGCGGTATTCCCGGCAATCGGCGAACGGAAACAGGAAAGAGGGCGAGGGCCTTCATGGGAATCATTGAGGAAAGACTCCGCATTGCACCGATCAAACGAAAAGAAGAAACCCTCTCCAAGGATGACGAATGCCCCAGGGATGAGTCAGACAACCAGCATCTCTGATGCCATTTTTATTATTCCCTATCATCAGAACTCAAAGAGCGTCTTCTGGCATCGGATCTCCGGGACCAGGGCGGAGTGGCGGGACCAGAAGGGAAACCCGGTGAGGTGCCCTGCATGATCGATAGCTTCTGCGAGTGAGGGGAAGAGGAGAGGTCCGGTGGCCATCGCCCGGCGGGTCGCCTCCCGCACCACCCAGGTGCCGAGAGGAGCCCAGTAGGCTGGCTCGACATTCCTGATAACAATCGCCCGTGCACACCGGTTTTCCCTGAAAAGGTGCTCGGTGACTGCGAGTCTCGCCGAGTAATAGGCGCCAGTGATCGGGGAGTACCCGGTCTTTTTCAAAGACTCTCCATCCTGGGTGATGCTCTCCGTCTCATGAGCCCAGAGGCTCTTCGGTCCCCACCGCTCTATCATCTCGTATCGCCAGTCGCCGGGAACGAGGAGTCACAGCGATCCTGTTTCCGAAGAGCTCCGCATAATGGAGCCGGACTTCCGGGACCTCCGGGCACCGTGAGACCGCCTTTTTCTGTGCGGTCGAGACCGAGTCGTCCACTGCCGTGATCGCCCACCGGGTCGGCACGATCCTCCGTTTTCTCCCGAGAAGCCCGGCGGTGAAAAGGGGAGCGATCCGGTATACATCGATCCCCGACTGGTGCAGGGATATGCACGCCTCTCCGGCAGAGAGATCGGTATCGGATGCTACCCGGTCAACAGCCCGGTCAGTCGCAAGGTGATCGAGCACATCAAGGCGCGAGATATTTCCCGAGCACCCGATCGGTGCCGTCACCTGGTCGAAATCCGGACTGAACCGGACCGGCCGGTCAAACGATGCCTCGACCGTGACCGGGCGTGGTGCCAGGGCTATCTCCTGAATCGGCTCAAGGTACGGAGCGACCTTGGAGACCCCCCGAATTGTTTCTGCACGGAGCCGGACGATATCCTCGATCCCGAGCCCCTGCCGGAGCCATTCGGTGGGGAGGTCGCTGTCGTTGATAAGGAGGGGGCCGCCGCTCACCGAGGGATACCCGTAACTCCCGATAAAGACGGAGGGGGCTGTCCCGGCATACCAGGTTACCGGTTTTGTGGCGGCAAGGGAGTGGAACCGTGCAGTGATCGGGCACCGTGCTAGCCCGCAGAGGCCTTTTCCCTTGCATACTGCACAGAGCACCCTGTCTCACCCCGGATATTTCGAGATTGTCACCCTGCTGCCGAGGTAGCGGATCAACCGCGACACGAACTCGTTCCACTCCACCGGGTCTGCCGGGATCAGCTCCCTGACCTCACTACCGATGTCATCGTCCCGTTCGTCCGGGGTAAAAGCGATCACCGAGTCACCGGCATACCTGGCGTCAACGATGCCATCGCGGTCCCCGTCAACGATACCAAAGACCGGGATGCCGAGGTGGGAGCAGATATGCCCGCAGACTGCGGTGGTATCATCCCCGACACTGACAACACCGCAGATGTCGGGGGTGAGCAGGGTATAGAGCTGATGCCCGCAATGGTCGATGAAAAGCACCCTGCCGGTACGGTTCTGCGAAAAAGACGTGGCCGGGCTTCCCCGCCGTATCGCTCCGCTCTTGCACCAGACCCGCGAGAGGTCGTGATACTGCCTGCCCCTGATCTTCTCAAGGCCGTGGGGTTTTGGGACGATTCCCGACACCGGGACGATCGCTCCGTCCGAAGACTTCAGCACAACCGCTGGCCCGGTGGCATGCCCGATGACGGTCCCGTCCACGTAGACCGGTTCTCCTGGTATACACCCCCGAATCGTCCGTTCCCCGGATCTCCCCTTTTCCGACACGGTTCCAGGAACGATATCAAACCCCGTTTTCGCTGCAATATCCCGGACCTCGCGGTCGACCGGCCGGTTCCACGCATAGAGGGTCTTATCCGAACACTCCAAGTGGATCAGTCCGTGGGGAAGGAGCCGCGATGCCACGATCTCCCCAAATATCCTCCCGGACTCAGGGGTCTTGCCATGGTTTGCGAGAATACAGCAACCGTCAAGATCCTTCAGGACCCAGCTTGGCGGGACGCTGATGAACTCACAGGCAATCCCCGACTCCTCTGCAGCGGTACGGGCCATCACCCCTGCGACAATGACACGGGCAGGAGAGAGCCGGTCGATGAGAGAGGGCACATCGCCGGCATCGAACACCTCCGGTCCGTGGAGGACGAGTGTGCAGGGATAGGATGAGGGGATGGTCATGATACAGGAGGAACGAGGATTTTCTCAAATAAGTATGCTGCAACGGGGGAGATAAGGGTAGGGATGGGTGCAGGTGTGGTTCGTTCAGAGAATCTAGGTGTCAGGATGGGCGGGTTATGCCATATCGGGGACGCTAGATGGTCCTGCCATGGAAGTGAGAGTACCTTGTCACCAAAATATGTTGAAAAAAGGATAGGTCTAAATCAATGTCAGAGATGGATCATCAAGATTTATCAACAGGAGCACTCCATCTGGGCTCCTTTTGCGTGTGTTTCGTATGCCGAATCCTTATAGTCTGGTGCACGGAATAACTACCATGAGCTCTGGGGTCACCATCGACGAAGTATATCTGGAGATCAAGAAGATCAGGGAAACAATGGTACGACGTGAAGATCTCGAACCTCTTGTCGATACCATTGAGATACTCAGCAATCCGGAAACAATGGAGTCAATAAAGCGGAGCGAATCCGACATTGCAGCAGGTCGTGTCAAAGAGATCTCATCAGTCGATGACCTTCTGGATGAGTTATCCTGATGAGCTGGGCAATCAAGCGGACTGATTCATTTTAGAGAGCCTCGCATGTATCAGGGATAACAAAGAGACCCTTGTGGAACTAGGTAAAAAGTTGAAGCGGCTCCAGGAAGACCCACTCCATACCGGCGGGAGGCTTTCCGACTCGTTGCACGGTAAAAAGGCCACCAGGATTGCGAAACGGTACCGGTTAATTTTCCTCCCTGATGAGAAGGAGCAGGTTGTCTATCTCATTACTATCGACCACCGGGAGTAGGTCTATGAGTAATGAATGGCGAATACCTGAAACGCTCACTGCAAGGTCCTGATGAGCGTGCGATCCCTCGCAAAGGACCGGATGTAAGTCCAAATATTAGTAAGCAATGGTCTTATATCTCCATTTGATCGGAAGTGAACTTGGGATCCACCTAGCATAATCGCATCCTATCGCATCATGGGGGACACCATAGCAGCAGGGGTGCCGAATGCGAACCCCGGGAGCATCTAAAAAGTATCAGTATTTCTATAGGTTAAAAAAATGGGGTGAAAGACAATCAGGGAACTACCCCTTAAAAAAAGAGTCCAGGTTCTCCTGAATCCAACGAGCAAGAGAAAGAAGTATTCCAGTATCAGCACCTGAAGAACCGTCTGTTGTCGTGGTCGGGAGCGCCACGGTCGTTTCTACAACCGTCACATTCTGTATGACTACAGGAGTGGTTATCGTTACAGCAGTCTCGTTTCCGCCCGAGAGGACCATTTTTTCTGCGGCATACACGGCAGAGAGTTTTTCAGTTACCCCGGCGATCTTCGGGTCCATGGCGAGGGCCTTCAGGTACTGTTCTGCGGCAACCTGGTAATCGCCGGTTGCATTGCGGGCATCGCCAAGGAGGGCATACACTTCTGCATCGGCTGGGTCCAATGTGAGTGCCCGTGTCAATGCCCTGGCTGCATCATCACCCCTGCCAAGAGCGAGCAGCACCTTCCCCTTTCCTTCCCAGGATTTGAATGAGTAGGGATCGAGGGTTGTAGATTTTTCATAGGCCGACAGCGATTCGTTATACTGGCCTTTCGCGTAGAGGTCATCCCCTTTCATCCTCCAGAGCACGGCGTCTTCTGCCGATCCCCCGGTGGGTGCTGAAGATCCACCCGAATCTGACGAGGAGCTGCTCGAACTGCTTCCTGATGCGCTCCCTGATCCACTTCCCGATGAACTGTCCGGTGCAGTGCTCGAACCACTGCCACTTCCTGATCCACTGCTGGATCCGGAGCCCGAACTGCTCCCCGATCCGGCTACTCGATGCATCATCATCATCGTCGGAATCCCACCCGGCACCCGGACCGGGACTACTGGGATCAGCAACGCCACCCCCATCACACCCGCAATCATCGGCTGCTGCACCCGCCACTATGACGAGAACCAAGAGAGCGATGAGTACGGTTATCCAACCCGGTTTCATGGGAAGAAGTTGTCGCGGGAACAAATAATAGGTTTGTCCCCGGAAGGGGATTGGCTTTCAATGGTCAGAGTTGCAGCATCGCGATGGTCCGGAAAGCCGCAATGACCCCTATTACCAGCATGCCTATTACGATGAACTGCCCGTCAGCGATGACATCACACTTCAGGTTCCCCGTGCTGACATTATGGAACAGAAGGATGTATGCCTGGGCATAGATCATGCCGGCGATGATGAGGACGATGTAGATAGGGGAGATGGGGGAGAGGATGAGGAGGGAGAGTGCAGCGAGGCCGAAGATGAGATTGACAAGGGTGAGGAGGGTCTTGGTACGGGAGATGCCGAGAAGGACGGGGATTGTATGGATCCCAAGAGCCCGGTCCCCATCCATATCCCGTATGTCGAAAAGAACAGTGTTGATAAAGACGAGGGAAGAGAAGAACAGGATGACCGCCAGTGTGATTATGGACGGAGTTGCACCAGAGACATATACGGGAAGAAGGGCCGGGGGAAGTGCCCAGGCAATAGTGACAAGCAGGCTCTTTACGACAGGGATCTCCTTGAGTCTGCGGTACCTGCATTTCACCGGCAATAGGGGAGTGCTGTAGATCAACCCTGCCATAAGTGGTATGGCTGAGATGAAGAACACTGAAATGCCATAGAAACCGGAGATCACAAGCGCAAGCACGTATGCCCCTATTCCTGATAAATAAAGGGCTTTCTCGTACTTCTTTGTGAATGCATATCGATGAGAATGGTTGATGGCATCCTCGCACTCATCGGTTTTCCTGTTCAGATTATATATAGCGTAGGTTATCAGCATTCCAAGTGACGCTACAATAAGGCTGAAGGTGACCCCTTGCAGTATACACGATATGAATACCATGGCCCCTGCAGCAAAAGAAAGATACACGGAACTATAGACCAGGTATTCTACTATTCTATGGAAATTAAGTCCTGATGAGCATTCTGATTGGCTTTGTCCAAACATACATTATTTTTTGATAAATAGAACAAACATACATTTTTACGACAAATATTGCCCGGAATGATAAATGTTAATTGGAGTAATGAATGCAGGAGATAGGTTCTCTCAATCCAAGATCCCTTTGTGGCTTCTACTCCCTGACTTCGCCAAAAGAAGAATGAGAAGATGCGTAATTAAAAATTACTTGCATTATTTCGCGTGACGATGCTGCGGAGCCTCCAGATCATACCCTGACCTACATGAGTGGGGAGCACCTCATGATCGTATTATCGGGATCTGATTGCAATCGATAAAATGCGAGGGGAATCCAATCGGATACCACTACGCAACTACTATTGGAAATAAAACCAGGGTGTCTGAAAGAGAACGATTAATGGCATTCAAACGTGCAGATATCATTATGAAACAGAACGCAATCCTGTTCCTCATTGGGGGAATTATCGTTGCAGTGCTTCTTGCCGGCTGCACGGCACCCCTGGGGACAATGCCCCCGGCAACCACGCCCGCCACCCCGGCACCCATGACCCCGGTAGTGATCGCAACAGAGCCTTCCTCCCCGCTATCCGGGACATGGACCCTCATCTCGGCGCTGGGCGGGAGGGGGACCTCAAACGTTCTCCCGGGCACAACAATCACCGCGACGTTTGCAGAGGATGGAACGATATCGGGTTCTGGCGGTTGCAACAATTATGTCGCCTCCTGCCAGTCAGGCGCAAACACGCTCTCGATCGGGGCTTTGATAACGACCCTGAAGACATGTGACAGCCCGGCCGGGATTATGAACCAGGAGCAGATCTATCTTATGAACCTGCAGGCAGCTGCCAAATATACGATTACTGGGGATATCCTCTCGATCTCGGATGCCAACGGAAAGATCATCCTCACCTTCCGGAAAGAAGGAGTATGCAAAGGACTCCCTGCCCTTTGCCGGCATATCATGGGAACTGACGAAGTACAAAAAGTAGCACCGGATCCATGATTGGTGCAAATACGCACACCACCGTGCACGCCCTCTTCGGATATGAGGGGAACATTACCGGATCCGCCGGTTGCAACTCCTACGCCGGGTCCTGTACCTGCACCGGAACAAAACGGTATCTCCATCGGCCCGCTCGCCACGACCCGGATGTACTGTGGGGGTCCCGGAGTCATGGACCAGGAGACGGTCTACCTCGCGAACCTTCAGTCTGCCGCATCCTACCAGGTGATGACGGACGGGAAGCTGCAGTTCATGGATGGAAACGGAACACCAGTCCTGGTGTATACAAGCTGAAAAGAACGGGACATCCTACCCCTGGATCCTTTTTTTCTGCCACGACTATTGAAAGGCTATCGTGGAGGAAAATCCGTATTGGAACGTTGCGGGATCAAGCCGCGTTGTACCGCCAGAAAAAATGCTTATATCGTTGATCCGGCCGTTATCTCTTCTTTCCGGTGGTGTTTGAACCAGAAGATCCCCATGATGGCAACGATAATCGATCCCGCAAGGACGAATATCATGTCGATCATGGTGTCGTTGAGACTGTTCTGCATCGGCCCGGCAAGGCTACCCGGCCCAAAGAAGAAGATCAACTATAAATTCGTACATCTCCCAGAATGCCCCGAGTCGCCACTCCGAATATGATCGTGAAAAAGATGATGAACACCGGGGAGAGGTTCATCTTCAGGTACTTGTCAAGGAATATGACCCCGATGAATCCGAGCAGGGCGACCGCGGTCCCGGATACGAGATGGGCGATCTTGTCATAGTAGGGGTAAAAGGTGGTGTAATAGCCTTGGATATACCCTGCGGTATGGAACCAGAGGGCGAACGCGATCAGGAAAAAAACGAACCAGGGGAGATGGATATTCATCCGCTGTGCGACAACGAACGGGATCATGGTCATGGCAAACATCAGGACAGCAGTAAACATCTCGTGATATTCACCGATGATGAATGCATACAACGCATTCAGGGCGATCAATACCTGGAAAAAGTAGGCGAGGTAGATGCCATAGCTCTTTTCCATACGATACACTCTTCCCCGGGAATATTTGAATATTACCGCTCTGCCGGCCAGGAGATTACCCAGTCTTGCGTTTTTACCATCAGACAGTGTCACGACGATACCAGTGCACAGAGGACATTTTCATCGGGGATTGACGACCAGGTGAAGAAAAAAGGGAGGTGTACCAGCAGATCTCACTTCTCCACGAAGAAAGAAAAGGAATTATAAAAGGATCGTTCAGCACCGGAAACGAGATCGCCGGACCCGACCCCCGCAGTATTCACCGGTTTTTCACGTTTTGCACAGGATCCCGAAGGGGACGGGAGTGGTGAGCCTTTCCTACTCGCCTCACCCTTTCTTGCCCCTCCGGTCTGGTGAAGGCCCGAGAAGCACCGAGATCCACCGGGTCTCATCGAACAGTTCACAGATCATCTGCACCAGGAGCGTCAGGGGAACTGCAAGAAGAACACCGACCGCGCCGAGAATCCATCCCCAGAAGATGAGAGAGATGAACACAACGGCAGTGGAAAGTGCCAATCCGCGCCCTGCGAGGTGGGGAAACATGAGGTATTCAGCAATGATGTTCACAAGCCCGCATCCGACAAGGACCAGGAGGGCTGGTACGGGGCCAAGATCGAACCAGGCGAGGAGCATTGGCGGAATTATGGCGAGCCAGAACCCGACATAGGGGATGAAGCCGAGCAGAAAGGCGGCAAAACCCCACAGCACCGCATATTTCACCCCGATCAGCGCGAGAATGATCGTTGTTCCGACACCCATGGCAAGGTTCACCTCGGTCCTGATGACAAGGTAATCGACGTTTTTCCCTGCGAGCGTGATGAACCGGTCCAGGTCGCCGGGCCGGAGTTCCCGTATGATCTCCTGCAGCTTCTGCGAGAATCCCTTTGCTTCGAAGAGGAGGAAGAGGGTGGTGAGAAGGATCAGGATCAAGGGGCTCGCTACACTCCAGATTTCCCGGATAAGACTACCGATTTCAGCAGAAAAGGACTGGGTAATGCTCTGGAACGTCAGGGATGCCGGATCGATCCCGACCGAGATGAGAAACGGGCTGACGGTTTCGAGGGTGCTCTCGAATTGCTGCTGGTAGCGGGGAAGATCGGACAGCAGCTGGAAAAATGAACCGGCTATCACGACAATAAAGACCGCTACGATGGCAAAGAAGATCACCAGGGTGAGGATAAGGGCAGAGCGGGTGGAAAAGCCTTTTTTTTCAAACCAGTGGAGAAGCATGCCGAAGATGAGCGTAAGAAAGACCGAGAAGACAAGCGGGCCAAGGATAGGGGTTGCCGCTTTTATCCCGGCAAGCAGTATGACTGCTGCAGCAAGGGTGATCAGGATTCGGGATGATCCGGATAGTGAGGGAGCGGGATTCATGGAAAGCGGGTTCCTGAGGTTTGTACCTGGATGTAGTCTTACCCAGGATAGCCATAAATATTATCCATTCCCTCCCGAAGGAAAACCCTCCTTATCAGAAATGACGCTCCTGTCATTTCAGCGTGGGAGCAGGCTATGATCGTCCGGCATCACCGAAAGGAACCCGGAAATCCGGATCGATACGGAGCCTTCCTGCCTTAAACCCGAAAAGAAATGGCGGACAGGAGCGATGTCTCATTCCTTGAAGGGGTGTTTCCCTCTTTGAAGGGAGGCTTTGGACGTTTTCTGGCAAACATCCCGGCATTCATATCCTGCTCGCATCTCATTTCGGACCCGGGGTCGCCCCGGCCCTCGATTCAGTCCCCCATGATCAGAGCCTTCACCAGGAATGATCTCCAGTGAACGAGTACCGATTATGCTTCCGGTTTTTCTTCTACGGGAGAGACGAGTACCTTATCGACCCGGTTCCCGTCCATGTCCACCACTTCGAAACGGAAATGGTTCGCCTCGGTATGATCGCCCGTGGATGGGATTCGCTGGAGGGCATACATGATGAATCCTGACAGGGTCTGGTAGGACCCTCTGCCTGGCAGTGCATCCACCGGAAGGATTTCCACAAGGTCTTCCAGCACGACACTGCCATCGATAAGCCATGAGCCATCCTCGCGTTGGACGATTGATGGGGGTTCTGGCCGGTCGATATCCCGGACCGCGCCGATGATCGATTCCAGTATGTCATGGAGGGTCACAAGCCCGCGGATACTCCCATATTCGTCGGTGACAAGTGCGACCGGCAGACCCGACTCCCTGAATGTCTCAAGGAGCTTCAGGATGGAGGTGTTTTCCGGGACAAAATACGGTTTCCTGAGCACTTTTTCTATATCAGGGGTTGTCCCTGAGGCAAGAGATGACCAGATATCTTTCACGGACACAAGCCCTGCGATAGTGTCAAGCTCCCCGCGGAATACCGGGAAGAACGAATGGCCTGCATCGGACATGATACGAAAATTGGTTTCCGGAGGATCTTGAAGATCTATTCCTACGATATCGGGCCTGGGGGTCATCAGGCTTGCCACGTTCCGGTCGCCAAGATCGAAGATCCCCTCGACCATGCTCACTTCGGCCTTGTCAAATACCCCGTGCTCGGTCCCCTCTTCCAGCATGATCTTGATCTCATCTTCCGTCACCGGCACTACTTTTGTTTCCTTCATGCCGAGGAGATTGAGGAATGCATCCGTCGATCGGCTCAGGAGGTAGACCAGCGGGGAAGCAATGGATGAGAGGATCGACATCGGTCGCGCCACTCTTGCCGCAATAGACTCGGCATTGCTGAGTGCAATGCGTTTCGGGATGAGTTCTCCAAAGACGAGCGTAAGGTACGTTATCAGGAGTACGATCAGGGTGATGCTGATCAGGTCGCTGTACGGGGCGAGGACCGGGATCTCCTGGATGAGCGGGGAGAGGCCTGCCGCAAGGGTGGCTCCTCCATACGCACCGGCGAAAATCCCGACAAGGGTGATCCCGATCTGGACGGTCGAGAGGAACGGAGTCGGTGCATCGGCAAGCCTGAGTGCCTCACGTGCCCGTTCATCCCCGTCATCAGCCCGCTGTTGCAGGCGTGGTTTTTTTGCAGAGATGATTGCGAATTCAGAGAGGGCGAAATACCCATTGATGGCAATAAGAACAAGAATGACAAGAATTTCGAAGAGATACCTCATTTTCCTGTTATAGTGTCGTACCGGGAATAAAGAAAGTATCTCTCCTGCCGGGTACGCGATGTTCCGGAATGAACGCTCGCCCAATTTTCACCGTTCCCCCTGCCTTTAACGTCGTGGAGCCGTATATGCCCGGGGACAAGACCTGCGGGAATTTTTTTTGAAAAAATCAGAACGCTTAACCTGAAGGGGTGAACAATGTGGTATGGATTCTTTCATGCTGAAATGGGGGTTGATTTTCAAGGCACTTGCCATCACGGCTCTTCTTCTTGTTGTCCGGCTGGCAATCGATCTTTCCGGGATGGATATCCTGTCGGTCACAAACCTTGTCACCGCATTTGTCGGGGGTGCGATATTCACGATAGCCATCATCCTTACCGGGACACTTGCCGACTTCAAGGAGAGCGAGCGGATACCCGGGGATCTGGTGACAGCGCTTTCCGCCCTGTATGCCGACACCGGGCTTGTCGGGCAGAAGCATGCCAGGACCGCGGATGAGATCAAGCTGCATGCACGGGATCTCCTGAAAGCCATCACGAAGAATTTCCATTCCAATCTGTGGAACATGGAGGGGATACGGAAAGAGATAGAAATAATAAATGGAAAAATCTACGAGCTTGCCAATACAGACGTCCCTGCCCCCATTCTGGTGAAACTCCGGACAGAGCTGATCAACATTGAGCGGCTCTCAAACCGCATTGCCGTTATCAAACACACTTCGTTTATCCCGGCCGCATACACGATTGCGGAACTGGCAGCCGCGGGTGTCATCGGCATCCTGTTTTTTGTCAGTATCGACCTGTGGTATGAGGGGGCCATCCTCTTTGCGGTCATCTCCGCACTGCTGATCTCCCTGATCCTTCTCATCAGGGATATGGATGATCCGTTTGAGGTGGGGAGAAAGTCCTATGCGGATGTCGACCTTTCGATCCTGTTTGATCTTGAGAAGGAATGGGAGAGCAGAGCGATTTGGAAAGGATAAGGAGAATCCTGTATCCCTGCTCTTGTTTTCAGGACTCCTCCTTTTTAGTCACACCCGCAGGATTCGTCGCCGCCACAGCAGCCTCCGTCACCACAGGTCTCCTCCCCCTTTCCCGTCAATGCCACCCGCATGAGGGCATAAGCACACCCGACACCGCTCTGCACCTCGATCGCCCCCGGGGGACAGTTTCGTGCACAGGCCCCGCATTCCATGCACCGCTCCGGCGCGGTCAGGACTGCGGTCTCTTCCCCTTCCAAAAAGACCCCATGCGGGCAGACTTCAGTACATCGCCGGCAGTTGATGCAACGTTCGGGGAAGAACCTGAGCGTGTTTGTCCTGTATGAGTCAAACATCCTCACCACACTCCCCCAAGGTGGAGGATTCCGAGTGCGGCTACGAGAATGCAGCCGGCAGCAAACAGAGCCGTTATGGCAGGCACGTAGCGGAAGATTCAGTCCTTACTCCTGTCCGGGACGTGAAGGGGGTAGCACCGGTGAAGTTCAGGGCGAGGTATGCAGTGACCGCGCTCATGGAGAGCATTCCTCCAATCGCCGCGACCAACCCCACAAAGGATGGCCCTGGTGACAAGGTCGCCGCTGCCCATGCAAACGGAAGCGCGATGACAGCCCCGAGCATGAAGCCTTTGACCGTGTAGTCTTTTGCCGGGAGAAACGGCATTGCCAGCGGAAAGATCACGGTTCCGGCAAGGACTGCAGCGACCGCGGCAAGTGCTGCCAGGGGACCTGCCAGGATCCAGAGAAGGACCGCCGCTGCGACCGTGTACAGCATCATGTGGACGAGTTCGACCGGGATCAGGACGGCCCGGTCTTTCAGCGGGAAGCGGACCCTGCGCATCTCTGGTGTGCATCTCCGGGTTTTGAGGTAGTCGGGGAGATCTTTCGCCCGCACCGGTCCGTACTCGACTCGGAACCCGGACTGGCGCCGGACCTCGTGGGCTGACACTCCGGGAGCCCCAAGCTGGGGCAGGATGAGGGTCCGGTGGTGCACGATCTCCCCAAGCCCTGTCCTCGCGATCCGCCGGACCAGCTCGTCAGTGCCAAACGTCCCTTTTCCTGCGGCACACCAGACATTGATCCCTTTCGTGTCAAGGACCAGCAGGTAGCAGTCGATCCCTGCAAGGGCGGCCCGGACGGCATCAACACTGAGCGTATAGTTTGCCGTCACGATGACAGGAGAGTCCGGAGTCGGTGTTCCCAAAGTATAGAGCCCCGGTTCTTTCCTGTGGCCTGATCGGTTCACTCCCCATCGTGCAAGAACGTGATCGAACCGGTCTGATGGAGTGATGCCGGTAGAAAGTGGAAGGGGAAGCGGTGGTGTGAACGAGGACATTTCGCCACATTTGTCCGATTCAGTCAGTATAGTACTGCATGAACAGGGAGATGCCGAGTTGCAGCAATCCGGGGTATCCTTCGTTTCGGACCCACAGGAACAGGGAGATGCCGAGTTGCAGCAGTCCGGGGTATCCTTCGTTTCGGACCCACAGGAACAGGGAGATGCCGAGCTACAGCAGTCCGGGGTATCCTTCGTTTCGGACCCACATGAACAGGGAGATGCCGAGTTGCAGCAGTCCGGGGTATCCTTCGTTTCAGACCCACATGAACAAGGAGATGCCGAGTTGCAGCAGTCCGTAGTATCCTTCGTTTCGGACCCACATGAACAAGGAGATGCCGAGTGACAGCAGTCCGGGGTATCCTTCGTTTCGGACGCACATGAACAAGGAGATGCCGAGTTGCAGCTGTCCGTAGTATCCTTCGGGTCAGACCCACATGAACAAGGAGATGCCGAGTTGCAGCAGTCCGGGGTATCACCTGCTATGAATATACTGGAACCCAAAGAAGGCAGGCTATGCCGTTCAGCTGTTGGAGAACAGCAAGAACTCGGAATATCAGATCTTCTCTCAAGGGAGTATGCCGTTTTTTTTACAATCCCCGGGACCTTCACCGTGTCACATCCGTCATGTCCTTCATCATGGGTGCGAGCGCTTCCTGGACCAGCCCCATCAACCGCCCTGTATTGATGAGCGAGATGCAGCAGACTTCACCATCCCTCTCCCAGCTGATCAGGGCAAGCTTTCCGCCGGGCTGGATCCCTGCCCGGTCGCGAATTTCCTTTGGGAGCACCATCTGGCCCCGTTCGTCGACGGTAAGGATGGCCTCTACCCTGCATGCAGGTGTGCAGCAGGACGGGTTCTCTCTCTCGATTGGGATCTTCATCACAGGTGGTGTTGGCCGGCGAACTATTTATAATTATCAGAATTATCAGAATATTCTGATAAATCAATTGAAAGAAACGCTCCCGGGATGCTCCGGGCAGTGCGATTCTGATTTACTCTCCGGTAACCGGCCGGAGACTGGGCAGCCTCACAATAACCAGGATCAGGCAAGAGAATCCGGGAGGACTCATGCGAACTCCCAAAAAGCGCTACCCCTGCGATAATTGTTCTGATGGTCCGGATGGCATAGGCAGTGCCGGGATGGAGGTCTTGGACCGAATGCGAGAGGAAAATGAAACATCCTGTCATCAACCCAAAGGCGCACAGAAAATGGATAAGTCTGGGAGATCCTTTAGGAAGAGTTGAGTCCCCTCACCCAGCCCGGGCTCCACACCCCCAACGATGAGGAGGGTTGCCTGCCCGGTCATCGTCATACTCAATAGTGCGGGGCGGGAATTATCATCCCGGCCAAACGTGGCGTCAGTTTAATGCGGGAGGGAACCTAACGTCTCAATTGCCCGATCATGACAGGAGAGACGGTTCAACGGGAGAAGGACTACGATGCCATCCAGCGCTTCTTTATCCGCCCGTTCTTCCTCTCTCTCACCATCGGCATACCCTTCTGTATCTTCAAACTCCTCTTTGGCATGACTGCGTTCAGGACAGGGACCAAAGGGTTTGTTATCCTCGGCGCGGTCGTGATCCTGTGGGCATGCCTTGATCTCCTGATGAACACCGGCCGTTCGGTCTTTGATCTTGCCGGCCGTCCTGCCCCGTTTGACTATTGCACCATCGCACAGGTGGGGAGGCTTTTGCATCGTCCCATGGTCTTTCTTGCGGTCGACACGCTGCTCTCGTTTCTCATCATCTGCAGTATGCTCTGGTCTGGCTGGATCACGCGTCTCTCTCCCCTGGAATCATACCTGTGGTACGGTGCCACGACCCTCAACCTGGTCAGTCTCTCGCTCGTCTCGCTCTACAACGAGGTCAGGAAAGGGTGAATACCCGGGAATGTGCAGCCCTGCCGTGTGGCTGGAGATACAGCCATGCATACGTCATTTCGTCGCCGATCCACCTTCTGGCCGATACTTCGAATACCTGAAGGGACGACTGGTAAATGAGAATGGAACAGCACCAGGTGACCATCATTGGCGGGGGACCTGCGGGACTCTTCTGCGCTGCAGCCGCGGCGGAGCGAGGGAAGCAGGTCCTCCTGCTCGAAAAAATGCCCGCATGCGGAAGAAAACTCCTGATAACCGGATCAGGGCAGTGCAATCTCACCCATGACGGGGAGATCATCGATTTCTTTTCAAAGTACGGCGACCACGGACCATTCCTGCGACCATCGCTCCGGAAGTTCTCGAACGATGACCTGATGCAATGGTGTACTGCACAAGGCCTCCCCCTCGCAGCCGATGAATCCGGGAAGGTGTTTCCGCACAGCCGGATGGCTTCTGACGTCCTTTCAGTGCTGCTCGAATCGTGCAAAAATACCGGGGTCACTCTCCGTTGCGATGAGAGAGTGAGCGAGGTCCGGGTGTCTGACGGGAAATTCCAGGTCCGGTCCATTCGGGCGCTCTACGAATCGGAGGTCCTCGTTATCGCGGCCGGAGGCGCATCATATCCTGCCACGGGATCGGCAGGAGACGGTTTCTCTCTGGCCTCCATGCTGGGGCACACCATCGTCCCGATCGCTCCGGCGCTTGTCCCGATCCGGGTGAGGGAATACCCGTTTCCGGACCTTGCCGGGATATCGTTCGAAGGGCTCACGCTCTCCCTGTACAGGCATGGAAAGAAGATCCGGGATGTCCGGGGCGACCTGCTCTTCACCCACACCGGGTTATCAGGGCCGGGAATTCTCCACCTCTCCCGCTATATCATGCCGGGGGATACCCTGAAGATCTCTTTTCTGCCCGGCATGAGCCAGGAGGTGCTGAAAAAGGATCTGGTCAGCAGGATGGCAGCTGCCGGGACAAAGCAGGTGAAGCGCATCCTTGCCGGCTATCCACTCCCGGCGCGGTTTATCGCCCGCCTTCTTGAGCTGATCGGTATTTCCCCCGGACTCACCGGGGCGCACCTGGGAAAAAAAGAGAGGGACGATCTGGTACGCCTGCTCTCGGCGTTTCCTCTCCAGATACGCGGCCCGGGAGGATGGGATGAAGCAATGGTGACGAGAGGAGGGGTCTCTCTCGATGAAGTCAGTCCTGACACCATGGAGTCCCTGCTCGTCCCGCGGCTGTACCTCATCGGGGAGGTCCTGGATATCGACGGTGATACAGGGGGCTACAATCTCCAGGCAGCATTCTCGACTGCCATGGCCGCAGCAAAGGCCCTCTCCTCACGTTAGCGTTTTCGCCGTTCCCTTGTCGTACGCCTGGATACGGCTGATGTACATCCTGGCATAGAAATACGCAACCGTGGTGCCAAGGATATTGCCGAGCACTATCCCGAACCATACCCCTGTCTCCCCATAGCCTAAGACTGATCCCGAGGATAAAGACGCATACTGCCACAAAGGCAAGGCACCTCAAGATATTGAGCACAAGCGAGGTCAGCCCTCGCCCGGTGCCCTGGAATACCGAGAGGGACATCATGCCGGCAGGGATGAAGACCAGGAGCAGGGAGATCACCCTGAGGAATGACGCGATCCGCGGGGTGAGATACGCGGTCGATCCGAATAGCTGAACAGGATCGCGATCTGTGGCGCAAAGACGAAAATAAAGGCGGCCATTCCTGCCGCGATCATGATACCAAGCCTGATTGCGTAGCCATGTGCGACGGTCAGGTTCCCGTATCTCCGCGCACCATACGCTGCACCAATCACTGAAATAAGGGTGGTGGCGATTGCGATGTCGGGGATCATGGCAAACATCAGGAGGCGCCACCCGGAGGTATATACCGCTACCGCATCGGTCCCGGCAACAACGACAAGGATTCCGTTGATAAAGATGGAGAGGGCCGACATCATGAGATATTCGATACTCGCAGGCAGCCCGACACCCAGGATGTCGCGGGAGATCGTCCTGTCAGGGACAAATCCTTTCAGGGTGATGGAAAGATAGGTATCCTTTTTGACCAGGAACCAGTACAGGATTACCAGAGAGACCGACACAATCGAGATGACCGTCGCAATCGCCGCTCCGGCTATTCCGAATCCTGCCCAGTAGATGAGGATTGGGTCGAGCACGGCATTGAGGATTGAGGAGAACGCCATCGCGTACATCGTCCTCTTCGTGTCACCTTCTCCCCGAAGGATAGCATATGCGATATTGTTGAAGAGGATGAAGATCGCTCCCACAAAAAGGATCCTTCCGTAGTCGGCAGCAAGGGACGCAATGGAGCCTGCTCCAAGCATCACTGCGATGGGTTCAGCGTAGAGAACAAGAGGTGCCGTCAGGATCAGGGCAATTGCGAAACCCGATCAGAAGCCCGTGTATGGCGGCGCTTTCCGCTCTTCCCGGTTTTTGCCGCCAATCCTCCGGGAAACCACCGAAGAGACTCCTGCCCCGAGTCCGTTTCCAAGCCCGATGAATATCATGAAGACCGGGGTCATGAACCCGACAGCGGCAAGGGCATCAGCACCAAGGCCGGCGACCCAGATGGCATTGATCAGGTTATAGACCGACATGAAGAGCATCGCGGCCATCATCGGGGTGGAGAGTTTCCGGATCGCGGTCTTCGGGTCCCCTGTCAGGAGTGAGACTCCTTCGGTCATCTCCCGGATATGATCAGGTTTTGCACCGGGGTGGAGGGGATCAGCAGGTGCTGCCATGGAGCCGTATCCCTCGTTCTCGTTGCATGGTCGATGTCAGTCCTCTCCACCTCTTTTCAAGGAAAAACGTCTCTTTTTGGGAAGCGTGCAATCTCCCTGATTATCTGCCCGTCCGGTCCGGTTGCATGTCGCATAGCTCACGGACTCTCCCGACCTTCCCATCCTTCAGCCGGACTTTGATCCCATGGGGGTGGAACGCGGAACTGGTGAGGATCTCGGAAACGATGCCTTCGGTCAGTCTCCCGCTTCGCTGATCGCTCTTCTGGACAATCCTGACGCATGCTCCAGGCAGGATATGGGCCCGTGTCCGGTTGTTCTGTTCGGTATTCACCATAATGATCACGATAATTCGCCACCATGAAACGGAGATTGCCTCAGACTTTTACTCCCTCAGACTGTTACTCCTGAGGATTGCCTTAAACTGGTACTCCTGGGTAATGTTCCGGGGTGGGAAACAGTTCTCTACCTATTTGAGTGCTTTTTATAAATGCTATCCTGTGCAGGCAGGGAATAGTCTCCTGTCAGGGGATGGCCGGAAAAGGATACTCGTGTCCGGCAAACCTTGAAAAGAAGGAGGGTATCAGTTGTCTGCATCAGTGCAATGCAGTCGGCAGGAACAGCATGACTTCGATGGCGATAAGGATGATCACCACCCATTCCAGGAAATTTGAGTGCTGGACATCCACCTCATCGGAGAGCATCCGGTAGTTCTCCCGGATGATCCCGATACGGCGGTTCAGGCTCTCGGTCCACTGCTGGCTCCTGAGCACATGCAGCGCCATGGCATAGACCCTTGCATAATACACGTCATCAGTGACCTTGATCAGGTTGTTGACCTTCTCGATGATCTCGGATACCTCAGCCTGCGTCTTCATCAGCACCTTCATGAGCGACCGGTACTGACGGATCTTGCTGTACCAAAAAAGTGTATCTGCCAGCTCGATATCGTCAAACATCTTCTCCATCTGGCGGGAGAGTTCACGGTCATAAAACCGGAGCTCGAGCACCTGCACGGCAGCAAATTCGATCAGTTCGATCAGGTCTGAAGGATGCTGGGGGCCGATCAGGATTGCCCCGTTCCAGGAGAGTATTACCCGGTCGTCACTGGCATAGCTCAGCTGGTTCCGGAGCGTATCCTGCCGTATTTCTGGTGAGAAATCGGCCTTTTCTCCAAGGAGCAGTGCAACAGGGTCGACGCTCTCATCAAGGCGTTCGGAGAGGTAGATGGTGTAATCGTCATAGAATTCCTGGTCGATCGAACGGTCGCCCACGATAGGGGAGAGGATGGCATGGACCTGGCTGAGAGCTGCGGAAAAGTAGGGATCGAGCCCCTCATGACCGGCAAAACGGGCTGCAGCATCCTGCAGGGCGGAAGCCGGGGCATCTCTCTCCTCGTAAATGAGACAGATGCTGACTGCCCCGAAATCAAAGACCCTCGTGACGACCGAAAAGCTACATCCTACCCCGTCAATCTCGGCATACGCAGGCTGCAGGCGGAGGAGGAGAGGAGGCTCTTCCATTGTCATGGAAGTAGGCCGGACCCTGACAAAACCCGTTCGTGCTATCGCCATGCTGCTTGCCAGGGCCTTTTCAAGGGCAGCAAGGTCCATCTCCTCCCCTACATCGTAAATGCGGTAGAAGCGGATGGCGTACGCAGGGATCACCTCATTCTCTCAGATATTCTGGAAGGATAGTGCGGGATAGGTGATAAGGATTGAGGGGGGAAAATTGCAGTTTCACGAAAAGACCGTTACCGTTCCTTCCGAATCTGTAAAAAAACCCCGGTGATCGGCATGGAGCGGGCGGCTCCAGGAAATTACAGAAAATCCGACGATGGTAACAGACAATGAACCTGACAACGCCATTGCAAAAAAACCGGAGCATGCATAGCCGTGTCTGGTGCACGGCGCATAGCCGATACCCTTTAGCCGGGGGTTATGATTTGAGATACCCGTTCCGCTGAAGCCATTCAACCTGAGGCCTTGTGTAGCGATAGGAGATATCACATTTGTCGTCCTGGAAACTCCATGGCGTGATGATCAGCACATCACCTTCACGTATCCAGAGGCGCTTTTTAATCTTTCCTTTGATCCGACCCATCCGGGTTACCCCGTCGGCACATCGGACGGTGATATGGTTGGCACCAAGCATCGATTCAGCCCTGGCAAAGATCTCCCGTTCTCTTTTTCTTGGCAGCCTTACGCGGACGATCTCGGTCTCGGGTCCGTTTTGTGAATGCGTGGTACCTGTCAGGAAAACAACTCCGTTAATGAAGGGTTAATTCAATGCTGCGAACAATCTTTAAACTATGTGTTCCCGGACTGTTCTCCCCCGGTAGGTTGTGCTGTGTCGCTTGGATTTTCCGATCAAAGAGTGCGGGAAGAGGAGGGAAAATATATCGAATGTGGCGGTCCGGTTCCCTGCGGGTTCCTGGCGGGGAAGGCCTGGTGGATTGTCCCCGACAGTGTCACGGCCCGGCTTGCCCATTCCTTCACCTGCGTTGTCTTCTCCTAAAAGTATTTGAAGGGAAGGGCCGAAGTAATGAGGAAAAGGAACGTTATCATATGCAAGGAAGTAAACTCTACGTAGGAAATCTCACGTATTCAGTAACCGAAGAACAATTGTCAAAATTATTCTCAGCGTACGGGGATGTAAAGGAAGTTCGAGTCATTGAACGGAAAGGGTTTGGATTCGTCGAGATGGCGACCCCTGAAGATGCGGAGAAGGCAAAAGCCGGACTCAACGAGACGACGTTTGAAGGCCGCACCCTGAAAATCGACGAGGCACGCCCGCCGCAGCCAAAAAGCGCTTTCCGGCCACGGTACTGACGTACCTGAAAAACTGAACTCTTTTTTCTCTCAAAAATTTGGTATCCGGAGAGGAGTTCCGGGTCGCTTGGGTATATTATTCTCCTGGATACATCGCGGATCGATCCGGCATGAGGTGTAGCCTTGAAATGGATGAAGGTCCCATACCATTGACTCATGAAAGTCGTTGCTTTCAACGGGAGCCCGAGAAAAGGGGGCAATACCGAACATCTCTTACGCCATGTGCTGAGCGCAATAAAAGCCGAGGGGATCAGGACCGAACTTGTCCAGATCGGGGGAAAGAAGGTCCATGGGTGCACCGCGTGTGGGAAATGCTTTGAGGCTAAAGACAAAAAATGCGTGATCGACAATGATTTCGTGAACGGCTGCATTGAAAAAATGGTTGCTGCCGATGGGATACTTATCGGGTCACCGACCTATTTTGCCGATGTCAGTACCGAGACAAAAGCCCTGATAGACCGTGCCGGTTTCGTGGGGATTGCCAATGGCGGTCTTTATGCACGGAAGGTGGGGGCTGCGGTAGTGGCCGTCCGGAGGGCAGGGGGCATCCACGTCTTTGATACGATCAACCATTTCTTTGGCATCAGCAACATGTATACGGTCGGGTCTTCATACTGGAACCTGGGGGTCGCACTCAACCCCGGCGAAGTGGAACACGATGAGGAGGGGATAGCGACAATGGAGAATCTTGGCAGGAACATGGCCTGGATACTGAAAAAGATCCATAATGAGTAACCCGTGCCACTGTGACGACACCAATCTATTTCCATTCTTTTGCCGAGCTATCCAGCAGCCGGAATCATGCCGTTCTATTGCCAGCAGTGCGGGGAATGCTGCACGCAGATGGGCTATGTCCACGTGATAAAAGAGGAATGCGGAAATCACGAGTATGTGATCCGGAACGAGTATACGGGTGAGAAGACACGTTCCCGGGTCGCCCCGCAGATGCTTCCCCTGTTCGAAGATCTGAGCACGTTCGACCGGTGGCCGAAGGCCTGCCCTTTCTTCCGCTGCGATACCCTGCAGAAAAAAGGATTCTGCACGGTGTATCCCACATGGCCGGAGATATGCCGCGAGTATTCGTGCTGGCGTCTGCTGATCCTCGATGCGTTCGGGAGGAGAGCCGGGAGGGTGATGACCGGGACTTATCTTGCCTGCGATGATGCAATGCTCCGGAATGTCTGGGATTATCACATCAGGGAGATGGAGGCAGTTGATGACGAAGAATGGATCCGGAAAGTGACACGGATCCTCTCAAGGCTCGGGTATTCCGTGATCCGGTGAGCCGGTTCCTGATGGCGCAGATTTCCCATCATTCCCTGTGTTCCCTATCAGATTTTTTAGGTAAACGCAACCGTTCACCATTTGATATCGGCGTTTTCGGAATGAGATGAAAGGTATTACCGTGGCTTTTCGAACCGGCTACACGTTATCCGGTTCAAGGGCATCCAGATCCCCATGATCGGCAGGTTGAAATAGTTCCCAACGGCATTTCCCAGTATACCAATTAGAGGTATATTCATGAAGTCTTCAAATGTTTTGATCATCTTATTGCTGCTTGCACGCAATCGTTGCAGTATCCTCTGCCATGATTTCGACTCAGCCTGTGGTGACCCAGGCGGTCCCCGCAACACTCCCGGCTCCACCAGGAGGAGAGCAGGGATACTTCTCGATCGACTCCCGCCTTCCTACGGGGATGTGTATTTTGACGGGGCTTATTGGGGAGAGACGCCGGTGATGGTCACGGTTTCCACAACTGGCAACCCCGATCACACCATCAGGATCAGCCTGCCCGGTTATGAAGAGTGGAGTGACTCGTATTACGGCAATCCCCAGCCAGGCCAGACGATCACGATTAATGCCCAGCTCAGCCCGAGTGCCCAGACAGGAAATGTCCAGGTTGTCTCTTCCCCATCCGGTGCGATGGTCACCCTTGACCGGAGTAAACGGCAAACGACCCCCTACACCTTCTACAACATTCCTGTGGGCACCCATGAGATTTCCGTCTACATGTCCGGATACCAGGATTTCTACAGCGAGTGAATGTCAACACCGGGCAGACTTCCTACACCAACGCAATTCTTCAGCCGGTTGTGACAACCGGAACCTCGAGCGTGAGTTCATCGCCAGAGTGGAGCGGCAGTGTACGTGGATAACAGTTACCGGGGAGTCACTTCGACCACTGTCGGGAACCTCGTGCCCGGGTCAGCATTCGGTGACGGCTGGTATTGGCCGGTTACCAGGACTGGACAGGAACGGTCGAGTATTTCAGCCGGCGCAACTACGTATCTCAATCCGACCCTGGTGTCGACCAGCAACCACAATATGCGACGGTGAGCATCACTTCGAACCCAGCAGGGGCTAACGTCTATGCTGACGGAGTCTACATAGGGCAGACCCGTTCGGGAAGCCCGCTCGTTTCGACACAGGTGATACCTGGAACGCATACCCTCCTCATCTCAAAGGCCGGGTACCAGGACTACACCACTACCCAGACGGTCGTTGCCGGGCAAAACTACAATGTCGACGTCACCCTTCCATCCGGTCCAGGACCCCACAACGGGCGGCATCTCGGTCATCTCTGCCCCCAGTGAGGCCAACGTGTACCTGAACAATGCCTTCAAAGGGCTTACTCCCCTCACGCTCGACAGTCTCGCCCCGGGGTCCTATACGGTCCTCGTGAAACTGAGTGGATACCAGGACTGGCAGGCGACCCAGCAGGTAACGGCCGGCCAGACCGCCCAGATCTCGGCAACCCTCCTCCCGTCCGCGACCCCGACACCCACCCAGACCGGGCTCCTTCCCCTGACAGTTCTTGCCGGGATAGGGATACTCTTCCTTGCAGCAAGGAAAAAATCCTGAACCTCACTTTTTTCTGATAAAGGGCTGGAGGGAGCAATAGGGATATTTCTTAACTCCTGGATCCGCTGACGCGATAAGAAGGGCGGGCTCGGATCATTGCTCTCTCACCACATGCACCTTTTATAACCCCTTCAATCCCGGAATGGTCCTCCGGTTTTTCCGGTATTTCGTTTCCAGGCAGCGATAGTGGCAATCACCCCGAAACCGATGGATCAGCAGGGCGGGTAGTTCCCACCGGATTTTGGATCAGGTGCGGATCGGTATTGCACTCATGGCCGATACCGCTCCAGACTCCGCCAGGCAACCGTTCCGTTTTCGAGCGGTAGAGCCGTTTCATTTGGGAGAGTAGGGAGAGAGCCTGGAGGAATGTTCTCCTGGTCGCTTGACTAAAAACCCGGGTAAATGAGAGTGACCAGGGATCGAATTACCCTGGGACTTGTCACGGGACTGGAGTGAATCGTTGATAACCCGGGAACAATGATGGTGACCCCCACGACCCGAAACGTTCCTGCTTGACCGGGGTGAGGTCCTTCTCTCTCCCGTGCCTCACCGGATGCCTTATGTACCCGTGTGCTGATATTTTTTCGTCATGGGATCCTATTTCCGCGGGGATGTCCTTCTCGTCCCGCTCTGTATTTCCAGTGGACGCGGGATGAAGGTACGACCGGCGGTCGTCCTGGGAGCCTCGGGAAAAGGCGAACTGTTCGTCAGCCCGGTGTCAAGCACACCGCCTTTTCAAGGACCCGCAATCCCGCTCTGCATCGATGACTTTTCCGAAGGAGGGCTTGACCTGATGGGCGAGAGTTACCTGGTCACTGGCCGGATCTGCCGGATCAGGGTCTCGGAAGTGATCGGGAAGAAGGGTCGGCTCACCCAGAAAGCGATCAGGGACCTTCTCCCACCAACTGGCGGGAGGGCATGAGATCCCAAGGGCAGGTGTTTGCTTTTCTGCGGGATTTATTTTCAGAGGGATGAGGCAACCGGCAAATGCACCGTATTTTCTGATATGCAACCCCCATCCTGAACTGCAGAAGCTGCCTCATTTTCCATGAGAGTGCAGCAGGTGTCTGGGTGAAGCACTAGGGCGATCCCATTTTTCCTGGTATCGCGGGTGGAAATTTCCGGCGGGAACAGCAGGATGCCACATCTGCCCGGGTCGATCAGGAGATGGACTGGATCTCTTCGCTCTGCTGCATCCCCCCACTACCCAGAGGGTTAATGTCTGATGGCGAAATATCCAGTATAATGGCATCCTACGGCATGATCTGCACGACAGGTTCCTGGAAGTATCCGCTCACCCTTGGGATAATCGGCCTTCTCATCGGGGGATTGTTCTTTTTATTCCCCGATCTCTCGCTCAGGCTTGTGATCTACCTCTTTGCGGTGATTGCCCTTCTTGCAGGGATCGTCCTTCTTGCAGCCGCAGCATTCCTCGCGAAGGGCAGCGGGGGATTTTTCGCAGTTCCGCTCGTCCTTGGTGTTATTGCAGTGATCCTTGCCGTGTATTCATTCCTGAACCCGGAAAGCACTGCAACGTTCATTGCCATCGTGATCGGGGCAGGATGCGTTATTGCAGGGTTGATCGGGGCATTTACGGCTCTCTTCCAGCCCGCCCCTGCAATACGGAGAGTCCTCCTTGCAGCAGGAGGATTCCTCCTTGCCGGGCTTGGTATCGTGGTCCTTGTCTTTCTCCAGCGTTCGGTCGTCCTGATCTTCCAGCTTCTCGGGGCATTTCTGATGGTTGCCGGGGCTGTCGCGATTATCGGGGCCATTGTCGTGTTGTTGCGGGGAGGACCACATGAACCCGGGGTTATCGATGCAGAGTTCAGGGAAGTGTGAGCGTATCCGTATTATGTGAACCGGGTGAGCTTTCTTTCCCGGTCCTGCCCTTTTCGCAGGGTGAATATTGTCTGTACCCCGGAATAAGCACCGGGTATGAAAATGCGGTCCATGATGATCGGCACCCCCGCAGTCACGCACCATCACACTCTTTTATCCTATGATTATCGAGGCCCCTTCTGCAATAATCAGCATCAGGAGCGAGGCGAGGAAAAAACCGGTTACCGTGAAGACCACGGACAATATCCGGTCCCACCGGAGGATCCAGGCTATTACCGGCGTGCCATAGAGACCGATTCCCGGGATCCATGCGATCAAGATGCAGGATATCGGGCCATAGCGGTGAAGGTACTTGTGGTCCTGCATCTTCAGCTCGACCCTGCCAATCCAGCGGTTCACCCGGTCTGAAGTGAGGGCAAAGGTCTGGAGCAACTCCCAGATGGCAAGGCATACCCCGACCGCAAAGGAGGTCATGATCGCGAGGACCACCCATGGCTCGAAGCCAAGGAGTACCCCGACCGGTGCGGCAAGTGCCTGGAGAAGGGCTATGGAGCCGATAAAGGAGAGCACCGTGGTCAGGGGAATTGCAAGAAGCGCCCCAAGGACCAGCGGGAGCCCGATACCGATAAGAAAGACGGATGCAAGGATCTTCCCGATCTGCACCTCCACAAGAACGCTCTTTTTCTTCTCCATGAGGTACTCAAGAGTTTGCGTCCGGGTGAATATATAATCAGCCTTTCTGATGATTTTTGGAAAAATCGTCAGGGTCGGCATTGATGCAGGATACCCCCGGGGATATAGTATCCGGTGGGTATGCTGACCGGTCAGTAACATTTTCGTTGCACTGTATCAGGAGTAGGTCGATAGTTACGCCGCAGAAAATAGGATCCCGGTATGAACCTTCGAAAATACCTTGCTCGGATCAGGGGTTTTCCACCCATCTCGAGAGGCTTCCCATCCGCCGGAACGCTTCAATCAGGGAAAGAGTGATCCCAGATCGCCGGGCATTCTGGTAGAACCGCCACCGGTCACAGAGCCGCGGTCCGTGCTCTTTTCCAATTGACAGCAGGTAATCGAGCGTCTCACGCTCTTTTCTCATCCACTGGAACCTGGAAAGGACGCTCGCTGCATACTGTCCCACATCCGGCCAGGAATCGGAAAGCAGCCGGGCACATTCCAATGAGTAGAGGATCCCTTCACCGGTAAAAGGCGAGACGGTCCCGATGGCCTCACCCACACCAATAATCCGCTGGAAGGTCCCATCCCCCCGTAATCGTGAGGCATGGAGAGGTGCCGAGTAATACGGTGAGGCGACCCGGACCGCTCCTCTGCAACTGCAGATCGGAGTAAAGGAATACCGATCGGCATGCTCTTCGTAAAACTGGTCCAGGATGCTCTCATGCCGTTCAAGACGAATCCCGCCGACACCGATATGAAACTGCCCATTGCCGAGAGGAAAGATCCATAAGTAACCGAGTCCCGGGATCCTGTTCCCATACACCCCTGCCCCGAGATGTGCACTTCCCCGAGCTTCCACCTTCATCCTCTGCTGCACCGTCGGCAGGACCAGGTCCGACCTGCAGGGGGGCAGGAACGCACGGCTGATCCCCGTTGCATCGATGATGACATCGAAGGAATCAGCTTCCTTCGTGCCCAGCGGTTGCCTGTGCACGGGAAGCCCTGAAGCGAGATCCCTCAGGAGATGGGGCTTGTCAATGGTGCAGAGCGGGGTTCTTGCGACAAGGCCATCGAAGGTCATGGAACGCATCGGTTCCAGAAGGTAGTCCTCAAAGTTCAAACCTGCTCGTGCAAGGTAGCTCCCAATCGCTCGGGGAGCACCCCACCCGCAGGACCTGTATCCGCAGCGGGTATCGTGCTCCATGCCATCGAAGAGTTCCGGTTCGATCCCTTTCTCCCCGAGAAGACGGGCAACGTATGCCCCTGCAATCCCGGCCCCTGCAACAGCGATCCTCACACAAACCCTCCTCCGATTACCAGAATGATCGAGACGGCTACCGCATGGACAGTCGACGCCCCGATCTGCTGCAGCATCAGCTTGTTTGCCCTCTCCTCAAAATCCGGGAAGACTGAGTACATGGCACGAGTGCAGAGCTGGTCGATCCTGGCCCCAAGAACTGTATTGATTGCAGCGAAGACAGCGGTGGTGAGGCAGAGGAAATATGCGAGGTTTACGGTGCCAAGAAGCATGGTCAGCGGGAGGATCATGATTACTGCAAGCAGCATGGTTAGTATCCCGTACATCGTGGAGTGGGGAGCTTCAGGATACCCGACCGCGGTGGTACGTTTCCCTCCCACAGAATCGGAACCGGCGTCCCTGCGCATCATGGAGACCCCAAAACACGTCACCGTCATTCCGTGCATGAGAGACAATAGGAATGCGAGCAATGAGAAGATACCGGTAGCAGCGTACACAATGGTGACGGTCACCCCCACGACAAGCCAGGGGAAGATGTACCATTCGGTAAAAGGCCGGTGACCCAGAGCAATCCGCGGGTGGTTGTACCCGTAATCGAAAAAAAATCCAAGGAGAAAAAAGAGCGGCATCCATATCCGAAAGGTGGTGAGATATGCGGCAAGGATCACCACGACGGTCGTGAGGATCAACGACATCGTTTTGTACTCACCGACAGTCGCCCAGCCGTACACGAGAGGGCGGTCGCGTCCGGTCTCCCTGCTCTTTTCACGCCGGTCGATATCGAGATCCATGATATCGTTCCAGATGTGGGCATCGACATGCACAAGGAATGCGGCAACGGCAGCAATAAGAAAAAGATCCCATTCTGCCGCAAAAGACCCGGTCTCCCAGAGGGTGACGGCAATACCGATAAGGACTGCACATCCGGTAAAAGGCGTCAGGCCCTCGATCCGCAAAATATGCAGCAGTGTCCGTACCTTCATGTGCGTATCCCTCTGGTGCGGGATGGTTTTTCAGACCGGAATCACGAAATCCGGACCGGTTCTTCACTGCTCCGGGACAACCTTGCCGTCCCGGAGCTGGAGATTCCTCCCGAGGTATTCCTGTTGCCTGGTCTTCATTGGAAACCTCCCTGGATCGGATCAATCTCCCTATTGATCGCTCCAGACAGGTGAAGAATGACCCGGGAGATATCTGTATCTATACCCCATTTCAATGATAAAAGGGAAGCATCTATCCCCAGTGACCTCCCGTTCCTGATGAATTCGGATGGAACAGATGCTGGTTGCTACCCCTATATACTGCTCTGGCCCCTTACTTTTATCAGTCATATCGAAAGGCGGATTTCTCGTGACAGGGAAAAGAGGGAGCTCCTTTCCCTGCCATTTTGTCTGGCATACCACGAGCGTAGTGCACTCCGATACAGCAGGACCTGTGCGCAATGGTGAGTGGATAGATATCGAACCCTTCTGCAGCAGAAAGGCCTGTGCACGGTGGGTCATGCCATTGCATAGTACTCCCGACAGATGGTTGTTCGGACAGGATTATTGCACTTGAACGTCAGCAACAAGCAGAAAAAAGAATTTGAAAAATGGGTCTGCAAATAGATTTCCGCGTCATCAATGGGCAAATAGACCAGCTTTAGAATTCTTCATCTCACGGAGTTTTCCCAAGGATCGGGAATAATTCGGGAAAACCTCGAACTACTTTCCCTTCAGTTGAATCCGATAAAAAAGGCCGCTGTAGGGACGTTTCTGATTGGATGTCCGCTGGACCAGGAACGGTGAATGAGCCATTGACTGGGCCCGCTCGAGAAATTTTGCAACAGTGTACCCATCAGCATCTATCTTGCAGGTACTGATGATCTCGTTGACCTGTCCGTAGACCACCCTGCCGTTTTTAAGATAGGAACAGAGCGAATCGGCAATCTCCCATTGTTTATGTCTCACTCCACTCCTTTGCATGGGGCTACTCTTGGTTGTCATGGTAATCATAGTTATGGATGAGTACTCTTTTATCCGGAATCGTAGTGCTTGCCGTGAAATGACTTAACGTCTTCTCTCATAATGTTGCCCCATAATTCCGGTTCCCCTTCCGGCTATTCACGGTTCAATCTGCTTTTCCAGCGTTCCCTTCTTGAACAGGGTGATGGTACCGCCACTTTCAGAGACGACGATCCCGATCGAACGGGTCATTTTCGTCATTGCTGCAACGGATGCATGGCGGGTGCCGAAGCCTTGCGGGATTGCGATATCGGCAAGATCGGCGAGGAGATGGCGGGAGGATGCATGGATGAACCCGGACCCCCCGATGACAAAGGCACCATCGAGGAGAGCGAGATTCTTGATATTCTCGACATTTCCACGGTCCTGGAGCATCCGCTGCTTCTGCTCCTTTCCCTCGAAAGCATTGATAGAGCACTGCCGTGAATGCGCCATGACCCTCTCCGCATCACCGACAAGAAAGGAGGTGCCGATCTTCCTGGACTCCCTGCCTCCCCTCCCCAGTTGTATTGCCGTGTGGAACAGGATGTCAAAGACCTCTTCTGCGACATCGGTCCCTTCCAGGAGTTGCTGTTTCCATGGACCGGTCCCTGTGGTGGAGGGTCCTGACGGGTCACCATCACTGATATCCTGTCCGATCCATACGATGCCGGCCATTGTTCCGGCCAGGTCCCGGCAGGGAAGGGTGTTCCAGGCAGCCCAGAGGTGCCGGCCGTCCTTCTTCCTGTTCTCGAGGATCTGCAGAGGGGCGTTCTCATGACCGGGGCCGGGGTCGTAAAGGAGTACGGCCATGTCGTTTGCCGACCGTGAACCGGTATCGCAGGTGACCGCGACAATGTTTTTCCCGGTTACTTCCCCGGCGCTGAACCCAAACGTCGATTCTGCACGGGTATTCCAGAAGGTGATTGCACCGTTGGGATCGGTTTTTATGACGACCTGGTCCATTTGCCGGAGTGCTTCGAGATATTTCATCTCATTTTTTGCCATCTTCTCCTGGTACTTGCCGATTGTCCATTCCAGGTGTCGCTTCTCGTGATCGTCTTCGATCAGCACAAGGGAGCCTTTCTCCGCGTTCATCGGGTTCAGCCGTCGCATCCTTATGGTGCATTCCACGACTTCGCCTGATTTGCCGACGAGCGGGCAGCGGGCCCATCCCCATCCCCCGGAGCCACGGTTCCGGGAGATCTGGCCGATCGCCTCACGATAGTGCCGATCTTCAGGGAAGAGCGAGGAAAATTCTTTTCCTGTCAGTTCCCTCTCTGTTCGTCCAAGCATCCTTTGTGCTTCGCGGTTTGTCCACTGGATCCTGTTCCGGATCAGGGAGAGGATCCCGGTCATGGTCTCTTCAACGATAGATTGGAGGATCTCCGTATCTGCCTGGAACCGGACAAAATCCCGGTGATACCGGTCAATCCTCGCAAGCAACCGTCCAAGTGAATCAAATTGCTCCGGGATGGACTCATCGCCGGATGAATGGTACGAGAGTGAGGTATCAGGGGTTTCTATCTCGAAGAGGAACGAGAGCCGGTCCCGGGAACGAACGGTCTTTCCGGGTTTTACAGGACTCCAGAAGAGACAGAGCCTGGCTCCGTTGCATCCTTGGGAATATCCATGAACGGGGTTCCTGGCGGGAGCGATGATGATATCGACCTGGGTCTTTTCTCATCCTGTGTTCGAGTTCTTCCCTCGAGTAGACCCTGGTGACTGAGAAACCAGGGGTATTCTGAAAATGGAGTTTAAGGTACAGTGGATACCCTGGAGCCGTCATCAAACAGTGCGATGGATTTTGTTTCCCGTTTCATGCGAATTAAGCAGTATCCAATAGAAAAGCAGACAGATAAATAATTTTTGGAGTGAATAAATGAAATATCTCGGTCGTTTGGCGCAATTCCCCGTTTTTGACAACAATTCATTCCAATTGATGAGGGGATACGTGCGCATTTTTTTGCTGGCCTCCATCTTTATATCCGGGATAAATCCATCACTCTCCAGGTGAAATCCGATATGGCAGATGCGAAGCACAACTTCTGGCTGGGGGCAGGGATAGGGGCGGCCATCATCGTCATTATCGATCTGATGATCCCCTTCCTTGGCCCTCTCCTCGGCGGATTCGTTGCCGGGTTTATTGCAAAAGGTGGTGTCATGAATGCCGGGAAAGCAGGATTTATTGCCGGGATATTTGCCACTCTTGTTATCGCGCCTGGTGATGATTGCAGGGATGCTATCGCCGCCAATAGCCGAATACCTTCCCCAGGCGAGCACCGGTTACTTCCTGTTTATCACGATTACCCTCTATCTTGCACTCTTTGCATTCTTTGGCGGGCTTGTTGCAGGAGCGATCAGGAGATAACCCTTATTTTCCCGGGAATTTTTACTACTGCCTTACGGCGCTTTGTCCCTGCATGCCGGGCAGCTTCCGTAGTAGTCAAGGTTCTTCCAGTTCCAGGGGGTGAATTCGCGGCATACCCGTGGCTTGACATCATGGATCCTGCACCATGATCTTCCATCGTCCGATCTCCAGAAAAAGGGGCATCTCCTCAGTTCCGTCCCATCAGGATCCTGCCAGTAGCGGATCCGGGAGATCCGGGGCAGGTCATCGATCGAGAGGGCAGACCCGCTGACCTTTCTCCCATCGTTGAACCAGATGGTGACGTGCTGCAGGATATCCAGGCGCCTGGTCTCTAGCCAGGGTACGAGGTCCTCATTGATCCCTTTTTGGCCCCATCCCCACCGTTCGCAGCAGCGTCCGCACTGGAGGCAGTCCTGATCAGGAGTCATGGTCATAGATCAATGGTGATTTTTGAACAATAGTTCTGGCATTCCATGTCAGAAAATCTTTCATGAGGGACGTATACATCAAGGATCCCACTCTTTCAATTTTCCCGGTTAAAAAATTAGGATTAGATCTGATCCATCCATTTGTGGAGAATTGATTTGATGAATGTAAGGGCTGTCAAAGGTGGAGGTCCTGTTCCCATCGTCCGGGTAAACGGATGACGTCATGTTGCCGTCCGGGTAAACGGATGACGTCATGTTGCCGTCCGGGTAAACGGATGACGTCATGTTGCCGTCCGGGTAAACGGATGACGTCCTGTTTCCGTCTGGGTAAACGGATGAAGTTCTGTTCCGTCCGGGTAAACGAGATGAGGTCATGTTGCCGTCTGGGTAAACGGATGAGGTCATGTTGCCGTCCGGGTAAACGGATGAGTCATGTTGCCGTCTGGGTAAACGGATGACGTCTGTTACCATCGGGGTAAACGGATGAAGTTCTGTTGCCGTCCGGGTAAACGGATGACGTCATGTTGCCGTCTGGGTAAACGGATGACGTCATGTTGCCGTCCGGGTAAACGGATGAAGTTCTGTTCCCATCGGGGTAAACGGATGAGGTCCGGTTTCCATCGTCTGGGTAAATGGGGGAGGTCCGGTTCCCATCATCCGGGTAAACGGATGAAGTTCTGTTCCCATCGGGGTAAACGGATGAGGTCCGGTTTCCATCGTCTGGGTAAATGGGTGAGGTCCGGTTCCCATCATCCGGGTAAATGAACGAGGTCCGGTTCCCATCCAGGAATGGGAATGAAGGAATGCGGCTCGCAACGGGTTTTGCTGTCACAGCAATATAATCTGTCCTGACCTTGCTGTCACTTCCTCCCGGTCCGATGACGGTTAAGTTGACGGTGTACATTCCAGGATTTGTGTAAGTATGGACAGGATTCTCTACCATCGAGTCAACAGACCCGTCATTGTTAAAGTCCCATGCATGGGTGGTCACATTACCACTGGAGGTGTTGTTAAACTGGACCAGGAAAGGAGCATTTCCTGATGTGGCATTAGCGGTAAAATTCGCAGCCGGTGGTAAAATTGCTGAATCAGAATAGGGAGTTGTCATTGTAGTCAGGTTCATCGTAGTGCTATCTGCTGGTATCGAGATCGACTCTGCCGTAACCGGAGAAATTAAACAAAGTACAAATGCCAGTGCAATAAAACACTGAATGAAGAGCCGAATTTCCGCCATAAAATCATTTTCCTACTCTACTATAATTGAAATTTATTTAAATTTTGTATATAAACCTATAAATCTTCCCTTGTTCGAAGTAAGCTATAGAGCCTCTCTCATAATTTACTTGAGACGCCCTGATAGCTTGAGCGGCTATTCTAGCCGCATCCGAGATCAACAACAATACTATGATTTAATTGTACATCGGGCATAAAATCCAGAATTTCCACCCGCATATTCAGATTCCCTATTACCCAATACCTCGCCATGTCCGCATGAATTCTCATCGCCTATACGACACGGAACGGACTCCACTGCAAAGATTTCCGGGACTGGAATGCAATTGCTGCATGGGCGCGGGAGCTGCCGGCGCTTCTGAAGCTGTGATCCCGGGCATTGAAAATGGAAAGGTTCCATCAATAACGTTCCTCGATGGTAACCCCTGCAGCTTTTAAATCAGTGGTACATCTGGCGGGGTATTATTTGGGTGGCCAGGGTCACGCCGATCGATACCAACTGAACAAGCTCATGAGCATTTGATCACTGGCATTGAGAAACAGAACGTTTCCGGTCACAGTAATCGTTACTCCCTATGTGCCTCATGCTCCTGTATTGGCTCCCCCAAGGAGAAGGCATTGGTCCCTTTTGCGATAACCGATACACTCCATCCTGTTTAAACAACCTGTATCACACTACGGGCAGTATCATCCCAGGCCCGATACTTCCCAGTGAACGTTGCTCAATTCAAAAACTTCTTATTCGTGCAATGAATCACTCATGTACACAACTACGAGAGAGAAAGGGAACAGGGCATGAAAAAGGAAAAGTGTGACGAGAGTCCTGCCATAAGCCGGGGCAGGAAGAAGATGCTGCAGGAACTGGCACGGGAACATGGTTACCCGATCTTTGTCATCGACCATGAAAAGATCCGTCAGAATTACAGGGAATTCAAGCAGTATATGCCAGATGTCCAGGTATACTTCGCGGTCAAGGCAAATTCCACCCCGGAGATCGTAAAGACCCTCTTTCACATGGGGTGCAGTTTTGATGTCGCGTCCCTCCCCGAATTCATGATCGTCTACGAGAATATCAGGGGCATGCCTGATGCGGAGCGGCAGGACTGGATCTGGGACAAGATCATCTATGCCAATACCATAAAACCGATCGAGACGCTCCGGACGCTTGACCAGTATAAACCGCTGGTCACGTTCGATAACCGCGAGGAGCTGAAAAAGATCCGGGAGCATGCCCCTCACGCCGGCCTCGTGCTCAGGCTCCGGGTGCCAAATACCGGCTCAATGGTAGAGCTCTCTTCGAAGTTCGGGGCTGATCCTGGTGAAGCGGTGGACCTGATCTCAGAGGCGTTCGGGATGGACCTGGTCGTCGAGGGGTTGAGTTTCCACGTCGGCAGCCAGTGCACCAATTTTGAAAATTACATGCAGGCGCTCCAGCTCTCCGCCAATATCATCGATGAGGCAGAGACACGGCTGGACCGGAAGATCAGGATCCTTGACATCGGCGGGGGGTTCCCGGTAAAATACCACCCGGGGGTCAAGTCGTTGAAGACCCTGGCAAAGAAGCTGAACAACGAGATCAAGCGGCTCTTCCCCTCCGACATCCAGATCCTTGCCGAGCCCGGAAGATTCCTCGTTGCAAACGCCTGCACGCTGGTGGCAAAGGTGGTCGGAAAGGCAGTCCGCGATGGAAAACCGTGTTATTACATCAATGACGGGGTATACCACACGTATTCCGGCCAGATCTTCGACCACTGCACCTACCCGGTCCTCCCGTTCAAGGCAGGGGAGCGCCGTATATCAGCGGTCTTCGGGCCGACCTGTGACTCCTTTGACACCATCACCCTCTCTGCAGAGCTCCCGACCTTGAGATCGGTGACCTGGTCTTCTCGGAAAACATCGGTGCCTATTCGATCGCGTCATCGACCTACTTTAACGGGTTCCCCCCGGCAAAAGTGGTGAACATCAACCGGTGATGGTGTCCTGGTCATCTCATATTTTTTTTGATCCCTCCTTTTAAAAAACTCATTTTCAGATTTTATCCTCCATAGGAGTTACACTGCTGGGTTTGAGAGCGGGATTCAATACCGGATAGATCACGAATTAAAAACAAGGAATGATTCTACGATACGATGAGTAAATCGGAACATCGATCCGGACAGAATACATTCCCTGCGTTCAAGCCAGATTGTCGGTTTTTTCCGTTTCAATGATCCCGTCTTTCATGGAAATGATCCGGTCGAAGTAGACTTTATGCCACTCCTCGTGGGAGACCATGACGATGGTCTGATTGAGATTCTTGTTCAATCTTTTAAAAAGGTCAAGAATAATTCTCGAGTTCTGGGTATCCAGGTTTGCACAGGGTTCATCTGCGAGGAGGAGGGCCGGCCGGTTTACAAGAGCCCGTGCGATCGCGACCCGCTGTTGCTCGCCACCAGACATCTGGGAGGGGAGGTGATGGATCCGGTCACCAAGACCCACGACACCAAGAATTTCACTGCAGACGAGCGTGCACTCCTGGGAGGTCATCCCCCGGGCCATCGAGGGGAGGTACACGTTCTCCTGTGCAGTCAGCTCGGGTACGAGGGCATAGTCCTGGAAGACATAGCCGAGCCTTTGCAGGCGGAACACCGTCCGTGACCGTTCATCAAGGGCCCCGACATCGATCCCGTCGATCGAGAGGAACCCGCTGGTGGGACGGTCGAGGAGACCGAGCATGTGGAGCAGCGTCGATTTCCCGCTCCCGCTGGGACCCATGATGCCTACAAATTCTCCTTTCCTGATCTCAAGGGACACCCCGTCCAGGGCACGGACCTGTACGGCGCCAATCCCATAGAATCTCCGGATATCACGGCCGATAATCATGTCAACCCCGTATTGCGGACAAAATATCCTCTTTCGTCGTGATCCATGCAGGAATGTATCCGGCAATCAGTGAAACCACCAGGAGACTCATGGTTGACCGGATGATGAGCATCGCATCCACCACCGGGGCAACCGGCCCCCCGGGAAGACGATTGGGTTTGCCGCAAGCAACTGGAGGATGAGCACCAGAAAGCCGCACCCGATGATCGTGCCGATGGCAAAGATGAACAGGGCCTGGAACACGTATGAGGTGATGATGACCGAGCGGTCAATCCCGATCGCTTTCAGGATGCCGATCTGTTTTCGGCGGTAGACCGTGTTGATGAAGATCACGATGAAGATGACCACGATGGCGATCACGAGACTCACGATCGTGCCGATGAAGTTGATGATATTGAAACTGCCGATAATCTGGTTCAGGAAATTGGCGGACTTCTCCTGCCAGGTCCAGATCTTCTCCTGGACACCGAACGCCATCAGGGTATTTCTCATCATTTCCTCGTTGCCGGTCTCCTGGGTCCGCACGAGCATCTGGTTCGCCTTGTCCTCCAGGCCGAACACCGACTCGTACTCTTTCTTCGTGATGAACGCGTTGGAATCGACATCATAGGAATCGGAGTTGATAATCCCCTTGATCCGGGTACTGCCTGGTCACCCCGTTGTTGAACGTGACATCGACCACCTTCCCCACATCCACGCCCCCGAGAGAGGGGATGACGTCAAGTTTCTCATTGTCGTTTCCGGCAAGCCGGAACCCTATCACGATCTGGTCGGTATCTCCATCCCCCAAATACTCCCCGCTGGCGACCTTTGATGCGATCTTAAGAACCCGGCGGTCATCATCTGGATTGATCGCATACAAGAGCGGGGTAACCTCGTTTCCCTTGTAGACGATCGTTGCCCCGGTGAGATATCGGGGAGAGACCCCGGTCACGCCGGGAATCCGTTCAATCTTTCTCTGGAGTTCGTTAGCATTGTTGATATACACCTGGTTCTTTTTCGGTTCGATCACAAGGTTCCCATAGCTGTAGTCGATAGTCTGCTGGTTGAACAGCACTGCCACTCCTGAAATAATGGAGGGAAGGAAGATCAGGTTCACAAACACCATCCCGATAATGAGGATGGTAAGGGAGAGGGTTCCTTTGTTTCCCCTTGCAATCGACCGCTTCGCGAGGAAGAAGGCGACCTTTGAATCCTCAAACATTGCCGGTTCCTGGTTTACGACGGATGATGAAATACCAGTACCCAAAACCCTGCCAGGATAATGAGAATAACAACCCCGAGGATCATGGGAGTATTGTTGTTGCCGTATACATTCAGGTGAAGTTCCTGTACCTGCTCGCCTGGACCGTACTCATCCTCGGTACTGGATGGTCAGCGTGTAGGGGATATCACCCGATCTGTCGGCCTGGAGGTTGAACGGTGCCGGTGCATCATTAGCTGGTTCGATTTTCCCGACGAATGCTTCCTTTGTTCCCGAAAGCGGGATATCGATTGTGGCATCCACCGATTTGGCATCATCAGTGCCGGTATTCTCAATCCTGATGATAAGGGTAAACTGGTCTCCTTTCTGGATAATGTCAGGATCCGTAGTGATCTGGGAGATATCCAACTGCGCTTTGCCCCTGATATTCACCCCGAGAGTCTCGACCTGTTGCCGGAATGCTCCGTCGGGTTCCTGGTAGTTCGATGACAGGGTTACCGGGCTGAGCCCGAGTGGTACATTCCTGTCGGTCGAAAACTCCATGGTTATCGCCTGGCTTTCCCCCTGGCCAAGCCGCTCGATATGGTAGGTGCCGGGGGTCTTTGAGGTGATGGAAGGGGTGGATGAGTTCACCGAGATTATGAGATTGCTTGCTGAGAGCTGCCCGGTATTCTCAAGGAGGATGGTTGCATTGAAATCATCTCCGGGCTTGACACTGGCAGGGAGCTGCTTTCCAATGCTGATCTGCGGCCTCTTCTGGATTCCCACTTCGCTGTTCACATTCACCGGGATAGGATATTTCAGGCTCCGGGCATCCGAGACCCGGATCCATATCTCGGGAAAGTAGATCCCGGCCTCAGCCGGTGCCTTGATGAGGAATGAGAGGGGGATTGACTGCCCCGGGCCGATATCTCCAACCCGGTAATACCCCTTGCTGATCACCTGGATCCCGTTTCCGACCATCGTGACGCTGTCAATCGGGGCAGTGATATCAATGTTCGTGGTGGTCTCTGTGGTATCGGAGAGATAGGACTGGGTAAGGGTTGCCTTGTCGGCAGTAGTACTCACCGTCACGCTGATGATACCCTGCTCGCCGGGTAGCAGGACCGCAGGTGTGACCTTGTATTCGGTGATGATAACGCTCGGAAGACTTGCGGCTACCGGCGCAATCGTGCAGAGAAGGAGTATACCAAGAACTGCGATGAAAAAAATGGTGGGTTTTGGGGGCAATCTCATGAATTAGTCTGTGCTAGTTCTGCTCGATAATACTATGCACGATATACGCCGGCATTGCTACGATGCTGGTGTGATTGAGGACGGGGGATCCAGGGGATATGATGTCCTTATAGTCAGGATATTCAACTCCGGTGGGATACTCCCTTCCGGTGCCATCCCGGGTCAAATTGCCACATCCTTCGTGCTACATGATCATATTGTTCAAATTTTGTGAATCATTTGTTTATAAAACGTGAAATTTGTGACAAGCGGGACAAGAAAAGAGGGTGGAGTGATACCAGGAAAAATGTCAACCGGGCAGGTCACGAAAGGAGAGGGTGGAGTTGAGGAAGATGAGGGTATCCTTCCAGGCGGAGATCTCTTTGGTAGATGATTCCTTTTCGGTCTCCTGATAATTGTATATCAATGAATGATTGAATGCCTCGTCTTCCGTAGGGAACAGGTGTAGGGGGTACCGATCTCTGTATCAGGTCAGGGAAAATACGAAGAGGTAGGAGAGATCAGAGTTACCGGATTCAGCAGGTGTAATTGCATAATAATATGAGATTACACCTCCTGAGAAATTATCGTGGATCGAAAACTGGCTGTTATCCTCGTTCTGTTGCTCATCAGCGGAATCGTACTCTCCCTTGCTGCCTGGGCCTTTGGAGTCTTTCCCTTCGACCTGAAAGTCGCCTTTGCGCTTCGGGGGGAGGATAACCCGGCATTTGCCGCTCTTATGACCGCGGTGAGTTTTCTCGGGGACGGGTGGATGCCTGTGCTCCTGGTCTTTGCGGTCGCGGCAGTATGTGCCTACAAGAAGAGATGGCTTGAAGCGGCATTCGTGGTCGCCACCCTGAGCAGCGGTATCCTTGCGGGGGTGCTGAAGATGCTCGTCGGCCGCTCGCGCCCGCCCAGCTTCAGCATGAACCCGTCCGACATATTCCAGTCCTTCAACCAGTACGCGTATCCCAGCGGCCATGTCCTCTTCTTCGTGGTATTTTTTGGTTTTGTTGCCTATCTCTCCTGGAAGTTTCTCGCCGGCTGGGTGCGATGGACTGCCATATCTGTCTGTGCCACCCTGATCGTGCTCATCGGTCCCTCCCGTATCTACCTGGGGGAGCACTGGGTAAGCGATGTGA
>CAWIVM010000017.1:0-61773 GCA_963839585.1 uncultured Methanoregulaceae archaeon
CTGTCACCAGTCCTGGACGAAATTCCATCCGGCACTCACTGCAATGTATCAGGAGGGCGATCCAAACAAAGTCCGATAGGTCCCTTCCCTGTCATGTTCATGCCCGATAATGTAATTGTATCGTTCGGCAAGACGGCTGTATTCTCCAGAAATTTCATTGAAGGTATCCAGTTCCTGGTTATATTCGCGGACTTTCCTGTTGTAGTCAGCCACCATCCGGTTATAGGCCGAATAGTCACCGATGGTCCGCATCTGTTCAATTGCAGGATCGAGGTCTTCAAGATGCTGATCGCTTTGCCATCAAGGCGGACTCACGCTCGCCAAGGTCTTTCCTGATCTCTTCCAGCTGCACACTTACCTCGGCGAGTTCGGCATATATCGCAAGGGTCTCATTGCAACGGGTGTAGCCCATCGTTCCGGTCCCTATAGGAATTACCAGCGGATCGGACACCAGGGTGACATTATTCGCAAGGACCTCTGACCCGGTACCAACAAGACTTACCCTTGTGGTCTCGATAAAGGCGTATCCTGTATCGCGGTACCCCTTTCCGGGGCAGCTTACCCCTGCCGCCATATGTTGTTCAGGACCAAAATACAGGAGCGCTACCCCATACCCCTCGTGTGCGAGAAGCCCGGCGAGGAGCATACTCTTGTCATCGCAGTCTGCTTCCCCGTCACCATATGTCTCGACAGGATACTTGGGGCTTGAGAGGCTCTGGTTCTTATAGGGGATTGACTGGACAAATACCGTCATCAGTTCGAGATATTCATCTGAATCGAGATTGTTTCGGGTCCGGATTCCACGGAATTCATTGGTGAGGTCGCGAAAGAATTGATCCTGGGCAGGGTCTGTCGTCATCGCCCGATAGAGGCCCGTGCGCCATTCGTCATCCTTCATTGAGGTGTTAAAAATCCTTACCCCTTTCTCGGCCATCCGCGCGCCGGCATACACTTCCTGATCGACAGGTGTGGTGAGAGTCACCGTGAAGTCCTCGAATCCAAACGTGTATTCCGGAAGTGCCTGGAACGTGCCCCCTGGCCGGGGATGGATTCAGGGTAGGTTGCGGACGGGAGGTAACTATGCAGGTAGCTGACACAACCGGTAGAGAGCAGCATCCCTGCCACCACCGTAAAAAGGAGGAGATACTGTTGCTTCTGGTTCATCGGCCAGGACAGACTCCCCTGATGCAAGGAGGCGGGGGAGGTCAGCTATCGATGATATAACTCCTGAAGGAGGTATCGGTGCATTTTCAAGCGTGTCCTGCCGGAATTTCCCTGTCTTTACAAGGATGCCGCTGAGGCCGCATGCGATAGCACCCAAAACGTCCGTCACCACATCATCGCCGACCATTACCGAATGTTCGGGCCGGGCATTCAGGGAGGCCAGTGCACGCATGAAGAAGTCCCTGGAGGGCTTTCCCATCACCCGCGCCTTTTTTCCCGAGGCGTATTCAAGGGCTGCTACGAAAGGTCCTGCAGAGAGCATCATCCCGTCGTTTCCCATCCAGTTGCGATCCTTTTCAAGGGCGATGAGTTCCGCTCCCTCAAGAAGCTTGCGGAATGCTCCGTTCAGGAGGGCATACGTGAAAAGATCCCCGGCATCACCTACCACTACAAACCTGGCACCTTCTGCAGAATGCCGGATCCCTTCGCGGTTCATTTCAGCAGCTACTTCAGGGGCGGTCAGGTTGAAGGCGGAATTCTCCCCTTTCCCGGAGATATACGAGACTGCCGCCGCACAGGGAGTGAATATATGTGAAACGGGAATAGCAAAGCCCATTGATGCCAATCGACGGGATATGGTCTCCCGGGATCTCCTTGTCGTGTTGGATACGAACCTGAAAGGATACCCATTGTCCGTCAGATACGAGAGGGTAGCCACCGCTCCAGGAACCGGTGTTTCCCCTTCATACAGGACTCCGTCCAGGTCGATCAGGACAGCTTCAGGATCCATTTTGAGGTATCTCCAGACTACCGATGCTTCATTGAGACCCGCCAGACAGGCCGGTCCCTCCATATGTCTGATAAATAAAAAGTGGATACCGGGAATATAAGGGATTTTCGACACCCCGTTCACTTTCACTGTGCACGCCCCGGATTAAAAGGATACAGGGGGAAGATCGCCATAGCGCGCATGGAATCAGGTCATGTCTATTCTGCGATAAGCCGTGAATGGCGATCCCGCATAGGGAAATCCCATGAGTATGCGATCATCCGGAATGATTCAGCATTTCGCACCGGGTTCCATGACAACTCTGTCTCCGAGTCTCTGTATACGCTTGCGGCGCAGCGGCTGGATTGCGTCCTGGCATCGTTTGAGGGGTCCACGCTGGATGATCTATTTCATGGCCACGAATGCGATACCACTGAAGGGACCTGCTACTGCATTCCCTCACGTGAACAGGTCGATCTGAGGAAGGGCGATAGAAACCGCATCCGATCCACACTCCTTTCGGACCTTACCCTCGTATATGGGATCGGGAGAGAGAAAGAGAGGGAGCTGAAGGAGAGGGGGTATTCCACGATTGCCGATCTCGCGGGTCACCGGCGATTCGGCAAACCTGCCCGGGAGGCACTGGCCGTCCTTACAGGGGATGATGTCGCGGCGATCGAACAGCTGGTCTCCCGCTGGCTTTCTCCCTCCCATCGTTCCTCCTTTCTCACGGCCGGGTTCTACCATCCAAGCGACCTCCTTTTTATCGACATCGAGACGCTCGGTCTCTTTTCGCGACCGATCATTCTTTTCGGCCTTGCCGAAATCCGGTCCGGTGAGCTCTGCATCTCACAGTATCTTCTCAGGGACATCAGCGAGGAGGTCCCGGCCCTTTCTGCCGTCTTTGACCATCTTTCCGGAGACCGGGTATGGTCAGCTACAACGGGAAAGCGTTCGACATCCCCTATCTTGCCGGAAGATCGGCATTTTACGGCAGGACGGCGGTTATTAAAAACGCCCATTATGACCTTCTCCATTTCTCAAGGAGGCAGTGGAAAGACGATCTCCCGGACTGCAGGCTGGGCACTCTTGAACAATACCTCCTTGGGATCGGAAGGGAGAACGATATCCCGGGGGCAATGGTACCCGAATTTTACGAGTCCTTCATGACCACGGGGAACCCCGGGCCCCTTGTCCCGATCGTGACCCACAACCGGCAGGATCTGGTCTCCCTGGCACGCCTCTACTGTCTGCTGCAGGAGGGATATCCCTCATGACGGTCGCCTCCCTGCTCCAGGCCATAGCAGGAGATCCCGTATACTCCAGGCAGATCGCCTCGATAAGAGAGTTTCCCAAAAAAAATGCAGAATACGGAGGCAGCCCGGTCTCGCTTTCCCTTGCAGCATACCTTTCCCACAAGGGCATCCAGCTCTACAGTCACCAGGCCGCAGCCATCGATGCTGCCGGGAGGGGTGAGAATGTAATCCTTACCACCTCTACCGCGTCCGGAAAGACCCTTGCCTTCCTCCTGCCTGTTTTTGAAAAACTCGGGAAGGATCCCGCAGCAACCGCACTCATCATATATCCGACAAAAGCGCTGGCAAATGACCAGCTGAAAGCAGTGGTGGAGCTGGAGAGAGAGACCGAAATCGGGGTATCCCCCGCCATTTATGATGGCGATACCCCTGGTGACAGGCGGCCTGGGATCAGGAAGTCATCACGCATTATTCTTACAAACCCACATGAACTGCACCACATACTCCCCTGGCACTACCAGTGGAGTTCATTCCTGAAGGGCCTCTCGTTCATCGTGATAGATGAAACGCACCGTTACCGGGGAGTGCAGGGTTCACACATGGCTTTTTTACTCCGGCGTTTTCGGCGTCTCTGCCAGCACTATGGTTCGGACCCCAGGTATTTCCTATCGAGTGCCACCCTGGCAAATCCGACTGAGTTTGCCGGGCGGCTCTGCGGGGTCCCCTTCACCCTTGTTGCAGGGGACGGATCACCACGGGGATCCAGGCAGTTTATCCTGATCAACCCTCACGCCGAAGGGAACAGGCAATCATCCGTCCACAACGAGGCCGCACACCTGATCGGCGAATGCATAGGTCACCACCTCCAGGCCCTTGTATTTACAGGGTCACGGAAGATGGCCGAACTGGTCGCCCTCTGGGCCAGGGAGGGGATGGTACGGAAAAAGAGAGGACGGCCGGATCTCCTCTGCTCCTACCGGGCAGGATATCTCCCTGAAGAGCGCCGGGCAATCGAGGACCGTTTGAAATCAGGTGACCTCAGACTGTGTGGTCTCTACAAACGCGCTCGAGCTCGGGATCGATATCGGTTCTCTCGATGCGGTGATCATGGCAGGGTATCCCGGAACCATGATGGCAACCTGGCAGCAGGCGGGCAGGGCAGGAAGGAACGGGTCGCTTTCGGCAGCATTCCTGATCGCCGGCAGTAATCCGCTTGACCAGTATTTCATGCATCATCCCGATCTGTTCTTTGGTGCCCCTGTGGAGCGTGCAATCATCGACCTGGCAAATCCGTATATTCTTTCAGGGCAGGTCCTCTGCGCTGCTGCAGAGCTGCCGATCACGAGAGAGAATATCACAAGTTTTGGCCCGGATGCCTGCCCGGCGATCGAAGCCCTCATAAAGGAGCGCCTCATCTCCCGGACCAGCCGGGGGTTTGTCTATTCCGGGAGCAGGAGGCCGCATGAACTGGTGAGCATGGGGAGCATCTCCCGGGATTGCTTCAGGGTGATTGCAGATGGCCGGACTCTCGAGACCCTGGACCGGAACCAGGCGTTCAGGGAAGCCCACACAGGGAGCGGTCCTCCTTCACCAGGGGGACCAGTATCTTGTCGATTCGATGGATATCCTTCACGGGATTATACGGGTGAGCCGGACCGATGTTGATTATTACACCCGGCCCCTGAAATCGGTGGATATTCAGGTCAAAGGGGTCCTTGAAACCACGACAATCCAGGATACCACGGTCAGTTTTGGTGATGTCGAAGTGACCGAGCAGTATTATGCCTACAAGATCATACGGAAAGACGCTCTCCTTGGGGTGGAACCACTCGACCTTCCCCCCTCAGTTTCCCGACAAAAGCCCTCTGGTTCTCACCCCCGGAAGGGACATTCGAGAGGATCCGGTCAGAGGGGTGTGATCCCTGCGGGGGTCTGCATGGTGCCGAGCATGCGTTCATTGCCATGATGCCGATGTATGTCCTCTGTGATCGGTGGGACATCGGCGGGGTGTCGATGCCGGTGCATGCAGAGACCGGGGGGCCGGTCGTTTTCGTGTATGATGGCTACGAGGGAGGTATCGGATTGTCAGAGAAAGCATATCACCTGTTCGGGGATATTGCCGCCAATGCCCTTCACCTCGTGGAAGAGTGTCCCTGCGAGACGGGGTGCCCCTCCTGTATCTTCTCCCCGAAATGTGGCAATGATAACCAGCCGCTTGACAAGAGAGCGACAGTCCGGGTCCTGCAATCGCTGTGCGGTACCGCTGCTCTTCAGAAAGGGGATATCAGGAAAATAATTGACGGTGATAATCGCTTCTCCCCGCTCTTTCATGCGAGAATACCCGTAGGGCGGACCTTCCAGGTGACCTTCAGCGGGCAGGTACCACTCATATGTGGAGAGAGGGATGATTTCAGCCACCTTCATACTCCGATTCTCCTCATAATCACACCAGTGAAGTCACGAATATCGCTATTGTGTCGTCCTGCTGAGAGGCAATGGGGATTGTGATTGAAAAAGAGGGGAGAAAGGGGTTATGCCTTTTCCCTGAGCACACAGATGGATGCCGGTTCCCTGACAAGAAGCGCGAGGCTCTCTGAAATGGAGAACTCGAGGCTGTCTCCCGCCGGCCCTACAAATCCCGTGGTCATGTCCTGGCCGAGCACGATCGAGGCATACTGTTTCCCGGTTGCGAGGAGGACTCCTCCGCTCTTCAGCACCGGGGCCTTGAAGACACCCCCGGTCACGATGGTCCGGAGGTGTTCAAGCTCGGTTCCTATCCCCTGCAGGTAACGGCGGAAGAGCAGGTTATACCGGGATGGTGCAAGGGCAAGGGCATAGGGCCCGTGGTACCCGGCCTCGTCAAGGGTGATCATGGCCTGGATGACATCGTCCGCTGCCTTGCCCACACTATTCCATGAAGCGAGTTTCTGCCCGTTTCCACCCTCTGCATTCAGGAGACCGGGGGCTCCTGCTACCCCTTCGAAGACTATAGTGTCCTCCATCCTGGCGCTCTTGATAGCTGCATCGATAAGCTGGGACGCGGTGAACGGAAGCCCGTTCTGCTCGTAGGCAATCAGGTCCCGCACCCCAAGGGTGAAGGTGGTGCTGATCATGTGGACAGGAACAAATTTACTCACAAGGAGGCATTCCCCAACCGAACAGTCCTCGAGGGGAACTCCTTTCAGGCCAAGGCCGTACGGCCCCTCGATTGAGAGCAGCCTCCGTCCGGCAAGGATGCTCTTTGCAGCTTCCACCATGGTCGCATCGAGCAGGTTCCAGGTCTCCGCCTTTATCGGCGCATCATCTCTTCCAAGGTATTTCATCTCCATTCCGTTCTCACTCCTTCATTGATCCGATGGTCACCGGTTTTCCTTCTCCGGCAGCAGGTTCCTTTCCTGCCGGGGCTCCGGCCATTTTCGCAATCTCTGCCTCAACTTCCGCTGCCCCGTCCGCGTACCATTGCTCCTCGTCAGGTGCCAGTTCTTTTAACAGCCGGAGGAACTCCCCTACATGGACCTTCTCTTCGTTTGCGATATCGATAAGGACTTCCTTTGCGAGCGCGTTATCGGTCGATTCGGCGAGCTGGGTATATATCGAGATCGCTTCGTACTCGTCGGTTACCATCAGCCGGATCGCCCGCACGAGCTCGCTGTGCGTGAGCTTCCGGGGACTGACGTTTCCATAAAATGCATTGGCAAATTCAGCCATTCAAACAACTCCTTAGAGCATCGGCAAGGGCATGGATATACCCTTCTAGCGGTAATTCTCCCCTTCACCCTATTTATAAATGTGGTTAAGTTTCAAGGAACAGAATAAATCTCCTCTCCCAGCTTGCTGGTGATTATACGTCTGTTCCAAGGGATCTGGCTCGCTGAACATCCTTGCGTAGATCATAGGTGACAACTCAAAGAACTGACTACTTATTCAAAAATTTCGGGAATGGCTTCGACGAAAATAAAAAGCCAAAAAGTGAAACTTATTCGAGAAGAACAAGCCCGATGGAAACAATATTGCTGTGAATCACTTTCCCGTATTCCATATCCCTGCAAGGGATGGTTGATAACTCCCATCCGGCATTCTTTGCTGTTGCAAACACATCGATTCCGGCCGCTTCCATGCTCGGCCGTACAAGGTCCATGTGCCGGCATTTCCTCCTCATGCTCTCATCAACCACTCCCTCGCACTGTTCTGCGATGCACTCCTCACAGAAGATACAGGGGTAACCGCCGAAGCCGAACGCTTTGTAGAATCCGTCATAGAATGCCGTCTTTTCTATCTGATGGACGGTCGTATTCACCCAGAGGATAAGATCCTTGTAAAAATGGTGGAAGTCTTCCGGCAGGTCGTCCGGTCCGAATGACTCGTGGCCAGGGACTCCATCGAACCGGAGTAAAAGGCCGGTCTTGTATTCATTCACCATCGCACGGGTTTCCTGGGGGGATGGGGCATAGGGAGGGCAGCCAAAATGTTTTGCATATCCTTTGCACCCGAACCGGCACTTGAAACGGACCCAGTCTGACACGATGATGTCGGATGTGGGGATGATCTTTGTTTTTACGCCTTTTCCGGCAGCAATTGTGGCGAGGTGTTCGAGTTCCTTCTCCACGGGAGGGTTCATGCGTTCTCCACCTGTGAGGTAGATAGGAGGGGGGGATAATAGGTTTTCCGGGGGTTCTTTGCACAGACTACAGAAAATTCGGCCAGATGATTCCCATCTGTGTAATCATCTCTTTTAATTCGTCGTGGATGCCCCGGTCAATCCTGAAAAGGAGAACGAAATAGACCGCTGCCCCGATGATCACAAGCCCGATAAGATACCCCAGGTTCACAACAGGAACCACCAGCCGGAGTCCACCGATTACAAGGGCCATCACTGCTACAGCCCCAAGGATATGGAGTAACGGGTTCTTTTCTATCTTTACCGATATGTATTTTCTCAAGAACGAGATACCCGAGAATCGCACTTATAAGAATGGAGATCAGGGTAGCAATTGCAGCCCCGGTTATCCCGATAACCGGTATCAGGAGAATATTCAGTACGATATTCACCAGTACAATTATCGAGGTGATCCAGAACGAATCCTTCGGGTGGTTGAGGGCATTCAGGGTCATCATCTGGAGGAACTGGAAGACATAGATAACATAGAGGGGGAGGAGAACCAGAAGGGCATAGGTCCCGCTGGTAAAAGCTTCGCCGTAAAGATAGTAAAGCAGTTTATCTGCGAGCAGCCAGCCGCCGACACAAAAGGGAATGGCCAGTACGAGGGAATACGTATAAGCCCTGGAGAGGCTGGTAGCGATCATCTCATGTTTTCCCTCTTCATTCCAGCTGCTGAACCTCGGAAAAAGGACGTTTTCCAACGCAAGGGCAACGAACACTCCGAGTGAAGCCAGACTGGAGGGCAACCCGATAAACGCCGACCTCTGCGTTGCCCATGAAATAGCCGATGAAGATAACATCAGCAGTAGTCAGGATAAAAAACCCGCTCGCGGCGAGAAATATCCAGAATGAGAAAGTGAACAGGCTCTTCAGATGAACCAGGGTAAACCGGCAAAACCGCACTTCAAGGTACCGGTAATTGAACAGAAATCCGACTGCAAGACCTGCAATGAATCCGCCTGCAAGGCCTGCAAGCTGAAACCCGAGGAAGACGAAGATGACCTGGAGGAGAATCCTCGTCAGGTTATTCAGGAGATTGCTTCCCTGCACAACACCTGCCTTTCCAAGGCCGTAATTTCCACCCGCGGCTATGCCGAACGGCAGATTCACGATAAGGGCAATGACCAGCCACCAGAATAAATCTGAGGAGTTCAAATCGACCAGATAAGGCCGGAACGCAAACAGGAGGACCAGTGATACTACCAGGAGGAGGAGTCTCAGCGACTGCCGATGCCGAATAAAACTCCTCCTTGTCTTTTCCCTCGCTCATCCGCTTTGCCGTGGCACCGCCAAATCCCCCGTCCACAATAAGATTAAAAATTCCAAAGTATGCCAGAAACAGGAAATATGCCCCGAGTACAGATGGCCCGAGAACGTGGGCAAAGTAGAATGTCGAGAGGAAGCCGACAGCAGTTATGGTGATATTTGTGCCGATATGAATAAGACTCTGTCGCCTGACTGGTTCCATATTCATGAACTGGTGAAAAAATGCCGGCTTCTCTATCACACAACTCCATTGGTTTCACAGGTGATTATTTCTTGCGAGTGAAATATCCCGGAAAACCGGATTAGCCAGAATTCCAGGAGGAGGAAGAAAAAAATCGCACTCGTCACTTCCAAAAACTACGAAAAGAAAATACTTTTAGCATTCTGATACCGTCATCTAACAAGGAGATATTCTGTTCTGGATGCACCGAATACAACAAGCATTTCAGCCATCAGCCCTGTGCCAGCATCCCCGTCATTTCGTTATCGGGGTGAACGAATATATGGCCGGTGTATGCTCCGTTTTGATAGGTATCCACGGCGTTAATCTTTCAGCGAGGATGATCTGCCAGATGCGTGGTGAAAGACCGTATGAATGATCGAACCAGGTTAACGCTCATCGGCCCATCTCAACGGTTTCTTTCCGGAATAAGCTATTATACGGTCCGTCTCTCAAACGCACTTGCTGAAAGGGCGGATGTCCAGGCAATCCTGTTTCGCCATATGCTCCCAAAAAAATTATTCCCGGGGTGGAAACGTGTGGGGGATAATCTGTCCACGACGACCTTCAAACCTGAAGTTGAATTCAGGGAGATGCTCGACTGGTATAATCCCTTTTCCTGGATGAGAGCAGCAAAACAGATGCGAAACGATGATGTTATTATTTTCCAGTGGTGGACATCCAGTGTTGCGCACATGTACCTGGCCATTCAGCTCCTGCTTTTCCGGAAGGTGCCGATCATCATTGAATATCACGAAGTAGTAGATCCTTTTGAACAGTCAATTATGCCCATCCGGGTATATTCGACAATCATGGGGAGGATCATCCGCAGGTTTGCCGATCAATTTGTGGTCCATTCGGAAGCGGACAGGACATTGATTGAACAGAGTTACCATATCCAGAGGGAAAGGGTAGCGGTTATTCCGCATGGTCTCTACGACCAGTATCCTGTCATCGAAAAATCGGCAGCACGGAAACAGTCTTGGGATCACTGAAGAGAACGTTATCCTCTTTTTTGGCCTCCTGCGCCCTTATAAAGGAGTGAAATCCCTCATCGAGGCCTTTGACGCCCTTCCGCAGGATTTGATCCACTCCACCCGGCTCCTCATCGTTGGGGAGGCATGGGAGGACCAGGAATCGCTCGTCCGGGCGGAGGAATCACCCCACAGGGAAAAGATCTCGATCGTGAACCGCTATATCGGTGATAGTGAGATCCCGCTCTATTTTTCTGCTGCCGATCTGGTCGCCCTGCCTTACACCCGTGCTTCGCAGAGCGGGGTCGCCCACATCGCGATGTCGTATGGTCTGCCAATCATCGCAACAAAAGTAGGTGGCCTGGAAGAGGGATTGCACGATTATGCAGGTGCTTTCTTCATCCCTCCGAATAATCCTGAAGACCTCAAAGGAGAATTGATCCGTTGTATAGAGAGAAAGGGTTCATTTGCCCCACCTGCAAACCTTGCATGGAGCGAGATAGGGAGACAGTGGACATCCCTCCTCAAGTCAGTCATCCGCCACGAGCCAATGACCCTGAAAAAAGGTACCTGAAATGAACATTATCCAGGTCTGTCCCCGCTACTTCCCTGATATCGGGGGGGTGGAAACACACGTGCAGGAGATCAGCGAACGGCTCGTCAGGCAGGGTCACCATGTCGAGGTCGTATGTACCGATCCACGCGGAGTCCATCCGTCACAGGACTGCATAAACGGTGTTCATGTGAGACGATTCAGGAGTTTTGCCCCGAACGATGCATATTTTTTCGCTCCCCAGATGGTGGTCCTATATAAAAGACTGTGATGCGCATATACTCCATGCCCATGGATACCATGCGTTTCCCGCACTATTCGCAGCTATGGCTGCTCAAGAGAAAGAAATTCATCTTTACACCCCACTATCATGGAAGAGGCCATACACGGTTTCGAAATGTCCTTCTCATGGGGTATGACCGAATAGCAAAGAGAATTTTTTATCGGGCTGACAAGATTATTTGCGACTCAGAATACGAAAAAAAATTGGTAACGAAAAAATTCCCTGTTCAAAAAGATAAATTAGTTTGGATTCCCATCGGAATAAATTTTCATGAGTTTTCTGCCTTCGATGCAACAAGGGATCCTCACAGACTGCTCTACATCGGGCGTATAGAGAAATACAAAGGTATCCACCATATTATCGAGGCTTTGCCCACATTGGAGGAGTATTCTCTCGTTATCGTGGGAAAAGGACCGTATGAAAAAGATTTGAACGATCTCGCCCACACTCTTGACGTTCAACACAAAATAACATGGAAGAAAGACCTATCGAGGGAAGATCTGATACGTGAATACAAATCTGCAGGTATTTTTATCTCTCTCTCCTCGTTTGAAGCGTTTGGGATTACTGTTGCTGAAGCGCTTGCGAGCGGCCTCCAGGCCATTGTAAATAATGAAGGGGCTTTGGCGGAATTCATTGATAATGAAATGTGTATTGGAATTGAGCCGTCCGCTGAGAAACTGGAGCACGCAATTCGCTCTATGAAAGCACCATCAGTCTATAAGAAAAAAATTTTTGACTGGGATGAAGTTGTTGAAAAGATAATTCAGACGTATTCGGATGAATAAAGAGATAATTTGCATGAGTAGGGAAATGAAAACCTTTGCAGCTAAATCATATACCATTATATAAGATACAATTTTAGAGAGGATTAATACAATATTGTTAGTCGAAGCACCTATTAGGAAAGAGTGTATGAATGAAAGTTCTCCATTGGAATATATCCAAAAAGAATCAGCCGCTTTCAGGGGTGAAACGATACGAAGACGAATTATTCAGTAATATTAAAAAAATAGACCCTTCACTGGATATTCAGAGAATACAGCGATCAGATAATATTTTCTTGGGAAGTACTTTTCTATCCTGGATATACCGGTATTCACCAGGAAAAGCAGATATCGTACATGCAACCTTCCAGACTCTCGCACCGGTTGCATATTTGAGAAGACCAAAAAAATTCATCGTAACTGTTCTTGATTTGACCCCGTTTGTATATCCGGATACTCAAACGGACATATCAACGAGAATTCAATGGATGCTGACCCCAAATGCGTTACAGCTGCCAGATCAAATAATAACAATCTCTGAATTTACAAAAAAAGAGCTTATTCGCCTGTGGGATTTTGATGAGAAGAAGATCAAAGCGATTCATCTTGGGGTAGACCATTCCAGATACCATCCATTAGATCGAACAACATGTAGAACAAAATTCGGACTCAAAACTGATGAAAAACATATCCTCGTTGTTGCCTCCAATTTACCGCATAAGAGAATGGATATCACGAAAAAGGTGTTCGATCGTGTAAAAAAGGAGTGTCCCTCATGTGAAATTGCTGAAAGTCGGCTATGGCGATATGCTGCAGGGTGAGGGGATTATTAATCTGGGCTGGGTGAGAGAGGAGGATATGCCGTCCCTCTACAATGCCGCTGATATCTTCCTCCATACCGCTGAATACGAGGGATTTGGTCTTCCTGTTCTTGAAGCCATGGCCTGCGGGGTCCCTGTTGTGGCGAGTAATAGCGCGAGTCTGCCCGAAATCGTAGGAAATTGTGGGGAGTTGGTTGATCTCTCCAGTCCTGAATATGAAATGAATTTTTCGACAGCAATTTTACAGATCCTCCGTCAAGGGAGCAGAGGGGACGGGAATTGAACGGAGCAAATTATTCACCTGGGAGCGGACAGCTGAAGAGACATATCGTGTGTATGAGAATATCAGTGAGCGTTCAGGATGACCTCCCTGTAGTGCAATTTCAGAGATATACCTCTAATTTTCCGCCTCCTCGCTTTTTTGTGTGACAGACGAAAATCGAGGTTGTTATCCGGGATACCGATTCAGTCACTAAAACTGCCACAAGGGCGTCCTTTTGGGGGCGGCGGCTCGGTATCGCATGTGGGGCTGTGGGGGGGTCCACAAAATGCATCCGGTTCACCAATCGTACCCCTACCGGAGAGCGGAGAGCCAATTTTCCTCAAATATTACCTGCTATTGTAAATTCTTTTCATGTCTGAAATCAAAGGTATACTATTGGAACCAAATATGGCAAAATCTGCGTTAATAACAGGGATAACCGGCCAGGATGGCTCCTATCTGGCGGAATTGTTGCTAGAGAAAGGATATGACGTATTTGGGCTGGTCAGGAGGTTGAGCACTCCAAATACCACACGGATTGAAGACATCGCGGATAAAATTATCTTACTCGAAGGAGATCTCACCGATCAAAGTTCCCTCAATGTGGCGGTTCAGACTGCCCAACCGGATGAAGTGTACAATCTTGCAGCACAATCGTTTGTCGCAACATCCTGGAATCAGCCTGTGCTGACCGGTGATGTGACCGGGCTTGGAACAACACGGATACTTGAAGTCACTCCGCCAATTCTGCCCAGGTGCGAAAATGTATCAGGCCTCAAGCAGTGAGATGTTTGGAAAAGCGGAAGTTCCTCAGAGCGAGAACACACCCTTCCATCCCCGAAGTCCCTATGCGGTGGCAAAGGTATATGCCTACCACGCTACGGTCAACTACCGCGAGAGCTATGGCATGTTCTGCTGCAACGGCATTCTCTTCAACCACGAATCTCCCCGCCGCGGTATTGAATTCGTGACGAGAAAAATCACAGACGGAGTCGCAAGGATACATCACGGTCTGTCCAAGGAACTGAGACTTGGAAATCTCGATGCAAAGAGGGACTGGGGATTTGCGGGAGACTATGTGAAAGCGATGCATCTCATACTGCAGCAGAAGGACCCTGATGATTTTGTCATTGCGACCGGTGAAAGTCATTCAGTCAAAGAATTTGTTGAGTTGGCATTTGCAGAGGCGGGACTGGACTGGGAGAAGTATGTTACCCTGGATGAGAGGTTTATGCGACCCGCAGACGTTCCGGATTTGAAGGGAGATATCACCAAAGCGAAGCGGAAACTGGGTTGGGAACCAGAAACAAAATTCCATGAATTGGTGAAGATGATGGTGAAAGCTGATTTGGAGAAATATAAGAAATAGTAAGGAGATCCTGGTGAAATCCCACAATTCACGCCAAAAACAGCATGGTTTCGCAGTATAGTCAAGAAGTATACAATAAATACAAATTCTCTGCATGCCAGGGTCTGAACGGATACAAAAAACCATTGAATACTCCTTGAGCATAATGAGGTTATCTGATACCCGGAAATTTCTTCAGCGATAACAATATCCCGTCATATGTTGCTTTGCAGATAATTTTTGATTTTTGGACATTCCTGGTGCTGATGAAATATTCTATGGTTAATTTTGGTAGTTCAAAAAATAAAAAATAGAGAATAAAAATGCTATACACCTGAAATGAATTATTTTTCCTGGCAAAAAGAAATTCATTTCTTGTCCCATAGTACAACGAGAAGGGAAAAACAGTGTTTTTAGAACTCATTGAGTATTTATGCCAGATTTTGGATTGGGGAATACAGTAATAGGAATATCCTTCCTTTGCAATTCGAAAGAGCCAATCGCTTTCTTCATGATACACGAAGAATTGTGCATCCATCAATCCAAGTTTTTTAACGACATCTGCTTTGATAAAAATACAGCAGCCAATAAGAGAATCCACCCTGAGTGGAGCACTGTTTTCCTGGGAGTCAAGTTCTCCGGGTTTTATCCATTGAAAATCGGTAACTCTTGTCAATGGTATACCTATTCTGTTGAAAAAATTCTTTTGAAGTGCAACACCCATGGTCTGAATCCTTTTCGGATCGGAATAATAATACACGATCGGATTAAGACCTGCAACTTCATCTTTCTTATAAATGAAACGGACAAATTCGTGTAAAAAGTTATTCTCAACAACGGTATCATTGTTTAGTAACGTAAAATACTCTGGTTCCAGTACATTTATGGCAAAGCGTATCGCGATATTATTTCCTTCTGCAAATCCGTCATTTTTCTCATTTTTTATGAGTATGATTTTTTGATTCGAAGGAATAGTGGCAATTGCATCGAACCTCCCTTTCAACTGTTCAGCTTCTTTTCGTGAAAATTCAAACAGTTTTATGGGCTTGTTTTTCTGATTATAGGTAAAATATTCTGATTCCACGTGAATGTCCCCCGCACAATACGCCCGTATCTGGGAGAGGGAGTCATTTTCTGATCCATTATCGACAAGTATGACGGTAAAATGGGGATACGCGATCTGGTAGAGGGATTCCAGGCATTCGATAGTGTCTTTCCAACCGTTCCAGTTAAGGATGATAATGACCACATGAGGAAAATCTATTTTAATCACCTTTTAATGTGAAAATGCCCCGGGCATTTCATTTTATACGGGTGGTTCACGAGAGGAATCATGTAGTTTTTTTGGAAAATTATTCCCTTTTCGATCCACTATCTACTTTTTTATCCGATATCAAACCTTTTATGATTTTATAATACGGAGTAACGCCAATATTATTCCTTCCAATTGCCTTTCCAATCATGCTTACCGCACCAGTTTTCACCAAAAGGAGAATAAATAATGCTTTTTGGTAATTGTTCGCATATCTATTGGTTGTCGTAACGACATTATCGATAGAAAAACTATCCTGATTGATTTCATTCTTATACCGCTCTCTTGTTGACCCCCGCTTGTGATACACAATTGACGTGGGCACAAATTTCGCCCCCCAGTTTTTCTTCATCGCTCTCCAGGAGAGCTCTGCATCCTCGTAGAGAAGAAAAAAACTTTCGTCGAAAAGACCAATATCAGTCAACATCTCCTTTTTATAGAGCGCAGCCGCAGCGATAGCGCCGATAACATCTATTTTCTTATCATATTGACCTCTATCCACCACATCCTCTCCCCGATCTACAATATGTCCCCAGGAAAAAACATGACCGGTCGAATCAATAATTGAAGGATGGGAGTATTTCATTACTTTAGGACTCCAGATCCCAATTTTTTCATTGGCATCTCTTTGGCTGGATTTGACGAGTTCATCCAAAAAAATATTTCTCACGACCGTATCGTTATTTAACAGAAGAATAAAATCCGGATTTAAATTTTCGATTGCAAACCGTATACCCACATTATTTCCTTTTGCAAACCCGTCATTTTTTTCATTTTTGATGAGGATGATTTTCTGATTCGATGGAATCTTCTCAATTCTATCACATCTCCCTTTTACTGCTTCAGTATCCTCACGTGAAAATTCAACCACTTTTATTGGCTTGTTTTTTGGATCATAGGTATAAAATGGCGATTCGACCTGAATCGTACCAGCACAATACGATCGTATTTGTTCAAGAGAATTATCAGCTGAACCGTTATCGACTACAATGACGGTATAATGAGGATAACTGATTTGGTACAGGGATTCAAGACACTCGATCGTATCTTTCCAGCCGTTCCAATTGAGAATGATGATAGATATTTGAGCCGTCATGCGTGTTACACATTGTATTTGGAACTCTGTTCACAAAATTTTGCCATTCTTGAGGATCAGTTTGATTTTTTGTGTATAGGGGGTGAACCCTACCTCATTCAGTCCTAATGCCTCACCAATTTTACTGAGTATACCAATGAAAAACAGAGAGAGTATTTTAAAAAATTTCCATAAAAACGGGCTGGATTCCATTAGATATCTATCACAAGCATAATTAAAAAATATGTAATAATATTGCGATTGGAAATAGATCGGTTTAAAGGTCATCCAATTACCACTTGTTGTATAAATTATGCGGAAGTCTTCTCTCCATTTTTCTTGTAGTTTATTCAGGACCTTGAAAAATGAGTTTGAGAAAGATTGCCCCGAAGAGTAATGGTACAAATTCATTGGTAAAACGTAGACTTCATATCCCATTTTTTTGGCAGTTAAACAATAATCAACACCATATAAATGCCAATCATCACATACTTTTTCGTCAAACTGAAACCGATCAAAAATAGATTTGGGAATGAACAACACGCATTCATCCAGGGTTTGTACTGGTTGAATTAGAGTATTTTGAATATCGCCTGCAGGTATAGGAGGATCTTCATGCTCAATATTGGAAATAATTCCATCTTTTGTTGTTCCCGCGACGCCTGCAATACCCACATCGGGAATTAGTGTAAGGAATTCTTCAGCTTTTTGCAACCAATTTTCCACTAAAAAATCAATATCCTGATGGACAAAGAGCAAATAATCATTATTCGCAAGCCTTCCACCTGAATTAAGCGCTTCAGCTGCAGATGTATATTTTTTCTGGGTATTATCCAATAAAATAAGTTCGAACTCTTCCGTTTGATTTGATAGGCTTCTCAATAACCACTCATCGAGAATTTTTTTATTATTATAGACACAAATGATTGAAAACATAAAAAATCATTTTATATGAGGATTAATTATAGTCTAATAATTAGAATCATATAAAACATTTTGATTTGATTCTTAAGATTTTGAATTATACATAACGACATAACTATTTAAGTATAATTTTATATACGGGAAAACCAAAATAATGTCACAGGGATTCGGATGCAGAGACTGAAAGTTCAAAATGCCGAATTGGCTGTGACAAAGATACAGGAAGAAATTGGTCGGACTGATGACTCTCGATATGATCACCGCCTTCATGGAGTACTTCTTGTCGCCAAAGGTCGCGATTGCTATGAAGTTGCCGACATTCTTGGACATTCACCGACAACAATTGAAAACTGGGTAAATGCGTACAATGATGAAGGTCTCGACGGTCTCCATGATGAGAGCAGATCCGGAAGGCCTTCACGCCTCTCCGATCAAATAATAAAAGAGTTAAATAGTGATTTAAGAAAGAATCCTCGCGATTTCGGATACGCACAAAATTTGTGGGATGGAAAACTTCTAAGTTTTCATTTGGCGAAACAATATAATATCACGATGGGTGTTCGTCAGACCCAAAGGTTATTTCATAAATTTGGTTTCAGACAGCGAAAACCTCGTCCGGTCATTTCACGGAGTGATCCTGACGCCCAGGAAGCCTTTAAAAAAACTCATCGCGTTAGACAGGAAGAAAAAGATCGAAATTTGGTCGGCTGATGAATGTCATTTCCAGCAACACGGATCCAGATGCGTTATGTGGATCCCTCCTGAAGAAAAAGACCCAATCGTTTTTCAGGAGCCAACCCATTTCCATACAAGCGTCTTTGGGGCGGTGAACGTTCGTACTGGGAAATTCGTCCATCAAATGAGTGAAACCTTTAATGCACAAACATTTTTGGAATTTCTTGAAAAAATCCTGGCTGCTCGTGTCAATAAGAAGATCATTCATCTGATCCTCGATAATAGCAGATATCATCATGCCAGACTTTTAACTCCATGGCTGGAAAAGCATAAAGATGAAATCGTGCTTGAATTTTTACCCCCTTATAGTCCTCAGTTGAATCCAATCGAACGCGTCTGGAAACAGACGCGTCAAAAAGCGACACATAACCGATATTTCTCTGCTATTACCGACTTGATTGAAGCTGTTCAGACCCTGTTTTCTCATTGGGACCAGCCAAATAGAGATTTGGTAAAACTATGCACAATTATTTAGGTCGCTATGTATAGAACATCATGAGATACCCATTTTTTCCTTACAGTGGATATTGTTTCCAGATCATATCGTGCATCAATAACTGGAAGCGTATTACGAAGAGGCATAGAATATTATTGAAGCCTTTACAAATTGGTGGTACAACGACCTAATCGCTCACAACTGAGGATATAGTAATTCATGCCCTGTTTCACTCGTACCCTAAAAACGGTATAATCACCGTGGAATAAGGCAAAAAATGATAGTCACATCAGTCCCGGCCTGACTCGACCAATCAAAAAAACAACCGGAGAAGAATGGAGAATAGAAGTGATCATGAGTAACGTGTTCGATCGCCTTCAGAACCTCTTTCGGCTTATTGAAGAACGGATTATCCCACAGAAAGGCTGTGGTATCAGATTCCCGGAAAGCAGGCTGGCACACAAATACCTTGATGGGTTATCAGGGATAGAGATCGGGGGTTCCGCCCATAATCCTTTCGGCCTCAAGACGAGAAACATTGATTATACCGATTCAGTGGAAACGGTCTTTAAGCGCGAAGAAAAGAGATTGTGCGGCGAGGCGATGCCGGTTGATATTATAGCAGGTGGCGACGAATTGCCATTGCCTGACGAGAGCGAGGATTTTTTCATAAGTTCTCACGTACTTGAGCACTTTCCTGACCCGATTAAAGCATTAAATGAATGGTACAGAGTCGTCAGAAAGGGTGGATATATCTTCGCTATTGTTCCTCATAGGGACAGAACCTTTGATAAATCTCGCACCCGAACTACACTCGACGAGCTCATTGAACGGCATGCTACCGGATTGATTCCCTGCTCCGAGCAAGGGCATTGCTCGGTTTGGATTACTGAGGACCTCGTGGAACTGATAAACTATCTCGGTTGGACAATAGTTGAGGTGAATGACGTGGATGATAAAGTCGGTAATGGATTTACCGTAGTAATACGGAAATGATCAGTGAATGAGAAGTATTAAACAGATGCTTAAGAAGGCAGCCGAACCTTTCGTTATTTCAGCATTTCACGACCTCTGGTATCATTCACCGGACACATGGAATCGCAACACCTTCCTGGGCTATAAAATTCTGCAGTGTCCGCTTGACCTGCAACTGTACCAGGAGTTGGTCTACCGGATCAAGGCCGGGATTTGTCCTTCAAACAGGGGTCGCGGGCGGCGGATCAATTCTCTATTTCGCAACACTGCTTGACCTGATAGGAGCACCCCCGGATGCCATCGTTGCCGGCATTGATATTGTCTTGACGGAAGACGGCAAGGGACTTTCACATCCTCGAATTCGCTTGTTCCAGGGTAGTTCTACCGATCCTGTTCTGGTGAATCAAGTCAAGCAGGCCCTTCCCAAGGGATGCGGGATAGTGATCCTGGACTCCGATCACAGGAAACAGCATGTAATGGCAGAACTGAACATGTATAAGGAACTGGTGAATGTCGGGTGCTATATCGTGGTTGAAGACACCAACATCAATGGCCACCCTGTTGATCGTTCCTTCGGGCCTGGCCCGTTTGAGGCCGTTGAGGAGTTTCTAAAAGAGAACCCGAACTTCGTGAGTGACGATGAATTATGGAAGTGCAATAAGTTCTCTTTTCACCAGGGAGGATGGTTAAAACGGGTCGGATGATATGGTGGAAGTACGGCATACGATTTGCCATGGCTCTGATAAACGTTGGCAGAGAGAGAAATTGTTACGTTTTATTATACTTCTGAACAAGTATCCCTGCTTTTAACAGACTCTCAAACGTCCCTGCATCGCTCCAGAATCCGTCTAATACCGTGTATCCCATCATCCCTTTATTGACATAATCGTTATTCACGTCCGTAATCTCCAACTCTCCGCGACCTGAGGGTTTGAGTGTTTTGATAACCGAAAAAACACCTGCATCGTATATGTACAAACCCGTAACTGCATACTTTGATTTCGGCTCCTTCGGCTTCTCTTCAATAGAAATTATCTGATTTCCCTTGATTTCGGCCACACCGAATCTCTGGGCATCAGGAACTTCTTTGAGAAAGATATGTGCTCCCGACCTGAATGAATCGATGGCATCCTTGATTTTATCCTGGAAAATATTGTCGCCAAGGATTACCGTCACCTCCTCATCATCAGCCCACCGTTCAGCAAGCCCGAGAGCCTGGGCAATTCCGCCGGCCTTCTCCTGGATCTGGTAGGTGAAACGGGCTCCCCAGTCTTCCCCCGAACCGAGCAGCTCGAGAAAATGGCCTGCGTGACCCCGGCCGGATACGATCATGATCTCTTCGATTCCCGCATCGAGAAGGGTCTGGAGCGGGTAATAGATCATCGGCTTGTCATAAATGGGGAGGAGGTGTTTGTTGGTTACTTTGGTGAGCGGTAAGAGCCGGGATCCGGTTCCTCCCGCAAGGATGACGCCTTTCATTGCGAAAGAGATCTGTCTTTTGTCATTAAATAGTCAGCGAGGGCTTCTCGCCAGGGCCGCAGGGGTCGAGTCCTGGTCGACACGAGGACGGAATATTTCGGCCTGGTGGCCTTCCGGGGAAATTCACCGGTCGCACAGGGAACGGCATTGGGAATGATGGCTTTGGCGAACTCGTACCACGTGCAGGTCCCGTCATTTGTTACATGATAGATCCCGGGCTCCTTCTCGATAAGATCTCGTGTCTTCACCGCGAGATCGTGTGTGTACGTCGGCCTGCCAAACTGGTCGTTCACCACTTTGACCTGATCCATTTGCCGGGAAAGGGTCAGCATCGTGTCAACGAAGTTGCGACCGTGGGGACCGTAGAGCCATGACGTGCGGATGATGCGGTAATTATCGTGGTACTGCTGAATGAGCTGCTCGCCGAGGAGTTTTGACGCCCCGTACACGTTGATCGGATCGGGGGCATCCCTCTCACAATATTCCTCCTTCTCCCCGTTGAAAACGTAATCCGTGCTGTAGTGGACCAGCAGTGAACCCGATTCATGGCATGCCTCTGCAATGTATCCGGGTGACATCCCGTTCACTTCGAAGGCTTGTTCTCTCTTCTCCTCACAGCCTTCAACATCGGTGTAGGCTGCTGCATTGATGACTATTGCCGGTTTGTTATCCATCAGGAATGCCCGCACCCGTGCATCATCGGTGATATCGAGATCGCGGCCTTTGTACACCGCTTCCGGGAATACCTGCTGGAGGGCATGGCCGAGCATCCCGAAGGCACCGAAGATGACTACCGGGGATGTTTTAATGGGTGCCACCACCATTCATTTGCGGTATACCACTCAACCGTATCCTGGAGACCTTGTTCAAAGGAGTATTCCGGTCTCCACCCGAGCGATTTCAGTTTTGATGAGTCGAGAGAATAACGGAAATCATGCCCCGGGCGGTCCTTCACGTATTCTATACAGGATTCATCCTTGCCGAGTGCATTGAGGATCATCTGGGTGATATCGATGTTTGACCGTTCATTGTCACTCCCGATATTGTATATTTCTCCCGGAGTTCCCTGATCGAGAACGCAGTCTATCGCCCGGCAGTGATCAAGGACATGAATCCAGTCGCGGACATTCTTTCCCGTCCCGTATACAGGTATTTTCTTTCCTTCAAGGAGATTGGTGACGAAAAGGGGGATCAGTTTTTCAGGGTACTGGTACGGGCCGTAATTGTTGGTGCAACGGGTGATAAGAACCGGAAGACCGTGGGTGATACAGTACGACCGGGCGATGAGGTCGGATGATGCTTTGCTGGATGAATAGGGACTCGAGGGGTTGAGGGGATCGGTTTCCCTGAAGGATCCTTTGCGGGTGCTGCCGTACACCTCATCGGTGGAGATGTGGATGAAACGGTCGACATGTGCAGACAGGGCCGCATCAAGGAGCGTGAAGGTGCCAAGCACGTTGGTCCTTATGAAATCCGATGCATCGGATATCGACCGGTCGACGTGGCTTTCTGCGGCAAAATGAATAATGGTCCTGATTTTTTCCCTTTGTAGCAGATCCTTCACCAGGACAGGGTCACAGATATCCCCGTGAATGAACCGGTACCGGCCATCCGATGCAATATCGCGGAGATTTGCAGGATTTCCTGCGTAGGTCAGTTTGTCGAGGTTAAAAATTGTGGCTGAATGCTGCTTCCCCAACAGGTACCTGATGAAGTTACTCCCGATAAAACCACATCCGCCGGTAACGAGGATACTCATGCGATTCTCCTCATCACCCGTGTTTCAATCCCGGTGTCAGTCCCCAGTCATAGGGGATATCCGGGCTGTCCGGAGGAAGCCGATATTCATCGGGGGTCTGATAATTGTAGGGGAGATTGGGGATACTCAAAAAGTATGCCGTATCGGTCCCAATCGCCTTGAATCCGTGATAGACACCCGGAGGGACCGTGACGAGGAGGGGATTTTTCTCCCCGATACACAGCTCCATGAGATTTCCCCTGGTTTCCGATCCTTTTCGTGCATCAAAGAGGACAACTTTCATCATACCGTGGACACAGGTAAAATTATCCGTCTGCACCTTGTGGTAATGCCACGCTTTCACCACACCCGGGTATGCGGTGGTGAGATAGACCTGACCGAACTTGTCAAAAATTTCATCGTCGCACCTCATAATTTCCATCAGCCACCCGCGCTCATCAGGAAGAACCTTGAGATGTTTCAGATTTACCCCTTTGATGGACACATTCATGGAAGGTCCCCTCATTCTGAGTACCGTGAGATGAGGAAAATGATTAAAGTAATGGGAGGTTTTCCCTAATATCACTCGCATGCAATTTTTTTTAACCTTTTTCCCATGCTGCTCTGAAAAAATGCCTCATGTTGTTTTGTGTGAGGAGCTCACATCAGTGTCTTCGGGATACCAGTTCAGCCACGAAACCTCGCCGGGGGTCTTTCTGGGGCCGGCGTGATGCCGGACGTGGGGTGGTCAGACCCACAAATGTATCCGGTTCATCAATCTTCCCGCACTCGGAAAAAATCGCCCTGAATGGGTAATCGCTTCTGTCCATTCAGATCTCCTGATCTCCCTTCGTTCTCCTGATATCCGAACACCGGTGACCTGCGGGGATCCATTGCTGCATAACCGAACAATTATTCTGCCACTCTCTTTGATTCTACCACATGCCCCCTACCCCATCCGGCTGCCTGGTCTGCGGCGCTGATCTCGAATACCTTGACGAGCCGGAGGAGATGGAGTGCTGCCTACTGCCGGCAGAAGTCCATGACCACCACCCGCTGCGTGAACGGCCACTATATCTGCGACCGCTGCCACCGGCTTGGACACCGAAGACCTGATCGAGGTGATCTGCCTCCAAAGCACTGAAGACAACCCATTCATTCTCACTGAACGGATATTCTCAAACCCCTCGATGAAGATGCACGGGCCGGAGCACCATTTCCTGGTGCCCGCGGTCCTGATCGCTGCCCTCTACAACCATACCCAGGAACCGGGGAAGAAGGAACGGGGAATAAAAAATGCACGGCACCGGGCTGGGATGGTGAAAGGCGGGTCCTGCGGTCTCCTCGGCGACTGTGGTGCAGCAGTCGGGACCGGGATTTTTATCAGCATTGTTACCGGGGCAACACCGCTATCGCGCGAGGAGTGGCGTATGGCCAACCTGATGACCGCCAGAGCCCTTGAGAGCATTGCACTTCATGGCGGCCCCCGGTGCTGCAAGAGGAATACGTTCCTGGCGCTGAAGGAAGCAATCAGGTTCCTCTCAAAAGAGATTGGGATCCGCCTCCCGGAACCCGGGGATATATACTGCCGGTACTCAGAACAGAACCGCGAGTGCCTGAAGGAGAGATGCCCGTTCTTCAGGGAGCAGTAATCTGCCCCGGTCCGCTGCACTGCACGAACCCTGGTGACGAGAGAACCTTCAGGTGCGTGGCTGAAGTGAGTATCGATTGCGTCTGATTGCAGCGGGGGAGGTTTGGCAACCGGTGCAACCGCAAGGGTATTTCACCAGCACCGTGAGCGGTTGCTCCACGAAAACACACGCAGAGTTGAAATATGCATTTCAGAAAACCCCACCGTTTCCTTCCCGGCAGCAATTTTTTTGAGCAGCAATGAATCGTTTCGGGAGCCTGCTTTGTCCTTTCCCAAATCCACTTATTGTTCCTTATACTGCCCCAGTATTTTCCGTATTATCCGGCTCGTGCTGGAACAGGAGTCCCCGGGATACTGCCCGATTCGCACCACATCGGCAATGATTGCTCTTGCCTGAAGCTCTCCCACGAGATTCGCTTCGTCAAAATGCTGGTTGAACCCGATGGTGATGATCGCGGGTTTGATCTCACGGATCGGCCGGAACATGTCATGCAGATCGCCGAGCACAGCATGGTCGACCGGTTTTAGCGCCGCGACCATCTTCAGTCGCTGGTCCTCATCGATGACCGGTTTTGGCTTATGCCGGACATTTGCGTCCCGTGCAACTATCACATACAGCTCATCGCCAAGCGATCGCGACTCTTCGAGATAATAGAGATGCCCGGGGTGAAGCAGGTCAAAGGTTCCCGTGGCAACGACCCGCTTCATTCAATCACCCCGAGATCAACCGGTGTGCCGTTTGCAGAAAAACATCGCCAGTCGCGCTCTTCGTAGGGGAATCCCACGATGATGTGGTATCTCCCGGTCCGTGGGAAGAACCCGAGATCCGCATCTGAAGGATGGATGACGCCATTGGGATGGGAGTGGACGCTCCCGGCCATGTGGGTGTCAAGCGGCATCATGTCCAGGAAAAGACTCGCAGAATGCTCGTTGCTGGTCGTGCCAGGCAGCAGATTGATCTCTTCGATGACCCCGTCCTGTTCGAGCAGGAGGCCGGCAAACTCGTCCGGGTGCTGCTCCCTCCCGAGCTGGAGCAGAAGGGTGAGCAGGTCCTTTCGTATTCCCCTGATACGCATATCCTGCCCTAAGCTTAGGGACAGGGGAGAGATTAAACCAGGGGTCAGGACACCCGGTTTCAGAAGGGACCGTCCTGTTCAAAACTCCTCCCGAACCTGATGGCGAGTTCCGCCTTGTACAGTTCGGCACCAAGGTACGCGGCATGGTCAAGGCGGGAGACCTCCCCGCATTCCTGTAGTGCAGAGAAGACCCCTGCCCACGAACTCCCCCGGTATGCCCTTCCGTTGATCTCCGCAACTATCTCGTTCCCTTCGATGCCGATACGGAAATTGCCGCAGGGATCGTACGTGATCTCCTGCGGCATCTCCCCGGCAGGGATCTCTTCCCTGTAGTGCAGAGGAGGCTCTCTCCTTCTCCGTTTTTCCTTGAGTACGAGAAGGTCGATCCCGAGGTCCTTTGGATAGGGCCGTTCCGCTGCAAGCACCATCATCTCTGTCGCCCGCCGCATCTCCCTGACTGACCCCCGGGTCTTGTCCGAATGCTCACTGGTAAAGAGCACCGATGCCTTCACCTCCATTGCCATCCCCGCAAGGAGCGCGTTCACCCCTGTCGAATCGGCATCGAGGAGTTCGGCGACGTTCCCTGCGCCAAAGAAGAGCGGGTAGCCGGTATCACGGAAATGCATGAGGGACGGGACCAGCCCTGAGCCCACCGGAGCAATGAGTGGGTCGGCGATGATGCAGGAGATCCCGGCAGACTCCGCCAGCCTGATATTCTCCTCAAGGGAGCGCTGCCCTGGTACCACCACGGCACCCGCACCGCACCGGGCAACAAGGGAACCTACCTGCGCGATATTCTGGTCCGAGAGGGAGAGCACCAGGTCAGCCCGAATGAGCCCCGCAGCAATAAGGACGGGGTCCTGGGTATCGATGGCGAGGGGTCCGGGGAGATCTTCCAGTGCTGAAAAGACCCGCTTCACATCGTCAGGAGTCGCATCAAATCCAAATCCCAGGTCCACGATGTCCGCACCCGATGAAAAATAGAGAAGAGCCTTTGTCCGGATATCCTCCTCCCTGTGGGCGTCCATGATCTCGGCAAGGACCTTCATCCGTGCATTGCCGCCGATCTTCACCCCCCGGATAAGGTACTCTGCCTCTGCCTCCTCCTCCTTCCGGGCAACAGTCCCCATTGCTTCTGCCAGCCGTTCTGACACCAGGAGATCATCTGCGGGAATCGTCCGGGAGAATGAGACCTTGCCGAGGAGAGGCAGGATACCGGCGAGATCGGCGGCATGACGCGGACCCCGGTAGATGGGAACCCCGGTCCTCTGCTCAATTTCGGTGAATGAAGCGGTGCACATCCCCGAGACGAGTACCAGGTCGTAGCGGCCTTCACAAAGGAGCCGTTCCAGGTGTGCAGGGGTGAGGAAGGAGGCAATCTCCCCGGTGACGACAACCGCCGCATCCATCCCTTCGGCTGCCTTCTTCACTATCTCCACAGTTGCCGAACCGGTAGGCAGGAGGATACGCATAAGTTTCCTTAATACCAGTGAGATAAAAAGTCATATGATACCATGCTTTCCTGCGACCTCCATGTACACACCAGTTTTTCACGTGACGGGGAGAGCACTCCAGAGGAGATGATACGCAGGGCGGAAGCAACCGGGCTTGACGCCATCGCGATCACGGACCATGATACCAGTCGAAGGTGCAATCGCCGCACTCGGTATCCCTGCGAGCATCGTCATCATTCCGGGAATCGAGATATCGACCCGGCAGGGGCACCTGATTGCACTCGGGGTGACCGAGAAGATCCCCTCCGGGCTGGATGTGCTTGAGACCATCGCTCTCGCAAGAGGTCTCGGGGCGGTCCTCATCCTTCCCCATCCCTATCACATCTGGCGGCACGGAGTCGGGAGAAAACTCCGTTCTGCATTGTATTCGGTCGATGCCATCGAGGTCTTCAACAGCCGGTACATCGTCGGCTCGGCAAACCTCAAGGCAGCACGGATGGCACGGCGGATAGGAAAGCCCTGCGTCGGAGGGTCCGATGCACACCACTCCCGGTATGTCGGATTCGGCAGGACGAACGTGGATGCAGAGAGGGATTGCCAGTCGATCCTCGCTGCGATCCGGGCAGGCAGGACCAGTGCGGCAGGGAAGATGACTCCCCTCCCCAGTTACACCCGCCAGACGATAAGGAATACATGGAAGAAATTCAGGCGCCGGATCTCCCACCGGTAAGACTGGCGTGCAGGATCGCCTACCTCGGCGACCGGTTCTATGGATCACAGATGCAGGCAGAGGAGCGGACCGTGGAGGGGGAGTTTGTCTCCACCTGCATACGGCTCGGCCTCTTTTCAGATCACCGGAGCGCCGGGTTCTCTGCCGCCGGGAGGACGGACCGGGGGGTCCATGCAAGAGCCCAGATCTTTGCCTTTTTTACCTCCTACCCCTCCCGGGCACTCTCTGCCCTCAACTGGCAGCTTCCTGCAGACTGCTGGGTCACCGGATATGCAAACGTGGATGCTGCCTTCAACCCCCGTTACGATGCAAAAAGCCGGACCTACCGGTATTATTTCGGGACAAATGCACTGGATGGCAGGGCCATGGATTCCGCTGCCCGGCTTTTTATCGGCACCCACGATTTCTCCTGCTTCTCCAGGACCAGTGAACGAAACCCCGAGCGGACGATACTATCAGCGAGGGTCTGGTGTGAACGCGGCACCTGTATCTTCGAGGTGACCGGTGACAGTTTTCTCTGGAACATGGTCCGGCTCATGGCTGCATCGCTCAGGGGCATTGGCGAAGGGGAGGAGGGAGAGGAGGCAATTTTGCTCAGGCTTGACGGGGAACGACCCTCTCCTCTCTCCCCTGCACCGCCTGACGGACTCATCCTGTGGGACGTGGACTGCGGGATCTCGTTCCTCCCGCTGCCTGTGGGAGGGAGGAGAGAGGCGTTTCTCGTGCGGCTCCGCGAGCATCATGCTGTCCTTGAACGGGTGGTCCGTGACCTGGAAGGTGCTCCAAAAGCAGCCCCGGACCAGGGCCCATGACATACCCAAATGGCGGCAGTTCCGTTTATAAGTCCTCATCATTCCGCGCTGCCCTGACCTGCCGTCCATCTTCATTACTGCTCAGGTGCAAGATCCTTACGGCATGGCACAGTTTGTCTGCACACGGTGCGGAAAATGTTGCATGAGTCTGGGGAGGCACATCCGGATCGAGCGGAGCATCTCTTCTGCACACCATTACTGCCGCGTTGCAGTCACCGGCGAACTGGTCCCTGTCTTTGTCCCATCAAAGTTCCGTGATCTCTTTTCATCGGGGGAGAGGGATCCCTCCTGGTGCCCGTTCCTCAGGAAGGACGATGCGGGGCTTTTCACCTGCACAATCCACGAGACCCGGCCCCGGCTCTGCCGTGAATTCAGGTGCCGGACGATGCTGATCTACGACCGCGACGGCCGGGAAGCCGGGTATGTGAAAGGAAGAAGGAGCCTTGTGACAGACGATCCCGAACTCGAATCGGCATGGCAGAAGGTCCCGGCAGGGGGGGATGATGCCGCGATCAAAGAGACGCTGGGGAAGCACGGCTATCGTGGCGAACCGCTGGAATAAGACCCCGGATCACCAGAATAATACCCTTATTACTGATTGAAGGCTAACGTTTCTCACGATTTTCCATGACCGAGATCCCAAAAGAGGAGTATGTACTGAAGTGCACATCGGCGTGTGCCGGATGCCCCTCCTCACTCATTCTCCGGTATGTCCTCAAGGCAGCAGGACCCGATACGGTGCTTGTCGTCCCTGCCTGCTGCACCAGCGTCATCCAGGGTATCTACCCCAATACCGCACTGAATGTTCCTGTGTACAATGTGGCGTTCGCTTCCGCAGCGGCATGTGCATCGGGAATGAGCGAAGCGTTCCAGCAAGCCGGGAAGAAGACCAACGTGATCGTGTATGCCGGTGATGGCGGGACGGTCGATATCGGGATCCAGGCGCTCTCGGGTGCATTCGAACGGGAGACCGATTTCCTGTACATCTGTTATGACAACGAGGCATACGGCAACACCGGTATGCAGCGATCCGGCTCGACACCGGTAGGCGCCCGGACCACCACCACCCCGGGAGGAAAGATCCACGCGAAAAAGGATCTCGATGCCATCGTCGCCGCCCATAACCCTGCCTACCTCGCCACAGCCTGTGCGGCATACCCGCAGGACCTCTTCAAGAAGGTGGGAAAAGCACTCTCGTTCAGGGGCTCAAAGTTCATCCATGTCCTTGCCCCCTGTCCGCCCGGGTGGCGCTTCTCTTCTGAAAAGACCATCGAGATGGGAAAACTCGCGGTAAAATCCGGCGTATGGATCCTGTACCAGAGGGAATTTGGGAAGGTCACCATCAATGGTCCTTCAAAAGCGGCAATGATCAAACCGGTACCGCTCGAGGAGTACCTTGCAGGGCAGGGCAGGTTCAAGGGGATTACCCAGAAAGCCATCGATGCCCTGAAGTCCCAGGCAGACCAGCGGGCAAAGCACCTGCAGCGGGAGGCTGAGGGGATATGCTGACGATTGCGACCGGGAACAAGGCGGTCGCCGCGGCGGTAAAGCAGGTCAGGCCGGAGGTCATCGCGGCATACCCGATCACCCCGCAGACCGAGATCGTCGAGCAGATCGCCGAGTACGTCACCTCCGGTGAACTGGACAGCCGCTACATCCCTGTGGAGAGCGAGCACTCCGCAATGGCGGCCTGTATCGGGGCGAGTGTCACGGGTGCCCGGACGTTCACTGCGACCAGTTCCCACGGTCTCCTCTACATGCACGAGATGGTCAACTGGGCGGCAGGCGCCAGGCTCCCGATCGTGATGGCGAACGTGAACCGCGCAATCGGGCCCGGCTGGAATGTCTGGGCCGAGCATACCGATGCGTTCCAGGAGCGGGATACCGGCTGGCTCCAGGTCTATGTCAGCACGGTCCAGGAGGCGTATGATACCACCCTCATGGCGTTCAGGATCGCTGAGCATGCAGACGTCCTCCTTCCCGTGATGGTCAACCTGGACGGGTTCCTCCTATCGCACTCGATGCAATCGCTCGAGACGGTGACACTGGGGACCTTTATCCCCCCGCTCCACCTCCCCCACGCGATCGATGTCGCGAATCCTGCCGGTTACGGGACGCTGACCGGCCCTGATGACCACTTCCGGTTCCGGTGGGAGATGGAGGAGTCGATGCGGAGATCACGACAGGTCATTGCAGAGACCGAGAGAGATTTTGCCGAACGGTTCGGCAGGAGCTACGGGGTCGCGGAGGAGTACCGGTACGAAGATGCCGATGTGGTGGTGGTTGCGATGGGAACGCTCGGAAAGGAGGCTGAGGTGGCAGTCGATCTCCTGCGAAACGAAGGGATGAGAGCAGGATCCCTCCGCGTCCGCTGGCTCCGCCCGTTCCCGGATCTCGACCTCGCGGGCCGCGACATCGTCGTCATCGATCGCGATTACTCGTTTGGTTTTGGGGGAGTCCTCGCCCATTCACTGATGGCCAAGTCCCGTGTCGAACCCTACAGCGTGATCGCGGGTCTCGGCGGACAGGAGGTCACCTTTGATGATATCGCCGGATTCATGAGGGACCGGAGCCCTGGAAGAGAGTCCTGGTTTGGGGTGAACAGCAATGTATGAGATACGGATACATTCCCGTGGGGGACAGGGCGGGGTCACCGCGGCACGCCTTATCGCACTCGCGGCATTCCGGGATGGAAAATATGCCACGGCCTGCCCGTTCTATGGAGCGGAGCGCCGTGGCGCTCCGGTCGTCTCCTATGTCCGGATCGATGACCGGCCGATCCGGGTCTACAGCCAGATACGGAATCCTGACCTGGTCGTTGTGCTGGACCCGAGCGTGATGGAGGTTGTGGATGTCCTCCATGGCCTGAAAGCAGGAGGAAAGGTCCTGATCAACGGCATCAACAACGAGAAGATCCAGGGTATTCCTGCCTATGCCATCGACCTAACCGGTATTGCACTCCGGGAGAATCTGGTCGTTGCAGGGAGTCCGATCCTGAACACCCCGGTACTCGGGGCGCTTGCGAAGATGGGGATCACTTCTGTTGATTCAGCAAAAAAGGCGATCCGGGAGATGTTTACCGATGAGAGGAATGTCAGGGCGGCTGAAGCAGCCTATCAGGGAGCTGGTGCTATGAGCACCCGGCCGGCGATGAGCAGACCGATCAAGGGGGCTTCGGGAAAGACCGGATCCTGGCGGGTCTTCAAACCAGTGGTGGACAAGGAGCAGTGCAATGCCTGTGGCATCTGTGCCATGTTCTGCCCTGATGCAGCAATCAGCGATGATCTCGAGGTCGATCTCGATTTCTGCAAGGGGTGCGGGATCTGTGCAAATGAGTGTCCGAAAAAAGCAATCTCGATGGAACGGGAAGAGAAATAATCCCCGCCCGGGGTGATAAACCCCTCATTTTCCTTGAACAGATGCATGATTATCGTCAACAATACTCACGGGACCAAAAATGTTCCCGGGTCACCTCTTCTCAGAGGGCAAATACCTGAGTATCCTTGTGAAGCAGACGATGCACAGGGTTCTTCACTCCGGCAGGGTATTGCCTGGCACCTGGTGCATTCTGTTTTGGAATGGCAATCGAAGAACCAGGGTGGAGGGAAAAAAGGGTATTTGGCGGCACTTACCTTTCCTGCCCGGGAGAGAGAATCCCGGCCGGGAGCCGGCTGTTTTTTTTCAGGAAATTGATTCATCCTTCTCTTCAACCGGGCATTTTGCTACATATTCCAGGTCGAACTTGTAGAAGTGAGTGAACCCGCAGTTCCTGCACCGTGCGGTGAAATGGCTGCATCCGATGGAAAGGTCATGGGGTCCGGTCGTCCGGCAATTGCGGCAGGATGCATCGGTGACGAGCGTCCAGAGATCGTAGCAGCCGATTTTCGTGAAACTACCTTGCTTTGCGACCTCCTCTCGCCTCGGGATAAAGACCCGGGTGGCACCGCAGTTATCGCAGATGACCTGGGACTGGTAGGGGACGGCCTTGATTATCTGATCCGCCTTCTTATGGCAGTGGTAGCAGGCCGTCAGGTATGTCGTGAAAATAAACCAGTCCGTCATGCATGATCATTCCCGCGGGGCTATAAGAAAGTAGTCCTTGGAGAGGTGAGCAACCGCTGCCGCATGGGAACTGATACCAGGCAGTCTGTGGTTCCAGAGTCACGGGAGAGATAGTGAACCAAAAAAAGGAGGGTATTTTTGGGGGGCTGGGGAGGGGGAGCCGGGCTTAATAGTCGCCCATGCCGCCCATGCCACCCATACCGCCCATGCCACCCATGCCGTCCATCCCGCCGCCCGGGGGTCCCTGGGGTGCTGCACTCTTGGATGCGGCGATGACGTCATCGATGCGCAGGATCATGACCGCTGCTTCTGCAGCACTTGAGATAGCCTGGGTCTTGACCCGGAGGGGTTCGACCACGCCGGATTTGAGCATGTCCTCGGCCTTGCCTTCGAACACGTTGAGCCCTACGGTCTTCTTGCCCTTCTCATGGGCTGCACGGAGCTCTACGAGCATGTCGATTGGGTCAAGTCCTGCATTCTCGGCAAGGGTCCTTGGGATGATCTCGAGTGCGCTTGCAAATGCCTCGATCGCGAGCTGTGCACGTCCGCCGACACTTGCCGCGTATTCGCGGAGGCGGAGAGAGAGTTCGATCTCGGGGGATCCGCCACCTGCAACCAGTTTCTTGTCCTCAATGACAACCCCCACGACCCGGAGTGCATCTTCGACGGCACGCTCGATCTCGTCGACCACGTGCTCGGTTCCGCCACGGACGATCAGGGAGACCGCCTTCGGGTTCTTGCACTCGACCACAAAGATCATCTCTTCGCCGGAGACTTTCTTCTCCTCGACAAGCCCTGCGAACCCGAGCTCTTCTTTCGATATTGCGTCGATGCTCGAGACAAGGCTTCCGCCGGTTGCCCGGGCAAGTTTCTCCATGTCGCTCTTCTTGACACGCCGGGTCGCAAAGATTCCGGCCTTGGCCAGGTAGTGCTGGGCGATATCGTCGATTCCTTTCTGGCAGAAGAGGACGTTGGCACCGGATGCCACGATCTTGTCGACAATGTTCTTGATCATCCGCTCTTCTTCATCGAGGAACGCCTGGAGCTGGTCCGGGCTCGTGATGTTGATCTCGGCATCGACCTCGGTCTTCTTGAACTCGACTGCTGCGTTCAGGAGGAGGATCTTTGCGCCCTTCACGACCTTTGGCATTGCCGGGTGGACCCGTTCCTTGTCGATGAGTACTCCCTCGACGATTTCGGAGTCGTCGATGGATCCTCCGACCTTCTTCTCCACCTTGATGTTGTCCTTGTCAACCGTCCCGTCATCATCAGCGACCATCATGACGGCCTTGACCACGAGGTCACAGAGCTTCTCTTTTGATGCCTCTGCACCCTTGCCGGTCATGGCGGTCTCCGCGATCTTCTTCAGCATCGCTGCATCGGTCGGCTTGATGGTGATCGCGATGTTCTTCAGGATCTCCTGGGCCTTCTCAGCGGCCTGGCGGTATCCCTGCGCGATCACGGTCGGGTGCACGTCCTGCTCCAGCAGGTCTTCCGCCCGCTTCAGCAGTTCCCCGGCAATGACGACTGCGGTGGTGGTCCCGTCGCCGACTTCATCGTCCTGGGTCTTTGCGATCTCGACCATCATCTTTGCTGCCGGGTGCTCGATGTCCATCTCTTTGAGGATGGTTACACCGTCGTTGGTAATAACGACGTCGCCGATCGTGTCAACAAGCATCTTGTCCATGCCCTTTGGCCCGAGCGTGGTCCGTACTGCGCTTGCAACGGCCTTTGCGGCGGTGATATTCATCCCCTGTGCATCACGTCCACGGGTTCGTGAACTGCCTTCTTTCAGAATAAGGATCGGTTGTCCTCCAAGCTGCTGTGCCATAGATATTCACCACTTGTAGCGATAAAATTGGTTTGTGGTTCTATATAAAATTTATTACTTATCGATCATCTCGATCAGTTCTTCACCGTCTGCAACTGAATAGAGCCGCTCTTCACCAATCACCAGGGTGCTGCCAATCTTTTTCTGCTTGTGATAATCGGTGAGCACGCACATCGCATGGGTCCCAGTGACCTGCGAGATATTCCCGATGAGTGCGGCCCGCCGGACCACCTTGTCTGTCGTGCCGTACCCGGTGAGGATCGTATGATCGGAGAATTCGATAAGCGCCTGGAAGGGGGCCCGGTGCATGGTATGGAGTTTCATGCCTATCCGTTCGAGGAAACTCATCGGGACCTCCTCCTTCCCCTGCTCCGACTCCTCCGAGAAGTGGGACTCGTAGGTGAGAAGGTCGATCGACCTGACAAGCGCTGCATCAAAGATCTCCTCAATCCGGAGCGCGATGTCGAGCGTGGTCCCCATGCCGCTCTCATACTTGCTGATAGCCCTGCGGGAAACTCCGAGAAGGTTGCCGAGGTCGCCAAGGGAGAGGTTTCGCTTCTCCCGCTGCTCGCGGAGCACCTGGCCGTTGATATTCACGTACAGTCCGCCCGGAGAAGCATACACGAGAGGCGGATTGTTCTCGACAAATGCATCATAGAGCGTCGAGACGCTGACCGCGAATATGCCATACCTCACGTACACGGCTCCCCGTTCGAGCTCGGCATCGCGGGCCCGTTCGCCGATTATCAGGGGAGATCCACGGAGCGATCGTGCGATATGATCGAGATCCCGGGCCGTCTCCTCGCTGACGCTATCTATATGGGAGACTACCTTGATCACAAGAAGGGTCTCGTTCCTTCCCGCGATCAGGTCGAAGCTCCGGGGCCGCATGGAGAACCGCTCCGTGACCCGGAACCCTGCCAAAAGCAATACCGATACCACCATCTGGAGGAGGCGATCCTGGGACATGGTTCGTTACGAATGGATATAGCAGGGCAGACTATTAATAGTAGTGCATACATGCGGATCGGAATCGACGATACGGATTCGCCGGCCGGGATGTGTACCGCGTACCTTGGGGCGGTACTTGCCGACCGGCTTTCCTATGCAGGGATGGTGCTGCGGGACGCGGTCCTTGTCAGGCTGAACCCGAATGTGATCCACAAAACCCGCGGGAACGCAGCAATCTGCCTTGATCTTCAGGGTGATCCCAAAATCGCATTCTCCATGGCATGCGATATCGTTGAGGAGATGGCGGATTTTTCCTGCAGGGATACCAATCCCGGTGTGGTAGTTGCAGAAGAGGCACTGCCTGAAGGGTTCTATACAAAGGCGGTCAGGGATTTCTGCGAGATAGAAGAAGCGATTGCGCTCCTCAAAGAAGCTGGGGCTCTCTTCAGGGGATACAAGAACGGGAGGGGACTGATCGGTGCTGCTGCTGCGGTTGCCAGCCGGTTGGAAGACAAAACCTCCGAGGTTCTCGTGTATCGCAGGCCTGAACGGTGGAACTCCAGTCGGGACGTCGACAGGGAAAGTCTTTTTTCAGCAGAACGGGCGACGTATCCCTTCACTTGGGACTCGGTGGACAGGGAGAACGATGTCGTTGTCTGTGTCCCGCACACCCCGGACCCTGTGCTTTACGGTATCCGGGGGGTATCAGGGGAATGGGTGCTCCGGGCACGGAATATGGTGGTTTCGGAAGAACCGGAGCGGGAACGGATTTTTACGACAAACCAGGGGACCGATGCCCACTTAATGAGAGGGACTATCAACAACCTTACACCAGGAAGATCCTACCTCCTCCGGGGGATTGTATCCACGGTCCCTGTCACCAGGTGTGGCGGGCATGTCTCGTTCATGCTGTCGGGAGGAGGCAGTGTGGTCCGCTGCATGGCATACGAGCCGACAAAGGGATTCCGTGACATCATACGGATGCTCCGCCCCGGCGACGAGGTAATGGTTGCGGGGAGCTGCAAGGGAGGCAGTATAAACCTCGAGAAAACAGGGGTCCTCTCGGTCACTTCCCTGACGGAACGGAGGGCGCCTTTCTGCAGCTCCTGCGGGAAACGGATGACAAGTGCCGGCAAGGAGAAAGGGTACAAATGCAGGACCTGCGGTGCACGGGAGCAGGAACCGGATCTCATCCACCTCTCCCGGGATCTGAAACCCGGCTGGTACGAGGTCCCGCCTTCTGCCCGGCGACATCTTGCAAAACCGCTCTGCCGGGGTCAGCCGGACACAGGAGAGCTACGAGTGCGCTTGTGATCAAACGGACGTCGCATAGCGTGCACTCGCATCTTCCACGATCCTGATCTCATCCGGGGTCAGACCATACAGGTCATAGACGATCGCATCAATCCGGCGATCCAGTTCCGCGATCTGCAGCCTGTAGCGTGGAGCATCCCCGCTATCCTTCAACCTGGCGGATCGTTCCTGCAGGGTGAGCATCTGCTGTACCAGGGCTTCGAGTGCATCGTGCCGTGCGGTATCATCCGGGTCTTCAAAGTCAGGGACAAAGACGGGGATATTTTCGAAATGATGGCCGTACAATTTCCGGCAGTCCCCCCGGAACTGCGGCAGGGTCTGCCTGATGAAAAACCAGGTGAGCCGTGAGTTCAGGATCCCCAGCAGGTAAAGGGATGAGGTGCTGATGATCCGGCAGGTGTCAGGGCAGTAATGGCCTGACTGGTCCAGGGTAAATCCTGCTTCTCCTGCAATTTTTGGGAACATGATTTTTGGCTTCGCAAACAGGTCGGGAGAGATACCGGTATCCTGGAGTGCATGCCATCTGCCTGCGTCCGATGTGGGGCGTTCCTCCTCCCCTCTCCTCCTGTGACGTTTCACGTGTACCGTCTCTCCTTTCTGCCGCATGAGGTGCCTGGCCACGGCCGGATACATTTTCACTTCCGTTTCATGGAGGACGACTATCAGGTGCCTTGTGGCAGCAGGGGGCAGGTATCGTCCCAGTTCTTCTTCGGAGAGAAACGGCCTGATGATCGCGGCTGCGCCCGGGTTTTCTGCGATGAGCCTCTTTTTTGTCTCGTTATCGATGAGGAAAGGGGAACGGGGATCGATCCTGATCCCCCGGTACACCCCCCCAAGGACGTATTCCCCAAGCGGAGTCCCGGTATTGCGCACTTTCCTGACCAGGTCCTGGACCCCTGTATTCGAAAGAATCCAGTGTTCCTGCGCAAACCTGCTCCCCGGGAGAGAATACCGGTGCATTTTCAGGTGGTCTTCAAAGGACCCGGTCTCCGGAACCCTGCCCGGCACTACGGAAATAAAGGGGGCAGGCGGCTCTTTTGCCACCCTGACGATACAGAATTGCGGGACGTCTCCTCTCCTTGTTCCCGGATCGGCACAGTCGATGATCTCCAATAGCCCAAACCCCCCAAGGAACATGCGGAGCTTCGTTCCATTGTCCGCCCTCAGCCATGCGCCCGGGAAGCGGGCTGAGAACAGCCCTCCCGGCCTCAACAGCGCGATCCCTTTCTCCACGAAACAGTGATACAGGTCGGCTGTGCCCGGCCAGGTCATGTACCGTTTCTCAAGATACTCCTTCTCCCCTTTGAGCGATTCGCGGCGGACCATGGGGAGATCGCCCGTAATTGCGCAAAATCCTCCCGATGCCATGACAGAGGGGAATGCATCTTCCCAGTCAAACACCCGGAGCCGTTCCCGTGCACGGGGATCGAGCAGCGTGGCATCAGGGTCGTCGAATATATCGGGACCGACGAGTGAATTCCCGCACCGGATAGTGCCAGACAGGTCCGGGAGCATGAGTCCCTGCTGATCCCCGTCTCCGATATACGTGAGGGTGAGCAGCAGCTTCGTTGTTGCTACCGCCCTCCGGTCGATATCCACCCCGTGGATAGCGGTATGGAGAATCCTTGATCGCTCTCCTGCCGCGAGGTTCCAGTGCACCTCTTTTTTGGACGAATCTTCCCCGCTTCCCGTGCAGCAGAGAACCGGGAGGGCCGCATCACCGTTTTCACCCGGGCCTGGCAGGAGATCGCCGATGGTGTCGGGAGCCGTATTTCCGACTCGTAGCAAGGGTACGAGGTGTTCTCTGTACCACCAGAGATGCCAGTCGAGGAGGAATTCGTACGCCATGACCAGGAACAGGCCGGATCCGCACGCGGGATCGAGTACGTGGAGGGCTGCGATCTCCCGGGGAGTCTTTCCTTTCACCAGCGCGGAAAGGGTGCTTTCTGCCATATACCCTGCAACCTCCTGCGGGATACCGGAAAGGCACCCTGCATTGCGTCGTTCGGGGCGCTCCTCGACTGCGGCATGGTGCCCGGCAGTGATCCGGACGACACTCCCGAGGAACGGTGAGAAGACCTCCGCGAGGGTCCGGGCAGAGAGGGCGGAAAACTCGTACGGGCTTTGCGGAGGGGAGAGCCGGGTGATGATCGTTTTCACCGCCGCATCGTCGACATTGAGGGTGAGCAGCAGCGCATCGGGTGACGCTTCCGTACCCGCACATTCCGTGAAACGGAAGAGTCCTCCGCCATATTCTTCCTCGGCATACCTGAAGAGTCCGCAGAGCCTCCCCCAGGCCGACCCCCCTTCGGTAACCCTCATGAGCGTCCCGTACTGGCCGATGCCCCGGTCTTCCACGATACGGAGAAAAAGGATCCCGGTGACGAGCGCGTGGACCGCCTCGTTGATCGTATCGGCAGAAAGCCCGTGGTTGCGGAGCGCGATTCTTTTGGCGAGCAGGAGGCGCCATTCTTCGATGTCCGCACGAAGCACCCGCCCGACCTCTGTCGCCGCCCCCTCATTACCCCCCCTCTCCCTGATGAAACGTTCGATGGATCCCTGCAGAACCGCATTTCGGGAGAAAACAGCAGCGATCTGCTCCCATTGTGCTGCATACTGGTCAACGGGGATCGTTGCAATCAGCGCTGTGGCTGCATCATCCCTGCAATGCACGGGAATCGCCGCATCATAGACGATTGATTCGGCAAAATTCGTGAGGATGGCAAGTTTCATCCCGGCATTCCAGGCAAACCTGCGGAGATCAAGCGCGGCCTTCCCTTCCGGAGATGGATCAGCGATCATGATGGCAAGGACTCCGCCTTTCCGGGTCCGGAGGACATAATCGATATGCTTCATCTGCCCACGGATGCGAAACGGCACATCCCTGGTTACCCATGCATCCCTCTTTGCACCTCCTTCCGGTTGATCCGTCTCCCAGCCCAGGCTTCTCAGGATTTGGTCGATGCAATCCCTGCAGAGAAGACGGCGGCCTGGATCATCGCCGATAGTGTGAGAGGAGTCTCCCCGATACGTATCGATACGTTCGTGGATTGAAGGTGGTGCTGACATGGCACAGAGAGGATTCTGTGATAGTGTCTGAGCCGGGGAACCGAAAAGATTCCTCCCGGACGGGCGAATCGCACCGCGATTGAGAGCCGGTCAGAAACGCACTTATAACGTATCAGTGATCTCAGTTCTTACCATGGAATGCAGGGAGCCCGTAGAACAGGTGTCACTGCGGCCTGGCATGAGCGTCGACGAGCTGATGCGGGAACTGGCACGGGCAGGGGCGTACAACGGGGGTGCACTTGCACGGGCGGCCGATATCTACGAACGGATGCTTGCTGACCGGAAGGCCGTGAAGTTTTTCGGGCTCGCAGGAGCGATGGTCCCTGCCGGGATGGGAGGTATCGTGCACGATCTCCTCTCCCGCGGACACATCGATGTCCTGGTCAGTACCGGTGCCAATCTGACCCATGACATCATCGAAGCCCTGGGGTGCCGGCATTATCACGGCTCTGCATCCTGCTCTGATATCGAGCTCAGGCAGGATGAGATCAACCGCATTTACGATGTGTATCTGCCGAACACGGCGTTTATCGCGTTCGAGGACTTCATGCAGGACGCGCTTGCCTCGCTTGATCCCGGACGAGTATATCCCATCACCGATCTCCTCGCACTGCTCGGGCGGCGGCTTGACCGCGGGATCCTCGCTACGGCAGCAGCGAAGGGGGTGCCGGTGTACTGTCCGGCCGTGGCCGATTCGATGATCGGGCTCCAGTGCTGGCTGTACTCCCAGTCAGGAACGATCTCCGTGGATGCCTTCTCCGATATGAAAGGCCTGATCGACCGCTGTTTTTCCGCAAAAACCGCAGGGGCGCTTCTTGTCGGGGGCGGGGTGCCGAAGAACTTCATCCTCCAGAGTATGCTGATGACCCCGCAGGGATTTACGTATGCAGTGCAGCTGACCGGGGACCGGCCGGACCTCGGAGGGCTTTCCGGTGCAACCCTGGATGAAGCACGGTCATGGGGAAAAATCACCGAAGATGCGCAGGCAGTGACGGTCTATGGCGATGCCACCATCACCCTGCCGATGCTCGTCGCGGCTGTCCTGGAGCGGATCGCACGATGACCCGGCTGATCCTTGCTCTCGATGTCCCCATGAGGGACGAGGCACTCCGCATTGCAGCGTTGTGCGCCCCGCATATCGATGCGATCAAGATCGGGTATCCCCTTGTCCTCGCATCCGGCCTCTCCATTGCCCGTGATCTCGCGGAGACGGGCCTTCCGCTGATTGCCGACTTCAAGGTCGCTGACATCCCGAACACGAACAGCCTGATCGCCGGAGAGGTCTTCTCGTGCGGGTTCTCTGCCCTCATCTGCCATGGCTTTACCGGCAGCGACTCGGCAGAAGCATGCATCAGCGCTGCCCATCAGCATGGGGGTGAATGTTTTATCGTTGCGGAGATGAGCCATCCCGGGGCCGAAGAGTTCTTCCATGGCGGTGTTGCCGAGCGCATCGCAGGACTCGCGGTCAGGCTCGGTGCAGATGGCATCATTGCACCCGCCACCCGGCCGGACCGTGTCCGGCTGCTCAGGGACATTGTAGGGGGGAAAAAGATTTATTCCCCCGGAATCGGCGCCCAGGGGGGGGATGCTGCCCTCCTGGCCGGTCTCGTGGATGGCATCATCGTCGGCCGCCAGATCTACCGCTCACCTGACCCGGCCGCTGCTGCAGCAGCGTATGCCCCTCTCCGCCAGTGATGAGATGACGATGCTGATCGAAATGATGAGCCCTATGAGTCACCTGAGGCGGAAGAGCCCGTTCTAAACTTTAAAATACTGAATCATCCATTTTAGTGTATGCAATGGAGCGAAGAACAGCAGAAACAGGCTGAAAAGTACAGGAAGCTTGGCGATATCCCCGTTGCCGAGCGGCGTTACAAGTGCCACACCTGTCACCTTATCGTCGATGAGAGCCCCTGCCCGCAGTGCGGCGAGGAGCACCTCGCGATCATGTGCCCCCTTGACCACTGCCACTGCTCCCACGAGATCATATCAGGTATCGAGTATTGCCCCCTCTGCGGGGAGCCTGTCTGCCCCGACTGCGGTTCCCATGATGTCGTCCAGATAAGCCGGGTGACCGGGTACCTCCAGGAAGTGTCCGGGTGGAACGCCGGGAAACAGCAGGAGCTGAAGGACCGGAAGCGCTACACGGTCGCATGAGGTATTATCTCCGGGAGAGCACCCTTTTTATCCGGGGCAGTTTCCGGTCCGTGAGCACGGGGCCCGGGGGGGGCATCGCCACGGTCACCACGCTGCTCAACCACACCGTGCCGCCGGGATGGGATGGCACGGAACCGCTCCGTGCACTTTCTGCTGTTGCCTCCCGGGAAGGGCTCCCGGATGATTTTTTCGGGCTCCTCACCCCTGTGGAGATGCGGCACCTCTGCATCCTGCAGTATGATTTTGTGACGGTGTTCATCGCTGCAGGGACCCGGCCGGGAACAGGGCCCAGCACCACTATCATAGCCTGCAGCAGCCAGGGGCTGTCCGATGCCGCCCTTTCGGAGGCCGTTATCACGGCAAACGAGGCAAAGTCAGACGCACTCAGGGGACTTGGCCACCTCGTTTCGGGCACTCCCCCTGACGCGGTCGTTATTGCTTCGGAAGGACCGGTGGTGCACCAGTCTGCAGATGCCACGACCGAACCGGGCAGGAGGATCCATGCAGCGGTCCTCTTCGGAATGCCAGAAGCCCTGCAGCGGGAAGAAGGCGTCGTGGTCCGGGATGCACCCTCCTATTTCATTTTCTCAAGGTATGGCGGGGAACACTGGGTCGAGTGGCTTCCCCATGACTGCCCGTATTACCCCTGCCATTTTGAGGGGCAGCGCTGTGAGTTCTGCTACTGTCCCTTCTACCCGTGCGGTGATGCATCGCTCGGGGAATGGGTGAAGAGCTCGTCGAGAAACGGACCTGTCTGGAACTGTGCCGGGTGCACCCTGCTCCACCAGCCGGGAATCGCGGACTACCTGGTACAAAACCCCGAAGCGTCACTCAGAGAAATCAGGACAAAAGAGAGAAAACGCAGGAACGGCATGCACCCCACGCCGTAACCCACTCACCACCCTTCTTTTTTCAGGTTTCCTTGATGCCCAGCGCAGCCGTGAGCTCTTCAAGCGGTATCCCATGGACGATGGCGGCTTCCCGGATCGTCTCACCGCGGGCGATGGCACATCCCACGCAGCCCATGCCGAACTTGAAGAGTACCTCGGCCGATTCAGGCTTTTCTTTCAGAAGGTCGTAAATCGTGCTGTCAGCCGTTAATGCCATACCATTATTGTTTGCGGGTGCAGGTACTTAAATCTGCAGCTGGTGCCAACCATTTTCGCAGCCCGCCCGGATCTTTTATCTATACACGGTCGTCCAAGTTAGTGCTGGAGATGTAAGAACATGGATTATTCCATACTGAGTGAAAGAATCTCCCTGAAAGTAAGTGCGAAAGGCCACCAGGCCGACAGGGTAAAGATCGAGGGAAAACTCCGCCGCCTCATCGAGGAATTCGGCGTGCCCCCGCAGGAAGCAGAACTTACCGTACTCAACGAGCTGGCCCGCGAGTCTCTCCATCCCGGACCTCGGTCCCGGCCCGGGCAGTAGTGCCGGAGAGGAGCGGCAGCTCTCCCAGCTCTCGTCAGGTGACTGGGCAACCATCGAGGCGAAAGTCGTCTCTCTCTCCAGTGCACCTTCGTCCTCGATCTCCCAGACGGGGATAGTTGCCGATGCCTCGGGTGCGATGCGGTTTGTGGTCTGGGCAAAGGCAAATGCCCCCCGGCTGTCGATCGGCTCATGGTACCGCTTCGAATCGGTCGTGGTGGATGAATACAAAGGTTCCCCCAACCTGAAGGTCCACTCCGGGACCACGATAAAAGAGATCAGCCGTGAAACGCCGCTGATTCCCGAGACGGTGCCGATAAGGGACCTGACACCCGGTATCGGGAGTGTCAGGGCAAAGTTCATCCAGGAGTGGGAGGCGAGCCACGACCGGATGCTCCAGTCCGGTCTCCTCGGCGATGAATCAGGGACCGTAAAATTCGTGATATGGAAAGAAGAGGGAAAGGAACGACTCGTCCCGGGCACGGTATACAGTGTCTATTACGCCCTGGTGGACGAGTACCAGGGACGCATGTCCCTCAACCTTACCACCGCAACGATAATGCCCGAAGAGGGGGATATCGCGGTGAGTGGAGGGGAAGGCGTATTTGCCGGTGCGCTTGTCCACATCGCGCCCGGGTCCGGGCTCATCAAGCGATGCCCTGTGGAAGGCTGCAACAGGGTCCTCTCGCGCCAGAATTACTGCCCTGTGCATGAGATCCAGCCGGGCTTCCTCTACGACCTCCGCATCAAGGGCTGGATTGACAACGGCAGGGAGACCCGCGAGATTCTCGTCCAGCGCGAGGTGACCGAGCAGCTTACCGGCATTCCGATGAACGAGGCAAAAGAACTTGCCGAGAACAACCCTCTCGGGATGGAGGAGGTCTTCCTCCGGGTGCGTGAGCGGATACTCGGGAGGTATCTCACCTGCAGGGGGAGGGAGATCGACCAGAGGATACTGGTATCCGAATGCGGGTTCCTGCATTTTGATCCGGGCGAGATCCCGGCTCTCCTGAACAGGGCCGGGGGGTCCTGATGGCAACACCGGGGAAGCCTTCCTTTGTCCGGAGGGAGGGCACATTCGAGCGTGAACCTGCCCGGAGGGTCTTTGCCGCGGAACTCCGCGAGACGAGGATTCATTTCCGGGAGGGGGACGATGAAAAGAGCCCCACCTATGTACTCCTTCCCACGGGAGAGCGGTGCAACAGGGTGTTTCTTGTCGGGACCCTCACCGAGAAGAAGAAACAGGGCGAACAGAACATGTTCTACCGGGCGAGGGTCGTGGACCCGACCGGGACGTTCTTCATCATGGCAGGGAGTTATCAGCCTGAAGCGATGCAGCAGATCGCACGGATCGAAGCCCCGGCCTTTGTTGCGGTTACCGGAAAGCCGAACGTGTACGAGACGCCGGACGGGGCGACGCCTTATCTCGGTCCGTTGCGAATCGATCACTGCCGTCGACAAGGACACGCGGGACCGCTGGGTGCTCGACTGCGCCCTTGCCACGCTCGACAGGATAGACCGGATGGGGTCGACCCAGTACGGGGAGCGGGCGCAGAAGGAGTACGCTACCGACCCTGCAGTGTTCCGGAAGATGGTGGCTGAAGCGCTCTCCCAGCTACAGGATGTAACCGCCGATACCCTTCATTATATATGGCAGATATCATCGTCTGATCCCGTATGGATGAGAAAGAAAGGGCCGAACTGATCAAAAACCTGGACCTGAAGGTGCTGAAGGAGGAGGCAAAGGCACGGGGTATCAAGCCCGGGCGATGCCCGACAAAGAGTTCGATCGCACAACTGCTTCCCGATGAGGCGCTGCGTGCACTCGCAAAAAAATAAGGTCCAGAATTATCCGACCGAGATCACCTGTACAGGGCAGAGATCTGCTGCCTCGGTGACACAGCCTTCGAGGTCGGGGGGGGCCTCCCCCTCCCCAGGTTTTCCTTCTGTCCGGTAGGCTTCCACAACCTGTGAGCGGGTATCCTCTTTTCCCGGTTCGAAGAATGCAGGGCAGGTGTCCACGCAGGTCCCGCAGCTGACGCACTCTGCCCGATTGATGATCACCTTCACCATGAGCCGTCCCACGTATTCATACACATCATCTCCTGTAATTATATCCTGTGGGACGACTCCCGGGGTTTCCCGGCACAGGGGTGCATCCCCTGTATATCTGCAAAAGATGTGACGTTTCTGTTCTTTCAGTGACAGGGAATTCCAGGGGTGAAAGGGAGGATTTCGATCGCTGTTTCATCCAGGTGCAACCGGTTCTAAAAAAATCAGGGAGCGCGGTACTTCTCCCATGCCGCGAGGACATCGTCACCTTCGACGAAGACGAGCCGGTTTTTCCGTGCATAGTCCTGTGCGTCCTTCTTTGAGAGCGCAAGCCCCGAGCGGTCATCAAGCATCTCGCAGACGGTGACTGCAGGGGTGATGCCGGCCATGATCGCCATCGCGACCGAGAGCTCGGTCTGGCCTCTCCGCATCGAGAGCAGGCCTTCGGATGCCCTGAGTATCGCCACGTGGCCCGGAGAGCGGAATCGCCCCCCAAAGTCACATCCTCCCCCATTCAGGCTCCGTTTCACCTGGTCTGCGATCGCAGTGATGGTGAGCGCCCGGTCATTATCGGTGATCCCGGTGAAGGTGTCGCGATGGTTCACCCATAGGGAGAACGAGGAGTGGTTCTTCCGGTCGTAAGGAATATCCCCGACCGATTCAGCAAAACCGGTACAGGAGCTGAGGACATCGCTTGCAAACGGCAGGTTGAGCCGTTCTGCTGCCTCCGGGTGAATGGCGGTGCAGATCAGCCCTCCGCCGTCCTTTCTCATCAGGGCGATATCTTCCGGGCGCACCATATCCGCACGTATGGCAAAATCCGTTTCACACTCCCGGTTATCAAAATCGTACAGCAGGACAAACTTGCCCTGCCGCAGGGCTGTCAATGCTTCTTCCATCATGGTGCCACCTCAACCTTCACTTCGTCCATATCGTTGACCCCGAGTGCCTCCCGGAGTGATACCGGTGCAATCAGCTCGAGGATATCGTCCGGGTAGTGCGTCCTTCCCGGGATGATGATGCCGCAGGGGATGCCTGCGATGCTGCAGGGCAGGCAGCGGGCATCCCCAAACGTCCGGCCTTCTGCCAGAAATCCCTGTATCCGAACCCAGTCCATCTGGTCCAGCCTCTTCCGGACCTGGACACTTGAAGGTTCGAGCCGCAGGTTCAGGGTGCCGGGATAGGGCGCAAACCCGATTTTTTCAGAGATCTGCTCGACATAGGGTCCCAGGCTCATGTAATACCTGCCCTCTCCAAGCCCGGAGATCACCGTCCCCTGGAGGATGAACTCCTCCCGCCCGGTCCCAAATACCCGGCAGTAATCGGCATATTCGTGCCGGAGGATCTCTCCCCCGCTCCGGGTGACCGTGACATACTGGCCGTCAGGGTTAACCGACCGGGAGAGATGGTGTTGCCGCTCAAGGGACTGGAGCCGCCGGGCTGCGGTCTGCGGGCTCGTGCCCAGCGCGCTCCCCAACGACTGGGAGGAGACCCAGACCGGCCCCTTCAGACCGCCTTTCAGGGCTATCTCTTTCAGGCACTGGAGATCCTCGGGCATGATCATGTATGCATCAAAATTGAGATGCTTATTATTTATGAGTATCTCTCCAGGAGATTACGTGGAATGCCGAATCCGAGTTCGTTAATTATATCAACCCTCCGGCCCTCATACATGAGTCATGAAATCTGATGTGCGGTATCTTCTTGCCGAGAAGATGGCTGGCGAGATCACGCTTTCAGAATCACCGGGAAAGGCCCTGAAGAAATGGAGGATGAGTTTCAACATTCCGCAGGGAGTGCTCTGCGAACATCTTGAAGTCTCACCCTCCGTCATCAGCGACTACGAGAGCGGGAGAAGAAAGAGCCCTGGCACTGCGGTCGTCGGGAAGATTGTGGATACGATCCTTTCCATCGATGAGGCAAATGGCGGGAAGTACATTAAGAAATTTGCAAAGATCCTGTATACCGATATTGATGACAATGTCATCTATGACATTTTTGATTACCCTACGCCGGTAGTGCTCTCACGATTTGCCGCACTGCTCTACTGCAAGACGCTCTGCGGTTCTCTGAGCCAGTCAATTTTCGGGTATACGATCGTCAACAGTCTCAACGCAATTACCCAGCTCTCTTCGAACGAGTTCAACCGGATTTACGGGTGGAGCACCGAGCGGGCACTCATCTTCACCGATGTTACTTCCGGAAAGTCACCCATGGTGGCGATACGGGTTACCCCGTTCAAACCGCGCTGTGTGGTACTTCAGGGGATCGAACCGGAGCTGGTCCACCCGCTGGTGCCAAAGATGGCAGAGCGGGACCATATCACCGTGCTCTGCACTATGATGGGCATTGACAGTATACAGGATACACTGAGGGAAGAACGATGGTAGGAATCATCACGTACGGGGTATATATCCCCCGTTACCGGATAAAGGTGGAAGAGATCACCAGGGTCTGGGGCGCAAATGCAGACGATGTGACGGGGGGTCTTGGGGTATATTCAAAGTCGGTCCCTGACCTTGACGAGGATACTGCCACCATTGCAGTAGAGGCGGCACGAAACGCACTCCGGCGAAGGGATATCGATCCCGGAGAGATCGGGGCGGTCTACGTAGGCTCGGAGTCCCACCCCTACGCGGTAAAACCCACGGCATGCACGGTCGGGGAAGCGATCGGCGCCACCCCCTGTATGACGGCGGCAGACTACGAATTTGCCTGCAAGGCGGGAACCGCGGCGATCCAGACCTGCATGGGGCTCGCAAAGAGCCAGATGATCCGGTACGGTTTTGCCATCGGTTCGGATGTTGCACAGGGTGCGCCGAGCGATGCCCTCGAGTATACCGCGGCCGCAGGAGGCGCTGCCTTCCTGATCGGCCGGGAGGACCCTATCGCGCTCATCCACCGGACCTGCTCGTTTACCACCGACACCCCTGATTTCTGGCGTCGCGAGGGGCAGGACTATCCCCGGCATGGCGGCCGGTTCACCGGCGAGCCCGGGTACTTCAAGCATATCGAGGGGGCGGTCCGCATGCTGTTTGACCAGTCGGGAAAGGGCCCGAAAGACTACGAGTATGCGGTCTTCCATCAGCCGAATGCCAAGTTTCCCCAGCGGGTGGCAAAAACGCTTGGGTTCACCCAGGACCAGATCAGGCCGGGGCTCGTCGTGCCACGGCTTGGCAACACCTATTCCGGCTCTTCCATGATTGGCCTTGCCGCAACGCTGGATGTCGCAAAGGCAGGTGACCGGATCTTTGTCGCCTCCTTTGGGTCAGGGGCCGGGAGCGATGCGTTCGATATCGAGGTGACCGATGCGATCGAGGGCGGTTCGTTCCAGCGGGACGCGGCCCCGGGAGTCGAGGATCTCCTGAAAGACCCGATCTATCTCGATTATGCACAGTATGCCAGGCACAAGGGAAAGATAGTGATGCAAAAATGAGAGAGGTAGCAGTGATCGGGGCCGGGTGCACGACCTTCGGGGAGAAATGGGACACCTCGTTCCGGAATCTCTTTGTGGAGGCAGGGGCACTCGCCCTCGAGGATGCCGGACTTGCCGGCGAACAGATCGATGCACTGTATGTCGGTAACATGAGTGCGGGGCGATTTATCGATCAGGAGCATATCGGTGCACTGATTGCAGACTATGCGGGGCTTGCCTCGCACCATGTCCCGGCCACGAGAGTCGAAGCGGCATGCGCCTCGGGAGGGCTCTCCTTCCGGCAGGCAGTGATCGCCGTGGCATCTGGGCTCGAAGATATTGTGGTCGCTGCCGGGGTGGAGAAGATGACCGACGTCGGGACGGGCGCGAGCGTCGATGCCCTTGCCGGTGCGGCTGACCGCGAGTGGGAGGGGTTTGCCGGCGCGACATTCCCGGGTCTCTATGCGATGATCGCATGCGATTACATGCACCGGTACCCGCTGACCCGCGAGCAGCTCGGTCTTGTCGCGGTCAAGAACCACTACAACGGGGCCAGGAACCCGATCGCCCAGTTCCGGCAGGAGATCAGTCTTGATACGGTCCTGAAATCTTCGCTCGTCGCAGATCCGCTCCGTCTCTTTGACTGCTCGCCGATCACGGACGGCGCAGCAGCGGTCGTGGTGGCCCCGCTCGACCGAGCACGGGAGTTCACCGATACCCCGGTAAGGGTGCTTGCAAGCACCCAGGCCAGCGACACGATCACCCTCCATGACCGGCGCGATATCAGCACCCTTGACGCAACGGTTGCCGCCGGCAAAAAGGCGTTCCGGATGGCCGGGCTCTCCCCGCAGACATCGACATGGTCGAGGTGCATGACTGTTTCACCATCGCCGAGATCTGTGCGATCGAGGACCTCGGCTTCTGCCGGAAGGGAGAGGCAGGCAGGCTCACCGAGGAGGGGGTCACCGCGCTCAACGGGGACCTGCCGGTCAACACGAGCGGCGGGCTGAAGGCCTGCGGGCACCCTGTGGGTGCGACCGGGATCAAGCAGGTGTACGAGATCACGCAGCAGCTCCGGGGCGAGGCCGGGAAACGGCAGATCTCGGGCGCCCGGATCGGCATGACGCACAATGTCGGCGGCACAGGGGCCACGGTCGCGGTGCATATCCTGGGGGTGTGATCCATGTCGGTCGCACGGTTCTGGAGAAAGATCCCCCAGCGCTACAACCTGATCGGGACCCGCTGCACCACCTGCGGGCGCCACTTCTTCCCGCCCCGTTCCTTCTGCCCGGACTGCCGCAGGGCCGGGAAGATCGTGGACTACAAGTTCGCGGGAACGGGCAAAGTGGTCACCTTCACCGTGATCCGGACGGCAAGCGAGCAGTTTGAGCAGCTCACTCCGTACGTGTTCGCCATCATCGAGCTGGACGAAGGGCCGCGTACTTCGGCTCAGATCGTCTGCGCTCCTGAAGAGGCCCGGATCGGGATGCGGGTGAAACCGGTCTTCAGGCGGATCGGTGCCGATGGCGAAAGTGGTGTCATTTACTACGGGACCAAGTATGCCCCCGCAGACTAAACTCCCCTCACTTTTTTCGCTCTTCACCATCAAGTGCGGGGAGAGTATGGGCAGGACCTGACGGGGAGTTTGCGACCCCACCTGCAATACACGCCGTCGGTCCTGAGGGACGTCCCGGCGGCGGTTCAGTATCCGCGGGAAAAACCCCGATTTTGTCTCCCCACGCACAACAGCGCGGAGGTTTTTTTCGATCCCTGATGAAAGAGATATCGGTGGTCCGGAAACGAAGGGGAGATGCGTGACGGGGGCGATTGAGCGATTCCCTCCGAAATGCCATCCGGGATACCCTCGCATTCAGGATTTTTTCACAATATCATACACTGCATGCCATCTGCCTGGCGAGACGCTCCCGCAGACTAAACTCCCCCATTTTCATTTTTTTTGCCCGACCGAATGGCGGTCATCGGCGGTTTGTATGAAAACAGTCACGATGCAGGAAGGCCACAAGCATACAGAATGAAAATGCCGGAGGCATTTTCATATTAAACAGCTCTGCCGCATTCATTCGGGTATGCCTGTGTCATCCGTGGAATCGTGTCATTTTTTCGCTCTTCACACACTTGCGGGGGTGTGAGTATGAGCAGGACCGGCGGGGGAGTGTGCGACCTCCCCGGACAGGTACTCCAGCCGATACGGATCGCTGCATAATTACTATCGCTGGTGTATGCGATCGCAACTCATCCAATATTCGATACTTCAGCGGTTCCAACGCGAAGTGATGCAAATAATCCAGAGCTCGGTCAAACTATGAGTAAAGCCCGGAAATGCAGGTAATTAAAAAAAACATAGTTATTACGCGTGGAGGCAGGTAATTGATTGGTCTCATCCCTCAAGTTCCGGATGACCAATAAGAAACAACACGGACCCGGCGCATAGCCTGTAGGGTTACGGGTCTTATGACTGCCCTGGGAGGATATCAGGATCTGTTTTTCCAGGGTGAGTTCAAGGACGCCATCGAAAAACCGTTTTTTATGGATTCTTACATCGCAAGGAATGGTGATCACTTTTTTAAACTGTTTCACGGTATCAAATGCAACAATAGTGACTGATGTAGAGGAAGGTTCCAGATCAATTCTGATTTTTTCCTCAGTGATACCTGGCAGTTCTGTGACGATGCGGAGGAACTTTCCCTCATCCATCAGGGTTGTTGCCGGTTCGATAGTCTGAATGTGTCCGATATTTTTTGAATTTCCTGTGTGCATACGAGTGATCTCCATGTACCTTTTTTCCGAGTCCAGTCACTTTCCTGGTAATTTATCCTGTACATCATACGGTAAAATACACAATCCGTGAAATGATACCCGATCGCGAGCCGGCAACACCCAGGTGGAGGGGATTACCTGCAGCACTGGCAGAGTGAAGAAACAGGGATGATAAGGATCCAATCTCCCATAGTATTGCCCTGAGGAGATTATTTCCTTCGCGAATGTAGGAGAACTATCCCAATCTCCTTCTAGGAGATTTCTTCTGATTCATCCACATGCTTGGCAATGTCTTGAGTCTGGTTAAGATACTCCCATTGATGGGGCAATCATTCGTGTCTTACAGATGACGTTCCACCTCCCATGGGTATGTAAAAAACCCGTGAGCATCTCTCACCCAAATAAAGATAAACCTGACTGGATTTTACAATTTTTGTTACATAATGGAGAGGGAATCGTGGATTGGTACAAAACGATGAAAGGGAATATATCTGTCAGCAAGAGAGGTGCAGGCACTGCCTGTTTCGTTCATGGTGGTTTGATTCCGGCATCTCACGTTTCTTTTTTTTCATCCATACCTGCCTGTAATCCACTTCGGTCTCCTAAAATATGCCGGAACACCAGTTTATAGTCATTGAGTTTCTGGCTGATGTATTTTTTTCCTTTTTCGGTAGGACAATACAATTTGGATTTTCCTGAAAGCCTGATCTCAAGATATCCGTTCTCCAGAAGTTCATGGAGGAGGGTATACACCCGTGCCTGCGGGATAAGCACATTGTACCGGTTATGGATATCGTGAACGATAGCATACCCTGAAATCGGTTTATCCAGGAGAGAAAGGACCACCGGTTCCAATGACTTTCGTATGACATCATCGATCGTTGACTGGGGGACAACAGCAACCGATTCGGCGGGAAATGTATGATGGGCAAACGAAAGCGTCGTTTCTTTACCGGTTGATACGATGATCCTTGGAATACCCTCGGCCAGGGCTTTCAGCAGGGTATGATCAATTTTTCCAATATTCAGGGCGATAATCCCGGACACGGAGGCTGTGTTCTCCTTTTTTGAAAGAAGCAGATTCCTGATGGTAAGGATATCATCGAAATCTTCGGTTTCAGAAAAATCAAGCAGGATTTTCAGTGAATTTTTTGCATCCGTCGTCTGCAGGGATCCAATGCACTTTTCGAGAACGGGCAGCAGGGTAAAAACTTCATTTCTTTTCATCCGGCGGGTGAAAAGTTCCCTTTTCTGGATCTCTTTTGGGAAGTATTTCGGGAGAGATGACTGGAAATAGGCAAACAGATTGGGTCCTCCCTTTTTTATACCCTCTTCCAACACAAATTTAAAAATTGGTTCTTTTACGACCTGCTCCGTGTAGAGGAAAAGAACAATCTCGTTGAAGATATCGTTTAACAGTACGGTTTTTATTTCCGGTAGATCTCAGATAGACGGGATCTTCCATTCCCTGTACCATTTTTCTCCTGTGCAGATTCTCGTACACTTCTGCTCCTCAATTTCTGTCGCTTTTCGGAACAGGGCCACTTCAATGGCTGCTTTTATCTCCAGTTCATTGAAGGGTTTTACAATATAACCGTAAGGCCGGACACTTTTTGCTTTTTCAATGATGGTATCATCAGCATACGATGTGACAAAAACTACCGGAATATTCAGTTCATTCGTGATAATTTTTGCTGCTTCGATACCATTCATCTTTCCAGGCATCACGATGTCCATCAGGACCAGGTCAGGTCGGATACGCCTGGCCTTTTCAACAGCGTCTTCACCGGAAGCGGCCATGCCTGCAACGGTATATTCCATCGCACTCAACCGTTCTTCGAGCTGCATCGTGATGATGGCCTCATCATCAACCACGAGAATTTTTGACATAGGTCATGTCTCCGCGAAAGAAATGGGAAATTCAACAATGATTTCAGTTCCCTTGTCGGTGTGTATCATGAGTGCCCCCTTCAACTGGTGTTGCACCAGTGTCCTGATCAGTTTTAGTCCAAGACTGTTCGTACGGCTGATATCGAATTGAGCGGGCAGCCCGATTCCATTATCACGAACGGTGATCCTGATCCGGCCGTTCTCCTGCAATGCAGAAACCTCAATTGTGCCTTTTTTTCGCCCTTTGAAAGCATGTTTATACGCGTTTGAAAGGATCTCATTGACGACGAGTGCACAGGGTAACGCCTGGTCTACCGGAAGAAATACTTCATGGGGATCGATCTCACAGCGAATCTCCTGTCCCGGAGAGGAATAAATATTTGACAATGCTGATGCCTGGTCATGGATCTGGTCCGTGATACTGATTCTCCCGAACTGTTTACTCTCATACAACCGCGTATGAATCTGCGCCATAGTCTGGATTTTCAGCATCATATCGGTCAGTATACTGTTAGTCGATGCATCGCTGGAACGCATCCGGGTCATATCAAGAAGGCCGGATATCAGCTGGAGATTATTCTTGACCCTGTGATGGATCTCACGAAGGAGCACTTCCTTTTCCTGTAGGGATGCAACAAGTTTTTTTTCTGCATACTTGCGATCGGTACTATCCCGGTAACTCCAGACTCTGCCGACAATGCTATCACCGATTTTCTGGGGTTTTGAATAGCGCTCAAAGAATTTTCCATCGTTAAATTCGATCATGTCGAAGCTTTCGCGTCCCGGGTGGGCCTGGAGATCTTTGCTATTGGCTAAAAATTCTTCGGCATTCCTGATTTGCGGCAGGATATGACTGCATTACCCTCTCGTTGTTCCGCTGTTGCAAGTAAAACCGGGGGAATATTCCACATGTTCACAAAATTCTGGTTATACCTGGTGATCTTTCCCTGCTGGTCGACCACGAGGATTCCTTCAGCTGTCGATTCAAGAGCTGCATGGAGGAGTGACAGGGTTTTTCTGAGCGTTGTATCGGATATCTTTCGCTGCCGGATCTCCTCTTCGAGCGCACGATTCATTTTTTCAAATTCAACTGCTCGCTGTCTGTAATCAGACTCAATTTTTTTTCGTTCGGTGATATCCTGCCCCTGCGCAATCGTGGAAACAATGGTTCTCCCGTCGGATCCAAAAATTGAAGCAGAGTTCCAGAGTAACTGTCCGGATGCCTCCCTTATTCTGGAGAATAGGTATTTCCACGCTGTCCCACCTCTCCCCGACCATGGTTTTCCTGATAAGATCCATTGCCTCGGTCAGGTATTGATCAGGGATGAGAATGTCAAGCTTTTCCAATGACTTCCTTTGCTTTCCTGTTAGTCAGATGTTCAAATGCCAGGTTGAACAGCGTAATACGGAATTGCGGATCCCAGACGATGATGGGGGCATTGGCATAGGTGATTAGAGTGTCAAGATATTCCTTTGTTTCATGAAGTGTATCCTCCAACTGCACCTGTTTTGTGACATCATACGCGACTTCCCCGACACCTACGATACTGCCCTGTGCATTCCGGATAGGAGTGTGGAGTACATGGTAGACTTTGTGATGTTTCCCGGGTTCACCGAATCCTATCATATGGTGTACCGCCTCACCATTCAGTACCTTGCTCCACTCCTTGACCGCCCTCTCCTGCTCTTCTGGTAATCCTGCAAACAATGCAACCATGCTGGTGTTCAGGGTGAGGTCCTTGCCAGTGAGGTGCTTTATCGCTTCCTTATATGCCTGGTTGAAGAATGTATAACAGAAATTCATATCCAGCACTGCGATGATCACATCTGTTGCCTTTGTGACTGCCTCCAGCAACTCTTGGGCCCGCAGAAGGTTCTCCTCGTTCTGTCGCAATACTAACTCGGCAATCTTTTGATCGCTGATGTCGTGGCTTGCGCCGATGATCGCGATGAGATTCCCGTCGTTGTCGAAAATAGGGGAGTCGGTTACATGCACGGGAAATTCGTGGCCGTCCCGGTGACGCACCAGGTATTCCCCGGACCAGATCTCTCCCTTTTCGAGCTGCCTCATGATCTCCCGGGCGTTATTTTTCGATAATTCCGGTACCGTCACGTCGATTATGGATTGACCGATGACCTCTTCGGGCCTCCAGCCGTATGTCTTCGTCGCTGCGTCGTTCCAGAATATGATCTTATACTCCATATCGACCGCGATGATCGCATCGCCGACCGCATTGAGCATCCGTGCCTGCATCCGGATAATCTCTTCGTCTTTTCTCCGGTCAGTAACGACAACGCAGATCTTTGTATCCCCGCAGGGGGAGAAACGGTTCATGGATACAAGGACTGGGATGGAACCTGTCCCCTGCCGTATCCTGACATTGATCCGGCTTGCCTTCTCCACTATCCCTGAGATCGCCTTCTCGGTTTCAGTGCGGTACTCCGGGCAGATGTGATCGATGATGGATGTGCCTCTCACTTTGTCCGGGGACAACAGCACCATTTCGGCAAACTGCGTGTTCGTGTACAGGATTATCCCTGTCCGGGAGAGGGTGAGCGCACCTTCCCTGATATTCTCCACGAGGGCCTGGTACGGGAAGTCGGCTTTCCCGGCCGTGGAGACCTGCCGGGCTTCATCCTTCGAGACGACGAATGGATCGATTTCAGCCGGGCGGATGGCCTCAAGGGTTTCTTCGCGCTTGCGAACCTTTTCTCTCAGCGTATCGACCTCGTGTGTCAGGTCCGTGTCTTCCCGTTTCACCCCATCCCTCTGGCAGTGTTCTTGTTCATACTCGTCCGTTACTGTCGTTGGACGATGGCTCGTCCGATGATCTCGTTCTCTTTACGGGTTACGTCCCGATGATCCACAGCTGGTGCAGCGGCAGCTCCTTTTTCCGGGTCGGGAGGACGAACAAGAGGACGACCAGGTTCTTTGAAAGGTCCTGGGAGATAGCGAACATCGCGATATCGCACCTTGCCCGTACGGTACCTATCGCACTTCTGCTTTCTGTTCTCAACCGTGGTCTGCGACCCTGGGTTGTCGCTGAAGAAAGAAAGGGAACGCACGTACCGCCTTATTACGGGAATAGATATTAAATGGTTTCCTGATGTGACAAAATTTGAATCGTCACCTTCATCTTTTGGTGAATTCCTGGGTGTTCCAGACACCAGAATTCTTCGCTGTAAGGTGGAATGAAGAATATATCGCCGATAGCCTCCCATGAATGGCCAGCAACCGAACATGAAATTTCCGAAAACTCAATTCCATAAATTCTGCCTTGTTTCAGAATTTGCAACACCAGGTAACACTTTTATCCATTTCCCGCGACGTACAGGATTACTCTGATTCAGGAGGAGTTGAACGTAGTATGGCTGATAATATGAACGTAAAGGCGCACAAAGCCGTCGATGATGCCCACGAGGCTGCACATGCCGCATATGACGATGCCGGGGTCGCAATCCATAATACTCTGAAAGAGGCAGGAGTGGGGGCACAAAATGGAGCAGATGCTGCAAAAATCGGTGTCCATAAAGCCGTTTCTGATGCAAAATCGAGGCACATAAGGCCACATCAGAATTGAAAAAAGATAGGAGTTGAATATGGCAGATTTAATTGGATTGGCGGTATTATTCCTCATTTTAGCGCTTGTCGCATTTGTGCTGGGCGCAAAGGGGATTGCCGGTTTCTCTATGACCATCGCGAAGTGGCTCGTGATAATCTTTGTCATTCTCGCCATTATCGCATTCATATTGTAAGAGGATCGTCAAGAAAGCAAAAAAAGGTGCATCTCGGGATGTCATGCTGCGAAAAATGGCACATCTCCAGATACACCCGTTTTTCCCTTTTTTAGTCTAAAAGCTATCGTACATACCTGGAAAGCAGAAATGATGCCGGAAAACCACAGGCATCCCTGTTTTCACTGGTATCGATAATTTGACATTCTGGTGTTTGCAGTCGCAGGAGGTCAGTGAATCCCCGACGATCTCCGGATCGGTACTACCCATTGATCCCTATCGCACATTCTTCACCGTTTCCTTCACGAGCGATTCAGAATGAAAGAACACCTGGTTTCCCTGCGGCCAGGAAGATTCTCTAAAAGATCAAAGCCCTGCTTTCACGATATCATACACCGCATGCCACCTGCCCGGCGAGTAGGAACGGACATACTGTTCGGTTACCTCTGCGACCGGAAATTTCAGGATTTCCTGGAGTGCTTCCCCCTCTCGCGGACTGGAGCACGTAGCAGTGGATCATGCCTCCGGGCGCACAGAGGCGGAATGCCGCGGGCAGGAACGCGAGCGCCCCTGTCGGGTGGTTCATGATCACCCGGTCAAAGGGAAAGGGTACCAGGGCAGGGATGTGGATGGCGTCGGCAAGCACCGGGAGGATGTTGTCGGCACGGTTCAACCGGATGTTCCTGACCATCAGCCGGACCGCCCCGGGGTTGATGTCGGCAGCAAGGACGAGGTCTGCCTTTCCTGCGAGCGTGATCGCAAAAGGGCCCACCCCGGCAAACATGTCGAGGATTCGCCCGCCCTCCTGGTGGAGGCCACAGATCCGCTGCCGCTCGGTGGCAAGGCGGGCTGAGAAGTACGCTTCCGAGAGGTCGATCTCGAAGCGGTGCCCGTACTCAAGGCAGATCGTCTTTGTGACCGGGATCCCGGCCAGCACTTCAAAGCGCCGTGTGCGGTACTCCCCCTCGACATCGCTTTTCGGGAACAGGACAGTATGAATGGAGGGGCGGAGCGAGAGCAGCTGCACTGCAGCGGCCTGATTTCGCTCCAGCATGACCGCGATCCCCCCGATCAGTTCGTGCCGGGGGAGATCCGGGATCGGATCCCGCTGCCTGAACCATGCCCGTTCCGCCCCTTCAATGGCGGACGTGACCGGCAGCAGGAGGGAATCCCCCTCCACCCGTGGTCTCTTTTCACGGTCAAGGATTCCGGAAAGGACGAGCTGCCGGCGCATCTCCTCCCCCCTGCTCAGGGGAACCCGTACCGCCCACTGCTCCTGCTCCATCTCTGTTCAGTCACTCTCATGTATACCGGGAACGCACAGGTATAGCTATGGAAGATTATCTCGAGAGGCTAAAAAGGGGGTCGCTGAAACTCTACGCGCTCGAGCAGGAGCTCCCGGCAGATGAGGCCGCCCGGGTGAGGAGGGCGTACATCGAGAGCCTGTGCGGCGTCGCGCTGCCTGCGATCGGCGCATACACCATCCCGGTCGATCGCGTGGCAAAGAAGAACTGCGAGAACCTGATCGGGGCGGTCCAGGTCCCTGTGGGGGTTGCAGGCCCGCTCGTGGTCCACGGAGAGTATGCCGAGGGTTCGTTCTATCTTCCCCTCGCAACAACCGAGGGTGCCCTGGTGGCATCGGTCAACCGCGGGTGCAGTGCGATCGTGCGGGCTGGAGGGGCCGAGGTCCGGCTCTTCCGGGACGGTATGACCCGGGCGCCTGTCTTTGCCGCGAGTGACGTGATCCACGCACGCAGGATCGTGGAGTATGTGGATGCTCACCACGATGAGATCGCTGCTGCCGCTGAGAGCACGACATCACACGGAAAGCTGACCGGGATCAACTGTTCTGTTGCGGGGACCAGCGTCTTTGTCCGCTTCGAGTTCGATACCAAGGACGCCATGGGAATGAACATGGTGACGATCGCGAGCGCAAAGGCAGCCGAGTTGATCACCGCGGAGACCGGTGCCCGGCTGATAGCGCTCTCCGGGAACGTCTGCACCGATAAAAAACCGGCCGCGATCAACATGATCATGGGGAGGGGGCGGACAGTTGCCGCAGGGGTGCTGCTGCCTGATGTTCTGGTCAGGGAGATTTTCAAGACCGACGCGGCGACGCTCGCGGAAGTCAACATGCGGAAGAACCTGGTCGGGTCGGCACGGGCCGGTTCGTTTGGGTTCAATGCCCATGCCGCAAACATCATTGCCGCGCTCTTTATCGCCTGCGGGCAGGACCCTGCCCATGTCGTGGAGGGGAGCCTTGCGATAACCACGGTGGACCCTGTCCCGGGGGGGGTCTATGTCGCGGTCACGCTGCCCTCGCTGCCGGTAGGCACGGTAGGGGGAGGGACCGGGATTCCGCCCCAGCATGAGTGCCTGCAGCTGCTCGGGGTTGCCGGCGGGGGCGACCCGCCCGGTTCCCATGCACGGAAGTTTGCCGAGATCATCGCGGCCGGGGTCCTTGCAGGAGAACTCTCGCTCCTCGGTGCACTGGGCGCTCAGCACCTTGCGAGGGCGCACCAGACCCTCGGGCGCTAAAAACGGAACCATTTCATCATGACAACCGCGTCTTCCCCGTTGGCATAGTAGCGGTCGATATGGAAGGCCTCGCGGTACCCGATCTTTTTGTAAAACTGCCTGGCCGCGTAGTTTGAGAGCCGGACCTCGAGTTGCACTCCCGATGCAAGCTCGATGGCGAACTGGTGCTCCTCCCGCCGTACCAGCATCGCCCCCACCCCGTTGTTCCGGAACGGCGCTGCGACTGCCAGGTTGCAGATATGGCCGTATAGTCTCCTCCCCGGTGTCCTCGAGCCCGCCCGCGATGAAGCCGATGACCGCTCTCTGGCAGGTGGCGACAAAGAAGGTGTCCCTGAAGTAGGCGAGGGTGTCAGCGAGGACTCCTGCGCTCCAGGGGTCCTGGAAAGAGACCGCTTCGATGGCAGCGACCGCAGCGATATCCTCCGGCCGCGCCCGCCTGATCATGATCTCATCGCCCATTTGTGGGAGTACTATTGGGTGTCACTGGAATAATATAGTGTCAGAGGAAATGAGTAAAGAGAGCCGGGTATTTTCATGGTGAGGATCTTCCCTTTTGCAGCAGTCCGGCCTGGCCGGGTTGCTGCACCGCAGGTGGCTGCAGTCCCTTACGATGTGGTGACTGCTGACGAGGCACGGGTTGTTATCAGTGGAAACCCGATGAGTTTTTTGCGTGTCAGTCGTCCGGATGCTGAGTCCCTGAGATCCCCCCGACCGATCCCCTTGTGTATTCCACTGCACGGAAACGGTTTATCGCACTCCAGGAGTCCGGAGTATTTGCCCGCGACCCGGGCCCGGGCATGTATGTCTACCGGGTTATCACAAAGGCGGGGACGTTTACCGGGCTCTGCTGCTGCCTCCCTGTCGATGATTACGAATCGGGGGTCATCCGGAGGCACGAGCAGACCCGGTACGACAAGGAGGAGGACCGGACGCGGCATATCGATGCCGTGAATGCCCATACCGGGCCGGTAGTGCTGATCTACCGCGATACTGCCGATCTCTCCGGTCTCATCTCCTCCCTTGCATCAGGCCAGCCGGAGGCGGAGGTATGCTGGACCGATGGGTCTGTCCACCAGGTCTACCGCATCCTCGATGCCGGGATACTCTCCCGCCTGGACCGGCAGTTTTCGACCGTGAAACGGCTGTACATCGCGGATGGCCATCACAGGGCGAAATCCGCGGCCAATGTGGCGAAACAGCGCAGGGCCGCCGGCAGGGAGATCGGGGAGGCAGACCGGTTCATGGGGGTGCTCTTTGCAGATTCCGGAGTCCGGATCCACGGTACAGCCGGCTCGTGCGGGACCTTGGCGGGCGGACGGCCGGTGAGTTCATGCAGGAAGTCGCGGGGTCGTGTGCGGTGGTTCCCTATGGCAGGGTGGATCATGGCGCGTTCCAGATCCCGCCAAGGACCGACCGGCCCCATGTGTTCCATATGTATCTCAACCAGACGTGGTACGAATGCGCCCTGCCTGACAGCGACGGATCAGACCTGATACGTTCGCTTGACGTATCGCTGCTCCAGCACCAGGTGCTTGAGCGGATCCTTGGCATCAGCGACCCCCGGGGGGATGCGCGACTCCAGTACCTGGGCGGTGCGCGGCCGGTCGCCGATCTCGAGGCGATGGTGGACCGGGGGGATTATGCGGTGGCATTCTCGATGCAGCCGGTCCTGGTGGAGACCGTCCTCTCCATCGCGGATGCCGACGGGATCATGCCCCCGAAATCAACGTGGTTCGAACCAAAGCTCCTCTCGGGGCTCGTGGTCCATACCCTTTCCTGAAAACCTCTCTTTTTTTGCCGGGTGAACCCAGTA
>CAWIVM010000018.1:0-100708 GCA_963839585.1 uncultured Methanoregulaceae archaeon
ATTTTTTTCCTGGGATGTGCAACACGGTACTGCAATGATCAGCATCGCGCTTCCCAAGGGCAGCCTTGAAGCCCAGACCCTGCAGCTTTTCAAGGAGGCCGACCTCGAGGTGAAACGGGGTGACCGGGACTACAACCCGATCATCGATGACCACCGTATAGGCAAGGTGAAGATCCTCCGGCCCCAGGAGATCCCACACTATGTCGAGACGGGGTATTTTGACCTCGGTATCTCGGGCCTTGACTGGGTGAGGGAGACCGGGGCGAAGGTGAAGGAGGTCAGCCCGCTCTCCTACTCAAAGACTGGCGAGGGGACGGTGAAGATTGTCGTGGCGGTCCACCGCGATGAACCGATCGATGATGTCAGCAGGATCCGCCCGAACAGCCGGGTGACGACCGAATATCCAGACGATCACAAAGGAGTATTTTGGCAGGCTGGGGATCCCGGTCCAGCTCTTCCCTTCGTTTGGTGCGTCGGAAGCAAAGGTCCCCGACCTGATGGACGTGGTGGTGGACCTCACCGAGACCGGGACCACGCTGCGGCGGAACGGGCTCAAGATCATCGGGCAGATCATGGAGTCCTACACGGTGATAATTGCCAACCGCGACAGTTTCGAGGATGTGGCAAAACGGCGCGCAATCGAGGAGATCGTCACGCTCCTCCTCGGGGTGATCGATGCCCGCCACCAGGTGCTCCTCTCGATGAACGTGCCGGAAGATGCCATGGAACGGGTCGTTGCTGCCCTCCCTGCACTCAAAACGACCCACGGTGAGCAGGCTTCACGGCGTGGACTATTACAGTATCCAGACGGTCGTGCAGAAGGGCCAGGTCAACACCCTCATCCCGAGCCTGAAGGCGGCAGGCGCACAGGACATCCTCGAGATCCCGATTGCAAAGATTATCCGGTAATTTTTTAGACCGGGGTATTTTTCCGGCACCGTATATACGGTTCAATCTGCATACCGGGCACCCTGCACCATTCTTTTCCCGATCGGAGCCACAAATAATAAATAGCACGATGCCTGATTCCCTTCTATAGCCGCCGGAGGAGAGAACCGGTTGCACAAAAACTGGGGCCAGGGGGGGATCACGGATGAACTGGTGGTCCTCCCTCGCGCTCCGTCACCCTCTTTTTTGGAATATTTTCAGTCCGATACACCGCCGAATTTGCATGATACGGGATCTGGTGAGGCACCGATGCATGAGAGGATCGATATTGTCGTGGACGGGAGCGGGGATGGCCATTCGGTCGCCCTGTTCCCGGGCGAGGAGGTCTTTTTCTCCTACGAACGGGGAGCATCCAACAACGAGGCTGAGTTCAATGCGGTCATCCTGGCACTCGAGCACCTGCCCGAGCATGCCCATGCACGTATCCGGACCGACAGCCAGGTCGTGGTCTGGCATCTCTCTGAATCCGGGACGTCGCAACGCTCCACCTTTCTGAAGAAGAAGGTTGCCATAAAGGACCTGATCGTCGCAAAGAACATCCGGGTCGATATCCAGTGGATTCCACGGAAGCAGAACAATGCCGACCGGTTCCTGAAGCACTATATCGCGAGCCTCTGCGGGGCGAGTGGATGCGAGCCCCTGTACCGCCGCGTCCGCCGCCTGGAGAGCGAGAATTCGCAGCTCCGGGCCCGGCTCAAGCGGGCGATGAAGATGCTGGAACGCCGGTCGGCCTTCCCGCCCGATGCGGCGTTGTCGCTTGAGATGCTGCAGTGAGGGGGAGGGAATTGGCGAATTTTAATGTCCTGCCAGAATGATTTTCGATGATCTGAACCGGGTTCCGGATATCTTTTACCCTGATTCTTTTAAGGTCGCATGAATTTTGACAAGAGCCGGTCGAATTTCAGGTATATCATTTTTCACAGTAGCCCATATAATATCCATGCTTACACCGAAGTAATGGTGGATCAATTTGTCCCTCATACCTGCGATTCTCTTCCAGGAACTTCAGGATATTTATCTTTGAACGATTCAGGGATATTTTTCGCTGCTTCCCCCAGTATCTCCAGGTTACGGATACACTGGTCCGTATCCCTTCCCAGAATCTCATTCTCCGTGGTCATACCTGATGTGTAGGTGCTGATCACGTTCGATTGAAACGAATATATCCTCAACAAAAATTGCGGATTGTCTTTACCACGTTCAGACATAAGCAACTTCGGAGTAAATCCGCTTTGATCGTCGCTGGTTTCAGGGCATCCGGGGTTACAAGATCCACTTTGGATCCAAGCGAAGAACTGAGGTAACTCTTCCAGCTCAAGAAATGTAAAGAACCCCACAGGTTGGGAAAACTCCACCAGGATATCGATATCACTCCCCTCTTTCTGCTCCCCACGGGATACCGATCCAAATACCCCAATACTCACCACATGGTAGCGTTCGCTCATCTCACACTTCAGCGATTTCAGAATGGCAAGTATTTCCTCCCGGGTTTTCATTGCAGTAGTTCTCCTCATTCCGACTTATCTAATTTTCCGCGCTATCAGACTGAACTATCGTTTTTCCCGATTACCTCTTCCCTTCTCTCACCATCGGGCAGACGTTGCACCCTTCCATCTCCCCGAAGCAGAAATTGAACCGGTCCTTTATGGATCGTGGCAGCTGGTCCTCAGGGATCGGGGTCCACCCGAAGGTCTTGTAAAACGAGATCAGGACAAGGGTCGAGTGGATGTAGATCCGTTCCGACCCGCAGGCATCGAGCAGGGCCTGCACTGCCTTCCGGGCATATCCTTTTCCCCGGTATGCATCGAGCGAGAAGACGCAGTCCATCGCGTTCCCGTCCGGGTGCCTGGTGAACCGGGCGGTCGCCGCCAGGTTTCCGTCATCAAAGACCCCGAAGATCCGTTCGATCTTCGGATCGGCCTTCTGGCCCCGGTACCTGTTCCCAGACCTTCTCGGCAAGGGGGAATTCGGCGGGGGTGAGTTCGCGGACGGTTTCGGTCATTGCAGGTGCTCCCAGTGTCTTAATAATGAATACAAGAACACCCACTTACTATGAAGATGCCGTTTTACAAATGGGGGCTGGTGGTGCTCGTACTCCTCACTATTCTTCTGGTCGCGGGTTGCACGCAGTCCCAGAGTCCGGCAAAACCTGAAACTGGAGAGCCGCAGCCCAACTCCAACTCCAACAGTTAAGGAACAACCGGTCCGGATACAGTTCCAGGAAGGCCTCTCCATGGCAGAGGGGGCCTTGTCCGGTGAGGAGTCCGAAACACCCCCCGCATATTCCCCTCTATTTTGCCCAGGGAAAACAGGGGTTGATGCCGATGGCAAGGCCGAACAATGGGTCTTTGGACTGCGAAACGGCCAGGTGAATTATTTTGTCGTGGTGAAGCCGGACAGCCAGGTCCTCCAGCCGTATCCCATGGACCTTCCCGGCAAGGAAATAACCACCTCATCCGTAATCGATCCCGCCCTTCTTATCCAGAAAAACCGGCAGCTCTTCACAAACGCAGGTGCTCGGGAGCCGTTGTTATTGCCTGAAATAGAACTGTCTGAAGGGTTTTATACCGTGACGGTCGCAACGGGTTCCGGAAATGTCGTGATGATGTTTGATGCAGCGACAGGGGAGCCGGTTGGGTGAGAAGGAGACATATCCTTTTTTGTAGAGATAGTGATTTCAGTCTTAATATAATTTTTCAGGCAGGGCTTCAGCCGAGAAGCGGGCAGAGAGGCAACAGATGGCCTGCTTTGCATCAGGTGCGTCTTTGATAAACCCCGACAACGATGTGACTGCCAGCTGAAATCTCGTTCCAGCTGTACTGCAAATTCTTCAGTGCGTGTTAGCACGTATAGAGAAGTTAGCCCGATTTCCTAATACCCAGGTCTCACTAGCCATCGAAAGAGAGGTAAATATACCCTGTTTGGTATATCATGAGTCCCCTTGTGTGCGAAGAATTCGCCATTTGGCCCAACCGGCGAATCGGAACTCAGGAGAATAGCCTAGTGACACCTGGAGGGTTATCGTCGAGTTTCCAATGGGAGTGTACCTTCATCTCTTCGATGGCTAGTGATGTAGGTCTTCGGGACCATTACGTTTGAGGGAATCCCTCGGTGCTGGTGAACTTTACACTTCGAACTCGGGCCAAATACATTGATAGTCCCATTCGTGAGCACCTGGAAGGTATACTGTTGCCTCCCAGATATCCCCAAGATTGATGGTTCCTATAGGGAAGTCCAGTTTCTTATCAACAGAATAATTGATGACTGGTCTATGGTTTGTTGCGGATTGTCTACACGTATAAGAGTCTCCCCATCGAAATAGGACGATGTGATGACAGTCGAGGGGATATACTTCCAGATTATCAGTCACCGGAGAGGATATCGTCATTTATCTCGATGGTAATGTAATTGAGGTTCAACACGGTGTCCACACCGGCCTCTTCCTTGAGGTCATCTGCAATTTCTTCATAAATCCCAATAATGTCTGTCGAAGTCCCGAAATAGTATTTTCCACCAGTATTCTCTGCAAGAAGCTCGCAGGGTTTCTCTTCCGTCGATTGATATGTCAGATGCGTATCCAATCGAATAAATCCGTGATATTGTTACTTATATGCATAATATGGACAAATTCTGTTCATCACCAGATAAATCAGCAAATGGCTTATATTCCAGTCGTCAAATCGGTAACATCTTGTCTAGATGCATTTGTATGTCCTTTGGAGTTCCTCTTGCAAGAGGATCACCATAATAGTTATAGTCACCATCTGAGAGTACGATAACCGCACGAATCGCGTCCGGACGCCCATTTTTCTTTATTTCTTTTATAGCTTTGTAGAGACCCAGCCGCAACGGCGTCGTTCCTGCCGGAACCATATTGTCGATGGCTGTATTGATGTTGGGGGATGTAAGCGAGGGGGCATTCCAGGTACGGCGTAATCCGCATAATTTCGGGGACTGCCCGGATAATGTGCATCAACATATTTTTGGTGTTCCGAATTGATATCATATGTCTCTGTGTAAGGCCAGTACGCTACTATAGGCAATACTTTCATCGAATTCCCAACTATTATCCAGAGAGACCAGGGCGGCACTTTCAGCTCCCATGCGCCAGGTGTGCGTTCGTATTGATACCATACAAATTGGGCCAGTACCAATAATTACCATTTAAATTTCCGTACGTCCAGCCGGATAATGCAGGATCATAGTAACTGTCATCAACATTGATGGAAGTATACACTGGGCTCAGTTTTGCCGGTCCTTTTTCTCCAAACGATACAAGGCCGATGTGATCCTGATTGAGATTGACCTGCATGGCTCCCGTGAACGCTTTGGAAGCTGCCATAACAGGGACCATGCGGTCATCAGGTTCATCCTTGAGCATAGTCCCTGAACGGTCGGTACAAAGTATGGCATCGATCGGTGTCGGCATGAGCGCATATCCATCACCCTTCACCCTGACCGTAACATCGACAGTCTCACCGACTTTCACGGTCTGTGGAGAGACCTCCGTCTCGACCGATAAGTAGGGGTAATTTATCCAGGATAATTGAAGGGTCTGTGTCTTGCTTCCCAGGTAGCGGTGACACTACAGCTTCCCGAAGCCGAGTCATCATAGTCCGGATTGTTTTTATCTGTAGTGAACTCGCCGGGTGTGAAATCACTTCTGCAAAACCATCGCTATCAGTTACTGCGCTGGTCGCACTCAGTTCCGGATCTCGTTGATAGATGCATGCGACAGTTTCGGTGTTCCCGTACATCAGTGACTCCCATGGTGAAGGTCACCGTCTGTCCCACAACCGGATTACCGTTTTTATCAACCAGCTTGGCCTTCAGCACGGCCTTCATACCACCGTCTCACATCAAGGCTTGGCATGATGCTGGGATTTGCGGTGAACTGCAATGGCCTGTATCTCCTGGGCTACAAAGGAGACCGTCCCTTCGCGGGTTGGCTGATTGCCGGATGGATCAGTCGCCGTTGCTTTGAAAACGACATCTCCTATGGAATTTTTAGGGCCGTACAAAAGCATGATCTGGCCTACCGGGTTGGTATTCCTACTGAAGTCTTCACCGATCGAAGTGGTGATTGTGACCGGTGTATTCCCTATGCCATTCCCGAACTTATCGATCACCGTATAGGTGATGGTGACAGTGTCACCATTAATTGACACTTCGGGGGCTCCGGGTCGAACTTCAGGGTTATGTCCACCGGGGCTCTGTCAGCCACGCCCTGGATAAAAAAGTACTTGTCCGGGATGCTCCCCATGTCGGGATTTACCCTGACCGTGTTGATCGCGGTTTTTTTACTCACTATAAGGTTTGCGATTGCCTCGCCATTCTCATCGACTGGAACAACCGCTATCGCACTGTCATTGGATTCCTGGAACAACGCATCCCCTGTCCGGAGAACTGACCATGAACGTCACATTCTCAGCTATCCTCTTGTTATCGACAGGATTGCCCCACCGGTCCTGATATATCATGGTGATCGGTACGATTGTCCCGACAGTCGTTTCCGATACTACATCATATGAAGAGAGCATACAGGGGGTATCGTGGTCGATCTGCTGGGTGCACTCCTTCGGAGCGATAGCAGATGTCCCGGACGGGTCGGTGACGGTGGCTTTGAGCGTGGCGGTGCCACTCCTGTGTTTCACCGTGAAAGTGGACACCGCAGTTCCCATCTTATCGGTTGTAGACTTTTACCTGGTTAAATGATCCGTAGTCAGTATCAAGACGAGAACTCCACTTCGAGACCTGGAACCGCGCCTAGTCCGTTTTTCACCTGCACCGTTGCCTGACAGGAGTCTGTACCGTTCGCCACCAGCCATTCTTCTTATGTAGTGAACGTGATGGTGAGATCACCAGTCTCCGCATCGTCAGCATACACTGGCAGAATGAAGACCAGCAAGAGAATTATTGCCACCAGACCGATTGCTCGCATACCAGTATCACCCCTCTCAGGGGGTAGAATGAATCATATGTTGTATCAATTGGATGTGGCTTATAATTATATGCCAAGGTAACTGTTTCATCAAAACAGATGGGGTTCACCACTAAGGAACATTATTGCGGAAATTCATCGAAAATGTTCCGGAATACCCCATCCTTATATCAAAGTCTTTAATAGGGACGAAATGAATCCTGATCGATGGGTTTTCAGAGAGATCAGGGACCTCGCAAAAGGAGGCGCGATCGTACACTTTCCCTGGACGAATCAGGACAATTATCTATCGATTTTATGATTGGTATTTCGATATTTTTGATCACCCTCATCATCGCCGCGACGATGATTTCAGGCCTGCTCGTGGGACTCCAGAGCAAGACGATCGATTACGATGCGGTTGCCTACCGGACCGGGGTCATCCTTGTCGAAGATCCGGGAGAGCCGAATACCATGTTCAATTATGTGACGATCGAAGCAGAGGACCAGTGGGAGTTCATCGGGGCAGACCAGAAAGACCTGATCAGCCGGTTCGGGCTTACTCTCTACAAGAGCACGCCCCGTGTGCTCAGCCAGGAGAAAATCAACAATTTTTTTGAACCGGATCGATATTCAACATCAGAAATCAGGGAGCGGATCATCTTCGGCAGTTATCCCTACCAGTTTAATGTACACTCAATGAGATTGAGCGAACGAGTTACTCCATGATGTTGGGGACCAGTATCAATGCGGATTCGTCCTACGGTTATATTCGGAGAGTGGTACTGGTCAAGAAACCGAGCAGTGCAGTACGTCGATATGAATACCTATGACCAGATCTGGAGAGGGAAGTTCAAAGTCGAATTGGACTACCAGAAGTTAATGAACATCGATCCGATTACATGGCACCCCAGTACTGGATCGAGCCCCAGAAAGAAGAAATTACGATTAATCTCACCAATGTTGATAGCATCAAAACTAAATCTCAGCGAACCCGTTCACTTGAAAACAATTCGTATCGAATATAGAGGACATCACCAAGCTGGAACAGTGGTCACCGGTGAACTTCCACTCGCATGTGAGGATTATGAATCGGTGCATTGCATACCTCCCACGGATATCAACGATCACACTCTTTTAGTATCACCTTTCCCCGCCGGATATTTCCATTTCATCCTCTGCATCTCAAGATGTTACGTTCACAAAAATGAATATCATTTACGAATTTGATCCGATTGACCGTAAACAACAATCTCTAATGAGATACCATGGAACAGTTATAAATATGCAAACTCTCCTCTCTCAAACCGGCTGTCCTTGAGGTGAGGGTATGGTGAATGACGAAGGGCAACTCTACACCATCGAAGGGATTGCGGCAGCTGCCCTGATCCTGACCACCGTGTACCTGGTCCTCAATTCTACTATGGTGTTCACCCCAGGGGATACCCATGTCTACGACATGCAACTGGAGCAGATCGGAAATGATGTCCTCGCGGTGATGGACCAACCCACTTAATGGGATACCACAGCGGTCCTTCTACAAAGAGCCCGCTGGAAGATTATATTGAAAAGAACGATCATAACGGATTTTAGAGATAAGTTTCTTCAATACAGCAACACTACAACGGGACCAGTAATGATAACATCCAGTTCAAAGCGAAAATTTACTTATAACAACGGAGGCCAAGTGAATATCCCAATACCATTTGCGAAGCAACCCGGGATTATTACCGGGAAAACGCGGTCGTGGTTACCCGGTGGGTAAATATCGATGATGGTTCGAGTATTTGGAGGATTCGGAGCTGAGGCCACAGACAGTGCTTCTGGAGGTGCTGTTATGGAGAGGCTGAACGATGATGCCCAGTGGATTGTCCTGATGGGATTTGTCATCAGCATCGCGATCTTCTTCCTCGCCATTCTTGAACCAGTCGGTCCTTGTCGGCCAGACAACGGCTGAAAGTGTGCTCGAATTCCCAAAATCCGATATCCAGGACTTGAGAAGCGAAGTCTGGGTCATTTATTCGAGATCCACAGTTGATCCCACTTCAGAGATGCTTGTCATTGATGATATCGAACAGATCGCACTGGCCAGGAAAACAGCGGTCATCCAGATATTGATCCAGATGACCCTCGTGGATGGATAATCCATTACAATAACGGAATAACCGACTATTATGAGGAGGTGGTGAAATGATGAAAATGGATATTACTAATTCCACTACTGACCATCCCGATAAAGAATCGGGTGTCTCCCATATGATCGAGTATACTATGATAACCGGAGTAGTTATCCTTCTGTTCATGATCATGGTCCCCATGGTGACGGAGGGTTTTATCAGGGGCCCGACAGAGCAGCTCACCGAATCTGCATACACCGATATCGGGAATGGTGTCAGCACGAGAATCATCGACCTCTATGCCATCATTCCCTACTACAATGAAGCAACAATCACAACCAAATTCGATATCCCTGATGATGTTGCCGGAAGGGACTACTGGTCGAGATTGAGGGTAGTCCGGGAGAGGAGATATCCGCATATCGGGAGGATCAGGGATCAGTTCGACCATCTCCCTGGCAGGGATAGGAAAGACCGTATTTGGCCGGAGCACAGGAAGTACGACCGCGAGCGGGTTGAACCAGATTGAGTATGAATATCCTCCTCCATGAGGGGGGTGTGAGAATGAAGGGATACAAGATAAAAATCATGAACGATTCTGCGGTTTCAGAGGTAGTCGGATTCATAATAATATTTGGGATTATGCTGAGTGGTATTGCGCTGATTACGTTGTACGGATATCCGATGCTCTTGCAGGAGCAGCAGAATACCAATATCCGGAATATGGAGCGGAACATGATTCTCCTCCAGAGCGATGTGAACGCCCTGGTGTACAAGAGCGTGCCTTATAAAGAGACCACCATGCAGGTGAGTGGGGGAACACTCAGCGTTGATCCCGTAGGGCCGACATCATCTTTTACTGTTGAAAGTGAATGGAAATACGTTCAATTATCCATTAGGAGAAATTCTTTATGAGTCCCAGGATGGAACAACAACGATAGGTCTCGAGAATGGGGCTGTGCATACCCGTATGTCGAGTTCTCCAGGTGGTTCGGCCATGCTTGCAGAACCCCGGTGGTTTTATGATACACGATCAACACGGACCTTTGTGATGTCCTTCATCAAAATCGATTCCATCGGATTATATGGCACAAACCGGAATAGGAACGGTAAAGATGAAACTGACCGATTCGAAAACAGGAAGAATATCCTATTACCACGGGGAATGACGTAGAGATTACCTATACTCCCGGATTCTAATAATAATTACACCACATCCTGGAGGAACTATTTTACAGTCCAGAGTTAATGATGCAAGACAATTCTGGGACCTATTCACCTCGATCCAGGTGCAACGAAACTTGTAATCAAGACATATACTGTGGAAGTCCTCTCCCTCTGATTTTTTTTCATTTAGTCCTGGCATTACAACCTTGAATAGAGGTAAATATTTGTTTAGGTCTCGAAATTTCTCATTTTTCTTTTGGAATTACCCTCTTTGGAATGATCCTTCTGGTGTAATCCTTTTTGCAATCCTTGAGCATACGGCAGGTTGATCCTGCTGGCAGATGGTACGGAATAGTATTTCAGGAGTTAGAAAAAATAGAGAGAATCTTTCAGGAATAATAGATGAAAAAGGGTATCAGAGATACCCATTCCTTTTCAGCCACTCGACCTGGGGACCGGTGTAGCGGTAGATGATATCGCACTTGTCGTCCTGGAAACTCCAGGGGACGACGATCAGGATGTCCCCTTCGCGAATCCAGACCTTCTTCTTGATTTTGCCCTTGATCCTGCCCATCCGGGTGACCCCGTCAAAACACCTCACCCGGATATGATTTGCGCCCATCATCAGTTCGGCGTTGGCAAAGATCTCGCGGTTCCTCTTGTTCGGAATGCGGACCCTGACTATCTCTTCAGGTACACTCCCCTGGCCTGGCTTCTTGTCGGTCAGTACATCAACCCCCTTCTGCCCCGTTCCTGGACGTCCGGCTTTTCGTGAAAAAAATTATGATCGGGAGTTTATAGAATTTTCCCGCTCTTTCCCCGGTCAATCGAGAGAGAGCATTTGGGTCCGGATCAGAGAGATCCGGGTCCTGATCGCCAGGCAGGGCAGCCGGTCCACACTAAGAGAAAGAAACTTCCATCCAATAATATATATATATAACGCGCTTACTTGAATATAGTATGGAGGTGGAGTCGTGAGGAAGAGGAGAGAGGGGGCAGAAGACGTTCCAAAAATCCTCAGGGACCTGAAGTGCGACGACTGGATGATCCGGCAGGAAGCGGTGGGCAGGATAGGCCGTCTCAAAGATCCCGCTGCCCTTTCCGACCTGATCCGGCTGCTCCCCAAAGAGAAATGGTACATCAGGGAGATGGTGGCTGCAGGGATCCGGTCGATCAACAACCCGGACCTCTCCGGACCCCTCACACATGGCCTCGTCTCCGGGGATGACTGCACAAGAAACGCCTGTGCACGGGCACTCGGGATCATGGGGTGCCGGGAAGCAGCAGACCTCCTCAAAAAAGCAGTGGAAGATCCTGATTCACGGGTGAGGAAGACCGCCCGGACCTCCCTTGAACTGATCCAGGAATGCGACCGCCAGAGAATCTGATTCCCTGAACCCTGTGCCCCGGTAAGACTCCATGGCTGAGTGCAGTTCAAGTGTCTTTTTTTCGCCTCGCTGTTTTGTAGGGGCAGACTGAACCGGGGTTGTTGTCTGCACCCCAATCCAGTTACTGAACCGCCCTGCCAGGGATTGGGCTGGTTCGATGAATCCTTCCCCCTCACCTTCCGGCCGGTATAACTCTGTATAAAGGAGGGGTTGTTACTCCCTGGCGGTCATGAGCCTTCGGATCTGGCAATGTAATGATGTTTGCAGTGAAACCCTACGAACGATGGCAGGTTTGCATGATCGAATGGATCATTATCCTCATGCTCCTCGTCGCACTCGGGATCGTCCTGATCCTGTATGTCTCCCAGGGAAAGAGGATCGAGACCCGTGCCCGCGAGATCTTCGAAGCCTGGCGGGTGTCGGAGCGCCAGGACCTTGCCGGGTGGAAGGCAGGGGAACTCGAACGGGTCTCCGAAGAGAAAGCCAGGATCCTTTTTGCCGGGTGGAAGGCCGATGAGGAGGAGAACATCCGGTCGGATGCGGTCCGGAGGAGCCAGTCGGTGACGAAAGGAAAAATCACCGAGCACCTGATCCCCTATTTCCCCGACTTTCCCTACAACCCAAAAGACGCCCGCTTCCTCGGGAGCCCGGTAGACCTGGTGGTCTTTGACGGCCTTTCCGAAGACACCGTCCGGGAGATCGTGTTTGTCGAGATCAAGACCGCGAAAAATCCCACGCTCTCAAGGCGTGAACGTGCGATCAGGGACTGTGTTTCTGAAAGGCGTGTTATCTTTAAACTAATCCAGGTGGTGCCTGAGACAGACGACTAATTCGCCTCCCTGCTGTTGTGTGTGGTGAGACTGAATTGGAGTTGTTACCCGGGATACCAATCCAGTCACTAAAACCGCCGCCGGGGCGTCCTTCTGGAGCGGCGGCATGTATTGCATGGGGGAGCGGTTGCCCCACAAATGTATCCGGCTCATCAATCGTACCCCCATCAGGGAGCGAAGAGCCGCTCATTCTCATGTCCCGAATTACATTCCATGATTCCCATTGTGACTCCTCCCTGCAAAATGAAAATGCAGGATGCATTTTCAGATACAAAAGATCTATTCCGTTCATTTCGCAACAATGAGGACGAGGTCCTGCTGTTCCTTGTGACCTCCCCCTTCAGCAAAGAGAACCCCTTTGACGGTGATTCCTCCCGGAACATCGTTTGGCACCGTGAAGCTGTACTCCAGGGTTGTCGGATACGGGGGACTGACAGTTCCAAGGTCAAATGAATTATGATACAGGAACAGGGCACTCACGTCAAGACGGAGCGATACCGGCTTATCGAACCCGCCTTTTGGCTCGATGCTCATGGTATAACGGATCGTGTCACCGGGACGCGCCCGTACTTCCACAGGGGTCACGAGCAGGGTGAACGAAGGGGGTCCGGACACGGTGCGGGTTGTTGCAACCGCTGTCGTGGGGACCCCGGCGGGGGATCCGGATGTCGGGCTGGAACCCTCGGAAGACCCAGACGCCGGGCGGGTCGTGGGGGTGACAGAGGGTGAGGCGCTGGTCGGTGCCACCCCGCCTGAGCTGGTGGAGGATCCAGACGTGGGGGGGACTGCTGCAACCGTTGTCGTGGGGACCTTTGATGGTGAGACTTCATTCGGGGTATCAGGACCAGTGCTGTCGGCCGGAGAAGACTTCAGATACGATTCTGACAGAAGCACCGCCCCGGCTACCACCAATGCGACAGCGAAGAGGGCGACCCCTGCCAGGATATCCCTGTGCATAGGAGAAGGGTGAACAGAGGTATCCTATGAAGATTCCGGTAACGCTGGGGAGCTCTCTACCGCAGGTTTTATACGACCGGCATGATCATCTCACAAGCACGGCATCAATGAACCCTCCCCCATGGAATTCCTCTGCGCTCCCCGCCAGACAGCCATTCCTGGCTGCCCGGGACGGGACCAGGTTTCTCAAGGTCTCCACCCCGTTCCGCCAGGTGACGGAAGTCAACGAGTACTGGATGGAGGACATCAGGGCTGAAGACCGGGTGCTCGATATCGGCGCAAATATCGGGGCGTTCTGCATCCGGGCCGCAAAAATGAGCCGCCATGTCGCTGCCGTCGAACCGGTCACGGCGGACCTGCTCGAAGCGAACATCGCTTTAAATGGAGTGAATGTCCGGGTCATCCGTGCAGCGCTTGGAGACGGATCCATTTCAGACATTGAATGGGACGGGGTCCGTTCCCTGGTCCCCACCTTCAGGCTGCGTGATCTCATCCTGACCACAGGGGGGTGTGACGTGCTCAAGTGCGACTGCGAGGGGGCAGAATGGCAGATAGCCCCGAATGACCTCGCGGGGATCCGCAGGATCGAGATGGAACTCCACCAGCCGCCCATCGGCGGGCCGCCCAACCCGGAACTCCTCCGCTACATTGGCGAACAGTACGCATTTTCCATCGACCGGATCCCTGTCCACGGTCCGCTCGGCCAGATGGGAATCCTGCATGCATGGCAGCAATCGCCGGACGAAAAGGGTTGCTAACCCAAAGAGTAGGAAACCGGGAACGGAGAGCGAACAGGACAAAGCACACCACCAATCCCAGGGAACCGATGGGATCGTGATGAGTCTGACACCTGTGTTATTTTTAAAATGACGACAAATGTCAGAGAGGTCACAAATCTGTTCAACTAAAGTCATTGACATCCTCCATTAAAGATTTTCTCTCAACGATGAGAGCGATATACTCATTCACCAAACGCTCGCTCATCTCGAGGGTTCGGGAGATCTCAATCGGGCTCATCCGGCCATGGAGCGTTCGTACTTTTTTAAATGCCTTGATATATCGATCGCAAGCCTCTTCCGTATGACAGGTTTTCCGTGCGATATCGGGAGTAGGCACATTCTGCAGGAACAACGAGATGATAATCTTCTTATGAGTCAAAGATGGCCCGATATCATGGACTGTTCCACGATACGGGAGGACAATAGCATGCTCCTCCTGATATTCCCGGATATCTTTTCCGATCGTACCCGCACTCACTCCCAGTAATTCAGCGACATCAGCTTGCGTAAGCACTCCACTCTGCCCATAAGCTTCATGGAGAAGTCGTGCTACCTTGAATCTCCTCACTTCTTTGTGGGAATACCCGTTTACCCTCATTCTCTTGTCTTCTTCATGCGTCACAGATAGTATCACCGGGGTGATCCTCATCTTTGCCAGTGTTTTCGCAGGTCCTGGTTTTTCATCTTTATCAACGGCGAACCACAATGTCTGTCCGACTTCCAGGTTCCAGGGGTCCCTTGAATATTGCCGGAAAAGCCGTACCATGTCATTTGCAAACATTTCCTGGATTTTATCCCCCCCAATGAATGAGTACTCCTCATTGATCAGGTGCTTGATTGCCGACTCGATCCCTTTCCCTGAAGCTGAAGTGGAGGTGCTCATAGACTGACCCCCCGCCCCCCTTTTTTCCTGTCGAGCTCAGGAGGTGACAAGGTAGTGATCTGCGATATCCTGTCCTGCCCGGTTTCTTTATACGTTTCGTATAATGCGAGGTATTCCTGAATTACTTTCTCAGATTGATTGGTTAATTCACGGATTTGTAGGGGCAAATACCCTTTACGGGTGAGAAGAATGACTTTTGAAAATCCACTGATATACCGTTTGATGGAATCGCCGGTATGGCGCGTTCTTTGTTCGATCTCGGTATACTCGTACCCTTTCAGGTAGAGGCTCGATGATCTTCGTCTTATGGGAGACTGTGGGCCCAATATCTTGAATTGAGCCACGGGTAGGTATCTCGATGCCCTGTTCTCTCATCTCCCGCATATCCCGTTGGATTGTGCGGGTACTGGTGGTGAGCAGTAATGCCAGGTCTTCCTGGATCAGGAGGCCCCCCTGATCATATGCCTCATTGGCGAGCCGGAGTAGTTTGTGTTTTCTCAGTCCACTAATGCCCTGGGATTTGAGGATATCAGCATCCCCAGGTTCTGATACGGTAAGTGTGACGGAAACCAGGCGCAGGTGGTCTAATGACTTGCCGGGGGGTTCATCTGCACTGACTGCATGGTAAATGATCTGGCTGTCGTTGCGGAGGTTCCCGTAGTTCGCCTCAATGTGCTCGTGCATGAGGTGCACCAGTGAGCGGCTTATTGCCCGGGAAAAGCCATAATCGGTCTCTAATTCGGTGAATAATTGTTGTTCGTTGGTCTTTCTCCAGGCATTCGTCAGTGATTTGGTGTCTTCTTCGGCAGCCGGCATGTCGATATCCCATATCCCATCTATTCTTTGAAAAGTTAAATGGGTCGACACTTGGCGGAAATGTAAAACATCCTGCTCCTGGGAATGGAATAGTACTCCCTGGTATCACTACCCTTGTCACTGCACCAGGTGAAGGAGCGCAATGCCGGGAAAAAAAGAGGATATCGTATCGCTCACTTCAGGGGCAGTCTGTCGACGTTGCTGGTTGTCAGGACATACGGCTGGTCGCAGATGCCTCGTGTGCCAGGGGTCACCTGGGAGAATCCATTGCCATCGGGCTGTCCCCAGAAGTTGCCCCCCGAACTCTTCCCGCCGGTGATACTTCTCTGGCTCGATTGTGTCAGGTTCCACGTGTTCGTACCCACAGCGGAACCAAAGAGGGTATTCTTCACATTGTTGAAATCGTTGTTGACGATCACATTTGACGATGTAGTGGAGAGGTACATCCCTTCTTCTTTGTTGCCGGTGATGACATTGTTGTATATCGTGTTGTGGTCGTTGTTGTAGAGGTAGATGCCAATCCTGTCATTCCCTGTGATGGTGTTGCTGAAGATCATGGTCTTGTCGGACGAGTTATAGAGGGCAATGCCATGCGCCTTGCCGGTCGTAATGACATTGTCGGAAACTTCATTATTGTCTGATCCTTCGTATAACCTAATGCCATCGACAAGAGCTGCCGGTGATAGTGTTCTTTGAAATGATATTTCCGCTTGATTTGTAGACCATTATCCCGTCAGTCTTGCTTCCTGTAATCGTGTTGTCAGTGATAGTGTTGAAATTGCCGCCTTCGTTCAGGTTGATGCCATTGTCCCTGTTGTTCACGACCGTGTTCCTCTGGACATCGTTATTGCTCGAAAAGCGTATCCTGATGCCATCATCGGCATTGTCCTGCACCGTGTTCGACAGGATCGAATTGGAATCGCTGTTTGACCAGAGAATGATGCCCGTAATGCCATTGGAAGAGATGAGGCAGGACTTTATCGTCGTTCGCACGGTGCCCTGGAGCTCGATCCCATGGCCTGTGTTGCTCGTTACATTAACGTCCTGCACGCGTGAATTTTTCACATCCTGCAGTTTTATTCCGCTCCCCCAGTCTGAAACGTTCAGGTTTTTGATGACCACATTGAAGAGTGTCATGGCGCTGTTGTAGACCTTGATTCCAATGCTGTCTGCTTTATCAACGCCATCGATGCTGAATCCTTTCCCATCCAGTATCACATTTGGCACCGTAATCGAGATGCCGATCGGTTCATTGGAGTTTGTGATATCATTCGCAAGGTAGTAGGTCCCCGGAACAGAGATGACGGTCGGACCGGTAATGAGGTTGGGTGCAGCAGACGCCATACCCGCCAACGCAACGCATGCAAAAACGATCCCTACCGCAATCCATGCATGACCCTTGTGAGGCCACCCCTCGGGTCCTTTTTGAGATTTGATGAACAGTTTCATGTAACCCCCATTAAAATGTTGGCACACCGTGAGGGAGAAACCGACGAGGATACGGTCTTTTAGGACATCATCTATCGAGCCCCCCCAATGCGGATATGCCCCACGGTCTCTTTCATGCGTGTTGGTATAAAAACAATCTCATTTTATTCGACCGGAACAAGCCGAAGGGAGTGGTCACAAAAACGTCAATCCGTCCTGTTCTTAGAGACGGGCCCGATGAGAGAGGAAGGGGAGAGAGGAGCGAAGGGGGTAGCAGTGCCCCACTGGAAGCGACGAGAGGCAGGGGGAGTGGGTTGCCACAGCGGCCCGAGCAGCGCCGGTTACCGAGTGCATCAACACGAGGTCGAGCGCTGCGAGTCATTGCGCATCTGCGATTGTATGTAACACAGCGACAAGCACGATGCGAAGCATGGTGCGACGAGCGGGAAGGAGCAGGCGATGCGATACGAGCAAGCGTGTGAGCATGGCCGTCACCTTGCCCCAAGAAAACTTGAGAAAGCAGGCCCATGGTGTGAGCGGAAGAGAGTGGAGTGAGCACCGGCCGGAGCGGAACGAAGCGAAATGGAGATGGGCACGATGGGGCGTCAAAGAAATGCGAGTGGCAGGAATCGAACCTGCGAACTCCTACGAGAACCGATCTTGAGTCGGTCACCTTTGGCCGCTTGGTTACACTCGCTCTCTTAGTAATATGCCAAAATCGGTAATAAACTCGTGAGTCGGTTCGGGAATGCCAACATTTTCAGGAAAGAGTATCCAACCGGAGCGGCGGAATTGTCACGCGAAATGCTTTTCCCTGAATGATAACTATCACCCTGTAACCCATTTTCGCGGAACATCACTATGAGTAAGCCCACCACACCCCACCTCCTTTTCGTCGACAATATCCGGATCGTTCTGATATGTCTCGTCATCATCACGCATCTTGCCGTCACCTACGGTGCATTCGGCAGCTGGTTCTATAACGAGGTGGAGGGCTTTACTCCCGAAACGGCTCTCCTCACCATCATTGCAGCCATCAGCCAGAGTTTCATGATGGGATTCTTCTTCCTCATCGCTGCCTATTTCATCCCGTCATCCCTCGGGAAGAAAGGTTCCGGCCGGTTTGTCCATGACCGCCTTGTCCGGCTGGGAGTCCCGCTGCTTGCCTGGGTACTCTTCATCGGGCCTGTGCTCAGATATTACGTTGCAGCGAAGACTGAGGGATTTTCAGGATCCCTCGCAGACTGGTATTCGCTGGGGATACCACATGTCAGCATATTCGGTCTTGGCCCGCTCTGGTTCGTTCTCTCACTGCTGGTCTTCACCCTGCTGTATGTGCTCTGGAAGGTCCTTTTCCCGGGGCATAAATCTCCCGATACGGTATCCTTTCCATCACTTTTTCGGATCATCGGGGCTGGGACCCTTATAGGCATGGCAACCTTCCTTGTCAGGATTTTTGTCCCGATAGGAAGTTCATGGGAGTTCTTCGATATCCAGGTTCCGTTCTTCCCCCAGTATATTGCCTTTTTCCTGATCGGCCTCTATGCCTCGCGGAGTGACTGGTTTACGCATGTACCAGACGGGACCGGAAGAGCCAGTGCCATTCTCGCAGTGCTTCTTCTGTTCTGCCAGCCACTTCTCCTTGTTGTTTCCGGGGCTCTTTCGGGGAGTCTCGACCCTCTTCTCGGCGGCCTCCACTGGCAGTCCTTCGCCTACTCCCTATGGGAACAGATCTTTGCTATCACGGTGGTGACAGGAATGCTCTGGTTATTCTCGACCCGGCTTGATCGTGAAGGCCCCCTTGCTTCTGCTGCTGCAGGGGCGACCTACACCGTCTACATCATCCACCCGGTCGTGATCATTCCGCTTACTCTCTTATTACAGGAGATCGTGCTCTCACCGGTTCCGAAGTTCATACTTGCCGCAGTAATCGCTATCCCCCTCTGCTTCCTCCTGGCCATCCTGATCCGATCCATTCCCGGGGTAGACCACGTCCTCTGATAGGATTACCTGTACGAGGAGAACACAACGTACCGTCATCTGTTCGGGTACACCGAGGATCCCAGGGGCTGAACCATCTCCCGACGGGTCCCAGGAGTGGAGGGGGATGTGCCCTCCAATAACCAGCCTTCAGGATTTTCATCAAACGACGAGCAAATAATACTGCCTTAATTTTTTGGAGAATTAGAAAGGAATGGCCGGATCGCAATTTTATAAATGCAGATTTTTTCTCACATGAAGTCCGCGAGACCGAGCTGCGTGTCCTTCTCCTGACCGAACGTGGAGTCGATCGCCCGTTCGAGGACCATCACCCGCTGCTTTGTGTACTCGGATACCTTGTACCGTGCACAGATTGCACGCGAGACCTCGAGATATTTCTTCACCGACCCTTCATGCACCGTCGGAATGATGTTTCCTCCGCAGCGCGTGCACTTGCCGGCAAGAGGCATTCTCCGGTAACTGTGGTTGCACTTGACGCACCGCAGCTTCTGCTTTGAGAAGGCAGAGAGGTTCCCCATCAGGTCGCGGATGAAATGCGTGGTCAGGACCCGTTCCGCGACATCGTCCTGGTCCACCGCACGGATCTTCTCTGCCAGGGTCAGCTCGGCCTCGAGTTTCTCGATCATGGTCTTCAACTGGGTATACGTGGATTCCAGCGGTCCTGCAGAGATATCCGAAGTTTCATGGGTATAGAAGAACCCTTCAAGCGCCGCAGGGGTTCCCAGCCGGTTCTCCACCCGGTCGATCAAAGGCGCAATCTCCCGGGGATGGGCATACCGGAGCCCGGCCAGGTAGAGTTCGAGTGGATACGAGGCCATGACGTCCAGGTTGTGGCTCTCCTTGTCGATCTCGGCAGGATCGATCGTCGTGGTCAGCACGAGCGGGGCATCCATCGTCCCGCCGCGGGACTCGGGCAGGAACGCCCGGGAGAAGTTGATCAGGCCATCGAGGAGGAGCATGATGCAGTCCTCGTCCCCGTCACACTGGCCGGTGAATATCCCGTTTGCACAGACCGTGTGCTCCTGCTCGACGGTCAGGCAGTAGACCCGGTCTTCAGGGGCAGGAACAATGTCCCGGTGCCGGATATGGTCGGAGATCACGGCCATCCCCACCATCACCGGGACCGCGTCCCCCTCCTTCAGCTCAACCGCCCGTATCTTTCGCAGGTAGCCGATATCCCATACCAGCATGGCATGGTCCGGGGTGACCGCGATCACCCTCCCCTGGGCGGTCTCAAACCGGATCAACTGGGGCGGGGACTTGTGGATGGAGACCGAAGTGACCTTCCGCAAATGGGGTTTTCCCTCGCAATCGATCGTCCTTGTCAGGTATTTCTGCTGCGGGTCAGAGTAATACGTCCCCAGCCGGTCGATGCCGGGCCGGGAGAGATCGAAATTCTCGACCACGAACTGCCGGAGCGGCATCGTCTTCCAGTGCCGCCCGTCAAAGAACTCGAGTTCCGTGTCACCGTAAAAGCAGTTCCGCCGCTTTGCTGCATGGAAAAACGGGTGGGCATACCCCACGTTCGCCCGTGATACCCCGATGATCCGGGCAAGGACCCCTGCACTGGTATGCGGGGCAAGGCCGATCACCAGGTGCCCGATCAGCTCCTCTCTCGAGGTGATCGAGTAGTAGGGGGGGAGATGGTAACAGCGGGTGAGCAGCTCGTCGATGAACCGGGCGGTCCTGACCATGTAATCGGCACAGGACTCGGATACCAGGATGTCCTGCGGTTTGAGCTCCAGCACCTGGTCGGACCGGGAGAGTGGGGCCATGTGGATATCACAGGGGTACCCGAGCTCGCAAAGCCTCGCGGGGCTCACTCCCACTTCGTCCGGCCGGAAATGCGTCAGGGGAAGATCTATCATGTCGAACCGGATGGTCCCGTCCTTGAAGACAAAGAGCTCGTTCTCGGCCCTGAGGATCCCTTTCTCGATCTCTTCGACAGCCCGCTCCCGCGAGATGAGGCCCTTCACCCCCTTCACGAGGCCGACGGGGTTCTCCCGTCTCCCGAGCCGCTCCATGGCGAGCATATACTCCTGCCTGACATTGAGCGTGAGGGTCTGGGAGCAGGTGGCTGGTCCCTTGCAGACCGGGCATTCCGGCACCGTGCTCTCCCTTTTGCACCGCTGGCAGGTATACACCGCTGCGGTGTGGACGCCGCAGGCGCACCGGTTATGGTACGTGTCGGTCCCGCAGGAGGGACACCGTCTTTTTCCGGTCTCGATCCGGATCACGCCCCCGTCCTTGTTCGCTTCGGGGCTGTGGTTGGACGCCTCCTGGAACGACCTGCGGGAACCGCCGGCTTCCCCGAGGGGAAAGAGCGAATGGGGAGGGGGGTTCATCTTCCGGGGTTTCGATTTCCCGGGCCGCCCCATCCTCCCCCCGATCCGGGTGCCTGCCTTCGACCGGATCTGGAAACCGGAGAGGTGCATCGCCAGCGCACGCGCCTGGTCCGTGGGGGCATCCTCCCACTCCTTCCGCCTCTTCAGGTGCAGGTCGAGTCCAAGGCAGGCAAGGAGGACCTTGTACGTGCTGATGCAGATCATCCCTTCGCGGACCATGTGGGGGACGAGCAGCTCTTCAAGGATCGCCTTGATCTCCGGTGCATTGGGAATGAGCAGGATCCCGTGCCGTATCTCCCCGTGCTGTTCGATGCACCCTGCAAGTTCGCCGACCTGCCCGGGGCTGATGTCATCCCAGAACCAGGTATAGTCCGGGTGGAGGAACGCCCCTTCACAACAGAGTGCAACCGCCTCGAGTTCGTTTGCAGGTCTCGGAAAACCTCCTTCAAGCCGCCACCACTCCTCGCAGTATGCAGACGGGATCAGCGGGTGGTTGTTCTCGATGAATTCCCCGTAACTGATCAGGATCTCCCCGGTATCGAGTATCCACTCCACGTCCGGGGCAAGCGCCTGGGCGGTCTCCTCGTCATCGATCCGGATCACATCCCCGTTCTTCAGCCGGACAGTCGGCCCCTCGATGGAATCGACCGGCACGATCCCGGCGGCCTTGCCCGGCCGCTCTATCTTCATCTGGGTGCCGACGGCCAGGAAATCGTCGAGGATACGCATTGTCGCAGGGTTGATCCCGGCCGCAGCAAACCCGGTATTCCTTGATCGCCCGTAGCGGAGCCTGAACCCCCCCTTCCTCATCGGGTAGGAAAAGACCGGACGACCCCCGATAAGGTCCCGGAGATACTTGTCTTTTGGGAGGAGTGCATCGCCCTCTGCATCCGTGCTCTTCACTGCCCCGGATATCAGCTCCTCCAGCCATTCCCACCCGTCCATCTTCATCGTACGGACATACTTCTGGACCTTCGGGGCCTTGAGCGCCAGTCCCTCGGCAAGCACGAGCGCCATCCCCCCACGGACCGCGTTCGTCTCGACCCGTTCGAGGTTCCGGTACCCGCCCACCTCTTCCTGCTCCGTCCCTTCCCCATCGATGCAGACCGGGCAGTTCCTGACGATAAGGCGGATCTCTCTCTCCCCGGGAGATACTGGAGGTTCATGATGGTGTTGTACTGCCGGACCTCCTCGATGTAGCGTTCAACCTCCTCTTCCCTCGGGTTGTACCTGCCGATCCCCAGTGCACGCCGCACGTAATCCCCGACCAGCACGGAAAGGGCCTGCGCTGTCCCCCCTGCACTCCTGATGGGCCCGGCATAATAGATGCGGAGATAGTCCGTCCCGTCATCGTTTTTACCGGTCCCTACCTTGGCAATCCCCTCGGTCGGGGCTGCGACCACCCCTTCGGTCAGCATCGCCATCGCCGTGCGGATAGCGTGGTCGAGCACCTCCTCACGCGACTGCTCGCCGAACCGGCGTGCAACAAAATCATCGCCGATCCGGAGGGCAGCCTCCTCCCGGCTCATGCCGGATTCAAGTTCGCGGATCCGGACGGCAATCCCCCGGATGCCGAGAAGCGCCTCCACCCGGTCAGCGAGGTCGCTTGCGACAGGGATCTCGACACTGGTCCGGGGATCGATCCCCACCGCACGGGCACGGTTGGCAACCTCGAGTGCAGAAAACAATTCCTCCTCAAGGACCGCCTTGTATGACTCCATCGCCTCTGACCGCTGCACCGCCATACTCTTGTTCCAGACTAGCTGTTCGGTTCCGCACCGCAAAAAGTCGATCGGTCTGGTTCAGGGCTCCTGGAAATCCTCGTCATCGGCAAGCACCATCTCGAGGATCCCGGCCTCCCCCATCCCAAAAAGGGTGAGAGCAGCACATTTCCGGAGTTCCGGGTCCGGGCCGGAATACACCTCTTTCAGCCGATCGATTGCAGGAGCACCGATCCGGCAGAGCGCGGCAGACAGAAATCCTCTCAATGCGGGATCGGCACCCTTCATGGCCGAGAGAAGGGGGTCCACCGCCGCTTCTCCCATATGACCGAGCGCTGCCGAACCGTAGCGCCGGAAATCAGGGTCCCTGTTGCCCTTCAGGGCAGTGATCAGCGGCCCGATAGCCGGCGGGCCGATACGGGCGAGCGCAAGGGCAGCATACCACCGGAAATCATTGCTCCCTGCCTTCTCCATGGACTGGATCAGCGGACCTGCGGCCGGAGCCCCGGTCTCTGACAGTCGTTTTACTGCATCCAGGCGGACGTTTCGGTCCAGGTCCGCAAGTGCTTCAATGTCCTTGTCAATTCCCTGCTGCATGCCAGTCTCCTCCTCGAGCATGATCATGGCTGGTCACCCGCTGTAGCGCCAGCGTCCCGGTCCCCCTCTGATCGGGGAGCTGCCTGATCTCCACGAGCGTCGCATTATGGAATGAAGTGTGGCCCCTGAAGTGAGCACCCCTTCTCACCACGATCTTTAATCTCCGGTTCGGAAAGCTCCCTGCCCGCCATGGACCCCGATCCTGGTCCTGTCCCGTATCCGGGCTGAACCGGGAGGAGGGCCAGGCAGACCCAGAACCCGCCTGGCGACCTGGCAGCATAGCAATCACTCACGAAAAACCGGAGAATCCTCATGGGACAAATCCGGCGTCTCAACTGATTCGTTTTCTGAAACCCGCGGGGTCTGCCGTGTAACGAGATCATTGACGGCTGACTGCAGGACCGGCCGGACCGCAGGGTCTGCAATCGCGAGGGCATTTTTCAGGGCATTGACCGCTTCAGGTCTTCCTGACCCGGCAAGCGCCAGGGCTGCACCCTCCACCCTCTTCTGCCCGGGACCGCCAAGGGCCGCGATGAGCGGATCGAACGCTGCCGCTCCCTGGCGTGAAAGCGCGGCAATCACCTCCTGCCTGACGTCATCCGATGGATCATCGAGACCCTGCAGCAACGCATCCACCGCAGCCGGATCGGGTATCGTCCCGAGTGCTGCCGCAGCAGCACGCTTCGTCTCGGCCCCCCCGTCCACAAGCGCAGTTCGGAGATCGACGACTGCGGGAGGGCCGATCATCCCGAGGGCATATCCGGCCCGGCTCCTGACAAACCGGTCCTCATCCACAAGCAGATCGACGAGAGGCCCGACCGCTCGCGCATCCCCGATCTCCCCCAGCACTATGGCCGCTTTCCACCGGATATCCTCGTCAGGATTTTTGAGGGCCCCTATCAGGGCAGGTACTGCGGGGGCCCCGATTTTTCCGAGCGCCTCTGCGGCCTTCCACCGGATACCACTGTACTGGTCGCCGGTCAGCGCACCCATCAGGGCATCGATTGCCGCGGGATCTCTGCTGTTCCCCAGCGCCTCCACCGCCTCGTACTGCACTGCCGGGTCACGGTTCCGCATAGCCCTGATGAGCCCGGGGACGTCGCGGCGTGCACTCAGCTTTTTGACGCTGGCAAAGGAGAAGGTTCTGACTCTCTGCAGGGCCTCAACCCCCGGAGCAGCGTCACTCTTGAGTCCGGAGGAGAGGGCAGCATCGGTGACCTTGTTGAACATCTGCTCCTGCTCTTTTTTCATATGGTCGATAATGGCGCCGATGATCAGTGCAATCACGACCAGCATCAGCGCCCTGATGAGGGTGCCGAAATCGATCGCACCCGTCAAATAATAGGTCCCCGCGGCAAGGGCAACCCCGAGTATCAGGGCGACAAGGACCGAACGCTTCCCGTACCAGATCGCAGCCAGGACGATCGGGACATAAAAAAAATGGGAATACACCACCGATATTCCCAGATACACGTGGACAAAGACCTCGAGAAAGAGTGCTACTGCGACCAGGATTACCAGGACCGGTACCTGGTAGTCCCTGTAGTCTTTCAGGTGAAGGTCTTTCAGGGCCATACCAGAAGGATTGTTGCACGAGTGAAAATTTAAAGGTGACCGTCAGGGGAGGTAAAAAATCCCGGGTGTCGGCCTGCAGTTCCGACCTGGTGCCGGGTCGCATTTCGTTACGTGGGGAGGGGGGGACTGCTCCGTACACCCCCTGCTGCAGCAACCTCAATGCACTCAGGGGTTGTGCCGATCCGCACCGATGCCCCGCACATGCCTGGGACATAGGCATACGCCTTCCCTGAATTCACCATGATGGATTCATACTGTTCAAGTGCAGGGGATACCACCATGCAGGTGTCGGCATAGACATGACCCCCACTCCGTTCAATACCGGCTACCGCGTCAGGTGACGCTTCGATCACCTTGCGTGCCGCAAAGACGAAAAGGGGGAGGACCACCCGTCTGCCTTCGAGCAGCCCGGCAATCCGGCCGAGTTCTTCGGATGAGCAGTGGGGGCAGCCGAGCGCGACCGCATCGACCGGGATCTCTTCCCTCAGGTTCAGGACCTCTGCCGGCTCTACCGTTATCACCTCGAGCCCGCTCACGTCATAGCCAAAGATCCGGGCGTCGGGGGTGATCCCCTCGATATGAAACAGCGCCACGGCTCCTGAAGCGGCCATGGCGGCCCCGAGCGCCTTGAGCTGGTCCCTTTTTGGTCGCAGTCCCCTGAAGAACGGGACCTTATCCCCGACGCTCTTTCCTGCAAGATACCCCAGCGCCCCATACAGGGCAGTCTCATCCCAGCTCCCGGCACCCTCGACCCTGACGACTACCTGGGGTCTCCTCTCCGGGACAAGGTGAAGTCCATATTCGGGAGTCTTTCCGATGATCGCTGCCGCAAGGGCCGAGGGGCCTCCCTCCCTGTTGGTCCGTGCGCCGATAACCGAGTTCGCGTATGCCACTGCCGAGGACTCAGACCATGCAACATGATCCCCAAACCGGGTCTGGTAAAGGTAATAGGGCGTGCAGGTACAGTCCAGCCTGATACCAAGCCGTGCATACGCACCGATCACCGCCTCCTGCTTTTCGGCAAAAACGGGGCTGATATGCATCTCCCGCCAGAGGACCCGGTCCATCCCTACCGGGTTGAGGACGGTCGGGACAGAGACCCTGGCATCGAGCCGGGAGAGCCACTCAAGGCCGGCCTCGCCAATGGTCTTGTAGGAAGCGCCGCTCACCTGGGCGCTCTGGATGGGGACCAGCCGTTCTGCGGAAAACACCTTGCCCAGAGCAACCAGGATCTCCATCATCTGCTGCGGGGTCTCACCAGATTCCCCGGCAAGGATCGCCTCTTCATCAGGGAGCAGCTGCATCACGGCTCAGACCCACCCGGCTCTCCTGAATTCCTCTTCCCTGCCAAGCGGCATCGTGGCATCGATCCCGACCTTGACATTGGTCCCGTCCTCCGCCTGGCACGGGTCAAGGGACGACCCCCGTGTGCCGGGGACCACCAACAGGTCCTTATCACCCCTCACCCGTGTTGCGATCGCAAACTCGACCTCCTCTGGGTCAGACGGGTCGATATCCTCGTCCACCACCACGACGTGTTTCAGGGAGGTGTGGGCCGCGAGGGCTGCCAGGATTGCGTTTTTCCCATCCCCCTGGGTCTGTTTCCGGACCTGGATGACCGCATGGAAGTACCCGCACCCGCCTGTGGTCAGGACCACGTTTTTCACATCGGTCACCCCTGCAACTGCACGGTAGATGACAGGTTCGTACGGGGTGCCCATCAGCATCTTGTGCTCGTTGCCGGCCGGGAGAATCCCGTGGTAGAGGAAGTCTTGTTTCAGGTGCATCCCGGTAAATTCGATGACCGGCTGGACCCGGACACCGTCATAGGTCCCGGTAATGTCGACAAACGGACCCTCCCGGGTCGTTTCTCCTCCAATGTATCCTTCGAGCACGATCTCCGCGTCAGGGACGAGCACGCCGTTTGGGCACTGGAAGACCCGGATTTCCCCGCCGAGCAGCTCGGCCGCGTAGGAGATCTCCTTCCCCTTCGGCACCCGGGTGCAGCTGGCGATGGTGACTGCCGGGTGGACCCCGATCGCCACGGCAACGGGCAACCGGTCGCCCTTCTCGAGTGCGGCCCGGTGAAGCGTGTAGGTATGCCGTCCCTCAACGAGCCGCGCTGCGACCTTTTTTTCCGAAAGGACGAGCATCCGGTGAATGGAGGCATTTGCGATCTCCCCGTATCGGGAGAACACAATCCCTGCCGTGATATAGTTCCCGGCATCCCCGGGAAAATGTTTCATGATCGGAATCTTTCGGAGGTCTGGGGAGGACATCGAAAGGTTTCCCTCCCGGACAACACTTCCCTGGTACTCTGCCGATGAGAGCCTCCGGACCATCTCATTTTCGGGAATATTGAGGGCGAGCGAGACTGCTTTTCTTGTTGCGGTCACATTCATGACGCCCCGTCTTCCCTCCAGGTTGTGGAAGAGGAGCAACCGGTCGGTCCCGTGCGCCAGCCTGCACGCTTCGTACTCAGCGGCTACCCGGTCCTCGTACTCGATGACCTCTCCGCACTCCCTCATCCTGTCGATAAAACCCCGCATACCACCCGGTTCTTCCATAGACCTCCCTCCGGCTCTTCCCTACCTCAGTTTGGCGATGCTCTCATATTAACTCCATGACTGCAGTGCGGTCGGGAGGAAAGGATGCACATGGCGGAGCCATTCTGGCAAAAAAACCGCATCCGGGAGTTTCACCTGGGGGGATGGGAAGAAGGAGTCTCATGTGCGTATCATTGGAAAAAACTGGGGCGATTCGAAAGAAAAAAGCGATTTTTTTGGTATCCGAAAAGATCGGTGATGTATCAGCCCTTCGGCGGGGCATAAAACCGGAACCGGAATGCCGCATCTTCAGAGCTCTTTTGCAGCATCGGGGTCAAGGTCTTTTCTTGCCGACCGGACGATGGTATTGAGGATATTGGTCTGGCGGAGCACATCGTAATTCCCGGACGGGGTCTCGTTGAGAAAATCGAGCAGCTCGTTGACATTTTTCAGCACCTCGCCAGACGCGACCAGGTTGAGCCGGTTCAGGGTATGCGCGAGGCGTCGCTTGGCCAGATCGAGTTTATACCCATCGGAACCGGCCACATTCAGATCGGTCACCGCGTGGAAGAGTTCTTCGTAGACCTTCAGTCTGTACCTGCTGCGGACCAGGCGGAGTTCCCGGCTTTCGGCGTAAAGGTAGGTGATGCAGAGTGCACATATCACCACAACAACGCCAATCGTGACTACTATCCAGTATTCGAGCACGTGTATCCCCCTCGCTGCTAATTTCCAGCTCGATGCTGATAAACTTTATTTTTTGAACCGGGCAGCACCCGGGTTACAGCCTCAGCCGCTCCTGCGTGGTGAGCGGACGGATGTGGAGGATCTCCCGGGCCGCTGCGGTGACGGCCGGTACATGTTCCGGCGGGGTATACACCCCGAGCCTCCACTGGCCCCGGCGCGTCTCGTTCAATGTCGTCACGAGGGGGGAGACTCCTCGAGCCCGATCAGGCGGTTCCGGTTCCGGATCATGACATGCACCGACATGGAATGGGGGAATTCAGGGATGTCGACGAGGACCTCGTGGGGTTCCACGCCGGCGGCATCCGCAATCATGGCTGCAACGATCCCCCTGTGTGCCGGATGCATCTCCTGCACGACCATTGCAGGGCTGACCTGTTCCCGTCCGACATAGAGCGCCCGCTTGTAGAGCTTCCTCTGGTAGATCTTGTCAGCAAGAACCCTGGCAATTTCGGACGGGGAACGGAGGAGGCGTTGCATGCAGCCGGCATCATCGAGGCGCATGAATGCAAAAGGGTCCGCCACCGGGCTCTTCTCCAGGTGGGCATGGACGGCTGTTGACAGCATCATCTCGGCGATCCGGCTGACATGGTGGAAATAGACCGCAGGTCGCATGAGGGTCCGGGCGATGAGCAGGGATTCCGCAGCATTGATCCCGCCCTCTTCAAGGGCGATGGAGCCGTCCGCACGACAGGTATTCCGTATGAGCCGGTGCGCATCCACGGTCCCGTAGGGTGCACCGGTGTAGTGGGCGTCACGCAGGAGGTAGTCCATCCTGTCCACATCCAGTTCACCGTGAATAATCCCCGAAAGGGGGTGGTTCCCGGAGAGGATGGAGGACGTCTCCCTAGGACTGATCCCGTGGCGCTCCATGCAATCGGAGAGATCCCGTTCTCCCAGGAGCCATGATGCATCGTGATGGGATCTCCCGCACAGTTCCTTCATGACCGGCTCGATGGCGTGGGAGAACGGCCCGTGCCCGATGTCATGGATGAGGGCTGCGGTCGCGACCAGTTTCTGCTCGTCTTCAGAGAGACTCAGCTGCCGCGCCATCACGTTTGCAAGATAGAGTGTGCCGAGCGAGTGCTCAAACCGGGTGTGGTTTGCTCCCGGATAGACGAGGTACGAAAAACCGAGCTGGCGGATATACCGGAGGCGCTGGAGCACCGCGGAGTCGAGCAGGTCGAGCGCATAGGGTGCCACCTCGATATACCCATGCACCGGGTCCTTGATGATCTTCATCTGACACCTAAACAGTCTTGGGATCGAGCAGATAAAGGTATTGAGTGATGATCACCTTTCTCTCCGGAGGAACAGGGACCCCCAAACTGGTGCGGGGGATGCGCAGGCACGTGCCCGACCATGCGATATCCGTCATCGTGAATACAGCCGAAGATATCTGGATAGCAGGAAACCAGCTCTCCCCGGATATCGATACCCTCCTCTACCTCTTTTCAGGGCAGCTCAATACTGACACCTGGTGGGGGATTGTAGGCGACTCATTCCATACGCACGAAGAGGTGAAACGTCTCGGCGTCGACGAGTTTATCGGGATAGGGGACCGGGACCGTGCCCTCCATATCGCCCGCGGCGAACTGCTCAGGCAGGGGTATCCGCTCACTGAGGCGATACGGATCCTTTCCTCCCGGATGGGCATTACCGCCCGCGTGCTTCCCATGACCGATGGGGAGGTGACCACCCTGATCCGGACCGATACCGGTACGATCCATTTCCAGGAGTACTGGGTGAAGCACCGGGGAACACTCCCCATCCGGGAGGTCATCAGGGACGCACCTGCCGGACCACCTTGTGCAGGTGCGGAGGTGGTCGAAGCGATCCGGACCGCTGACCTGGTGATCATCGGGCCGAGCAACCCCATCACCAGCATCCTCCCGATTCTCGAATGCTCCGGGGTTATTCCTGCGCTGAGGGATGCGTTCGTGATAGCGGTGAGCCCTTTTATCGGGGATGCTCCGGTCAGCGGACCTGCCGCAGCGCTGATGAAAGCCCGTGGCCTCTCCCCTGATTCCGCCTCCACCTTCTCACTCTATGAGGACTTTTGCGATCTCTTTGTCCAGGACATCCGGGACCCTGTCACCGTCCCCGGCAGTCTCCGCTACGATACCCTCATGACTGACATTGAAAAAAGCGCAGCCCTCGCAGGAGCGCTGCTCGAGGCCGGCAGAAAAGGAAAGGAGAGCGGGTAAAGAGGGGACCTTCCTGTTGGTCCTGACAGGTAGTGTCGTGAGGGGATGCCCGCTATTTTTGCATGCCCTTTTGCCTGTCCAAGGGAAAGAGCCTCCTCGCTGGTTTTGTGTGGGCAGACTAACATCGAGGTTTTTCTCCGGACACCCATCCAGTCACTGAACCGCAGCCAGGGCGTCTTTTTGGGGGTGATCGATTATGGGGGTGAGGGGGATCAGCCCCACACAATGCACCCGCTTCATCCATCGTCACCCACACCAGAGAGCGACGAGCCGGTTACGCACACCACGGAAAGGGGCTGACAGGAACGGCGGGACCTTTTCCACGTGAGGGGCATCCCATTTGCACCCGGAAGCACTGACTGAAAAAATTCACGGAACGAGGGTGAAGGTCGCGGTCTCCTGGAAGCCCTGTACCTCCAACCCGGAAATCTCGACCGAATAGTCACCGGGGGCAAACCCTGAAGTGTTCAGGAGGTAGTGCCAGGTATTCTGCCCGCCCGGTGACCCGGCCTGTACCTCTATCACTGCGGTGGCACCTGAGAAGTAGGCGGGATCCGTCTTATTTGTCGGGCCGAATGGAACGGACATGATCTCGACGAGCAAGGGATTTTTTGGCGAGAGAATGGTCGTACCGGTGATCAGCAGCTCGTCACCTTCATGGTATACCCTGCCAGGCACGAACTGCACCGGTCCTGATGCAGCGGAATCAGGTGGAGGGTGCGTCACGGTGGGAGGAACTGAGGGGGTCGCGGAGATCGTAGCCGGGACCGTGCTTTCAGGTACCCCCATCGAGTCCGTGTCCTGGAGACAACCGGGAAGGAGGATCATCCCCACGAGGACGGCGAAGACCAGGGCAGGGTTCAGTATCACGGAAATAGATTGCGGGATGATTCGTATTAACCTTGAGGCAGCAGACTATGCAAAGAGAACCGGCAGATTGTGCCAATAGTGAGTCAGCCAGACTATGCAAGAGTGAGGCTGCAGACTACGCTATAAATAGAACACTGGATAATATGTTCCTCCAGTATGGCAGGGAGCCTGCACCTGCATTGGAGATAAGGAGTAGAGAATCATGCCCGGACCAACCATGGAATTACGCGAGGAGGTCATCGTCGCCCTCAATGCACGGTATCCCGCACTGAAGAAACTATTCGGGGTAAAGAAGATCGGTATCTTCGGCTCTCTTGCCCGTGGCGATGAACACCCGGGGAGCGATATCGATATCGAGGTTGAGTTTGCACAGGGGAGTGACACCTACCGCAACTACATCGGGCTTGCCCTGTATCTTGAAGATCTCCTGCCGGGCAGGCGGGTGGACCTTGTCACCACCCGGGTGCTCGAAGGATACCTCCACTCGGATGTAGCCGCAGATCACGCGGAAAAAAACCGCGACAGGGTGTACGTCTCCCGGATGCTCGAGGAGATGGCATTTCTGCTCCAGCGGAAAAAGAACCTCGGTTTCCGTGAATTCTCCCATGACGAGTCTGATGAAAAGGGCGGCGATACGGTCGCTCGAGATTATCGGTGACGGGGCTTCGCAGACCTCAGGAACGACAAAGAAGGCCTACCCCGGGATTCCCTGGAGAGAGCTGGCCGGTATGAAAGACCGGCTGGCCGGTATGTATTTTTCCCCCGACTGGGTGCTGGTCTGGGATATCCTCGCCGTGGAGATCCCGGCAGTGGAGCCGCGGCTGCGCTCACTAGCCGCTTCGCTCTGATCCCTCGTCACCCACACGGTGCCCGGCAGGAAAAAAGAGATTATCTCTCCCCCCCATAGCTTCCAAGGTTTCTATGCGGATACCAATAGAAGAGGTGACTCCCGGGACGGCACAGGCCGAAGTGATCGGCTGGGTCCACGAGGTGCGGGACCTTGGCGGCCTCACATTTTTCTTAATACGGGACAGGACCGGCATTGTACAGGTTACCATCCCGAAAAAAAAGGTGTCAGAGGCGGTCCTTGCAGCCATCCGGGATGTATCACGGGAATCGCTTGTCCGGGTCACGGGGAGCGTCAAGGCGATCGAGAAAGCGCCCGGCGGCAGGGAGCTTGTACCTGATTCGTTTGAAGTGCTGGCAAGGAGCGGGAGCCCTCTCCCGCTCGATGTGGCAGAGAAGGTCCCCGCCGACCTGGATACCCGCCTTGACGCACGGTTCCTCGATGCCCGCAGGCCACGAGTCACGGCAATCTTCCAGGTCAGGAGTGCGGTGACACGGCTGACGTATGACTACCTGTTCTCCCGTGGGTTTTTACACATCACCACGCCAAAGATTGTCGCTACAGCCACCGAAGGGGGAACAGAGCTGTTCCCTATCGCCTATTTTGAAAAAGAGGCATTCCTGAACCAGAGCCCGCAGCTGTACAAGCAGATGATGATGGCCGCGGGATTTGAGAAAGTATTCGAGATCGGACCGATCTTCAGGGCAGAGGAGCACAATACCACCAAGCACCTGAATGAAGCCACGTCTATCGATATCGAGGTCTCCTTTGCCGATCACACCGACGTGATGCGCCTTCTTGAAGACCTCATAACCCACCTCTACTGCTCGGTGCAGGACCAGTGCGCCGGGCCGCTCGAAGCACTCGGGATCACGGAACTCGCACTCCCCACCGCCCCCTTCGAGCGGCTCCCCTATCCTGACGCTATTGAGATGGCGGCACGGATGACCGGCGAGCCGATCACGTATGGCGATGATATCGGGACCATCGCTGAAAAAGCGATCGGGGAGGAGATGGGATCCCACTACTTTATCACCGAATGGCCGACCGCAATAAAGCCCTACTACGCAATGCCCTGCGAGAACGACCCCTCTGTCTGCAAAGCGTTCGACCTGATGCACCCCCGGATGGAACTCTCGATCGGGAGCTGCCAGGGTCCACCAGCACGACCTCCTCGTGCAACAGATACGGGCAAAAGGGCTCTCCCCTGAAAATTTCGAGTTCTACCTGCAACCCTTCCGGTACGGCATGCCGCCCCACGCGGGATGGGGGCTTGGGGCCGAGCGCCTGGTCATGACCATGCTCGGGCTTGCCAACATCCGGGAGGCGGTGCTCTTCCCAAGAGACCGGCACCGAATGACCCCATGAGCCTGCTCTTCCCGGGAATCACCCTCCCGACCACGGTTGTCGGGAGTTATCCTGCGGTACCAGGGAAGGGATTTTCCGGGATCCTCGATCCTTACAAAGACGCACTCAGGACGGCGGTCAGCGACCAGCTGGCGGCCGGGATCGACATCATCTCCGATGGCCAGGTCCGTGGCGACATGGTGAAGATCTTCACCTCGCGGTTGCCTGGCGTGAGGGGCGGCGACGTCATCGGAAAAGTTGCCGCCCCGGAACGTCCGATCACCCTTGGCGATACACGGTACGCGATCGGCCGGGCGAAACGGGTGAAAGGGATCATCACGGGGCCGACCACCCTCTCTTTTGCCCTCCATATCGCAACGCCGCTCTACCGGGACAGGACTGAACTTGCCCTTGACCTTGCCCATTCCCTGGCATCCGAGGCGTCCTCCCTTGCTGCAGCAGGGGCATCCGTCATCCAGATCGATGAACCGATCCTCTCCACCGGTATCGCTGATATCGCCAGTGCAAGGGAGGCGCTGGAAGTGCTGGTCCGCAGGGTCAATGTCCCCGTCTGCCTCCATGTCTGCGGAGACCTCACGCAGATCATCGGCGAGCTGGTCCGGATGCCGGTCGGGATCCTTGATTTTGAATTCGCCCAATCGCCCGAAAACCTTGCACTCTGCAGGGAGATGGACTTTGGGAAGCGGATGATAGGGTTTGGTTGCGTCGATTCTTCTTCGCCGGTTGCCGAGACGGCAGCCACCATCAGGTCCCGGATCGAGACGGCGTTGACGGTGTTTGCCCCCGAACAGCTCCTGATCGACCCGGATTGTGGCCTGCGGATGCTGCAAAGGGAGGTAGCCCTCCTCAAATTAACGAGGATGGTAGAAGCCGTCAGGGAAGTGCGGAAAGACCTCTGATACGTGAGCAATAACCTCGAGAAAGTGCCTTTCAGACCACTCGCGACGTGGTGGAGAGCTCGATTCCCTTATCGGTGATATTGAACGGGATCAGCCGTTTCGGCACCGTGGCGCTCCTGAGTCTATGGACGGCAAGCTGCCGTTCGACCTCGGTCACGTGCATGACCACTTTCAATTCGATCAGGACATCGGCAAGCCGGAAGATCCGGTTCTCATCTTCGGGTTTATGGATCGAATTGTACAGGAGGAACATGATCGTCTTTTGCCCGCGGGTCGCCTCCTCCCTGGCAGCCAGGAGGCACTGGAGGGCCGCATCGATGCCGAAGGTCAGGACAACCGTGGAAAGCGAATCAACGACAATGCGCTTTCCCTTGTAGGAGGCGGGGAAGGCATCCGGGGTCATGCCACGGGCGTCCACCATCCCGTCCTCCACCTCACCATCGATCATCAGGTAGCTGCCCCCCTCCTCTTCCTTCCAGAACTGGCGGGCGATATGATCGATGCCGGAAAGCGATGAGCCGATGACGATGATGACCGATTCTTCGGGATATCCGCCCTCGATAAGCGCATCGAGACCGATAACCCCGGTCGTCAGTTTTCTGTTGCTGGACACGTGCGGGCTCTCTCCTCCTTAAATTAGTGTAGCGGATGCTTCATGATAAGTCTTCTCCGGACAGAGCCCCGGAGTACTCCTCCCTCAACCTGCGCCTGAGCAGTTTCCAGCCGTGCATCCGTGGGAGGGAACTGGTGAGGATGACCCCCCGGGGCACCTTGTATCCCGCCATACGTTCCCTGCAGAACGCGATGAGTTCGTCCCGGGCGGGAATAACTCCTGCCTGTGGCACGATAACGGCGACAGGGATCTCGCCCCTCCGCTCATCAGGATACCCAAAGACCGCTGCATCCATGACCGCGGGGTGTTTCAGCAGGACGTTCTCGACCTCTGTCGGGTAGACCTTCCACCCGGACATGATGATCATGTCCTTTTTCCGGTCGGTGATATACAAAAGACCGTTCCTGTCGAGATGCCCGATATCTCCTGTCAAAAACCACCCGTCCCTGAGAAAACTTTCTGCGGTTGCATCCGGGAGGTGCCAGTACCCTTGTGCCACAGAAGGCCCCCTGAGCGCGATCTCCCCGTCTTCTCCCGGGGGAAGCGATACTCCCGGGTCCTCCGAATTGACGATCTTCACTTCTGAATACCCTGCCGGGACCCCGACGCTCAGGTAATCTCCTGTCAGTTCGGGCCTTCCGGGAAGGGTGATGGTACCGGTGCCTACCACCACGGTCTCCGAGAGGCCGTAGGCATTCGCCACCGGTATCCCATAACGCCGGTCAAACGCCTGCCAGACCGTGGGGAGGAGCTGGCCGCCGCCGCTGATGATCAGCCTGACCGTGCGGAGCGCCTCTTCTGTGCCTTCCGGTGCACCGCAGAGCGAGTGGATGACCGGGGGCATTCCTGACAGCACCGTGATCCGGTAGGTTGCACAGAGGGCGAGATATTCAGGGAGACTGAACCGTTTCATGATCACAAACGTCCCTCCCGCACGGAGCACCGAAAGCCCCCAGCTCACCCCCACGTGACCCAGAGGGTAGATGCCAAGGTACCGGTCGTTTTCGGTCAGCCCGAGCACCTCCCGTTCGGTCTCAAGGCTTGCCATCAGGTTTCCGCAGGTGAGCATGGCCCCTTTGGGAGCCCCGGTGGTCCCGGCGGTATACTGGAGCTGGAGGAGATCATCGAACCCGCAGTTGACCGGAGGGACCACCCCGTCGCTTTCCGGCATTGCTCTTATGCGACCGGTGTCGAGGGGGGAACATGACACCCCTACTCTGCCTGGCCGCCGCCGCAGCAACAGAAGCCCCGGATTCATCATGGATCAGGGTCCGGGCACCGGAGTCGGTGATCAGGTGCAGAAGTTCGTCTTCGCGAAGGGAGCTGTTGGCCGGTACGGCAACCGCCCCAAGCCTCCAGAGAGCAAAATAACTGACAAGGTAGTCCGGGCAGTCTGTCAAGATAGATGCAGACCCGGTCTCCCTTCGCCACGCCCTGCTCCATGAGAGCCCGGGCCATGCGGCTCATCCTGGAGAGGAGATCCCCATATCCCAGTGCCAGGCCGTCTGATGCGTCCACCACGGCGGGCCGGGTATGAATCAGCGCATTATTGTCAAGAAACACGGTGATATTCGGCATCAGATCACTCCGCTCTTCTGGTAATAATGATACAACAATGTACATTATTGTTCATCATTCTATTTAGCGATGACCACCCCTGCACGAGGTCCCCCGTTCCATGCGGGAGGGAGGACAGGAGATGGATGCATCTGAGCCGTATTTTGATGGAGTGCTCTGCGGTATCAGCGCAGCATCACAAAAAAAATTACTGGTATTCGGGGGGCTGGACCTCGCGGGGAAGTCCTCCTTTGAAATTGAGCCGTATACGGGAGTAAAATTCCCTGAGACGCTCGTTCATGGTGGGATGGACCTTGTCAAGGCTCATATCAAAATGGCGGGAAGTGACCGCTGCTGCCCGTTCCCTCATGGCAAACACCCCGGCCTCGCGGCAGAGCCCCCCCATGTCAGCCCCCACGTACCCTTCGGTCCTTCCGGCAATGCTCAAAATCAACTCGTCCCTCGGTGGATCCGAAAGCGTCAGCCCCAGCTGGAGCATGCGGTCGACCAGGTGCCTTCTCCGCATCCCGCGGTTCAATGTCCCTGATTTTCCCTCGCAGGCGGTGCCGGCGGCCGCGAGGGCTTCATCGAGAGAGAACACCCGGTCTTTCCCCAGGGACTCCACCAGGGCATCGAGTGCCGCCTCATCGCAGGACCCGGTCTTTTCCACGAGATCCTCAAGTTTTGATCCTTCCAGCGGTATATACTTGAGGTGGATCCCAAGTATCCTGATCCGGTCGGCAAGGTCCGGCTCACCGATGTAGACCAGCCGGTCGAACCGGCCTGAACGGAGAAGGGCGGGGTCGACCAGGGTCGGCTGGTTGGTCGCTCCCATCACGACCACATCCCTGAGCTCTTCCATCCCGTCGATCTCGGTCAGTATCTGGTTCAGCACGGTCTCCATGACATGCGACCCGACCTCTGACCCGCGTGTGGGGGCAAGGGCGTCAAGTTCGTCGAAGAAGATGATGGCGGGGGCGACCTGCCGCGCTTTTTTGAACACCTCGCGGACAGCCCGTTCGCTCTCGCCCACCCACTTGGAGAGGAGCTGAGGCCCCCGTATTGCGATAAAATTGGCCCCGCTCTCGTTTGCCACTGCTTTTGCAATCAGGGTCTTTCCGGTCCCCGGCGGACCATACAGGAGCACCCCCCGTGGCGGGGTGATACCAAGCTCCTCGAACCGTGCCCGCTCGGTGAGCGGATATTCCACCGCCTCACGTATCTCCTGCTTCGCCTCATCAAGCCCGCCGACATCGTTCCAGGTGACATGGGTGACCTCGAGCATCACCTCCCGCATCGCGCTCGGGCTGACATCCCTGAGCGCAGCCCGGAAGTCCTTGACGTTCACCTCCATCCGGTCAAGGATCTCGATGGGTATCTCCTCGTCATCCAGGTTCATTTCAGGGAGATACCGCCGGAGAGCCCGGATCGCTGCCTCACGGGCAAGGGCAGCAAGATCGGCACCGACAAACCCGTGCGTCTGCTCGCCGATGGTCTGCAGGTCCACCTCGGGTGCAAGGGGCATTCCCCGGGTATGGATCTTCAGTATCTCGATCCGGTCCGGCTCGCTCGGGACCCCGATCTCTATCTCACGGTCAAACCGTCCCAGGCCTGCGGAGGGCCGGGTCGATGGCATCCACCCGGTTTGTCGCCCCTATCACCACCACCTGGCCCCTCTCCTCGAGCCCGTCCATCATGGTGAGCAGCTGTGCGACCACCCGTCGCTCCACCTCGCCGGTGACCTCCTCCCTGCGGGGGGTGATCGAGTCGAGTTCGTCGATGAAGATGATCGAGGGCGCATTGGATTCCGCCTCTTCAAAGATCTCCCTCAGTTTCTGCTCGCTCTCCCCGTAGTACTTGGAGATGACCTCGGGACCTGCAATCGAGATGAAATGGGCACCGCTCTCGCTTGCAACCGCTTTTGCAATGAGGGTCTTTCCGGTCCCCGGCGGACCGAACAGGAGGACTCCTTTTGGGGGTTCAATCCCGAGTTTCTGGAAGAATTCCGGGTGGCGCATCGGCGAGCTCGATCATCTCCCTGACCCGCTGGAGCTCGTCCTTCAGCCCCCCGATATCCTCGTAGGAGATCCGTTTCAAGCCTTCAAACCCGGCGGCCGGTTTTTCTGAGAACTCGACCTGGGTATTTTTTGTGATGATCACGGCCTGTTCGGGCTCGATCTCAACGACCTTGTACGCAGACGATCTGAGGCTGGAGAAACGGGAGCCCGACCATGATCGGGACAGAATCGTTCTTCACCACCGGAAAATCGATCAGTGCATTCAGCACGTTGGGGTTGTTGCTTACCGGGATGCTCCTCGGCAGATCTTCGGGAGGGGCAAGGACGACCCGTCTCGCCTCCACTTCATCGCGGATCGCGACTATCTTGACGGTATCCCCGATGCTGACACCGGCATTGGTCCTCGTAAAATTATCGATCCGGACCTTGTTCTGGTTCCAGTCTTCCACAAGGGAACGCCAGACTTTGGCAACCGTGCGGCGTTTCCCCTCGACTGCCACGATATCGCCGGGAGATATTTTCAGGTACAGCATGGTTTCGGGATCAAGCCGTGCCTTCCCGCCGCCCTGATCGCCCGGATAAGCACTATCAACCTTCAGAAATATCTCTGGCATCACCTTAAAAGTCATATACACAGGGATTTATAGGTACTGGTACTGTCATGCGGCTCCTTCTCTTTGACCCCTTTCGCGGCGCTGCGGGTGACATGATCACCGGCGCTCTCCTGCATCTTGGCGCTGACCGGGAGGCGACCACTTCTGCCATGGCCTCCGTGGTAGGTGAGCCGGGGATCTCCCTTGTCGAACGGGTAGGGATCAGCAGCATCCTGGTAACCACCCATGCAACCCCTGTAAAGCGGACATTCCAGGAAGTCATCCGCAGGGTGGAGGGTGCCAGGGCACCGGATGCAGCCATCGCCATGGCAGTCAGGGTGTTTGAACGGATCGAGAAGGCGGAGCGGGAGATACACGGGCATTCCGATCATTTCCACGAAGTAGGGGCAGATGATGCGGTTGCCGAGGTGGTGGGGGCCTGCACGGCCTACCTCTCCCTTTGTGTTGACGGCTGCATCGTGCTTCCCGTGCTGCTCGGGGGTGGTTCCATCACCGGTTCCCACGGGACCTACCCGGTCCCCGCTCCCGCGACACTCGCCATTTTCAAAGAGTCGGGGCTCATGGTGCGGTTCGGCACAATGGAAGACGGAGAACTCTGCACCCCGACCGGCGCTGCCCTTCTCTCCGAATTTTCATCAGGACATCGTCCCGGGAACCAGGCCTGTGCGGTGGTCTGTTCCGGGTACGGTGCCGGCACAAGAAATCCCCCCAACGTCCCGAACGTGCTCCGTGCGATGATTGTTGCATACGCTGATGCTGCAGAGCCCGGCGATGTTGACCTGCTTGAGACGAACGTCGATGATGTCAGCGGCGGAGATCCTCGCCTACACCTTTGCACGGCTGTTGGAGGAAGGGGCATATGATGTCAGTGCTCTCCCCTGTACCATGAAGAAAGGCAGGCCCGGGCACCTGGTCCGGGTTATCGCTGCTTCCGGGGATGGGGAACGGCTTGCAGCGGTGATGGCAGAAGAACTCGGGACCCTGGGCGTCCGCTCTGTCCCGGCAGTCCACCGGTTTATTGCCGAGCGGTCCATCCGCAAAATTCCGGTCACGATCCTGGGTGAAGAGCGGCACGTCCGGGTGAAATGCGGGGTGCTCCATGGGAAGGTCATCTCCCTGAAGGCGGAGCATGAGGATGTCGGCACCTGGGCAAAAGACCTCCGGATACCCGCCAGGACCGTGGCACGGATGATCGAATCCCAGGCATGGACCGATCTCGGGAAGTCAGTATAATGGTCGCAGAACGGCTGAGTACAGGTGAGCCTGCGTTCAATGACATCCTCGGAGGAGGGCTTGAACCCAGGGTGATCACCCAGCTCTACGGAGGGCCTGCCAGCGGCAAGAGTGTCCTCTGTGTCGTGGCCTCCGTCTCCTGCCTGAAAGCCGGAAAAGGGGTCATCTTCATCGATACTCGAGGGGTTCTCGATCGAACGGTTCCGCCAGGTCGCAGGGATTGATGCCGAACGGCTTGCCGAACACCTGTTCCTGTACGAGCCCCATGACTTCGACCAGCAGGGCGTCATGATTGCGGGGCTGAACCGGGTCCTCTCCCATGGCAGCACGGGGCTTATCGTCATGGACTCGGCAACTGGGCTGTACCGGACCACGATTGAAAAGGGTCCGGAAGCGATGCAGAAGCTCTCCCGGCAGATGGTCCAGCTCCTCGGATATGCAAAGAGATACGATATCCCGGTCCTCATCACGAACCAGGTCTATATGGATGTCCAGAAAAACATATTTGTCGGCCTGGGTGGCACGGCGCTTGCCCACATATCGAAGGCCATCGTCAGGATAGATTGTGTAAACGGCCACCGGAAGGCAACGCTTGAGAAGCACCGGTCGCTGCCGGCCGGGAGGAGTTTTGAGTTTGCTATCGTGGAGACAGGGATCGCTGTCAGGAAGAGGGATACCGGATGACGCAACGGATCCGTACCAGGCAGGTCGCGGGGATGGCAATCGGCACCCTCCTTCTTATTCTCTTGCTTGCCACATCGGGATGCAGTAATTCCGATCAGCCGGATACGGGCGCTGGGAAGACGTGGCAGACCACGCTGCTGACCGATGTCCGGACAGGATCACAATTCAGCATAGCCGACATGAAAGGCACCCCGGTCCTCATCCAGGCCTTCACCATCACCTGCCCGATCTGCAGGCAGCAGCAGGCTGAGATCTCAACGCTCCATGCTTCCGGAGCGGTCCCCTTTGTGATGATCGGACTCGATATCGATCCCTACGGTGATGAAGGATCCCTCCGTGACTATACACGCCGCTATGGGTACTACGGCCTGTATGCACATTCACCGCCGGAAATGACCAGTGCACTGGTCGATCAGTTCGGCCCCCTTGTCCTCTCCCCGGCCCAGGCCCCCCTCATCCTGGTCTGCCCGGACGGCACCGCACGGATCCTGAGTCCCGGGGTAAAGAGCGCAGAGGATCTCCAGAAGGTGCTGACCGAAGGCTGCCCTGCATGACCCTGTCCGATCTGACAGTGGCATTCGTTGCAGGGCTCCTCTCCCCGCTCGGGGCTGCCTGCGTCCTCCCCCTCTACCCGGGCTACCTGTCATTCATGGTTTCACAGGCCGGAAAAGTCCGTGCACCAGGGGCCCGGATCCTCCTCGGTATCATTGCAGGAGCCGGGATCCTGGCAGCAATGTTCGTGTTCGGACTCTTTGTAGGAGTGATCTTTACCCTGCCGATAGGGGGAGTCCTCGGGATACTTTCACCGGTAGCATACACGATTCTCGGAATTATCGGGGTGTTGCTCATCCTGGGGGCGGGGCCGGGCTTTCCGGTCAGGACGCCCGATGTGTGGAAAAGGAGGTCTCCTTTTGGCGGAGCGTTTGTGTTCGGCCTTTTCTTCGGCGTCCTGATCCTGCCCTGCAATGCAGGACCTATCACGGTACTGCTTGCTTTGAGTACCAGCGCCGCCGACCTGACAGCGGCCATGGGGAATTTCCTGGTGTACGGTGCAGGCATGGCTATCCCTCTGATCGCCCTCTCGGCACTCTCCGCTTCCGAAGGGAACCGGATCGCCCAGGCGCTCGCTGCGCACAAACGGTCGATCAACGCCGCAACAGGAGTCCTGATGGTCGGTGTTGCAGCGTACTATCTCCTGGTTGTTTTCCGCGTACAGGAGTGGGTGTTTCCACCCTGACCCCCTCTCTCCTGCCGGAACGATCCTCCCGGTAGTATCCCTAGAATCTGATGGATCCCCGGTAGACCGTCTCGGCAGGGCCTTCCAGGAGGGTCTTCTCCCCCAGGGTGATCAGGAGCGGCCCGCCGCTCGTCTCCACGCGGACTTTGTTCCCCGTGTACCCCAGGTGATGAGCGACTGCGGCTGATGCCGTCGCACCGGTCCCGCAGGAAAGGGTCTCATCCTCCACTCCCCGCTCAAACGTCCGGATCCTCAGGAGGTCTTCTTCGTCACGCGCCACGACATTGACGTTCGCACCCTCAGGGAATGTCGCATGGTGACGGATGAGCGGCCCGATCTCCCCCAGGGGAAACGAATCAAGGTCATCTGAAAAGAGGACTGCGTGGGGGACACCGGTGTTGACCGCAAATACCTGGTAGCCCTGTATCGTCTCCTTGTACTCCCCGTCCCCCTTTGCCGGAATGTCGGCCCGGCTGAAACGGGGCTCCGGCATCCCGATGGTTGCCATGAAGGTATCGTCCACGTACCCCATCCCGACTTCGATAACCCCGGCCCTGGTCTCCACGGTGCAGGTCTTCTCCACATACCCCGCGTCAAACGCATGCTTCACAAAACACCGGATCCCATTGCCGCACATCGACGCCTCGCTCTCATCGGGCTGGAAAAGGCGCATTTTCAGGTCAGCCGAACCGGACCGGGAGAGATACAGGACCCCGTCTGCACCGATACCGAACCTGCGGTCGCAATACGATCTGGCGAACCCGGGTTTCATCTCGTCCGGGATAACCGTCTTTTCAAACTCGTCGATAAGGATGAAATCGTTCCCATTGCCATGCAGTTTCTCAAAATTGATCTCCATACTACCTGACGCTCCGGCCCGGTTCATGCCCGGCTTCATTCCGATTTGGTTCGTTCACGGACATTGTGACACCTTGTCCCTATGATTTCAATGTTTTTTGATGATTTCGCCGTTTCCAGATACTTTCACTGATTCCGCATGATTTTGCAGTTTTCATCAATACCCTGCCGCGGTCCGGGACCTCATGCGGGTCTGCCTGCAGGCACCTGGAAGTCCCCAATCTCCCACCCGAGGTAGTCACGGATGATGATGTAGGCCATCTGGGGGGGGATTGCCCCCTCCTCGGTCATTATGAGATCCACGTATTCGGGAGGCGTCACATCGAACACCGGGTTTCTTGCAGTGACATGGGGGAGGGTTTTTGCGATCGGTGCAGGGAGCAGTTCCGCCCCATCCCGCTCCTCGATCTCGATAAACTCGCCGATGATCGTCCGTGGTGCAAATTTATAGGTCTCTGCAGCAACGAGGAACCTTGTCCGTGCTTCATGTGCAGACAGGGCTATCTGTGAGGTCCCGATCTTGTTCACCACAGCACCGTTTACCGACACCGCATCTGCCCCGACAATCACGGTGTCGACCTCTTTCATGAAATAACGAACCGCCGAGTCAACAATGAAACGGGTGGGGATCGCGGCATCGTTCAGCACCCGGATGGTCAGATACCCCTGGTTCCCGGGCCGTACTTCTGTCGCAATCGCCGAGAAACTGACCCCGTTCCGGTGGGCCTGCAGGAGACAGGCAAGGGCCGCCTCAGAGTTGCAGTGGGTGAGCACCACATCCCCGTCCCTGATATGCCGTGCTCCGACCTCTCCGATACGGCTGACTGCCTCTTCCGAGGCATGAATGAATGACTGGCACGCCCCAATAAACTGCTCCTGCGCCGAGGATACTGAGGGAAACTCACCGGAAAGCGAACGCATGACCTTGTGGACGGCATTGGGGAGGGATACCGCTGTTGGCCTGGTGTCGATCATGAGTGCTGCAGCCCTGGACATCTCGTTCCGGTAGTCCGCAAGGTCGTCTGAAGGAAACGCAGCGGAATGTGCCCAGAGTGCCGAGACTGCTGCCCGTGCAATCCTCCCTGCTCCCCGTATCTCCATCGTCTTTATTTTCTCTGCGGTATCAGTAAGCAGCATAGGCTGTACGTAGTACATGCAAAGCAGAGTGAAAAGAACTTTGCGGGATTCGAGGCCAGCTATGTCGATAGCAGTGGTTTTTGACAGCGCAGGGACGCTCCTCCATACCTACCGGGTGGCAAAGGATGTGGAACGGCAGGAACTGCTTCCCGGCATCGAGACGGTGACCCTCACCTTCAGCCTCTCCGGAACGGGTCCTCGTGGTTATCCATGTCCATTCGCGAGAGATCATTGCGACAGCCCCTTCCACGTCGCTTTCATCGTACCTGATCTCCCATCGTGCCGGATTTGGCGTCAGCCTGCACGAGAAAAATAACCACCGCAGAGCATATCGGCGATGTCCTCTATCACGACACGCACGCCACGATCGGCGATCTCCAGGACTGCATAAGGAACGTCTGGTCGGTCTGTCACCGGGAGGCGGTGGTCACCCTGAACTCCGGGGTTATCCTGAACATGGCCAGAAAAACCATCGAGTTTACCGTGACCACCGGGGGAAGACCTTTTGAGGGGGCAAAAGAGGCCATCAGGGAGCTGCACCAGATGGGCATTCCCACCTTTATCGCTTCGGGAGACCGGGTTGCAAAGCTTGAGAAGATGGCCGATTATCTGGGGATACCCCGGGACAGGGTCTTTGGAGTTGCCACCCCAACGATAAAAGCCCAGATCGTGACCGACCTTCAGGGCGAGTATGATACGGTGGTGATGGTGGGAGACGGGATCAACGACCTCTGCGCAATGAAAAAAGCCAACCTCGCCATACTCACCGAAGAACAGCCAGGAGATAAACCCAGTGAGCTGTACCAGGCGGCCCATCACGTGGTGAAAGACGTGCGTGAAGTGGTCGAAATCGTCAAAGCACTGAGTAAAGCATGAAACGAAGGTGAATGCAGGGTCATCATGCGGATGTACCCATATAAAGAGTAATATGCCACAAATACAACATTAGGTTATGAGAGGAGAGGAATGAAGCCACTGATCACCGTTGATTCCATCTGCATGGACTTTGAGGGGAAACGGGTCCTGAACAATATATCTTTTTCGATTGGTGAAGGGGAAGTCCTCGGGATTATCGGCAGGAGCGGGGCGGGAAAGACCGTCCTCATGCACCTCATCCGCGGGGTCGAGCAGCCCCCGACTTCCGGGAAGATCATCTACCATATCGCCGCTTGCGATGCGTGCGACTATGTGGGAGTGGGCAGCACTGCAGAGCTCCCATGCCCGAAATGCTGCAAGGGCACGATGAAAGCGCTCGATATCGATCTCTGGGACGAGAAGAACAGTGCGATGAAACGGAGGGTCATGCGAGCCACCGCGATCATGTTCCAGAGGACCTTTGCCCTGTATGGCAATGACCGCGTGATAGAAAATGTCCTTCATGCCCTCGATGACATCGAATACCCCCAGGACAAGGCGATCAATCGTGCTGCCGATCTCCTTGACCAGGTCCGTCTCTCCCACCGCATGATGCATATCGCCCGTGACCTCTCCGGCGGTGAAAAGCAAAGGGTAGTCCTTGCCAGGCAGCTTGCCAAAGAGCCATTCCTCCTTTTTGCCGATGAACCGACCGGCACCCTGGACCCGCAGACCGCCCACCTGGTGCATACTATGCTCACCGAAGCGGCGACCGCAAATAACATGGGCATGGCGGTCACCTCCCACTTCTCGCAGGTGATTGAGGAGGTTGCCGACCGGGCCCTTCTCCTTGAAAACGGCCTGATTACGCTGCTGGGGGAACCAAAAGAGGTGATACGGAAATTCATGGAAGGTGTCGATGATACCGAAGGGCATGAAATTCCGGAATTCGGCGAGAACATCCTTACCGCGAGGGATGTCTACAAGCGGTACGTCTCTGTCGACAGGGGTGTTGTCAAGGCAGTAAACGGCGTGAGTTTCGATGTCCAGGTGAAAGAGATCTTCGGCATTATAGGAAAAAGCGGGGCGGGAAAGACCACTCTTTCACGGATCATATCCGGGGTCATCGAACCAACCTCGGGAGAGATGAATATCCGGATCGGTGATGATGTCGTGGATATGACAAAACCGGGAATCGAGAACCGGGGGCGGGCCAAGGGATATATCGGCCTGCTCCACCAAGAGTACGACCTCTACCCCCACCGGACCGTGCTCGACAACCTCACCGATGCCATCGGGCTTGAATTTCCCAAGGAACTCGCCATGCGAAAAGCTATCCTCACCCTGAAGATGGCCGGGTTCCACGAAGAGAAGAGCAGGGAGATCCTCGAACGCCATCCCGGCCAGCTCTCCGAAGGAGAACGGCACAGGGTAGCCCTTGCACAGGTGCTCATCCGGGAACCCAGGCTGATCATCCTGGATGAGCCTACCGGGACCATGGATCCCCTGACAAAAATCGATGTCAAACATTCCATCCTCCATGCACGGGACGATATGGACGAGACGTTCATCGTCGTATCCCATGACATGGACTTTGTCAAGGACATCTGTGACCGGCTCGCCCTCATGCGAGGGGGAAAGATCATCCAGATCGGAAAAACAGAGGAAGTCCTGGCAAGCCTCACCGATGACGAACGCCAGATCATGGGCAAGGCCACTTTGGGATAACGATGCCCACCATACATCTTGACGGGCAGACGCTCACTGTCCGGGACGGACAACACCTGTCTGAGATCGTGCCTGGCAAAGACCCCCGGTGCTGTGTCGCAGTGATACGCCCTGCGACCCGTGAATCAGCCCGCACGTCCAGTTTCCGGGTCCATACCACGGAGGGGGATCTCACCATCGAGCCTCTTGGGGACGGGGCCGGAATCCTTGCTACCCTGGCCGCAGCAGGACCTCTCGGGATCCATTGGCAGGACCGGTATTCCGCTGCGTTTGGCCCATTTGCAAGCGGGATTACTCCTGCCAGGGTCCCGCACCTCTACGAAAGGGGGGAGGTCGTTCTCGGGTGCGGGGGGTACGACCCCAAGCGCTCCTACCTTGTCTTCTCAAAGATGCGGCATTCGGCTGACTTTGGGGCAGATGCTCCCGGGGGGGTCATCGGCAGGGTCGTATCGGGCATGGCGGTCCTCGACCGGTGGAAGACCGGGGACGTGATAACCGGAATCGAGCAGGTGATCAGCTGGGCAGACACGAGCCGTTCATTCACGACGGCCGACAATGACCTTGTGCTCGAAGACGGGATGGATATCATCACGCATGTAGTGGTACAGGCAACGGGCTATCAAAAAGACCGCATCGATACCACAACGGCGGAGAGCGTGGAACACCTTCTCCTCTCGTACGAAGGGGGACTATTCCAGGTCGGGAGGTCTTCGAGCACCCATATCGTGGATGTGCGCAGGAGCGGCATCGATGTTCCCGAAGAGAACCGGCTTCCCAGGAGGGATGGGCTCGTCACCGTCAGGACGAAGGGGCGGGGCAGGGGGAGTGTCTATATCTACACGACCGATATCCCCGCCTCGAACGTCCACTCCGTGGTCGGGCAGGTAACCCGGGGAATCGAGCTGGTCAGGCTGGCAAAGGACCAGGATACCTTCTGCCTGAAGATCGACCCTCCACGGTTCGACCTGGTGGGGCTTCTCCTCCCGGCCGCAGAGCAGGCTGCCCTGGCGAAGGGAATCCGGCTGGTCATCGACAGCCGCGAGGGTGAGCGGGTGGTGGTCAGCCAGACCCCGGAGACCACCCTGGAGTGCCTTGCAGCCGGGGAGGTGGAGATCGCGACCGTTCCTCTCTCCAAAGTAGTCGACATATCCCTTGATGATCTGCATGCCCCCGACTCCTGCGACATCTTCCGGCGGCTGACGGGGCTGCACCTGCACCACGTGGGGATGCTTCCCCTCTTCTTCCATTTTGAGGATGTCTATCTCTTCAAGCCCGCGGTGCCAAAGGAGGTGAGCATTGTCCCTGAACATATTCCTTCAGACACGGTGCCTGCCGGGACCCTGGCCATCACCAACGATTCCCGGAGGGGTGCAGGACTCGTGGGGGTCAGGATTACGGACAACAGCGAATTCGGACCAACCTCCGAGCCATTCGAAGGGACCAACCTGATCGGAAAGGTGCTCGACCTTCCCAAGCTTCGCGATTACAAAGAGACTGACATGGTGTATATCAGGGAGGCAGGGAGATGATAAACTACCGTCCCCAGTATGTGGATACCGTGACAAAATATGTGTTTGTCGAATCGCCCGGCATGACGCCGTCTGACCTTGCCATACGGGCGTACGAGATCTCCCAGGGGGTCATGATCAAGGAGACCTGTTTTGGTCTTCAGATCACGGGGAAAGAGGATGACGTCAATGCAATAATTGAGAGTCTCCGCGAACTGGATCCCTCCCACATCTTCGTGAAAGACAGGGGATTTCCCCCTGGTGACCCGAGGAGATGCCGGGCAAACCTCGGTGGTGCACGCCCCGGATATTTCGGCCACGAGTTTGAGATCTCACTCATCCGTTACATCTCCAAAGGGCTGGAGCGCCTGCCAACGCGGGAGGCCGGACCGATCCCCACTCCGCCAGTTCCCGTGGGTACTGCCAAACTGGATGCGCAAAAGCTCCGGAAGATCATTGAATCAGAGGAGACCTGACCATGGCAAAGGTGTTTATTTATCCCACAACAAGCCTCATCCTTTCCGATCTCGTGGCACGGTTCGGGCATACCCCGCTCTCTGCCGCTCTCCAGATACGGGAGCATATCCAGACCCCCGGCCTGGAATCCCCTCCGCTCCAGATGACCCCGGAAGACCCCAAGCGGGGCCTGAAATGGGCAGCGGTCGAGGTCCCCTCGGGAGTCAGGGGGAGGATGTCCCTGTACGGCCCGATGATCGAACAGGCCGAGGCCGGCATTATCATCCATGATGCCGATTTCTCGTTCGGGTGCATGGGCTGTGCAAGGACAAACGAGCTGATCCAGTTCCTGTTGCGACAGACGAAAATACCCATCCTTGACCTCCGGTACCCAAGGACCGAGGAGGAAGGCATCGAGTTTGTGGCAGCAATAAAGAAATTTCTCCAGGAACTGGGGCGGGGTGCGGCATGAGCCATGTGAGGATAGCCCAGCTCTCGTGCGGGCCGGAATACTCAGGGGTCCAGAAAGAGATAGATGAAGCGGCACGGGCAGTCGATGCCGAAATGTTCTTCCCGGATATCAGACTTGCGGATATACGGCAGGGTTTTGACCTGTTCGGCCTCGATGTCAGGAGTCCTGATCTCAAGCTCGCGATTGCCCGGGCAAGGGCACTCGTCGAGGGTACGGTCGAGGCGGATGCGGTCTTCATCGCCACCTGTTTCCGGTGTGCCGAGGCGGCAATCGTCAGGAATGAACTGCGCCGGTACATCCATGAGAACTCGCGCCTTCCGGTCGTCAGCTACTCTTTTACCGAGAGGACCACGTCAGGGACTCTTCTCACCAGGATGGAGGCGCTTACCACGATCGCCAGGAGGAGGGCGCTCCTCGCCCGCGAGGTACAGGAAGGACTGACGCTTGGGGTTGACTCCGGTTCAAGCACCACCAAAGCCGTGGTCATGCAGGACAACCAGATCATCGGGACCGGCTGGCTCCCTACCACCGCCGTCATGAAGAGTGCGGAGGATGCGATCGAACTCGCCCTGAAAGAGGCGGGGGTAAAAAGAGAGGATATCCAGGCGACCGGGACCACGGGCTACGGCCGGTTTCTCGTCGGCGAAAAGCTCAAGGCCGATCTCATCCAGGAGGAGCTGACCATCAACTCCAAAGGGGCGGTATACCTTGCCGGTACCCAGCACGGTCCGGCGACCGTGATAGATATCGGGGGGATGGACAACAAGGCGATCAGTGTCCAGGACGGGATACCGGGAACATTCACGATGGGCGGGATCTGTGCGGGGGCAAGTGGCAGGTTCCTCGAGATGACCGCAAAACGGCTCGGGGTCGATATCACCGAGCTCGGTCCACTCGCCATGAAGGGACTGGGAAAGACGGTTCCCATGAACAGCTACTGTATCGTGTTCGGTACCCAGAGCCTGGTGAATGCCCTTGCCGCCGGGAGCTCGCCCGAAGATGTCGCTGCTGCTGCATGTCACAGTGTTGCCGAGCAGGTGTTCGAGCAGCAGCTCCAGGAAGTGGATATCAGGGAACCGGTGATCATGGTCGGCGGGACCTCACTCATCCAGGGCCTGGTGAAGGCGATGGGCGATCTGCTCCAGGTCGAAGTAGTGGTCCCCCACCATTCCCAGTATATCGGGGCTGTGGGGTGTGCACTCCTTGCATCAGGGTTTATCAAGGGATCCTAGATGGATGCGATCGAGTATTTCGAAGTGGAGTGCCCCGAAGAGGCAGGCCGTGCCTACTATCGCCGCATCGCCGATGTGGTGCTCCTCGACCATAACCTGCTCCGTGTCATTAAAAAACTCCATATCTTTCTCGATCCGCGAATTCCCCTCTTTATCGCCGCAGGAGTCACCAAAAGGGTTCCTCGCGTGGTCCGGGTCCGGGATATTGGCGATGTCAACGTCCAGGAGAGGAAGGTGACCATCTCGATCGGGGATGAGACGTACCTTGCCCCTCTCCTGAAGATACTCTGGGCTGAGTACGGAGGAGACCGGGTGATCCAGCCGGACCGGTTCACGGTTATCCTCACGGTCGAGGGGGCGGACGGTCGCAAGATCGAGGAGATGCCGGTTATCGACCCGAGCGAGTCGCTCTACAAGGACCTGATCTATGCCCTCCTGGTGATCCAGCCGGAGGGCTTCAAGGTGCGGCGGCAATATTATGGCGATGAGAAGTTCTACCTCGTGGCAAGCGAGAACACGCTCCCGGAGGACTTCGAGGATCTCGTCAGGGAGAAATTTGCGCTGATGGGGGAGAGCCTGTGAACCTTGTGCCGGTGACCTACAAAGGGGGCATCTACCGCCATGACGAGATCATGGACCTGATCGAGGACCTCGGGGGGTATATCATCCAGAAACATGTCCTTGCCCAGGAAGTGGTCCTCCAGGCCCTTGTCCCACGGGAAGATATCGAGCCTGATTGCACGGATAGGAAAGCCGCTCACCGGTGAGATCACCCCCTCACCTCTCGTCGGGACCGAGATCGCCGTGGTGACGATGAGCCTTGAGATCCACCACCTCCCCCATGCCTCCTGTGACGTCGCTGAATATGTCCGCCGGTTGGGGGCAAAGACCAACATGGTCGGGCTTGCCCGGGGTTTTGGGAAGAGGATCGCCCAGTTGAACGACGAGGAGCGGGATGTGATCAACGAGCACGACCTCGCCGTCTACCTGCTCGGGGACTTCGAGACATGCATCGAGCACAAGTTCCCGGTGCTCAGGCGGGGCATCCATGTCCCCATCGTGGTCTTGGGGGGACCGTCCACCGAGACACTAAAGAAGATCATCGATCCGCCGGTCGATGGGTACGTGGGGAATGTCGGACAGGTTCATGCACCGGACGAAAGAGTCCGACGAGCTGGAGATGCTCGACCAGGTCGTCACCGAGATCACGAGAGTCCTTGATCTGAAGCGGGAAGCAATTGCAAAGGACCCCCCCTCTGTATCGCCGGCCAGGCTGATGGATGTGATCAGCAGCCAGGTGGAGGAGATCCATGACGTCCTCTCGCCAACGCCAATCACGGTCCAGATGACCGGCCTCCGGATCAAGCTCCCGTACGATACCTTCGCCCCTGTGCTGAAAGGAATCGTCATCGAAGAGGAGGTCACGATCGGGGAGGTTGCCGAGATCCTGCCATCGACGGATGCGGGACTATATTCTTCTCAGGATCAAGCCGTTCTCAGAGACGAATATCATGGTGTGAGGGGCGGAGGGGGATCTTTTACGATGAAAATACTCATCAGAAGCGATCTCCAGCACTCACTCCCAATACTTCTGAGATGTCAGATGTATCTCTTCTCTAGAGGTATTCCTGCATCCTTACGGAATGATTGGATACCATTCATAGGGATAGGTGATGACTTTTTGTTATGTCATTCGTTTCGGATAGATACGGAGTAAAGTGCTGTCGTACACACATTTTTACAAGGGGAATACCCTCCAAATTCCCCCACCTGCAAAAAAATTTCCTTTTTTATTGTGCCATGATACTGGCGATCTCGAAATACTGGTAGTTTGCCCCTGGGGCAGGATCTGATTCAAACCTCCATGTTTTGCCGGAACCGAAATGTTCGACCTGTGCATACGCATTTCCAATGATGTTTCCATTGGAGTCAAACAGGGTGAACGTCATCTGCAGGTAGGTGAGGGACCCGGGCCCTTCATTTTTCACCCGGCCGTAGATGATGACATCCCCGGAGTCATCTTTCCGCGAGTTCGTCTCGATCACCGTAAGTCGATATTCCGGAGGTGGTGAATACGGTACATACCCGTACGACCTCTCGATTAACCCGGAGGAGGGCAGTTCTGTCGCGGTATTTCGTAATGGCGGGACTGCAGTCTGTTCCGGTGAAACCGTTGTACGGGAAGTAGGGCCCACCATGCCCTGGTCACCGGGCGTCTCAGGAGTGACGACCGGTTCAAACGGCCCGACACATCCTGCACAGAGAAGCCCGGCCACAAGAACCAGGACAAGAAGACCGGATGGAGAGGAGAGGAGGGGTTGTACTCTGAGAGCAGGTACCTCATAGATTCCCTGTAGATTTTTTTGGAATAAGTAACCTTTGGAGCACTGAATTTTCCCGGGCTCCTTTCCTTCAGCCGGAGGAGCAATTTGGGAGGAGCCCGATCAAGAATCCATGAGTCTGCCACAACTATTCGTATGATCTATCGATCTGCGGGCATAATGGTTCCTCAGGCAATCCCTGTTCCCGCACCACCTGATACCAGATCAGGCGGGTTTGTGCCCGGCATTTCAGGGGGGTCCCCACTCCTGATTGTCACTCTATAATTCTGCCGCCTCGCTGTTGTGTGAGGGGAGACTGAATCGAGGGTGTTCTCTGTATACCAATCCAGTCACGAAAACCGCCGCCGGGGTGTCTTTTTGGCGGGCGGCGGCGTGTATCGGAATGGGGGTGAGGGGGCGGTCAGCCGCCACACAATGAATCCAGTCCCTCACTCTCACTCACCCCAGGGAGCGAAGAGCCCAAAACTTTCGAGGCAAACAAAACACTCACCGGCAACAATTCAGCGCTCTTCCCGCCACCGTGCGTAGAGGTGATGATCCACCCCGAATATGTCCAGGGCTTTGCCCACCACATGATCGACCAGATCTTCTATCGTTTTCGGCCTGTGGTAGAACCCGGGCGCAGCAGGGAGGATGGTCGCTCCGGCCTCTGCCAGGGTGAGCATGTTTTTCAGGTGGATCGCATTCAGGGGAGTCTCCCTCGGCACAATGACGAGCGGCCGCCGTTCCTTGAGCGTGCAGTCTGCTGCCCGGAGGAGGAGGTTGTCGGCAAACCCGCAGGCTATCCCGGCGATGGTCTTCATGCTGCACGGGAGGACCACCATCCCCCCATTCCTGTACCCTCCACTCGCGATCACCGAAGTGAAATCGTTATTGTCGTGGCACCTGGTGGCAAGACCCGTGACCCCCGCAACCTTCCAGCCGGTCTCGATCTCCACCATCTTTGCTGCCATACCGGTCATCACGAGGTCTGTCTCGATATCGAGGTCGTGCAGGACCTCAAGCATCCGGATGCCGTACATGATCCCGCTGGCCCCGGAAAGCCCCACAATCAGGCGCATGGGTTTCTCCATCTCCTAATGATACTGCGCCGGGTGATATAATAGGATGGATGGCGGCGATGCAACAAAAGCGGTCACTGGGCGAGGGAGAAGGCTTTCATTATCCGGGCTTTCAGGGCCTCCTTTGGGTAGGCGCCCACCACGATGTCTGCCACAACCCCATCGCGGAACAGGATGATCGTGGGAATGGCCGAGATACCAAACCCGCCTGCAATCCCGGGATTTTCATCGGTATTGCACTTTGCAAAGGTCACCATTCCCGCATATTCGCGGGACAGCTCCTCGATGACGGGACCTACCATCCTGCAGGGCCCGCACCATTCCGCCCAGAAATCGATCACGAGAAACGGGTGAGCGGTGAGCATCTGACGAAAATTGGCCTGGTTGACAGGGTGGACAACAGGGTTCCTGGTCCCCTTCTCCCCGGTCCCCTGAAGATGCTCCGCCATCTCGCGGCGTTTCTTCTCCCTGATCCGCTCCAGTTCATCATCCATGAAAATCCTGTTGGTGGCATGACCACATAATCCCTGCCACAGGGATACCTGCGGTGCCAGGGAGTAAACTATATGTCTGCCGGTTGTCAATATCTATACTCCTGCCGGAAGCGAGGTGGGGTAGTCAGGATATCCCGACGGGCTCATAACCCGTAGATCGATGGTTCAAATCCATCCCTCGCTATGTCTCTTTTTCAAAAACACGCGTTTCTCAACGAAATCCTGTTTACACCCAGGAGATCGTAAAAGAATACATTCACTTCAAGACCAGAGGAATCAGGGTCAAATCTCCGAACGGGATTGAATCGTATTCTCGGTGCGTGGGGATATTTCATAATCAGAACACCAGAAAAACCTCATAGTCGCAATGGTGCAGCGAGGGCGGAGTGCCTCCGAATAATCATGACCCTCGGTTTCACGAAAAAAGGAAAGAAAAAAATTCCATTGGGATAGAATCCCAACGGGATGTATTTTTTCGCGTTTTACTCCCTGATTCTTCTGATACCGGATTCCCAGGCCATATCCTTGTCGAAGAGTCTGATTATCCCATCGACCGAGGTGGACTCCTGGAATGTGACCTCTTCGTATACAGCGGACTTGCCGGTGTCAGACAGTGTAAGGAATATTCCCTCATTTCCGCCTGTACTCTACGCTTGGAATAGTGCCCTCCCTGGCTTCCATGGATTGTTCCTTCCATGAATGCTGAAGCCTGGCCCACCGACGGGAGGTCCCCGAGTTTGTCAACACGGATGTGGTGGTTGACCTCAACCGGAGTGTCTGCTGCGTCTATAATGAACCTTTCATCGGTAGTGGTCTTGCACGCTGATGAGTGAGCCTGAGACGGTACTGCCAGACTCAACCGTGTTGCAGAACCTGGGGATGGTAGAGCTCGTGTCTGATGCAAACACACAGATTGCTCTTGCGGACGTGGTTTGGGCCTCGCCAGTGCCTTGAAGGAAGATGTTGTCGGTCGAGGTTATCTGTGCGCCTTTGGTGCCTTCAAATGCGATCAACTTGGTAACTTCGAGATTGGACTGTCCATAAAGGCCTGCCTTGGTCTCTACAATCATGTCCTTACTGTAACTGATAAAGCCTACACCATTGGACAGGGTCTCTTCACTGTACGTGGTCGTATAGCGGACTTCGTTGTCACGTAACTGTGTACTTTGGAGGCCCCCCGCCGTTTGTTGTTCAGCCCAACTCACTAAATCTGCTAAAAATAGCGTGAATGGATCCCCGGGGAAATATTTTTGGTAGTAAGCATTCAAATCCTGTAAATTGAATCCAGGGAAATTAGATTGTGCCTTTGCCCAATCAATGAGCCATTGTTCATAACCACCTATACCTTCTCCGTATGGGTAACTATCCCAATTTGGATACCCGCGAGACTGCGCCGTTTGCGGCGGGGGAGTCGGTTCTTCGTATGGGTAGCTATCCCAATTTGGATAGCCTGCAAGTGTCGGGTCGGTCCCGCTGGAAACGATTCCTCCACTGCTCACAGACCATGTGAGATGAGTCATAGAGCGTAGGTTTCCGGTGGCCTGGATGCTGGTGGCCACTGAGACGCCCTGGGTCTCGAACGTCGCATTTACACCGGGGTCAGCCATGACAAAGCCGGTCACAAGGAAAAGCAATGCCAGAGTGATGACGAGAATTCCAGATCTCTTCATGAAGTCTCTCCTGATTTTGTTATCGATATTCTCAGCGATAGTTAAATCATACAAGTGATTGTTTAAGGGAGTTGCGATCTTCTCGAAGGAAAATGAATTCAAGGGGCATGGGTGGATGGTCCGGATCCATCGATCGATGGTTCAAATCCATCCCTCGCTATTTTCTTTTTCGCAAAACCAAGCATTTCTCAACGAAATCCTGTGTACACCCAGGAGATAGTAAAAGAACAACTTCACTTCAAGACCAGAGGAATCACCGGTCAAATCTCCGAACGGGATTGAACGTATTCTCGGTGCGTGGGGATATTTCATAATCAGAACACCTGAAAAACCTCATAGTCGCAATGGTGCAGCGAGGGCGGAGTGTCTCCGGATAATCATGACCCTCGGTTTCACGAAAAAAGGAAATAAAAAAATTCCCCTGGGATAGAATCCCAAAGGGATGTTTTTTTCGCGTTTTACTCCCTGATTCTTCTGATACCGGATTCCCAGGACATATCCTTGTCAAAGAGTCTGATTATCCCATCGACCGAGGTGGACTCCTGGAATGTGACCTCTTCGTATGCAGCGGACTTGCCGGCGTCAGACAGTGTAAGGCTCCATTCCATCGCCTGTATCAATGGTTGGAATAGTGCCCTCCCTGGCTTCCTGAATTGTTCCTTCCATGAATGCTGAAGCCTGGCCTACCGACGGGAGGTCACCAAGTTTGTCAACACGGATGTGGTGGTCGACCTCAACCGGAGTGTCTGCTGCGTCTACAATGAACCTTTCATCGGTAGTGGTCTGCACGCTGATGAGTGAGCCTGAGACAGCTACTGCCAGACTCAACCGTGTTGCAGAACCTTGGAATGGTAGAGCTCGTGTCTGAGGCAAACACACAGATTGCTCTTGCGGACGTGGTTTGGGCCTCGCCAGTGCCTTGAAGGAAGATGTTGTCGGTCGAGGTTATCTGTGCGCCTTTGGTGCCTTCAAATGCGATCAACTTGGTAGCTTCGAGATTGGACTGTCCATTAAGGCCTGCCTTGGTCTCTACAATCATGTCCTTACTGTAACTGATAAAGCCTACACCATTCGACAGGGTCTCTTCACTGTAAGTGGTCGTATAGCGGACTTCGTTGTCACGTAACTGTGTACTTTGGAGGCCCCCCACCGTTTGTTGTTCAGCCCAACTCACCAAATCTGCTACAAATAGCGTGAGTGGCAACCCGGGGTAATATTTTTGGTAGTAAGTATTCAAATCCTGTAAATTGAATCCAGGGTAATAAGATTGTGTCTCTGCCCAATCAAGGAGCCATTGTTCATACCCCCCTCCATATGGGTAGTTATCCCAATTTGGATAGCCTGCAAGTGTCGGGTCGGTCCCGCTGGAAACGATTCCTCCACTGCTAATCGACCATGTGAGATCAGTCATAGAGCGCAGGTTTCCGGTGGCCTGGATGCTGGTGGCCATTGAGACGCCCTGAGTCTCGAACGTCGCATTTACCCCTGGGTCAGCCATGACAAAGCCGGTCACAAGGAAAAGCAATGCCAGAGTAACGACTAGAATTTTATATTTCTTCATGAAGTCTCTCCTGCTTTTGTTATCGATGTTCTCATAGATAATGAGATCATACAAGTGATTGTTTAAGATAGTTGCGATCTTCCCGAAGGAAAATGAACACAAGGGGCATGGGTGGAGGGACCAGATCCATCGATCGATGGTTCAAATCCATCCCTCGCTATGCTCTCTTTTAAAAAATCCCGCACCCGGGGCAGTGCATCGTTAAAAAATCTCGAGTTTCGTCTGGTAGGTACCGTCCAGGAAATCTATAGCCGTGACCCTGGATTTCTCACCGTTGACGGCAACAGGATAGCACCCTGTCAGGCACCCGGTGCAGAGGTGTTTTTTATCGATACCGATGGATTCCACAAGGGCGTCGAGCGATATATGATGGAGGGTGGTTGCCGTTATGCTTTTTTTGACCTCATCCTCGGTCCTTTCAGGTGCGATCAGCTCTTCCCGGGTCGGGATATCCACGCCGAGGTAGCAGGGTGCCTTTATCGCAGGCGATCCGATCCTGACATGGACCTCTTTTGCACCGGCACCGCGGATGATGCCGATGATCCTCCGGGAAGTGGTCCCGCGGACGATGCTGTCATCCACGAGCACCACCGATCTCCCCTTCAGGTGTTCGCGGATCGGGTTGAGTTTCATCCTTACCGCCTTCTCCCGCTCTGTCTGTGAGGGCATGATAAATGTCCTCCCCATGTACCGGTTCTTCATGAGGCTCTCGACAAACGGGATGGTGGATGCACGGGAATACCCGATGGCATATGCGGTTCCGGAATCCGGGACCGGGCAGACAGAATCTGCGGCGACGGGTGCTTCTTCATGGAGTTTCTCCCCTATCGTTCTCCGGACGTCATACACCAGGGCGCCATCAAGCACGGCATCAGCCCGGGCAAAATAGATAAACTCGAATATGCAGTGGGCACGGCGGTCGGAGACCGCTATCTGCATGCTGCGCATCCCCTCTTCATCGATGCAGACCAGTTCGCCGGGCCTTACATCGCGCAGGAGCGTGCCGCCAAGTGCATCGATGGCCACACTTTCAGAGGCGAGGATATAGCCCTCGCCGGTCTTTCCGATACACATGGGCTTGATCCCGAGCGGGTCCCGGAATCCGTACAGGACCCCGTCATACATCATGGCAACAGAATAGGAGCCCCGAAGGTCCCTCATGCACCGGTGGACCGCGTCTTCGATGCACCCCGAGGTGCTCATCTCATCGGTGATCACCTTTGCGATCAGCTCCGTATCAGTGGTAGTACAGAAGATCTGCCCCCGTGCCTCATATGCGTCACGAAGCTCGCGGGCGTTCACCAGGTTGCCGTTGTGGGCAATGGAGATGTTCTGATCGCGGAAGAGAAAATTGAAGGGCTGGGCGTTTTCCGGCCTGTTTGCTCCTGTCGTGGGATACCGGACATGCCCGAGCCCGACGTCGCCTTCAAGGCTGTGCAGTACTGCCGTATTGAAAACATCGGCGACGAGACCCTGCCCCCTGTGTTTATGGAGCCTCGTCCCGTCAAATGTAGAGATCCCCGCGCTCTCCTGCCCGCGGTGCTGGAGGGCAAACAGGGCATAATAGATCGAGAACGACACACCGCCAGCATCCCTGATGCCAACGATTCCGCACATGTTCGCTCTCTAATGGGTAGGGATCTTTGGTCTCTTGTGTATCCAGTTGTACTTTCTCATCCGCGTGCTTTTACCAAACCCGCAGGCAGAGCAAATCTTGTGCCGCAGGTGGTAGGATATGCTCCCGCACCTTCTGCAGGCAATATGGACCCTGCCTGACCGCTTTCCCATTGACGGAGTGCCCTTCGACATGTTTCACCTTCCGCATTATTCCATAGATGGAGAGATATAGATCACATTGTCGCCGCGAACGATGAGGGTGCCGACGCTCCGCACCTGATCGCCCTCGACCTCTTCAGCCTTATCCAACACAAGGTTCATATGGACGTCATACCCCTGCAATACGCCCCGAAGTTCCCTGCCACCCTTGAGGGAGACGATTACTGGCTGCCGGTTCAGCACCTGATCCAAAATATCCAACGGCCGCTTTGTCATACAAATTCCCAGTGTTCCATCACTTTGGAGTAATCTATGTTCGTAAGAAAGATACTTAATACTTGGTGAGCGCCCCGAAGTCTCCCTCAAGCAGGAGTACCTGTCTTCACACACCACTATTACGCAACATTCGCTGAAATGCTTTTTCATGACAGAAGTGAGAGATACCATAGGGACGCGATGGCAAAGATCACCGGAAAGAAACGGCACAGCATCAGGAAGTCACAGGCATCAGCCCTCTTTTCCGGGCTTCATGCGGAGATAGGGGAGTCCGCGGGACTGTTCATGCACGACCGTGTGGAGATGCTCGAGACAAATGCAGGGTTTGCACTGTACCTCATCGATAAAAAACCCCAGATTATGGAGTCCGGGGAGTGGGTCTTTCCCACCCTGAAGGGACTGCTCGAACATCCTTTCCCGGAGCGTCAGATCGTTGTCGATTCGGGTGCGGTCGCATTTGTGGTCAACGGCGCGGATATCATGCGGCCAGGGATCGTATCGGTTACCGACGATGTCAGGGCCGGCCGGCCGGTCCAGGTGGCAGAAGAGCGGCACGGAAAGCCGCTGGCAGTGGGAGTTACTCTCTTTGATGCGGGTGAGATGCGGGTGAGGATATCCGGCAAGATGGTAAAAACAATCCATTATATCGGCGATGAACTCTGGAACGTCGAATTTTAATGGAGGGGACCGTTCCTGTGTCTCCGGGGTCAGTAATGAGGCCGGACCGGGAACATTTGTGTCACCATGTGAACCATAGAGTTTTTTTAAATAGATACTATTAAATAAAAAATAAAAGACAATTTTTGCTATGGTAAAGTTTCTCGATTCGCTTCTGGGCAAGTCGACTCCCTCCACTGAGGACGATTACATGGACCTGGACCTCGAGGCCTTTGAGGAGGCCGAGGCGTCTGCTCCTGCAATGTTTGTGAAGATCGCCGCAGTGGGGGATATCAAGGACAGCCCAAGGATCAAGGATGAGATTTACAACGGGAATGTCGTGATTGCGGACATCTCGCGGCTCAAAATGGACAAGGTCATGTACGAGCGTGTCCTGAAGGACTTAAAAGAGGTTGCCAAAGACGTAAACGGAGACATCATAGGGCTTGGCGACCAGAGGTATGTGGTCATCACGCCAAACTCAGTAAAGATCTCCCGGGACAAGATTGGCGGGGTCGAATAGGTGCGGACGGTAGTCCCCGGTCCGTGCCCTGTCTGCCAAACCGATATACACTATCTGTACCAGACCGATGAGATACCCTATTTTTCCGAGATCCTGATCATCTCCGCACTCTGCCCTTCCTGCGGCTATCGCCTGGCTGATACCCAGCTGCTCAGGAATTCAGAGCCTTCACGCTGGGAACTGAGTATCGGGGATCCTGACGACATGATGATTCGCGTGGTCCGGAGCACGAACGGCACCATCACGATCCCGGAACTCGGGGTGCAGGATAGATCCCGGTCCTGCGTGCGAAGGTTTCATTTCAAACGTAGAGGGAGTGCTGAACCGTATCGGGACCGTGCTCGATAGTCTCCTCTCATGGGCGGAGGATGAGGATGAGCGTGAGCGCATCCGCTCCCTTCAGCAATCGCTTGAGCAGGTGAAGGCAGGGAACCTGCCAGTCACCCTCGTGATCGAGGATCTGTCAGGAAACAGCGCGATCATCGCCGACAGGGCAAAAATCTGCAGGATTGAGGCCATCGAAGATGACCTTGAAGGACCGTCCTGAAAAATAAAAAAATTTACGCAAACTTCTCTCCACGCAGCGTTACCCCCGGCTCTTCTGTGATCTCCCCTACAGGCTTTGCATCAGGCACGAGGGCAGTAACCGCAGGAAGACTTGCACCCGGGGCAATAAGGGCATACCCCATACCCATGTTGAAGGTCCTGTACATCTCCCGGTCGTCAATCGATCCCGCCTCTGCGATCCAGCGGAATATCTCCGGCGGTTGTAGCGGATGGGAGAGGGAGAAGCCATGGCGGCTGATCCTCGGGAAATTGAGCAGCCCCCCGCCCGTGATATGGCACATGCCCGAGATGGCGGTACTTCCTGCAGACCGGCAGCACCTCTGCATAGATCCGGGTCGGGACAAGGAGTTCCCTGCCGATGGTCCTTCCATTTGAAAGACGCTCTTCCCATGCATCGTGCGCATCCACAACCCTGCGGGCGAGAGTCATCCCGTTGCTGTGGATTCCTGATGACGGGATTCCAATGATGAGGTCGCCGGGGACAACCCGTTCCCCTGTTATCACCTGCCCCTTCTTCTGGATGCCAAGACAGGTCCCCGCAAGATCAAGACCCTCGACGAGGTTTTTCAGGGTGGCGGTCTCACCCCCGACAATATCGATATTTGCGAGCCTGGCCCCCTCGTTCAGGCCCATGCCGACCTGGGCCATCTTCTCGATGGATATCGAATCCGTGGCAACATAGTCCACAAATGCGACCGGCTCAATGTTCATGACATAGAGGTCGTTCACGTTCATGGCGATGCAGTCGATACCGACCGTACTCCAGTCCCGCTCCCTGTCGGCAACAAGCATCTTGGTCCCTACCCCGTCGACGGTAAGGGCAAGGACGAGATCACCAAAATCGATGAGACCGGCAAAGTGCCCGACACCTCCTGTCATTGAGAAGGATCCTTTCCTCCGGTAGGTGAGTGCCGCGATCAGCGCCCTGATCCCCTCTGCCTCCCGAGTCGATGTCCACCCCTGCTTCCCGGTAGGAGACGACTCAGGCATAATCCTCCTCGGACAGCCTGAATTCATCGTGAAGGATGCGGACCGCTTTCGGACCGTCTGCCTGTTGCACCACAAACGAAATATTTACCTCGGAGGAGCCCTGCGAGATCATCATCACGTTCACATCCCCTTTCCCAAGGGCGGTGAAGATCCGCCCCCCGGTCCCCTTTGCCCCGGCCATACCTGACCCGATCACGGCTACAGCACAGACATCGCGGTTGGAGGTGACCTCCCGCACAAGACCCTCCTTTACAAGGGCTGCAAGGGATTCTGCCGCGATCGCAACCTGGTTCTCATCGATGACAAGAGAGATGTTCGCTTCGCTCGATCCCTGCGAGATCATCATCACGTTCACCTCTCTTTCCGCCAGCGCAGTGAAGATCGCCTTCGCCACACCGGGTCTCCCGATCATCTGGGCCCCGCTGATGTTGATCAGGGCGACTTTGTCGATGTACGTGAGCGCTTTCACCACACGGCTGTCATGCTTCTCCCCGCGACGATGGTGGTGCCCGGGTGGGCGGGGTTGAAGGTGTTCTTGACCCGGACGAGGATATTCTTCTTCATGGCCGGTTCGATGGAACGGGGGTGCATCACCTTCGCTCCGAAGAACGAGAGCTCCATCACCTCAAGATACGAGAGAGCGGGGATCACCCGGGCATCGTGATAAGGCGCGGGATCAGATGTCATGATCCCGTCCACATCGGTCCAGATCCAGATCTCGCCTGCATCGATACCAGCCCCGATAATCGCAGCCGAGTAGTCCGAGCCACTCCTGCCGAGCGTGGTGATCAGTCCCTTTTCGGAACATCCCATGAATCCCATGATCACCGGGACGGTCCCGGCAAGGAGGGGTGCTACCCTGCTCCGGATCCTTTCTTCACTTTCCGGGAGCGCCATAGCCTCCCCGTGCTGGGTCGTAGTGAGTATCCCTGCCTCGCATCCGTCCATGACCTGGGAGGGGATACCCTGCTGCCGGAACGCTGCCGATACCACGAGCGAGTTCAGGCGTTCCCCATAGGTGATCAGGTAATCGAGCGAACGGGGCGTCAGTTCCCGCAGATTGTGCACGGCGTGCAGCATATTTTTCAGCCTCGCAGAGCCTCGCTTCTATCTCCTGCCCGACTTCAGCGGCAAAATCGGGTCCCACTTCCGAAAGGACGGAGGTATGGCGGAGACGGAGCGAACTGATAAAAGGCTCGAGGTGAGGAACGGTGCGGTTCCCGGCAACCTCGCCTGCAATTGCGATCAGCTGGTCGGTTACCCCTCGCTGGGCAGACACCACGACCGCTACCTCATGCCCTTCCCTGCGATACCCCGAAACGATCCCGACCACCATTCTGACAGTCGCGGCATCAGCCACTGAAGTGCCGCCAAATTTCATTAAAAATCTCATCCGGGCTCACACAGTCCTTCGCATCTATTTATGATACTATATGACGCACGTAATTATAAGATGCGTTCTGATGCAGTGGATACGGCGCATGTGCTCGTGATCGGAAGCGGAGGGGCAGGCGTTCGTGCGGCGATAGAAGCTGCAGGGTACGGCGAGACGCTGCTCGTTTCAAAGACCCTCACCGGGAAAGGGGGCTGCACCACCATGGCCGAGGGGGGGTATAATGCGGTGCTCAGGGAATCGGACTCCTGCGAGATACACTTCGAGGATACCCTGAAAGGGGGTGCGTACCTCAATGACCGCGACCTTGTGGAGATTCTTGTGCAGGAGGCACCCCTGCGGATGCAGGATCTCCTGGAATGGGGAGCGGTCTTCGATGTGACTGACTCCTGCGAGGTCGCCCAGCGGCCGTTTGGCGGCCAGCGTTTCCCAAGGACCTGCTATGCAGGGGACCGTACCGGTCATGAGATGATGTCGACTCTCATCGACCGGCTGCATACCACCGGGGTCAGGGTTGAGAGCGAGGTCACGGTCATTTCGCTGCAGAGCGAGGGGCAGAGGGTGACGGGGGCGATCGGGCTGGACCAGCGGGGAGACCTGCGGGTGATGCTTGCCGATGCCGTGGTGCTCGCCACCGGAGGGGGTACCAGGATCTATGACATCTCCACCAACTCCTCCAGCGGGACGGGTGACGGGTATGCACTCGGCTACCGTGCAGGTGCGGAGCTGATCGACATGGAGCAGATCCAGTTCCACCCGACCGGTGCGGTCTACCCGTACGATGCCCGGGGAAGACTCGTGACCGAGGCTGTCCGCGGGGAGGGGGGTGTTCTCAAGAACACGGAGGGCGAGCGCTTCATGATGCGGTATGATCCCGATCGCATGGAACTCTCCACGAGGGACGTGGTCTCACGGGCGATCGCGACAGAGATTCTTCTGGGAAAAGGCACAGAGAACGGAGGAGTGTATCTTGATGTCACCCACCTGCCCCGGTCCCAGATAGAGAGCAGGCTCCCGGTCATGCTCGAGCAGTTCCTCAAGTTCGGGGTGGATATCCGTGACGTCCCGATGGAAGTCGCCCCGACCGCCCATCATATCATGGGTGGGCTCCGGATTACGACCGATACAGAGACGACGCTCCCCGGCCTCTTTGCCTGTGGCGAGGTGGCTGGCGGGGTCCACGGTGCAAACCGGCTCGGGGGAAATGCCCTTGCAGACACCCAGGTCTTCGGAAAGCGTGCAGGAGAGGCTGCCGGGAGGGCAAAGGAGCGGAAGAAGGCAGTGGACCGGGTACAGATTGAGAGTCAGGAGAAGCGCCTGGAGACATTCCTCCGTGGCGATCTTCCCCCTTCTGCCATCGTCCGTTCTCTCCAGGCCGCGATGTGGGAGGGTGCAGGGATATTCCGGACAGGTCCTCTCCTCGAAAAGACACTCGGGATACTGAACCACCTGCAGACGCTCCATCCAAGGGCAGCATCCCCGGCTAACCTTGCCGGGTGCTGCATCCTGCAGAATATGCTGGTCACGTCATCCCTTGTGGTCAGGGCAGCACTGCTCCGGAAGGAATCGCGGGGTGCCCATCTCCGGAAGGATATCACTCAGAGCTGGGATGCAGCGCATTCCCCGTATGCACACACGTTCATCTCGATCTCCCGGGAAGGGATCGAGAAAGGGGCTCTGCCATGAGAGAACTCTCCGTGAAGGTCTTCCGGTATGACCCGTCTTCGGATACTTCCTCTCATATCCAGAATTACCTGGTACAGGTGAGTGAAGGTGCACGGGTCCTTCACGTGCTGCACGCCATTCACGATGAACACGATCCGTCGCTCTCATACCGTTACTGCTGTGGGTCGGGCCAGTGCGGCAGCTGTGCCGTGCGGGTGAACGGCCAGCCGGTCCTGGCCTGCATGGAGGAAGCCCGCGATGAGATGACGATCGAGCCGCTCGAACTGCCCATACAAAAAGACCTCATGGTGGATATGGAACCCTACCTCGACCGCATCTCGTCCCTGGTCCCGGGAGCAGAGTTCCGGATGCCCACCGCAGATGAAGTGGATGCAATCAAGCCGCTCCGGAGCTGCATCGAGTGCCTGTCCTGTGTGTCAGCCTGTCCGGCACTGAAAGTCGTGGAGTTTGCCGGGCCTGCAGCGATGCGGGAGAAAATGCGCCTCTCCCTTGACCCAAGAGACGGCTGCGACCGTGTCACCGAATCGGTAAGCGAAGGTCTGTTCACCTGCACTTCCTGCCAGGTCTGCTGGAAGGTCTGCCCCAAAGATATCCAGATCCCGGGAAAGGCCATCGAGAAGTTGCGTGCGCTCGCCAATCAGAAGGGCCTCACCCTCCCCCGTCACCAGGAGGTAGCGAAGCTGGTAAAAGAGACCGGGAGGAGTGTAGCCCGGACAGAAACCTCTTTCCTGGAGCAGATGCCCGAAGTGGTTGAGCCCTATGGCGAAGTGAAGGGCACTGTCGGCTTCTTCGTGGGATGCATGTACAACCTGCGGCTTCCCCAGACAGCCCTTGATGCGATGGAGGTCCTCAGGCGAAATGGGATACGGGTGATTATCCCTAAAGAACAGGTATGCTGCGGGTCGCCCCTGATCCGGACCGGACAGAACGACTTTCTTGCTACGTTGAAGAGCCGGAACATCAATGCATTCGTATTCCGGAATATCGATACCGTCATGACGATGTGCGCAGGATGTGGATCCACGCTGAAGAACGATTACGAGACACCGTTCCGGGTGATGGATATCAACGAGGTGCTCACCAAGCACGGCATCGACCCTCCCGCACGGCTCCCCATAAAAGCAGTGTACCATGACCCCTGCCACCTGCTGAGAGGGCAGGGTATCAAAAATCAGCCGAGGGAACTGATCACGCAAGTCGTTGACCTCGTGGAGATGCCAGCCATCTGCTGCGGGTCAGGGGGCGGTGTCCGGTCCGGAGTGCCTGATGAGGCCGCAGCCCTGGCCGAGAACCGGCGGAAAGAGATCGAGAAGGCCGGCGCAGAGATCGTGATCAGCTCCTGCCCGTTCTGTGAGTTCCATATCCAGGAGCACACCGATCGGCCGGTAAAGAACATCACCACCGTCCTGCTCGAAGGGTACCGGGAGAAAGACCGGAAAGGTGCACAGACACCCTCCTGCTGAGATTTTTTCCCGGTTCTTCCTCTTCGCTCCCTCGTGTGAGTGAGAGGTGAGGGACTGGCTACATTGTGTGGCGGTTGACCGCCCCCACACCCCTCCATCTGATACACGCTGCGGCCGCAAAATGACGCCCCGGTGGCGGTTTTAGTGACTGGATTGGTATCCCGGAGAACAACCTCGATTTTAGTCTCCCTTCAGACAACAGCGAGGAGGCCCTTTTTTTACAACCCCCCCATCAGGGTCAATGCAATGCAGACAAAGACAGGGATGGTGAGATTGTCATCGACCGGAGAGAGGAGCTCCACCAGTCCCGCGACGACCGAAGAAACAGCGGCCTCCGGCGGGGGGAGAAGAGGAAGCAGAGCGACGAATGTCAGGAGTATCCCGGAGCCGGTCCCTTCAGCGGTCTTACCCCTGACGATCGGATGCTTTCCATAATAGATGCCGACTATTGTTGCCACTCCATCGAGGAGAGCGAGCGCCACGATGGCAGGGACGACCACCTCCTTCTCGAAGATCACGAGGCAGAAGAGCGAACTCAGGGCGAAATAAAGGGCACCTTTCCCCGGTCGGACATTCTCACGCTCGAGCATGTCAATGAGATTCGAGAGCAGCGGGACCCGGTAGCCTCTGACAAGCGCATCGGTCAGGATGAAACCGGCAAACGTTCCGGTCATGAGCAGGGGGAGCGCAATACTTTCCGGGGTGAACTGGACGAGAGCGGCAATACCGAGGCCAAAGATGATATGGACCAGCTTCCGGAAAAACTCCCGCATCTGAAAAGAGGATTGTCTACGGTCTTTCTTAAGGCAACCGATCCGGATCGAAGGGTCATGATTGATTACAATCCCTGCTGATATAGTACCCTGGAAAGAACAGGCCATGGATACTGGTAACTCTCCTGAAGAAGCTTTTTTTAAGCGATTTGCTGCGCGGCTCGGGAATTGTCCCACTGATCGAGACGATAAACTGCTTCGGGAATCAGCACCCGGCGCTGTACCGCTGAGTTCTGGACGTCAAACCAGAGACAGGCTTCCCCCCTTCATGAGATCTCGTACAGGGCATGCTTCAAGCCCCAGCTCCCCCGGTTCTTTATCACCGGCCTGACACAGGAAGGGGACAGGGTCTATGATCCGTTTTCAGGCAGGGGAACCACCGTGCTGGAGGCGGGCCTTCTCAGGAGGAGGGTTGCCGCAAATGACGCAAACCCCCTTTCCCGGATCCTCACCCAACCCAGGTTCTTCATTCCCGGGGAACAGGAGGTGGCGGCACGTCTTGCAAAGATAGGCTCCGGAACGCATGCGACCGCTGAAATCGACCTCTCGATGTTCTACGACCCAAAAACCGAGCGCGAGATCGTCACACTCAGGAACTATCTCCTTGAACGCGAGGAGGCGTGCGAAACAGACCCGGTGGATTCCTGGATCCGCATGGTCGCGACGAGCAGGCTGACCGGGCATTCCCCCGGTTTCTTTTCAGTCTACACGCTCCCCCCAAACCAGGCAATCTCACCAGATCGTCAGGCAATGATAAATGCGCAGCGAAACCAGGTGCCGGAATACCGCAATGTCCGGGACCTCATCCTGAGAAAGACCCGGTCCCTTGTGAGGGGCCTCTCACCTGAAGACTACCGCAACCTGAACAACGCAGGGACCGATGGCCTCTTTCTTACCGGGGATTCACGAAATACCCCGGCACTACCGGATGCATCGATCAGCCTTACCGTCACTTCACCTCCTTTTCTCGATACGGTCCAGTATGCAAAGGATAACTGGCTCCGGTGCTGGTTCAACGGAATAGACGGCGAAGCGATCGAACGCGATCTCACCGTCACCCGATCGCTTGAGAGCTGGTGCAGGGTCATGGAGTCGACATTCCGCGAGCTCTTCAGAGTCACGGTTCCCGGAGGGCATGTTGCATTTGAAGTCGGAGAGGTCCGGAGGGGAAGCATCCGGCTGGACGAGCAGGTGCTTCCAGTGGGACTGGCAGCCGGGTTCACCCCGGTGGGAATCCTTATCAACCTGCAGCGGTTCACAAAGACCTCCCACATCTGGGAATCGGCAAAATGACTCGGGTACCAATACCAACCGGATAGACTCTTTAAAAAGGCTCTTCGCTCCCTGGGGTGAGTGAGAGTGATGAACCGGCTACATTGTGTGGCGGCTGAACGCCCCCAGACCCTCACCAGGGGATACACGCGGCCGCCTCCACAGGACACCCCTGCGGCGGTTTTCGTGACTGAACTGGTATCCCGCGCGGAGAAATCCTCGATATTAATCTCACACAAAACGGCAGGGAGCTTGATAAAAAGAAAACGGGGCAGGTTATTTGATCAGGTAATCATATGCTGAGAGGGCCGCCTTTGCTCCTTCACCTGCCGCGGTGATGATCTGTTTTGTCCTGACATTGGTGATATCACCTGCAGCAAAGATGCCGGGAACACTGGTATGGCAGTCGATATCGACGATTACCTCCTTCTCAGGGTTCAGGGCAACGAATCCTTCCAGGAACGCCGTATTGGGGATCCATCCCGTCTCGGCAAACACGCCATCCACGGAAAGATCGGTCTCCTTTCCGGAACTCCGGTCCTTCAGGGTGATCCCGTTCAGCATGCCGTTGCCCTGGAGTTTTGACACGATGGTGTTTTTGTGCGTAATGATGTTGGCCTTCTTCTTGTACGCCCTGACATAGGCTTCATCAGCCTTGATAGTGCTCCTCACCACAAGGTGCACTTCCCGGGCAATGCCGCTCATCTCGATGGCAGTCTGGAGCGCAGAATTGCCTCCTCCGACGATGGCGACCACCTTGTCCCTGAAGAGCGGGCCATCGCAGGTTGCACAGACCGAGAAACCCCTGCCAAGGTACCGATCCTCCCCCTCGACTCCGAGTTTCCTCGGCTGCTTGCCCTGTGCAAGGATAACCGCACGGGCCCGGTACGCGGCTCCTGTCGCGGTATTCACCACGAATTCATTGCCGCTCCGGTCAAGGATAAGCACTCTGTCGATCTCGAGATGGAGGTCAAGTGACCGGACCTGCTCCTCGAACTTCCGCATCAGGTCGTCACCGGTGATCATCCGGTATCCCATGTAATTCTCGATCGCCCAGGATTCGCTGGCCTGGCCCCCGATATTTTCGCTGACGATCATCGTTTTCAATAATTTCCTCGCACAGTATACCCCCGCGGTAAGGCCAGCCGGCCCGGCACCGATGATCAGGACATCGTAGACCTCCCCGCCCTTCTCTTCCCCGAACAATTCATTCAGGCGTTGTGCATCAAAGCCTACAATGACTTCATCGTCAATCGTGACGACCGGTACACCGTACTGCCCCGAGATCGCGATCATCTTCTCGGCCTGCTCCTTGTCTGTTCCGACATCGATCGTGAGATAGTCCACCCCGTGCCGTTCCAGATAGGCCTTCACCATACGGCAATACGGGCAGTTCTGGGTCGAGTACACAGTAACCTGCGGCATGCAATCGAGGTTGCTCCTGACCGGTTATTAAAGTGTGGGAGCAGAAAGGAGGGGAGAGAACGACCAGGGATGAGAAGGATCTCGCTGAGGCTGAAATGGCCTGGTTCCCGATGATGGTCCCCGCATCCCACGAATAACAGGACTTCAGAGGGCCGGAAACCAGGAGAAAAAATCAGGGGGGAATGATACGACGGGACGTATCACTCGATGGTTTTGAATACTTTCCTGACCGCATTGCAGATCGGGCACTTTTCAGGAGCCTGACCCAGGAAGATGTTGCCGCAGACCGGGCAAAGGATGACCGCCCGGTTTGACATGTCCTGGCCATGGTTCAGGGCATTCATGGCCTCCTTGTACAGGTTGGCATGGACCTCCTCGGCCTTCATGGCATAGGTGAACACCAGGCCCGCATCGCTCTTCTTCTCTGCCTCGGCCTCCCTGATGAACCCGGGATACATCTCGGTATATTCATGAGTCTCCCCAGAAATGGATCCCTGGAGGTTCTCCTTGGTGGTCTTGATCGTGCCCATCGCTTTGAGCAGTTTTTTGGCATGGACCGCTTCGGCCTCTGATGCGGCCTTGAAAAGGCGTGCAATATTCTTGAAACCTTCGGAGTCTGCCTGTTCGGCAAAGGCAGCATACTTGCGGTTTGCCTGGGATTCACCGGCATACGCTTCCATTGCGTTTTCCATGGTAGCCATGCTCTAATCTGTTGCAAGGGAATCACATCAAGGTATCCATTCGGGCTGACCGGACCTTCTCCCCCCCGCAACGAATAGAAACCATACCCCTTTTTCTCATACTGCAGAGATACCTTTGCTATTGCGATCATCTGGCAGGATACACGATGAAAAAGATGCAGGATATTGACGAGCGGGACCGGCCGCGGGAGAAGATACGGAAGAAAGGCGCGTCCTGCCTCACCAACCAGGAACTCATCGCCGCTATTCTCGGGAGCGGTGGCCCGGGCCGGGACGTGAGAGTCCTCGCAAAAGAAATTTCAGAGATGATCGAGAAGAACGCGGACGCGACAGGATACCAGGACTTTGCATTGGTCAAGGGCATGGGTGCTGCCAAAACATCCCAGATCATTGCATGTCTCGAACTTGCCCGGCGGATCTATCCGGGTGAGACCAGAAAACCCAAGATCAGCACCCCTGCCGATATCCTCCCCCTGGTCTCATTCTTATCAGGAAAGAAACAGGAGCACTTCATCTGTATTACCCTGAACGGTGCAAATGAATTGATTGAGACAAGGACCATCACCATGGGGCTTCTCAACCACAGCCTTGTCCACCCCCGTGAGGTGTTTGCCGATGCCATTACTGACCGGGCAGCGTCGATTGTGTGCGTGCACAACCATCCTTCAGGAACCCTGGACCCAAGCAGCCAGGATATCGCGATAACCCGCCAGCTCGCTGATGCCGGGACCCTGGTCGGGATCCGTCTCCTGGATCACCTGATCATCACCGATTCCGGGTGGCTCTCGATGAAAGAACAGGGGCTTATCTGATCGGTGCCTGTCCGGTGAGCAGCCGGGCCATCTCGCGCCCTTTTGCATAGGCTTCCTCCATGACATCAGGCCGTTTTGTCAGGTCCTGGATCGTATCCATGTCCCTGATCAGGAGGTCATCCCAGTATTTCACATCGATGATATCAAAAAAGGCATGGACGGTCAGCTTCGCCCCGTCAAAAACATACGGAAGGTTCATCCCTGATATGCCAAGATACAGGCCGAGCCGGGACTTTCTTTTCGCTTCTGTGACGAGCGGGCGCTTTCTCACGTATTTTGCCATGAAATAGACCTGGAACCGATCGATAAACGATTTCAACATGCCGGGGATGCCCATGGTCATCACGGGAGTGGCGAGGATAACCCCGTCAACATCGCGGAATTGCTCGTAGATGCCGATCATATCATCCTTCATTGCACAGGTCTCATGCTCCTTGCAGTACAGAATCTCCCTGCACGCCCTGATGTTCAGGCTCGTGACCTCGATCTTCTCCACCTCTGCGCCTGCGTCCTTTGCACCCTGGATTGCACGGTCCAGCAGTTTTGCCGTGTTCCCCTGGAGGAGCGGGCTTCCGAGAATGGCAATGATCTTCACACCCATGCGGTATACTTTCAGGAGATCTCCCTTATACCTTTGGAGCAAATGCCGGACAGAACTGGTATCGATACGAACGGCCCCAATTTCCAATTTTACACCGAAATTTTGGAAGAATCAAAAGTGATAAATAACTTCCCCATCCATATCTGAAATTGGTGATCAAACTGCCCGAACAAGCAAAAGCCGGACAGAAAGTCGGTCCTGGAAAGTACGTCTGCATAGACTGCGGCCGGGAGATGACGCTCGATAAATCGGAGCAGGACCTGAGGAAGTGTCCGCAGTGTGCCTGTGAAGAGTATCAGTGCTTCCCGATGCATCATATCCGTCCGGACATCAAGACCCCGGAAGACGCGGCGAACCCGCCAAAGCGGGGCAAGAGCAACCAGTGAACATACTTTTTCCGCATAGTTGTGGAAGAGCGGGGTAGTTTCGTCTCGACGAAAAGCAGCCCCAAACCTTTTTGTTGTGATGACAGGATATAGGGGATACCCTGATAGAAAATGCCCTGATCAGTACATTCAAGTAATTCAGTACATTCAAGTAATCTACGCACAAGTCAGAAGAGGTAGTGAAAATGGTAAATGTTGCAAAGGAAGGACAGGTTTTCGAGTGTGAAATCTGCGGAAATATCGTGGTGGTCAAAGAAGTCGGCGGTGGCGAACTGGTCTGCTGCGGACAGCCGATGAACCTGGTCCAGGGGTAATTGAGCATGACAGAGAAGCCAAAGGATCTCGAGAAGATGATCGGAAAGGTACCGAAATTCTTCAAGGAACTGACCGTGAACGACCCGAAGATGTATGAGATGGTGATGAAGCTTGAGGGGCATGTCTGGGATGACGGCGCGCTGACCCGGAAGACCAAGAAACTCATCGCGATTGCCATCGCTGCATCCCTCCGGGACCAGCACGCGGTCCATGCCCAGTTGATCGGGGCATCCAATCTCGGAATATCAAAGGTGGAGGTCGAGGAGGCACTCCGGGTGGCATTCCTGCTTGCCGGTATGCCTGCTTATGCCTATGGGAAAGCCCAGCTTGATGAAGTGATGAAGGAGTGAACCAGGACGTGTGCTGCAGTGAAAACGGCTCAATGCCGATCCTTGGGGAACCCGCCCCCGATTTCGAGGCTGTCACGACCCAGGGTCCGGTAAAGCTCTCTGATTTTAAGGGGAAATGGCTGGTGATGTTCTCGCATCCGGCAGACTTCACCCCGGTATGCACCACCGAGTTCATGGCTTTTGCAGCTATCGCGGATGAGCTGAAATCCCTCAACGTGCAACTGATGGGCCTCTCCATCGACTCGGTTCCCTCCCACCTCGCATGGATACGGAGTATAAAGGAGAAGATGGGTGTCGATATCGGATTTCCGATCATTGCGGACCTCGATATGAAGGTCGCAAAGAAGTTCGGGATGATCCACACGGGACAGAGCAGCACGGCTGCGGTCCGGGCTGTCTTCTTCATCGATGACAAGGGAATCCTCCGTGCGATGATCTACTACCCGCTCAGCAGCGGGCGGTATATGCCTGAGATTATCCGTCTGGTGAAATCCCTGCAGGCCACTGACAAGCACGGCGTGTCCACTCCTGCCAACTGGCAGCCAGGTGACAAGGTGGTGATCCCAGCGCCGAAGACCAAGGCGGAGATGGACAAACGCCTTTCCGAGGGGTACGAGTGCAAAGAGTGGTACCTCTGCTTCAAAAAGATCTGAACGACTCACCCCATTTTTTCATATGAAAATCGGCTCCGCCGATTTTCATAGTTTATGCACGACTGCACGGCGGTCATGGGTGGTTCGAATGAAAATCGGATCCGCCATTTTCATTTATGCCCGATGAACTGCGATCAGGGGGATATGACAACGGAGTCTCATGTGTTTTCATTCTGGTATGCCTGTGTCATGCAGGGAATCATAGGGGTTTTTTTGGAAACGTTCCAGGATGATGTTCCTGGCCGGCTCTTGCCGCAGGACCGAGCGCCCCAGTGATGCGGGCAGCGATTTTCCGGTGCATCACACCATTTATCTTGCACAACCCCCCACATGACACGTATGCCGATCAAAGTCCTCGCCTTCGCAGGAAGTCCCCGGCGGCACGGCAACTCAGAGACGCTGCTTGACTGGGTCCTTGCTGCAATGCAGAGGGAGGATGATGTTGCCATCGACAAGGTGGTCCTCGTCGATGCCAATGTCAATTTCTGCAGGGGCTGCAACGCCTGCGAAACCCTCAACAAGTGCATCCAGCGTGACGGGATGGACGTGCTCCATGACAAGATCATCGATGCTGATGTGATCATCCTCGCAGCGCCGATCTTCTGCATGGGGATCTGTTCCCAGGCAAAGGCGCTCATCGACCGGTTCCAGGTCTTCCGCTCGCGAAAATTTGTGCTGAAACTCCCGGTGGTTCCGCCGGAACGGATGGGCAAGCGCCTGGGAGTATTCCTCTCCACGGCAGGGCAGAACTGGGACCATGTGTTTCAAGGTGCAATCCCCTCGGTCAAGTGCTTCTTCCATGTCATCGATGTCAAGGACAGGGATATCCAGTACCTGATGGTAAACGGGGTGGATGAAAAGGGTGCCATCATGAAGCACCCGACCGCACAGGAGGACGCTGAACGGCTCGCCCGGGAGGTCATCGCCGATATCCGGGCCAGGCTTGCAGGGTGACGCCCCCAATGTCTGTCAGGGTTATTGGCATCTCGGGCAGCCCGCACCGGCACGGAAACACGGAGACCCTGCTTGATGCCTTTCTTGAGGGTGCAGACCATGCAGGAGGATCCGTGGAGAAGGTGATCTTAAAGGACCTCGACTTTACCCCGTGCCGGGGCTGCAACGCCTGCCATAAGGAGGGCGAATGCATCGTGAAAGACGAAGCCCTTCCGCTTTTTGACCGTATATTCCGGCAGACTGCATTGCTGTGGCCTCCCCAATTTACAGCATGGGTATTACCGCCGAACTGAAAGGGCTGATCGACCGTGCCCAGTACATCTGGGCACGCAAGTTCATCCTAAAGACCCTTTATTTCACCGACGACCACATCCGCAGGCACAAAGGGCTCTTCATCTCAACCGCAGGTCTCTCGTGGGATAATGTCTTTGATGCCGCATTTCCGCCAATAACTGCGTTCTTCAACACGATGGGTTTTGAATATTACGACAACATCATCGCCAATGACATGGACCGGTGGAAGGGGATACGTGGTCACCCCACCGCATTAAAAGAGGCATATGCCAGGGGGGAGGAAGTGGTCGGCGTAATTGCCGGCCTGTATTCGGACTGAGGTATCCTGTTTACCGGGGCGGGAGATCGAGCAGAGAGACGGGTATGGCAACACCATTCTCCCTGGAAAAATCATCGACGCGGTCAAACACCCTCTGCACCATGCTTCCGGCAGTAAAAATCACCGAATCCTCACCAAGCAGTGCCTTCAGGATACATTTGTCGATCACCCCGTAGGTAAAATCCAGGTTGATCTGGTGGTCCCCTGCGAGCTGTTTTGCCCGGGTACCCATTGCACCGACAGATACTCCCGGATGCCCTGAAAGCCAGTCCTTGACCGGATCCATTCCTGCCGAATCGACATTGCAGACCGTCACCCACCCGGGGTCGGTATAACAGGGCCTGTTCTGGAAAGCCCTGTCAATCACGTTCAGCATGTCAAGAATGGTCCTCGGCTTTCTCGCAGGGAGCGAAAACCCGCGTTTCTGGAGTTCAAAATACAGCTCAAGGAGGGTTGGCATCGAGAGATGGGCTTTCCTGACATAGTCAGGTCTCCCGAATGCCACATCGGGAATATCCTCCTGGAGGATACTGCCCCCTAAAAGCAGGATGGCCCTGTCTGCCCAGGGGTATGCGAGTTCAATGTCATGCGTGGATATGATGACCGTCTTTCCTCCGTGGTTCAGTTCATCAAGGAGGTCCATGATGTCCTCTGAACCGGAGGGGTCAAGTCCTGCGGTTGGTTCATCGAAGACAAGGACATCGGGATCCATCGCAAGCACCCCCGCAATCGCTACCCGTTTCTTCTCTCCCCCTGAGAGATGATGCGGCGGACGGCGTTCGAACCCTTCGAGTCCGACATAGCGGAGGGCTCCTTCGACCGCGGCCTTCACCTCGCTCTCGCCATACCCGAGATTGGTCGGCCCGAATGCCACGTCCTGGTAGACGGTCGGTGCAATAATCTGCCGATCAGGGTTCTGGAGGACGAACCCAACCCGCTTCCGGATCATCCGCAATGAGGCCTTGTCATACCGGACAGGCTCGTTGTCAAACAGCATGGTGCCGGAATCCGGGCGGATCATGCCATTTAACAGCAGCATCAGGGTCGATTTTCCCGCACCATTGGGTCCGACGATTGCGATCTTTTCCCCCTTCCTGATATGGAAGCTGATGCCACGGATCGCCTCCAGGCCCCGTGGATACCGATACCGGATGTCCCGTCCTTCAAGGATGATGCTGCTCATGGTCCTGCCCCTAGAGGAGAGTTATGTTTCTCGAGATGATCACGACAAGGGATGACAGCGTCAGAAACACCGCCACCGCAAGGACCGGTAAAAACTCAACCGGACGAGTCTCTCCAAGCACTGCGAACTTTCCTGAGTAACAACGTGCATCCATTGCACGTATAAGGTCTTCACCAGACTCCCAGCTCGCGATGAACACCGCCCCGCACAGAGTGGCAAACGAGTGTATCGATTCGCGAAAAGACCCATACGCGAGGCGCATCACCTGGGCCTGGTAGGTCTGGACGAGCTGGTCCATGATCATGAAGATGCTCCGGTAAATGATCATCGCGAGATCGAGCACCGCTTCAGGGATACTGCACTGCCTCATCACGATAAAGAGATCGGTCATCGGTGTGGTGATCGCGATGAAGATCAGCGCCGACATTCCTCCGATAACACGGCAGAACACAAAGAAACCTTCATTGATACTCTCACTGGTTATTGAGAGCGAGAACCAGGGGAGTGGACTCCAGCTCCAGTATACCTCATTTCCCCCGGAAAGCAGGATGATAGCCGCGACACTCATGGCCGCAAACGAGAAGGGAACAATGAAGAGCGCCCCATAGGTTTTTGCGTCCACTCTCGCGAGAAACAGAACCGCACCGGACAGGACAACCGCAATGAAAAGGGGGGGGATGTAACTGGTTGCAAGGAGGCAGAGGAGGATTGCCCCCAGTCCTGCGATGAGCTTTACGTACGTGCTGACCTCTCTCAGCCCGTTGGTCTGGGCGATATCCTCAAGGAGTTCTTCATACATGGGTCATCCAGGCAGTGGGTTATGCCGGTTTTTTCTTCTGGCCCTTCCAGTACCCAAACACCCATCCGACCATAATTCCGCCGATTGCAGCCTGGAGTGCAAAGAGGGCAGATTCAATCTCGCCGCTCGGGGGGACCCACTGCCAGACCAGCGGCGGGAATTCCTCTTCTGCTTTCCCGGTCATTTCTGCGATCTGTGTTGCACCGAGGGTATCGGATCCTGCAAACTCAGCGTCCGTCATGATCGAGCTGGTAGTAAAGGAAAAGGGCAGAGAATACCAGGACGGCGGTTATCGCGAGGATCTCCAGCCTGTACCTGAATGCCATTTCAGGCCTCACTCCTTGCAGCCTGGATTTTTTCTTCCGGAAATACCTTCAGGCGGAGAAGGATATCTGGTTTGAGCTGAACGATATACTTGAACACCAGTGCGAGAACGACACCTTCCACAATTGCGAGGGGGACCTGGGTAATGGCAAAAATACCCAGAAACAGGACAAATGAGCTCACAACGCCACCCACCTCTGCAGGGTATGCCAGGGCGAGTTCAAACGAGGTGGTGAAATAGGTGAACAGGTCTGCAAGTGCACAGGCAAGAAAAACCACAAGATACATGTGTACACGGGTTTCACGGAGTGCACGGTAGACCAGGTACCCGGCAAGGGGTCCGACAATTCCCATCGAGACAATATTTGCACCGAGCACCGAAAGTCCGCCATGGGCAAGAAAGAGACTCTGGAAAAGAAGGACGATCGCGCAGATGACCGAGGTGATCCAGGGTCCAAAACAGACTGCAGAGAGACCGGTTCCTGTCGGGTGAGAGCAGCTGCCGGTGACGGAAGGGAGTTTGAGTGAGGAGAGGATGAAGATGAATCCTCCTGTCACGCCAAGCAGGGGGAGGGCTTCGCGGTCCGCTTCGAGCACTTTCTTGAGCTTGTACACACCGAAAACCAGGCAGGGCAGGGCAACAATCCACCAGAAAAGAGCCCAATACAACGGCAGGAAGCCTTCCATGATATGCATTGCCTTACCTCAATATTTTTTGTGTTAAAACAAATTAATTTGTAGTATATTTATTGCTTGCTGAACGATCCCGTACATCCTGGGAAAAAGGGACTATGCATCTAAAAGATGCCTGAATAGAACGTGGCTATCAGGATCCCAAATGCGGCAACAATCAGGACGGCAAAGATCGCAGGATTCCAGGCAAGCACCTTTTTGCCGTCAAGCACACTGACAGGGAGCATGTTGAAGGCGGCGATCATCGCATTCACCTGGATGCCGACCATCCCGGTGAGTGCAAGGAGGTTTTGTGAGGATGCGGCAGGGTCCAGGACACTGCTGATGAGAAGAATGAATGCAAAAGGGATGCAGAGGATCAGGTTTGTGACCGGGCCTGCCGCAGAGATCTTACCGTTCTGCTCCCGGGTGACCCCGGCACCATAGATCATCGTCGCACCGGGAGCAGCAAATACGACTCCGACCAGGGCAGCGAGCGTAACTGCGACGACCAGCATGAGATTGTCCTTCCGGAACTCAGCCCAGTACCCGAAGTGCATCGCGGAAAATTTATGGGCCAGTTCATGCAGGACAAAACCGATTCCGACCGTCACCATCGAGAGGACAAGGTAAACGAGGTAGATTCCGAGAGTTGTCTGCTGGAGGGAATCTCCCATAAATACCCCGACCCCTCCCGTAAATGCCAGGGAGAATGCAACAGAGATAGCAAACCAGGCGATAATGAGATCGTTTCGTTCTTTCCGTGAAATTCGTTCCAGCATGGATCTGTCGGTATCATGTATGGCATTCATGCGGGATATCTGTTATTGCGAAAAAGAGCACCAGCTTTAAATTCCCGTCAGTGCCGTTACTATATGCTATGCCGATAGATGCCCTGAGAGCGGAGATCAACAGGATCGACCTGCAGATAATCGATCTCATCGCCGAGCGACAGAAGATTGCAGGAAAGATAGCCCAGGTCAAGACCAATGAGGGGCTGCCGATCCATGATGAAAAAAGGACGCGTGAACTCCTTGGAGATGCCTTCAATACCGCCGTTGAAAAGAATATCAATCCCGTCTATGTCCAGAAGGTTTTTGAGATCCTGATCGAGATGAGTGAAGAACGCCAGCGGGAGTGCTCAGGCGAGGGCAACCTTCCCTGAGGGGGCATGCCAGGTTCATTTTTATCGCCTCGCGAATGCATTTTTTGCTCTTCACTCTCCTGAGGGGGGTAAGATTGATGAACAGGATGCTACCTTTTGCGGGGGCTGCCCGCTTCCCCACTCCTGCATTCGTTACACGCTACTGCCCATAAAGGACGCCCCGGCCTCGGTTCAGGAACTGAACTGGTATCCCGGAGAACACCCGCAATTTTCGTCTCCCCCTCGCAAAACAGCGATGATTGCATTTTTTCACGCAGGTTGCACGTGAAAGAGAGAAGTCCAGGGATCTCCGGACAATTTTTCGGAACTGAGGTGACTATCCACGATGCGCTTTTTGTCCCTCCCTGGTCCTGAATGAAAGGGGTGCATTGCACCAGCAATGCGATAAAAAAGAGACGAAAACAGGCAGGTGTCCGGGACATCCCCGCTATAGGATCTCGACAAGCAGGATAATCCCGAGCAGGATCATGACCACTCCCATGATCACCCTGACTTTCCTGCGCGACCCGGCCTGCAACTGCTCAAGGCGCTCCACCGGGAGGCCGAGTACGAATACGCCAAGGATGATCAGGAGCGGCAGGATGAAGAAGAAGTTATAGAGGAGGAGGAAGGGGATACCTTCCACCAGGCTCATCCGGTTTGACAGGAGCGAAAGGATGGCCAGGTAGATGCCCCCTGTGCAGGGGAGCTCAAACATACCCACCAGGATTCCCACGATAAACGCAGCAGGGATTGAGGCCTTTTTGATGTACGGTTCGATGATCCCTTTCCCGCGATCAGGTATGGAGAGCAGCGCGGGACCCTGCTCCCCGCCAATCACCGACAGGATGCTGATGACCCCGGCGGCAATCGCGATGGCGGCGGCAACAACCGCGATCAGCCGGGATAGCCCGGCAGTCTGGATGAGGGCAAATAAGCCAAGGCCCGACAGGAAATAAAAGCAGAAGACAGCGAAAATGAAGGTCAGGCCTACCACAAGCATCTTCCTGCGTGACTCAAGGGTGATGAGGGAGAGGATAAGGAAGATGAGCACCGCGAATGCACACGGATTGATACCGTCGGCAAGAGCAGCCGCAATGACGAGCGGGACCGTCAGCGTCCCCTCCGAACTGGTTCCCTCTGCGGGCTGCCCGTCACCAGGGCTGTTTTCCCATGTTCCGTTGACGGCAGCCGGGAGGCCTTCCAGGATCTCCTCTTTGCCCGAGAGACTCGCGTTTCTGACAAACACTGCCGGGACGGGGATCGCTCCCGTGCCATAATACTCTTTGAAGTACTGGAACAGGGCCAGGTTCTCCTCAGTCTCCCTGATATCGAGAGAACGGAGCACCACATCCTGGTGTGTCCTCCCGAATTCTTCGATGTAGGGGAGGGTTTCCAGACATTCGCCACAGTTGCGGTTGTAGAAAAAATACAGGACCGGTTTTCCCTCTTCAAACAGAGGGGGGGAGAATGTTCCATTATTCACGGGGGAAAGGAGGGCAGGTTCACCAACCCCGGAAGTGTCCTCCGCAGACGCGGAAGGGACGAGAACGAGGGCGAGTAAGACCAGCAGTACGACAAGGTGCAACTGGTCCCGCACACACCCCCGGTTTCCTTTCCATATCTGTGATCAATCCCGGTGAATCATGGTGCCCACACCCTCATCGGTGAACATCTCGAGGAGAAGGTTGTGGGCGACATTCCCATTGATGACGTGACCAAACTCGACTCCACCCTTGACGGCTCTGACAATCGAGCTCACTTTGGGGATCATCCCCTCACTGACCTCTCCGTTCGTGATGAGATCCCCTGCCCCGGATGCGGCCAGCCTGCGGTAAACCAGGATCCTTGCCCGATCCATTATCCCGTCCACATCGGTCATGTTGATGAGTTTATATGCGTTGAGCGCGATCGCGATCTCCCCGGCAGCAGTATCGGCATTGATGTTCAGGCTCTGCCCGTTACGGTCAATGGCAAGGGGAGCTATTACGGGGATATACCGGTTTTCAAGGAGCGTATTGAGCACCGCGGGATTAATCTCTTCAATCTCGCCGACATGCCCCAGGTCGACCTCCTGCTCCCTGCCTTCAACGCTGACCTTCTGCGGGGTCATCTTTCTTGCGATGATGAGATTTCCGTCGTTTCCTGATATCCCGACGGCTTTTCCGCCGCATTTTGCGATGAGGGAGACGATATTGCTGTTGATCTTTCCAACAAGCACCATCTGTGCAATCTCGAGGGTCTCTTCATCGGTTATCCGGAGGCCGCCAACAAACTTGGGCTGTTTTCCCAGCGCTTTCATCTTCGCGGTGATCTCAGGACCGCCCCCATGCACAAGCACCACCCTGATCCCGACAAGTTCGAGAAGGACCGCATCGGAGATGGCTTTTTCAAGAATACCGGCATCCACCATCGCATGCCCGCCAAGCTTGATCACCATCGTCTTTCCATGGAACTGCTGGATGTACGGCAATGCCTCGGTCAGGACCTGTTCGCGCTTCATGTGGTATACCTCCCGTTTATCTCCACGTATTTTTCCGTGAGATCGCAACCCCATGCGGTTGCAGTCCCGGAACCGGAATGGAGATCCAGTACAAAGATAACTTTCTTCCCGTGCATGGCCTGTTTGGCCGCGGCAAGATCGACCACGATCTTTCCCTCGCTCACGAGAGGGTATGCACCATTGCCGTCACTTATCCGGAGATCCACTGCATCAGGGTCGAACCTGACACCTGCCCTCCCTGCTGCGGCAATAACCCGTCCCCAGTTGGGGTCTTCTCCATACACCGCGGTCTTTACCAGGGGGGAGGCGATGATCGTCCGTGCGACGGTCGCTGCCTCCTCCTCTGAGGGAGCTCCCGAAACAGTAACCTCGAGTAGTTTCGTCGCCCCTTCCCCATCCATCGCGATCTGGATCGCAAGGCTTCTGCAGCATTCCTCCAGTGCCCGGGCAAATGCATCCCGGTCGGCAGTCCCTGCAAGCCCTGTGGCAGTGCAGAGCGCAATATCGTTGGTGCTCATGTCCCCGTCCACGACAATCCGGTTGAAGGTCCGGTTCGCTGCCTGTTTGAGGGAAAAAGAGAGGTCGGACCCGGGTATCTCTGCATCCGTATACAGGAAGGCCAGCATCGTTCCCATGTGGGGGGCGATCATCCCGCTCCCCTTCGTTATTCCTCCCACAGAAAACCCGTCCCCCTGGACGAGGGCATGCTTCTCGGTCAGGTCAGTGGTCATGATTGCACGTGCTGCGAGAACCTCTGCCGTGCTGCTCCGCTCAACGAGAGGGGCAATCCGGCCGCACTGGTCTTCAATCCGGGGCAGGTCAAGATAGCGGCCGATAACGCCCGTACTCGCCACCCCGACCCGTTCCGGGTCGACGCCAAGAGCCGACCCGGCAATCTCAGCCATCCGCACGGCATCACCATAGCCTCGTGTTCCGGTATACGCATTTGCACATCCGGAATTGACGATCACTGCATCAAGACAGCCACTCCGGATCCTCTGCTCCATGAGCACGATCGGGGGTGCTCTCACCAGGTTGGAGGTGCATACCGCAGCTGCCTTTCCCGATGCCTGGATCAGGGCGAGCCCATACTTCCCTTCCTTGATGCCGTATGCCCTGACCCCTTCGATACCACAGATACTTTTCACGCTCTCTTCTCCCCGGATGATTATTCGACAGCTCCCCCTACTCCGCGGAGAATATCGGCCTTTGCCACGATACCGCACAGTCTCCCGCTACGAACAACCGGGAGGCGGGCTATCCTGTGCGAGAGCATCAGTGAGGCTGCATCTTCAATATCCGCCTCCTCATCGATGGTGATAGCCGGGTGGCTCATGATCTTCCGAACGGGAGTGTCCCCGATATGCGCAAGAGCCGTCTTTGTCTTTTCCCAGTTGACAATCTCCCGCAGCGGCACTTCGATCACCTCAAGCGGAGAGGGAAGCCAGAGGTCATCGGAGAGTTTCCCGGTCTCGAGAAGGGAAATAATATCTGATTCCGTAATAACTCCGACTATCACATCCTTCTCCATCACCGGAAGACCTCCGATCCGGTTCGTTCTCAGAAGCCCTGCTGCTATGCGGACCGGTGCATCAGCCGATACGGTCAATGGATCTCTTGTCATAATTTCTCGTACTTTCATCTCTTGTCCCTCCAATCAGGGAAGCAGGCCGGGGGCCCGGAGACCGTCCCTTTCGTCAAAGCTGCAGACGATGTTCATGTTCTGTATCGCCTGTCCGGCTGCCCCCTTTCCAAGGTTGTCGATTGCAGACACCACCACAACCCGTTTCCCCTCGCTCTCGGCTTTGATATCACAGAAGTTGCTTCCCCGGACAGCAGCAAGGACCGGCGTCTGGTACCGGACGAAATACTCCCCTTCATAATATCTCCGGTATAATGCCTCCACCTCTTCCTGCCCCATCGCTTCAGAGAGGAGAATATGTGCGGTGGTGAGGATCCCGCGGTTGACCGGGACAAGGTGGGGGGTGAAATAGCAGGTCGTCTCCGGGTTAATCCGGCTGGCTTCATTGCGCATCTCGGCAAGGTGCCGGTGTGCGGTCCATTTATAAGGGTTGATATTATCCGCCACATTGGGATAGTGGGTGGTTGCCGAAGGATTGTCCCCCGCACCACTCACCCCGGTTTTTGAATCGTAGATAACCGTATGGGCGTATGGGATCAGCGGAGCTGCCGCCAGGGTTGCGCCAGTGGGAAAACACCCGGGGTTTGAGACAAAGGCCGCGGTACGATACTCTTCCCGGTGCAGTTCCGGTATTCCATAGGGTGCTTCGAAATAATCCGTATGGGAAACCCCGTATACCTTCTCGAAGGTCTCTTTTGGCAGCCGGTAATCTGCAGAGAGATCGATCACCTTGATACCGCGATCCAGGAGCGGCCGGGCATATGCCATCGCTGCAGTGTGCGGCACCGACAGGAAGGCAACATCAGAGTCGATTGCATCGATTGAAGGATTTTCAAAGGTGAGACGGGTGTACCCTTTCAGGTGGGGGTGCACCGAATCAAGGGGCTTTCCGGCAAACTTCCGGGAGGTGGCGCAGGTTACTTCTGCCCGGGGGTGGGAGAGAAGGAGCCGGATCAGGTCTCCCCCGGCATACCCGGAGGCCCCGATTATTGCAATCTTCATAAAAACCTATTCGGTGCGTGTAATTTAATGCTTTTTCCCCTGAAAACCGTTACAATTTTCCCCTGCTCACCACGCGAATCCTGAGTACCCTCTGCAAGAAACGCAATCCACGGAGAAGAGGCTACTTTGCTCATCGATTCGACCGCAATCAGCCTGGACCTGAACTGGTTTCGACGTCACTACACAAAACAGAACCTGGAAGACAAGGATACGCCTGGGGATATACTCCCACCCATGGCCACTATATCGGATATAAACTAACACTTGTCATCGACTATCCGGCCTTGACTCCCCTTGCCATGAGGATTCACCGTGGATCTCCCAATGATTCGACTATTTTTACAGAAATCATGAATGACCTTTCCCGAAGGAGAATTATCAGGGAAGGCGATATCCTGGTCTTTGACAAGGGATATTATTCTTATCAGCACTATGTAGACGGAATCTGCAAATTTAAAGTCGTTCCATTGATATTCCCCAGAAAAAATTTCAAGAAGTCTAAACTGTTCTCGAAATTCGTCATCCCGTTGCCTGAATTCTTCCGAACAAGAATTAAGCAGGAAATCCTTCATAATCTTTCCTTTTTTTCTGTCCAAACGGGTTTGCGCGCTTCATCCGGATACCCGCACGGACCGCGCAGGACTCTTTTGAATGATACTACCCTCCATGGCGTCACCATGATTCAGCAGGTTTTTTTATTATAATGATTAATCGTTATAATAGACCCAGCAAGGCGGTAGCCAGAGGGAAAAGATGACAGTTGCGCCTGATGAGAGAACGTTACTGGCGGGGCCGGCCTGAGGGAGAGAAGAACAGCACTGCAGTCTCGCATGGAGGATCAGCGTTTCAGCGGATCGTGGTTCCCGGTGCATGCGGGACTTCCCTGCATCCATTCTGATGCAGGATGTGGATGAGACGATCGCCAAGGATCGTCACACAGATGAGGAGTAACCTTACATGGCAGAATCATTTGAAGTGTCCATGGCCGGGGATGAGCAATACTTTACCCCCGACCCGTCACACAAAGAGCATGCGTGGACAAAGGACTATGCCCGTACCTACCAGGAATTTCTGGCCGATAAAGAGGGGTTCTGGGAGCGACAGGCCCACCATCTCGAGTGGATTAAAAAGTGGGACAAGGTACTCGAATGGGACTATCCCTATGCCAAATGGTTCGTAAACGCCAAGCTCAATATTACCTGCAACTGCCTGGACCGGAATGTTGCCAATCACCGCAGGAACAAAGTTGCACTCATCTGGAAGGGGGAGGAGGGGGAAGAGAGGATCTTCACCTACAAGAAGCTCCTGCATGAGGTCTGCCGCTTTGCCAACGGGCTGAAGAAGCTCGGCGTCACAAAGGGGGACAGGGTCTGTATCTATATGCCGCTTGTCCCGGAGCAGGTGATTGCGATGCTCGCGTGCGCACGGATCGGTGCGGTGCACAGCGTGGTCTTCGGCGGGTTCGGGGTAAACGCCCTGAACATGCGTATCAACGACGCGGAGGCCAAGGTTGTCATCACTGCCGACGTGACTATACGCCGTGGTAAGACCATCCCGTTGAAGACTATCGTCGAAGAAGCAATCATCAATGCCCCGAGCGTGGAGAAGGTGGTGATCCTCTCGCGTCAGGTGGATCAGCCGGTCGAACTCCACAAAGAGATAGAGATTGACTTCTACGAACTGATGGAGGGGGTTTCATCCGAATGCACACCAGAGATCATGGATGCGGAGGACCCCCTCTTCATCCTCTATACCTCGGGATCGACCGGAACACCGAAGGGGATCGTGCATACCTGCGGCGGGTACATGGTCGGTACCTACTACACGACCCTGAACGTCTTTGACGTCAAGGACACCGATGTCTACTGGTGCACCGCGGATACCGGGTGGATCACCGGGCACAGCTATGTCGTCTACGGGCCATTCTGTGTCGGCGCAACGGTCGTGCTCGCCGAAGCGGTTCCCGATTACCCGGATCCCGGTTCGTTCTGGAAGATCATCCAGGATCTCGGGGTGACGATATTCTATACCGCCCCGACTTCCATCCGCATGTTCATGCGGGTCGGAGAGGAATGGCCGAACAGGTACGACCTGACGTCACTCCGGATCCTCGGTTCGGTCGGGGAGCCACTGAACCCCGAAGCCTTCGTGTGGTATTATCATGTGATCGGGAAGGATCGGTGCCCCGTCGTTGACACCTGGTGGCAGACCGAGACCGGGATGCAGATGATCACCACGATGGTGGGGGAGCCCATGAGACCGGGTTTTGCCGGAAAAGCCATCCCGGGTGTGGTCGCCGATGTCGTAGACAAGCAGGGGAAACCGGTCGCACCCGGAAACGGGGGATTTTTGGTGATACAGGAACCCTGGCCATCGATGCTGCGGACCGTCTATAAAAACGATGAGCGTTACAGGACATACTGGACCACCATCCCGGGCTATTATACCGCCGGGGATCTTGCAGTCAAGGGCAAGGACGGGTACATCATGATCATCGGCAGGGCTGATGACATCATCATCGTGGCCGGGCACAATATCGGCACTGCCGAAGTCGAGAGTGCCCTGGTCTCGCACAAGGCGGTTGCAGAGGCTGCCGTCATCGGGAAGCCCGATCCCCTGAAAGGGAATCTTATCAAAGCCTTTGTCATCCTCCGGGTGGGGTTCCAGCCAAGCGAGAAGTTGAAATCCGACCTGATCTACCATGTCAGGATGACCCTCGGGCCGATAGCGATGCCTTCCGAGATCGAGTTCATGGACAAACTCCCGAAGACCAGGTCCGGGAAGATCATGAGGCGGGTGCTGAAGGCCAAGGAGATGGGGATCGATCCAGGGGATGTCTCCACCCTGGAGGAGTAACCCTCCATTTTTTCCGGGGAGATCGGTGAGGTAAATGAGGTACTGACGCGTCCTTGTTCGGCATGCCCGCAGAGAGAGGCCGATGGGGCCTCGTGCTCGTTGGCATGATCATCAACCTCTGTCTTGGTACTATCTACTCCTGGAGTGTCTTTGTTGCACCGCTGACCAGTTATTTCCAGGGCACCCTCGGCCAGACGGTAACCGCGGGTGAAATCCTGATGCCCTTCTCGGTGTTCCTTGCATTTTTTGCAATCGCCATGACGCTGACAGGGAAGTACATCGAAAGTATCGGACCGAGAAGGGTCACCATTATCGGCGGTATACTGACCGGTCTTGGGTGGCTGCTCGCATCAACCGTCACCTCGGTCTGGATGCTGAACCTCGTCTACGGAGTTATCGGTGGCATCGGGGTCGGGATTGCGTACGGTGTCCCTGTCGCCGTTGCTGCCCGCTGGTTCCCTGACCGGCGGGGGACTGCAGTAGGCCTCACCCTCCTCGGGTTTGGGTTCTCCGCTTTCATCACCGCCAACCTTGCGGGATACCTTATCGGGACGACCGGGGTGATGAATACCTTCAGGATCTTTGGTATCGCATTCATCGTCCTGATCATCCTCCTGGCACTGCCACTCCGTTTCCCTCCGGATGGCTGGAAGCCGGCGGGATGGACACCCCCGGTTCCAAAACCCGGGCGAGGAGGTCTGCGAGTGCAACCGGTCGAAAATGATCCGGAGCCCGGCATTCTATGGCCTCTGGTTCTGCTTCTTTATCGGATGCCTCGCAGGGCTGATGGCTATTTCAATCGCAAAACCGGTCGGGACCGAGATTGGAATAGCAACCGGCCTCGCGACGATGCTCGTGGGGTTCTTCGCCATCTTCAATGGCGGAGGCAGGCCGGTCTTTGGCGCGCTCACGGACCGCTTCACCCCGAGGAATACGGCCATCGTCTCCTTCATCCTGATAGCCCTTGCGTCAACCCTTCTCTGGCAGGTGCCTTCGGTCCCGGTCTACATCCTCTCCTTTGCCATCCTGTGGGGATGCCTTGGCGGCTGGCTTGCCATCGCTCCCACGGCGACCGCAAGCTATTTCGGCACCTGCGATTATCCCCGCTGTTACGGCGTGGTATTCATCGCCTACGGGGCAGGAGCCATTGCAGGTCCACAACTGGCAGGGTTCATCAAGACGACAACTGGCAACTACCTTGCGGTATTCCCTTACGTACTGATCCTCTCCCTGCTCGGAATCCTGATTGCCAATGTCCCTCATGAAACCACCGAAAACAACGAGATAATTTCATTTTTTTGGTGCGCATGCCCGTTCCTACCGGAGTTGCCGCTCTCGAATGCACCCGCTCCTCATCTCCTGTTCCGGATGAGAGGCTTTTTTCACCCGGTGTCATCCCTTGCAGGAACAAACGTCTCATCTTCTGGGATGACACCCTGTCCCCAGGGAGAAAGCCCCCTCGCTGTCCTCATCAGGAGGGACAGGCCTGGCGGTATCTGATGCCTGGGTTCATTATTAAAAACCGGTTTTGTCCGGTGCAGAGGGGTATTGTCCTGGTACCGGGTGAAGTACACTCCGGCTTATCCGCTCCATCTCTCACGGGCATAGATTCACAGAGTATAATATCCCGCCGCTTCATTATTCTGATGAGGGGGATGAACGGAGCCATGGTGGTCCGGAACGAGATGCTTGGAAAATCAAGGCTTGAATCGTTGAGTGACAGTATTTTCGCGTTTGCGATGACACTGCTGGTGATAAGTCTTGTCGATATGCCCGTCATCCCAAAAGCGGATGCCCCGCAACTCCTTCCTCCGTTTATCGCAGGGATGTTCTCAGAGTTTCTCATCTTTACTATCGCGTTCTTTATCCTTGCCGCGTACTGGCTCGCACATCACCGTATTCTTCGTTCGGTTGAATATGTGGACAACCGCCTCATCTGGGTCAATATTCTCCTCCTTTTCTTTATCGTGCTGATTCCTTTCACGACCTTAATTTCGGGTGATTACGATTATGTTCTTGAGGCGGTCCTCCTCTTCCATATCAACCTTCTTTGTGCGAGTGCGCTTATTACCCTCGTGTGGTTGTACATCATGGAACACGGGGAGAGCTGATGGGTGAAAAAGTGGCTGAAAAGGAATTGAAGGACAGAAAGGGTGGCGTTAAATTCCAGGCTCTGGTTATCCCTGGAGTAATAGTCCTCGCCATCGTTGTCTCATTCATCGACCCCGCGAAAAGCATGCTGTGCTACCTTTTCATCCCGGTAATTATGGTGGTTGCAGGCAGATTCTCTCCGCAGACGAGTCAGGCTGCATGATTATTCCGTGGAGAAAGAATGGAATCATCACGCGAATACGGCCTTCCCCCGATCCTTGGCAAAGACCCCGCGGTCCTCATCCTCGGGAGTTTTCCGTCAAAAATGTCACTGGAACGGCACCACTACTATGCAAACCCGCAGAACCAGTTCTGGCGAATTATGGCAGATCTCCTCAACTCTGGCAGCCTGAAGGACATTCCTTCACTTACCGGTTTGTTGAAAGATCGCCATGTCGCAGTCTGGGACGTGATTGGCTCCCGGAGGTATCAGCAGGGAAGTATGGACCGCGATATCGTGGATCCCCTGCTGAACGATATCCCGGGCTTCATCGGGGACCATCCGTCAATCCGGTATATCGGTTTGAACGGCGGAACGGCATGGGTGTTCTTCCAGAGGTCACTACGGGGCACTCCTTTCCTCGGATCTTATGCGAGTGAACAACTCCCCTCGACGAGCCCGGCCTATGCATCCTGCTCGTACCACCAGAAATTAGCGCGATGGCAGCATCTCCTTGAGTACCTTGCATGAGGGGTTCGGTATCGGACATGGCTGGCATCGGGGTTGTCACCCTCCCCCCTTCACGTTGTTGGTGCGTTGGAGGTGCGGGACTCCCTAATAGAGGGGTGCAGCTCCTCTTTTCGGGACCACCCGCCTTGCATGGTCACCAGCCTGCCCCCCTATGTGCACTACAATCCAGGGCCGGGACCATCCACTCCCCTCTTCCCCCTTTGGGGGATGAGAATGCCATCTGATCGGCACCCGTCATATTGCAACACATAATAGTTATTTATATATAACATAATGGCATAGTATCATAAATAATGTGAGAAATAATTCACATTCGTGGCAAGTATTATGCAGACACACCAGCGATCGTTCTTCAAATCCCGCGCCTGGGTCACCATAATGCTCCTCTTCGGCATAGCGCTCCTCATTGCCGGGCTCGGCGAGCTGTTCTTCATGCCGGTCGATGCCCCAGGCACGTTGGCTTTCTCCTTCGTGACCTTCGGCTTCATCCTGGTATTTCTTGCCGCTGCACGGCTCTATCGCGATGAAAATGATGCCCTGCAGGATGAGCGTACAAGAAAGATCGGAGCATACGGACTCTCCTGGTCGTGGTTCCTCACGTTCATCGCGCTCTTCGGACTCTTCTGGCTTGACTTTCTTGGGATATTTACCCCGGATGCGGGAACACTCGCTGTGCTCCTCATCCTCCTGATGGGAGTATCTGCCAGGGAGTTCCAGTTCTACCTTTTCAGGAAAGGTGATGTGGCGTGAAAATACCCTGGAGACCCCCATGAAGACCCGGATCAAGGAATACCGGGCACGGACAGGGATGACCCAGGCAGATCTTGCTGATGCCGTTGGCGTCAGGAGAGAGACGATCGTTTTTCTTGAGAAAGGAAACTACAACCCCTCGTTGAAACTGGCCCATGCAGTTGCAAGAGTGTTTGGCACGAGGATAGATACCCTGTTTATTTTCGAGGATGACATAGAGGTGGTCCTTGAGGAATAATGATCGTGTGTGGTTCGTGATCGCACACAGAAGACCATTCGCTCTCTGGTGTGGGGATGATTGAGAAACCTGCTACATTTTGTGGGATCTGACGGCACCAAACCCCTTACATGCGATATGACGACGACGCCCAAAAAGGACACCTCAACAACGGTTTTAGTGGCTGGATTGGTATCTCAGGGAATAACCCTGATTTTCGTCTCTCCCTAAAAACAGCGATGAGGCAAAAACTAATCGCGATGGATGCCAAGAAAGTGATGATACTATGCAATCCTCTTCCCTGGTCCTCCTCATATTCGTGCTCTCTTGTTGTCTCGTTCTCCCCTGTTCCGCGAGTTATTCCCTGCAGAACGTCACGACAACTCCCGTGAAGGACCCCTACCCTCCCGGCATACCCCTCACCACTTCAGCGGATTTGGCGATCATCCCTGCCGGTCCGACGACGTTTATTGAAGGATATACGCTCGTGCTCTCGACCGATCTCGAGCAGGCGTTGTGGGACGTCAGGGTGATGGTTGACGGGCTGCAGGCTGCAGTATTCGAGAAATCCGGAAATACCCTTTTTATAAACGGATATCTCCTCTCTTACCCTGTAACCAGGGATGTTGAAGTGAGGGTCACCCTTGCAGGAACAGTTCCCCCTCCCGGCACTGAGGGCACATTCTCGGTCCTGCGGGTGATCGGAGCTGAACAACCAGGGACAGGGGGTTCCTGGTTCGGAACAGACCGTGACCCGCACCATTGATCTCCCGGTCACTCGCCCGTCCCTCCCCCCTCAATCCGAGTCGACGGCTGAGCTGCCGGTAACGGCGACCACTGCGGGAATTTCACCGGCTCCGGTCATTGGGAGCTTGCTCCTCCTGTTCTTCTTCACCTGGAGAAGAGAGAATTGAGAGGTGCGATAGCTCCTCTCTTCAGGCTCTTCGCTCCCTGGATGAGCATTTTCATAGACGTGGAGTCTCATGAGTTGCGGGAAAACCTGGTGAAAAATTGTACGTTCGTTCCTTTTTTGGGAAACAGGGGATTTTGGGACACACGGGAAGCAGGCTGCCGGTCCGGACCGGGCAGGGGCATGCCCACCCATCGTTCTCTTTATATTGGGTGACTTCTCAATCAATTCGGTATGGACCGGACAGGCGCGACCTTCATGGAGCAGACGAAGTACGAACATCTGTCTCCCTCCGATCAGAACCTGAAAAAAACTCCGCCGCCGCTGGCAAAACCGGTTCCGAAAAGTGCACAGTACATTCCCCTTCCCAAACCCGGAACGATCACGGTCCCTGCCCTGGACCTCCGCCAGGCAATCGAGACGAGACGATCGGTTCGCCACTACACGCGGGAGCCTCTCACCATCGATGAACTTGCCTACCTCCTCTGGTGCACCCAGGGAATCGTGCAGGTGGTGGATCCGTTTTATTCACTCAGGAACGTCCCTTCGGCAGGTGGCCGCCATGCGCTTGAAACCTACCTGCTCGTCAACAGGGTTGACCCACTTCCCCCGGGCCTGTACCGGTATCTGCCCTTCTCCCACTCTCTCGTGGAGATCGACAGCACCCAGGGGATAACCGACAAGGTGATGGCCGCCTGTCTCGGCCAGGCCTTTGTACGTGCATCAGCGGTCACTTTTCTCTGGTCAACGATCATCTACCGGATGGCATGGCGATATTCCGAACGGGCATACCGGCTCGTCCACCTCGATGCCGGCCATGCCTGCCAGAACCTCTACCTTGCTGCAGGCCAGATAGGCTGCGGCACCTGTGCTATCGGGGCTTTTGATGACGACCGCATGGCAGAGTTGCTGGGAGTCGATATCGGGGAGGAGTTTGTGCTTTATTGCGCCACGGTGGGAAAGAAGCCCGAAGACCCGGGAGAGCAATTCTGAAGAGAGGGGGGTTCCCTGGGTCCCGAGCGTGTCAACCGTTTTTGGTCCGGACCAGATCGGGGAGGAGAGCGGCACCAGACCGCAGGGAAAAGCATATTGCCGGATCTGAGGTAGTATCACAACGGTGATCTCCTCATGCCGACAATTGTGCACTTTGATATCCCTGTCGATGACCTGCCAAGGGCAAAAAAGTTCTATTCTGAACTCTTTGGGTGGACCTTCACTGCACCGCCGGGTTTTCCGGATTTCTCCCTGTTCGAGACCACGGATCTCGAGGGAAAGCGATCGACAGGTGGCGGGATGGGAAAACGCATGAGCCCTGACCAGAGGATCACGAACTATATCGGGGTGGCTGATATCGATTTGTATGTTGCCAGGGTGAGAGATCTCGGAGGCGCGGTGGTCCTCCCAAAAATGCCGGTCCCGGGATTCGGGCATCTTGCTGTCTGCACCGATACCGAAGGGAACTTGTTCGGGCTCTGGCAGGAAAACCCTGGAGCAGACTGAAAAGAGGGCGGAACGATTATGGAGGGCGGATCGGCCAGTGCACGGGCCAGGGTGCTGAAACACCAGAAAAAAGATCTCCTGGTACTTGGTATCCATGGCAGCCCCCGGGGTGTTTTTAGCCGTACACGGATGCTCGTGCAATGGGTGCTTGCAGGGGCCGAGGCTGCAGGGGCAACAACCGACCTTGTGGACCTGGCCTCGCTCCGGATCGAAGCCTGCAGTGCCTGCGAGAGCTGCTCGCTGACCGGCACGTGTGTCCATCACGACGACTTCGTCTCCCTCTACGACCGTATGATCGCTGCCGATGGAATTGTGCTCGGTTCACCGGTCTACATCGATAACGTGACGGGGCAGATGAAGATCTTCTTTGACCGGCTGGCCGATGCGATCCATTACCAGACCCTGTCAGGGAAATACGGCTGTGCGGTGACGACCACCTGGAGTTCGGGGGGTGAGGAGGTGGTGCGCTACCTGAACCATGTCCTCAATTACCTCGGGATCCTTACGCTTGAAGGGATCAGCGTGGCGATCGGGGACGACCATGGGTCTCTCTACCGGGAAGAGAGCAGGGCCAGGAGCCTGGGAGAGCGACTTGCAGGAGTTATCCGGGCGCAGGAGCAATATCCGGGCCAGACACGTTGTATCGAGGAGAACAGGTCCTTTTTTGCAGGGATAGTAGAGGAGAACCGTGCATGGAGACCAGACGAATATGAAGAGTGGGTGCGAAAGGGGTGGATCAATTGAAGATTCTCCTGTTCCTGCCACCATGCAATGCAGCGAATGGTGAATCATGAACCTTGCAGGGTTCGACCTGATGAACCAGGGGGAGAAACATGACTATGTCGAGTTCCTGCTCTGGCATTACCGTGTAGTGGACGCGTTCTGGTTCCTCTACTGTGCAGAACAGTTCGGCCAGCCGGTCGCTGAGTCCCTCAATGAGCAGGTCTGGGGCCGTGTCGCTTCGATGGCGGCAAAAGATATCAAGACCCGGTTCCACATCACGGAGAAAGGGCTCGGGGGATTTGTCCGGGCTCTCCGGCTCTTTCCCTGGGCGATCATTGTCGATTACAGGATTGACGAGAAGGAGGATGCGGTAACCATCTCGGTCCCCTCCTGTCCGACCCAGGAGGCACGCCTGAAAAGAGGGCTTGGCGAGTACGTCTGCAAAGAGATGCACCGGGCGGAATTCACCAGTTTTGCAAACGAGATCGACGAGCGAATCGTTGTCGAATGTCTCTTTGCCCCCCCTGATGCCCACCCTGCAGACCTGTTCTGCACATGGCGTTTCACCCTGCGGGATGACTAAGGTTTCAGCCTCCTCGCGGTTGTGTGAGGGGAGACGAAAACCAGGGTTTTTCCCCATGATACCAGTTCACTCACTAAAACCGCCGCCGGGACGTCCTTTTCGGGGCGGCGGCTCGGTATCCCCTGTCACGCCCCCACAAAATGTCGCAGGTTCATCAATCATATCCACATCAGATACATGAAGAGCCAGAGTCCAAAACCCCATTCCTGTTTTTCAGGGAGTCGAACAGATCGGAAATTCAGGTGGTTTCCGGGGACGAGTGCCGCACCCCTTCCTTCCGCCCTCTGATCACCGCGAGCATGCGGTTTTTATACACGACATCGACACCCGTGAATCCCGCCTCCCTGAGCCAGGCGAGCTGATCGGTAAGTTTCTCCATCAGATCAAGGGTATCACGGCGGTGCATGGCACGCGTCACAACATCCGCTGCGAGCGGTCCCGTGCGTAAAAAATCCTCCCAGTAGGCCATATTCCTCCTGTGCTGGTCGGGGGTCTCCCCCATCACCTGTTCAGCATTCACAAAAATTCCCCCTGGATTCAGTGCAGCAATAATTTTCCCAAAAAGCCGGTGCTTGTCAGCAGTCTCAAGATGGTGGATGGAGAGCGCCGAGCAGACAATATCATAGGACCCCGGGAGATCCCGTTGGCGGTAATCCCTGACAATCAGGTGGACGTGCTCGTCCGCATGAAATCTTTTCGCGGCAATTTCGAGCATCCCGGCCGAGAAATCCATCAGCGTAAGGTCGGCCTGGGGATACCGCCCGAGAAAGAGGGCAGAGAGAGCCCCTGTCCCTGCACCGATATCGAGCATGCGGGGCTGGTCGCCCGGCCAGTCAGCAGCCATGACTGCTGCCTGGTAAAAATCATCATACCCGGGAACGATCCATCTCCTCTCTGCATCATACTCCGACGCAATGGCATCAAATGCCTGCCTGACCTGGTCCATGATACTATCACGTTGCTTGCGAGCTATTGAAAGCAGACTATAAGCGCGGTGAAAAATCAATCTTTGTGCACAGGGGTTTTCATCGCCCTGACAAGGTCCCCTATCCGCGAATCCGGCCCTGCCTCCCCCAAAGCACGCTCCCCGACAAGTCTGATCAGGGCCGATCCCACAATAACCCCGTCGGCACCCGCCTCTGCATACTTCCGGACCTGTGCAGGGGTTGCTATGCCGAACCCGGGCACTACCGGAAGGGAGGTTCTCTCCTTTACCCGGTGTAAGAGCGCGATGGCATCGGGAGCTATCTCCTCCCTCGCCCCGGTTACACCCAGTGCGGCAACAAGGTACACAAAGCCGCCTGCCTTGGCGAGGATCCTCTCCATGCGTTCAGGGGACGTGGTCTGGCTGACAAAGAGGATGGGATCGATCCCCGCAGCTCCGGCCGCAGCACAGAACGGGTCCGCCTCTTCGAGCGGGACATCCGGGATCACCACCCCGTCTGCACCGGCATTCGCAGCAGCGGAGTAAAATTCGAAAATCCCTCTCTGGATCACGATGTTGGCATAGGTCATGATAAGGAGGGGAATTTCCGTCTCTTTTCTCACCTCGCGGATCATCTCAAACAGCCGGTCGGTGTTCATTCCCGAAGCGAGGGCACGGGTCCCGGCCTGCTGGATGACCGGGCCGTCTGCAACCGGATCGGAGAACGGCATGACTATCTCGACCATGTCGGTTCCTGCAGCGATGAGTTCCCGCATGATGCTGATACTCTCGCCAAATGACGGATCCCCGGCCACGACACAGGTCACAAGGACCGGCTTTTCTACGGTACGGAACGCACCCGCTATCCGGGAGGTCACAGGCCGTCACCTGCAAGGGCAGCAACCTGGGCAACGTCCTTGTCACCTCTCCCTGAAAGGTTGATGATCAGAATGTCGTCCCTGGCCCGGTCCACTGCGATCTTCCGTGCCAGTGCAATCGCATGGGCAGACTCCAGCGCAGGGATAATCCCTTCGGTCCGGGAGAGATACAGGAAGGAGTCGATTGCCTCTGCGTCAGTCACTGCCCGGTAGATCACCCGTTCTTTATCCCTGAGAAGCTGTGTTCCGGACCGACACCCGGATAGTCGAGGCCTGCAGAGACGGTGTGCGATTCGAGCACCTGGCCGAATGCGTCCTGGATAAGGTAGGTGTATGCCCCATGGAGTATCCCCGGTGTCCCGCCACACAATGTCGCCCCGTGACGGCCTGCAAGCCCTTCCCCCCCGGCCTCCGCACCGTAGAGAAGGACCGGTTCATCAAGGAAAGGGTGAAACATCCCGATGGCATTTGAGCCGCCGCCGACACAGGCAACCATGGCATCCGGCAGGCGTCCTTCCTTTTCCATAACCTGGTCCCGGATCTCGTTGCCAATCACGGTCTGGAAATCCCGGACGAGTGAGGGGAAGGGATGGGGGCCGACGACGGAACCGATCAGGTAATGGGTGTCGTGGACATGTGCCACCCAGTCCCTGAGCGCCTCATTGATGGCATCCTTCAGGGTCCGGGAGCCTGAATGTACCGGGATCACTGTTGCACCGAGCATCCGCATCCTGGTCACATTGAGGGCCTGCCGTTTGATATCTTCATCCCCCATGTACACTTCCACCGACAGCCCGAGCACTGCCCCTGCGATCGCTGCAGCAACCCCGTGCTGTCCGGCTCCGGTCTCAGCGATGATCCTTTTTTTCCCCATGCACTTTGTCAGGAGAGCCTGCCCGAGTGCATTGTTCAGCTTGTGGGCCCCGGAATGGAGGAGGTCTTCCCGCTTCAGATACACCCTGCAGCAGAGATCCTCTGACATATTCCGGCAGAAGGTGAGCGGGGTCGGGCGGCCGGCATACTCTCGCAGATAATACTCCATCTCCTTCCTGAACTCTTTTGAGGGAACAATCGTTTTGTACAGCTTCCCCAAGTTCATCGAGGGCAAACATCAGGCTCTCGGGAACAAATTGCCCGCCGTACTGCCCGAAACGGGATGACGGGGTCATCACCTCCCCCCTTTGGCTCGTTGTACGAATGTTCTCACCTTCTCCCTGTCTTTTTTCCCTGGTGCGTACTCGACCCCGGTTGCCACATCCACCCCGGAGGGGCGCACAGTCCTGGCAGCTGCAGCGACATTTTCCGGGTTCAACCCCCCTGCAAGAAATACAGGGACCTGTGCCGATCGCACCACGGAAACTGCGAACGCTGCATCGTAGAGGAGGCCGCTTCCCCTGCTGGCATCGACAACCAGCGCATCGGCATCTGCAGGTATCGGATCATTTGCCCTGATGCTCCGGAAGATTCTGGCCGTGCAGGAATCCGGAACCGGTGCCGAAGGGGGGACCTGGATGGCATCCGGTGAAAGGGCACAGATCGCCTCCAGTTCCTCTGCAGACGGGTCATGGGCGACACAGCACCTGGTGAGCGAGGGGACGGCATCAAATATCTCCCGGACTGTCGAGGGTTCGATACACCGGGGGGATTGTGTGTACACAATCACTCCTATCATATCAGCCCCCGCCTCTTCTGCCATGAGTGCATCCCTGACACTGGTGATGCCGCATATCTTTACGCGCGTACAAATCCCTCCAGGCGCCGGACGGGATTTTTGGAGCGCATGATCGCAGTGCCGATAAGGAAGGCGTCTGCAAGCGGCCTGAGGGTCCTGATATCACACGGCCAGATCACTCCGCTCTCTGAGACGACCGTAAGACCTGCCTGGCGGAGGGCGGGGGCCAGCCTCATGGTCGTGGAGAGACTGGTCTTCATAGTCCGGAGATCGCGGTTGTTGATCCCTGCAAGGCGTGTGTCAGTGGAGAGAACTGCTTTTGCTTCCTCTCTGCAATGGATTTCCACAAGGGGTTCAAGCCCGTATGCGATGGCTGAACCGACCATGTCTTCAAGACGGTCTCCAAGCACCCCGGCGATGAGGAGAACCGCATCGGCACCGAGAGCCCGGGTCTCTGCAAGCTGCCGTTCATCGATGATGAAGTCTTTCCTGAGCAGGGGTATCTCCACATGAGGCCTGATTGCGGGGATAAACGAAGGATCGCCGTGAAAATAGACCGGCTCGGTGAGTATGGAGAGGGCAGCGGCACCCGCACGGGTAAAGTTTTGGGCAAATGCCATCGGGTCCCCTGTACTGCGTATCGTACCCGAGGAAGGGGAAGCAAATTTTATCTCGGATATGATCCTGTTTCCCCGGTCTTTCTGGCGGAGTGAGGAAGACAGTCTGGTATGCCTCTTTTGTACGGGCTAGGGTATTCCTCCGCTCCGGGCAATCCTGCAACCCGTGCAGCAGTTGCCTGGAGGACCTGGTCGAGGATCATCTTTCGCTCCGTGAGGCCTGGACCAGTGCCTCCAGGCGTTGTGCTGCCGCTCCCGATGCTATCGCGTCTTCTGCCTTCTCTACCCCGTGCAGAAGGTCCGGTGCCTCGCCCCCGAGGAAGATGGCTGCCCCTGCATTCAGTACCACCACATCACGGGCCGGGCCCGGGGCGCCGGAGAGGATCCCACGGATGATCTCTGCGTTGTGCTGCGGGGAATGCCCGGCGAGGGCCGAGTGCGGGGATCGGGGTATACCCACCATATCAGGTGTTATGGTATACCTCCTGATGCTCCCC
>CAWIVM010000019.1:0-29954 GCA_963839585.1 uncultured Methanoregulaceae archaeon
GACCGGGTCGTCGGTTATCTCTATGCCCTGGAATGCGAGGTATTCCCTGAAATCCAGCGGAAACACCGGAATGGTGAAAAACCTCCCGGAGAGCAATATCGATAACTGCGAATCCAGAAGATACGAGGATGAACCTGAGATGATTATCTTGTATTTCTTCCTGGTCATAGAGAGATTTTATTGTCCGCTCCCATCCTTAGATACTGGTATCTCATCAAAGACCAGATACTAGTGTTCCTTTCGGCAGGGATCTCCTTCCGATAGGTGTCGACCACTTTCGAGAGGGATTTTCCAGGCTGGAGATTTCTGGCTCATCGCAGTTCACGAAGAGAATATTCCGTGGAGGAACGTGTTGACTATCGATGAGATATTTGATGGTCTGGAAAAGGAGTGTTGTCTTCCCTGAACGCCTGACTCCCGCCCAGTAACAATGATCTCATCGGTCTCTAGGTATCGCTGGATTTTCGAGAAGTAGGAGAGCCGGGGTTTTCCTGTCTCAAATTCCTGGCCGGTCCACCAGGGATTCAGCGTGGTGAGGAGTTCAAAGAGCGATGTCACAAGAAAGTGTAGGGTTATACTCCTTCATAAACCTATTTTTTGTAGGGTTATAACCTGACAAATAACTAATTTTTGTAAGGTCATACCCTGACATAAATGCGAAGACCGCATTTCACGACCGTATGCCAAGGTCTGCAATTGAGCATGAACATTGTAAAGGGAATTGAATGCAAAGACAGCCCCCGAGGGTCTCTTCCTCCTTATAAAAGAGCAGTAAATTCTTCGGGAGTAAGTTTCGCTTGCGACAAAATGGACTTCAGTGTTTTTGGTGCAATGATTGTGCCGGCATGAACAGGAACCGTAACAAGGCAGTCCTTCTCCTGATGGTAGAGAAAATGGTGACTTCCCCGTGTGTGAACGAGGGAAAAACCTGCACGCTGAAGGGCTTTTCATTACCTTGTCACCCGTTACCCGGGGAAGTTTCATGCAATAATCGTGTCCTTGATTGTCACCTTGACTTCTACCGGTACAGGCTTATTGAGGATTTTCAAGGTTTCAATATACCCGGCAATTGCTTCCTCGATATTTTTCAAGGCCTCTTCCCAGGTATCTCCTTGCGAAATACAGCCGGGAAGGGAGGGAACCGTCACGGTGTATCCTCCACTCTCGTTTTTATCCATCAGCACTGTATAGCGCATCCGTGTCTGTTTCATGAGGATATCCCTGTTGTGCGATCGACCATTATTTTCCTGACAGAATTGAAGTATCTTCCGGTGATGAACGGAACTTGGAGTATCCCATCATGTCGAATGCTTCCGGTTCTTCGCGGTCATGAGGTAGTGAAGGAGCAAGGTGAACTGGGTATCGGGCACCTGTCGGCGATTGTTCGGCAACGGGATTTTGATTGATGTGAGAGAGGATGGTGGCGATTTTCACTGAAATAGAGTGGAGTGGACAAGGGAATGAAAATTCAACCGATGAGATCGCACAACACAGGAGCGTGTAATGTAAATGGTTTGCTCCTTCCTCTACGTATTTTTTTTAAGGTCATACCCAGACATGAATGCAAAGATTGCTTCTCACGACCGCATCCCGGCTCAGTTCTGCGATTGGTTCAACAAGTCCATTCGTCTGTTCCAGCCTGAAAGATCTTCTTCCCCTCAAGCACATCCAGCATGCCGATAAACTTCTTCTTCCTGGCATGGGTGCTTCGCATCTCTGCAAGGTAGGGTGGCCATTCGGCGGTTCTTCCCTGGTCTTCCAGAAGCCTCCGGATCTTCTTCAGGTAACCGATAGCCTCCCTCGTACCCTTTTGGGGTAGTGGCCCGGATATTCCGCTCTGCCGACTCCATCCAGTACTGGAGTGCCCGGTCGGGGAATCGCTCTGCCACCGCATCCCAGAGCTTATCGGGAGAATAGGAAGACCCCCAGGAGCGTGTCGTATCGTTCCGGCTCCGGTCAAACCACATGACCGCCTCCTCGGGTTGCCGATCTGCCAACCGCCTTTTCGATCAGGATACTGTAGAAGGGTTCAGGCTGGACCCTCCAGGAACCCGGGTCAAGAAAACCGGAGGCGGGAAGCACCTTGAAGATAATCCGCCGACCTGCACCGTCCTCCTCCATGACCGCATGACTTCCCCCGGAGACAAGATACTGCATGACCGTATCCTTCACCATGTCCCATGCGCCTGCATCCTTGGCTGCCGTCTTGAGCAGGGTATATGAATGATAGGACGGATTAGTGAGGAAATCCTCAGCCCGCAGGCCGGCGACGGCGAGGTGGTTGCCTTCCTTCTCCCATATCTCCCGCTGGAGATCCTGCAGCATCCCTGCGGTACCGGGATGTATTTTTTTCACTGCGAGAATTCCCTGACGGATCCATGCAACGGCCTCGTCATCCCGCTTAAGTCCATGCAAGCGGCGGGCCAGCCGGAGATAACTCCCGGTCACTGCGATCTCATCACGATAAAGAGCGGTCGCCTCCTCCTCACGACCGGCTTTATCCAGTGCATTCCCGATACAGCTGGTGAACCGGTCGCGCCGGTAGAGAAGAGAACTGTCATGATGCCCCTGGGGGATCTTGTACGTCCCAAGATCGGCAAGCAGGCTGTCCGCGACTCTGCTCCAATCGACTGCCGGCCAGTCCTCCTTGAGGAAATCCCATGCATCCGCACACAGGCCAAAATCATCATCAAACGTCGCATGAATGGCAAAGAGTAGTCGTTCGAAGACAGGGCGCCCCGATCTCCTGAGTGCGGTAAAGACAAGGACCAGGCAGGAGTCAATCTCATCGCTGACCTCCCCGGTCCGGTCATCACCGTTCTCAAGCTGTTTTTTGCCTTTCCTGATAAGGGTCTTCCCGGCTTCGACAACCAGGTCGGGCTGGTCCATGGCAAGCAGCATCTCCATCCGCTTCCGGACCGGGGAATAATCAGGGATATGCGAGTCGTCCGACCAATCATCCGACCAGGCCTCTTCCTCAGTGATGCACTCTATATCGGCAACCAGTTCCTCAAAGATCGGGAGGGGGTCTCCTTCAGCCAGCGATCTTCGGTCAGAAATCTCCTGCCCCACTTCCGGGAACTGTTCCATCAGTTCCTCCATGAGGTCTAAAAGTTCCTTCTTCTTCATCGTGTCAAGGTAGTGCCGCAACGGACTGTGAGGTCTCTTGATACCGCCAGGATCAGTATCAGGATGATGGGATCCGGACAACTGCAGTCTGTTGTCTTCGACATCCTTGTTTTCTCCAGGGAAGGCGTCCGGAAAGAGGTCGTCCAGCAGCGCGATCCGCGGATCATCCGGTGCCAGAGAGGGGACCGGTACAGCCTTCTCGCGAAAGGCGATGTATTCCAGGACCACTGCCACGGCGTGTTTGCAGGACTCCCTTACCGGGCAGGTACATGCCGAGTCAAGGCCGTTTTTATTGGTGACTATCGTTGCATACCGTTCCGACCCGGTAACCCAGGCGACAAGTGAGCCATCATGGCTGCATGCAAGAGAGGTCACCCTCCCTTTGCGCTGGTACTCTCTCCCCTTCGAGAGGGTCTTTGCCCCGGTCCAGGACTCAAGCGTCGCCCAGTCAAGGTCGGTGAACGGATTGATTGTTTTCTCATCGGTCATACGACATTATCCGTAGAATGCTGAGGAGAGCGTACCTGTTGTGTGCCACAATGCCTCTCCTGGTTCAGTCAACCACTGGAAATCGATCGCATTGGATTCCGTCGCTTTGACTCCATTCCCGCACGAAATGAGCACAAGCCTTCTGCTCCCTTGTATCTTCATTTCGACGATGAATAGTAAGGTACCTTTTATGAGGTATTCAAGGATATTGAAGGGTCGATCCCGTCGATGTACTATGGCATCGAAGTACTCCTTCTTGGGCTATTATTCATGGTATGGTATTTCCGTAAACCTTTTTCATCTCTTTTCTAAGATTCAATTATGGAGTCGATCGAGGGGTATATCGATTATACGCGCCGGGAATATTGTCATGAGGTGAAATGCCCGGTGCAACTGCTTTTGGATGACGAAGTGGAAAAATCTCCGAAATATGAAGAAATCCGGGCGATTTGTGCATCCAATTGTCTGCATAGTACCCATGAATTTCACTATTGGCTGATGGAGAAGGGGTACCTGATCGTCAGGCCAAAGGAGGAATAATCCCAACTTTTTATACCGTTGCGTGTCATTTATTCTCGTGAAGTGTCCCCATGGCAAATGCATACCTTGACAGTGGCATCCAAAGCCGGATGAACCGGATCATCAACCCAAAAGAGAACCGGGTGGTGATGCTCGCGATAGACCATCCCTATTTTCAGGGGCCGACAACGGGCCTGCGCAATATGAGCAACACCATAAAAACACTCCTCCCTTATTGCGATTGCCTGATGACGACTCGCGGGGCAGTGCGGAGCAATATTGCGTGCGAAGATCTCGGGTCAAAACCCATCATGCTACGGGTGACAGGGGGAAACAGCGTTTTAAACGAAGAATTGAGCGATGAAAAGCTCACGGTTCCCATTCAGGAGGCCATCCGGATGGACGCGGCCGGGGTCGCGGTCAGTGTTTTCATCGGCTCTGTCAACCAGCAACAGACCATTCTCAATCTCACCGACATGATCAACCAGGCCGAAGCATACGGAATTCCCGTCCTGGCGGTAACGGCCGTGGGGAAGAACATGGCCCGGGATCTCCGCTATCTGGCGCTTGCATCCCGTATCTGCCAGGATGCCGGGGCCCGGATCATCAAGACCTATTACTGCGAGGAGTTTTCCCGGTTGGTTGACGCCGTTGCTCCCACACCTGTCGTCGTGGCAGGAGGAAAGCATACAAGTCCTCCTGACTCTTTGCAAGTGGTCTACAACTCGATCCAGGCGGGCGCAGTGGGAGTTGATTTCGGACGAAATATTTTCCAGGATGACAACCCGATCGGCATGATCAAGGCAATTGGGGCAATTGTCCATCAAAATTATACCGTAAAAGAAGCCCTGGACATGTACAATGCAACATTACCCGATGCACGCAAGCTCGATTGAATTTTTCACATATTTTTATGCAATGACGCTCCCACGGTGAACACAATGAAGGCAGCAGTCTATTATTCGAACAGTGACATCCGCACCGAAGAGGTGGAAGATCTCATGGTTGGACCAGGAGAGATCAAGGTCAAAATCATGGCGTGCGGCGTGTGCGGGTCGGATGTCATGGAATGGTATCGAATACAGCGTGCGGGAAGACCCGGGGGTATTGGAGCGTTTGGACATGAATGCGCAGGAATCATTGCAGAAGTCGGTTCCCACGCAGATCCGAAATGGAACGTGGGAGATCGGGTTGTCGTTACCCATCATGTCCCCTGCAACACGTGTAATGCATGTATACGAGGGCATACGACCGCGTGTGAAACCCTGCAGAAAACAAAATTCAAACATGCGTACGGGGCGTTTGCAGAGTATGTCGTTCTGCCCGAAATCAACGTGGATCGGGGTATCTTACGCCTTCCAAAACCGGTTTCTTTTGACGCAGGAACGTTTGTTGAACCCCTTGGATGTGTGGTGCGTGGGCAGCAACGGGCTCCGACTTCAGATGGCCGATCTGTCCTGATCATTGGCGCCGGGATCACCGGGTTGCTGCACGTGCAGGTTGCCCGGCTGAATGGGGCGGGATGTATCGCTGTCTCCGATATCAATCCCGATCGACTGGAGCTCGCCCGGAAATTCGGCGCTGATGCAACCATTCTCGGGACGGACGATGTTCCGGGGACGTTTAAAGAATGCAACGGCGGGCTTGGCGCAGACACCGTTATTATGACTGCACCGGTTCCCCTGTGTGTGAAACAGTCCCTCGAGGCAATCGGACGAGGGGGTACGATCTTGTTTTTTGCCCCCACAAATCCTGACGTCCAGTCCGAAATCAATCTCTGGAACCTGTGGCAAAAAGAGACGACGATCACCCATTCCTATGCTGCCGATTTCCATAATCTTTCGACGGCATTGAAATGGATCCAGTATAACAGGATCAATGTGGCCGATATGATCACCCATGTTCTTCCCTTACAAGAGACGGTTCAGGGGTTTTCCCTGACTGCCCACCCGCGGGAGGGGAGTTTAAAAGTGATCATCCATCCACAGGAATAACATTGTTCCGCTCATTTCCCAAAGGAGGCCACAAGAAGGTCTTTTTCACGCCTGACATGCTCTCTTTGTTTATGCAGCAGGTCAAGCGTGGCAGGGTTGTCCAGGGGAGGTTGTGGTCTTCATTTGTCCAATCCTGAAACGCTTCACGATTATCCTTGATGGCATTGGCTGGCTCTTTCTCACTACTCACGGTGCAATTATGGTCACCACGCCCAGTCTCCCCTCTCCACATGGCTACTGCGAATCGTCCCCTTTCTTCACGATGAAAAAGGAATACCCGTATTCCCGTGAATGGGTGCGGAATACCGCTATCTCCTCTTCGACCGAGGCAAGGAGGGCCTGCACCTCCTGGTCGTCCGGATACTGTTCCTTCAGCACTTCCAGCCGGCGGGCCAGGGGGATATAATAGTGCTTCCACCAGGCGGCGTCGGGGAGCCGCAGGGTGGCGAGTATTGTGTACCCTGCATCCCGAATCATCCCGCATGCCTCCTCTTCATGCACCATGGCAGGATATTGCCGTTCAAAAAACTGCCTGCACTCCTCCGTCGGGGTATGGGTGAACCAGAACAGGTCCGAGATGGCCAGGTACCCTCCCTGTTTCAGGAGCCGTTTCCAGGAAGAGAGTGCCTCCGAAAATCCCATCACGAACGCCGAACCCTCAGCCCAGATGAGATCGAAGGATCCTGCGGGAAACGGGAGATCGTCCATCGATGCACGCAGGCATGTGATCCGCCCATCCAGTCCCGCCTTCGCTGCCCGCTCAGTGACGTCGTCAAGAAATGGCTGGTGAATATCGGAGGCGATGATTGTCGCACCGGGGCAGAGGCGGGCAAGCGCGAGTGTCTGCATCCCTGAACCGCACCCGATATCGAGAATCCGGGCGTCAGCCGGGAGGTCCGGGATAGTGTGAAATGCCCGGGCTGTACCAGTCATCAAGCCCGGGACCCTGCCGGGGCAGTCCTTCGAATATGGTGAAAAAAAATCCTTCTTCCATGCGCATACTGGTACGAACCTGCACCTGATCTGTTTTTTGGTCATATCCGGTTCGCCTTCGGGAGATCGGGTGCTGGAGCCAGGCACCGCTGCCATTCCATCCCAGCGACGACACGAAGAGAGGGCTGCCCTTTAGGAGAGTGGCCGGGTTCCTTCATCTGACGGTGCCATCACAGCGACAACGTAAGCACTGCACCGGCAGGCTGCTGGTCAGTTTCTTCTGGCTATTCAAAGGCGAGTACAGGGTCATTTTGCTCGGCAAAGACTATGATTACGCTGTTGTCACTGGACCCACGCAAGGGATAACCAACAAACGGAACCAGTCGGAACTCAGTCAACAACCCGCCGGACTGCTCCGGGACCTTTGGGAAAATAGAGGGATTTATCAGATGTATAGTGTCATTTCTTTTGCAGCATCACGGTAATGAGTATACAACATCTGGCCCCAGTGTACTGCCTTTTCATCGATTGAGAAGAGGTCGGTTGTCGTATCAAAGACCCCGTCTTTTTTGTAAAGTCCAAGGGAGAGATGCTTATCTGTGACAGTAAGCCCCAGTTTTGGGGGCTTTTCAAGGATGAAAATCTTGCTTTTGGTTTTTTTGGCGAGCTCCTGAATCTTGTCAAAATCTGAGGATACCGAAATTTGCCTGAAAAGATCTTCTCCGACCAGTATTTCTCCATATACCCCTTCACCGATTCGTTTCATGACGGCACAAATGTGTGCAGGGCTTGAGATGGGGGTGAGGATATACAGGTGTTTGGCTTCCTGAATAATCTTCAGGAAATTGAAATACACATTAAAAATGTTGATTTCCGTATCGGCAATAATCTCCGAATTGTAAAGATCCCCGATGGTATCTAAAAATTTTTCCGGTATCTCTTCGGAAGAATGCTGGTGCCAGAAATTTTTATGCTTCGTGGTAATCGACTTGAAACGAATAATATCCTGCATCTTCTTGCCTGAGTAATCTGCCTACGGGAGTAAGGTGATATTCATAGTCTGAAATGGCTATGAAATTACCCGATTCCAGCTTGCGGATCCTTGGGATAAGTGCCTGGGATGAGCTCCCGGTTATTTCGCGTAGTTGGGCGAGTGTCTTGTTCCCATCAACCAGGGCCAGAAGGATCTGTATCTGGAGCCGCGACCGAAAAAGTGCCTGAATATCCCCCATGTTGCGTGTGCAATGATCTCCTGACATAATGAACAAATCCTGATTCCCTGTCAATTCAGAATTCTAACCATAATTCACTGGATATTCTGATTTCCCGGGTAAAGTGGCTGCAAGGGTTCCCTCCCTGCTTTTGTCGTATAATCCTCTTGAAAAACAAGCCAAAGGGAACTCTTTTCGCAACGCCTCAATCCTTCATGTACTATTATGCTGCTCAGTATAATACCTTACGAGAAGAGGGGTTTTGTATCCTATTCTCCCACCTCGCAACAAACAAATTGCGCAGGAAGAGGAGGTGAAAATCCTGACTGATAGTACTGGAAAACAATGTTTCACGGATTGGTGAGGTCAAACAGGGGTATTCATCAAGTCATTGTCTGTGACCCTTACCCGTTTGGAGGCTCCATTGCATGGCAAATGGATATAAGGGGCTTAATTCGCTATTGGGACCCGAACCAGTTTTGGGAAGTCTATTGCTTGGCATATGAATATATGTATTCAGGAAAGACGTATCCAATTGGTCCCGTGGAACAAAGGGACACAGATATCCTCGAAGAAACCAGGGGGGAAAAGGGGGGGATTTCGATTCGGACATACGATCGATTGATGACTGAACTCCAGACCATGCGGTCGGCAAGGTCCGGAGCCAACAGGAACGCGGAAAAACTGATCGATATCTATGATCGGCTCGCCAAAAAGAGCGACAAGGAGCCCGATGTTCATCCTTTTCTTGAAAACTGATGAAAACACCTGGCTCCCCGAACCACAGTGATGCCAGGAACTATGGGGGAATGATTGATCCCGGGGAAAAAATCACTCGGAGTCATATCATCTGGCGGACAGAACCGGCACCTGTGCAGTTCTAAAAACGGCCATACCCGTGCTTTTACGATCATTCCGGTAAAGAAACCTGTTTTAGAGAGAGAAGAAGCGGAATCAGCCGGGTCTCTTTGCATTCCAGTATCCGCTACCTTTGCGCTGCGACCTTGCCGGTTCAGGAAACCCACGTTTATATAGGGGAACTCCTTAACCAACCGGATAACAGAGGATACATACAATGGAATTTGCCACTATCGTGATGTCGCGATATGCGACGAAGAAATTTGACGGCAGGAAGCTTCCTGAAACAAAGATCCATGAGCTGCTGGAGATGGTCCGGTTCGCCCCGTCGGCATTGAACCTCCAGCCCTGGAAGATCAAGGTGGTAACCGATCAGAAGATTAAGGAGCAGCTGAAACCAGCGGCATTTGACCAGGAACAGGTCACGACCTGTTCACACCTGCTTGTGTTCTGTGCAGATCCTGACTATGACAGCCTCATTCACAGGCTTGGGGCACTCCTGAAAAAGACCGGAGTTCCTGAAGAGCTGCAGGAGAGGGTTATAGGTATGGCAGTCCAGTTCACCAAGCCAATGTCCCCGGAGCAGAAACTGGCATGGTCACAGGCCCAGACCTACCTGGCGCTTGGAAATGCCCTGAACGGTGCAAAATCTCTCGGTTTTGATTCCTGCCCGATGGGAGGATTCGACCCGAAGGAGTTTACCAGGATCCTGAAGATCCCCCCCCCTCTTGTCCCGACCATGCTCTGCCCGGTGGGGTATGCTGCCGACAAGCCGATGCAGAAAGTAAGGTTTCCAAAAGAGGATATCGTGTTCTGAAATGGTTGGAGGTAGTAAGAGCCCGGAACGTGAGAATGAGGAAGGAGAACGGATTCCATTTTTTCCCCCCGTCCCCGTCCCGAACAAAAAAGGGGGATAATCAGCGATCCATATTGTTTCAGCCCCTCTGCTACGGTGGATCTGGTTTAGGTAGTGTGAAGAGGTGGATTGACTGGTCTTTCCGGGCACAGCGTCCCGGCTGATTGGCCTTCTTTTTATCCGATACGACGACCAACCGATCGTCTTCAAGCCAGGTCACCCCTTCCATATTGCAGTACAAGCTCCGGCCTTTTTCATCGCGGGGGAACAGGTACAGCCGGCCATCGTCTCTGAACAGATCGTCCAGATCGGCAGGCTGCTCACGAAGGCGGCCTACCCACATGGCCGATGAAGCCTGCGATATCACCGAGAGAGAACCGTTACGGACATCGAGGCTGGCATAATCCTTGAACTGGACCGCTTCCGGGAGCCTGATGGTGCCGGCATGCTCCCATTGTTCCGAAGCCCAGGAAAAGACCTGGATACGGCCGTTTCCCGGTTGCGCACCGGACTTGCCGCTTTTGCAGTCATTTCCCTCGCAGAGACCGAGCAGGGAATCCTTCCCGGCTACGTGCAGGGTTGACAAGCCTTCGAACCCCTTGTTGCCGGCTTTGAGCGGGAAGTTCAGCCAGTGCCCTTTGAGAAAAGTGAACGATTCGTCGAACTCATCGACACGCGGCAGGGAGACGCCCGATTTCGTTTCGGCAGCCTCAATCAGGCAATACCACCTGCGGGTTGATGGCAGGTAGGTGATATCTTCATACCCAGCGCCTGTGCCCTTCAACTCCAGCAGGACGGGCGCCTCCCCTGCATGATCCCAGTCCTCCAGCCTGAGTCGTAAAAGGCGTGGAGTATCATCAAAAATGACGTGGAGATAGCCATCCTTCAGGCAGACCCCACTGGCTTCGTAATGCTTTTTGCCAGCACCTTCGAGCAGTGTGCTGATCCTGGTCTCCTGAACAAGCTCCAGGACTGTCGCATTGGTTTTGTCCATCTCACACCTGCACGGAAAGTTTCGAACGTTGCTTAGGGTATATGAATCACTGGTAAGGGAAGAGGGTATTCCCTCTCAGCCTGTCCCCAAGCGATTGTTTGTGCACTGGTATGTGAAACCCACCAGGATAGGTTTCGATCCTTGTGGACGATAATTGTGTCGGAGAATGGTATCGACCGGGATAATGGTACGGTTGAGGCGGATGCCGGTCCCGGAAAAGCCGCTCTTCAAGGGACTTGTTCTCAAGAAACTCAACGTTTCCGCACACCCGCATCACCTTCCCAACCCCCTGCCCTCCACAGGAGAGAGGAAACAGAGTTCCCTTTTTGGGTTCTTCATCAACTGCTTCCAGACGCTCTTTGGAGTCCCGGTGTGATAATAAAACCCTGTCGTATCCGCATACCACATCGCAAATGCCCTGACACGAGGCTGATCCCTGTCAGTGGGGGCAATGTAGGTTACACGGTTCTCGTTGGCAAACTGTTTACATTCACGTAATTCCATGCATCCATCCGGAGCCAAAATAACGAAAAATATTTGCATTAGATGAGGTTCTGATGTTCGATTTGAGAGGATGTTGCAACAGTGTCAAAAAAAACCTAATTCAAATATATGCCCTGATGAGACCAATAAGTAAATTTTATCTATTATGATAAATAAAATCATTGATTATAAAAATTTAAAAAAAGGTGTTTTAGAGGTTTTAGAGTAATCTCTTTGCCAAATCTTCCCCGGCAACACTTTCCGTTTGTGATAGTTTTGCAATAGCTTCAAGTGCGACTTTTGTATTATTCAATCTCACGGCATCGTTTTTCGCTTTTTCGCTAAGCCCAAACTGGAGGCCGAGGAATGCCCCAACAATCGTGCCAAGTACGGTCGTGAAGAGACCAACGATAGATGCGATTCCTTCCGGAGGCATATAGGTAACTATTCCAGCCGAATCAGTAGTGGCAAAACCCTTTAGGATAAATATAACCCCAACGGCAATAGCCAAACCAACTATTGTGATTAATAAAGTTACCCAGAGTCTCTGGCGTTCCAGTTCGAATAGCAGCTCTTCTAGAGTTTTGTTTGCCATACAGTTGCTACATAAAATAGGGGGCTTATATTTATTTGCCATGCGTATTCGTCCTTCGCAATATGGTTGAACAAGCAGGACAGTATGATGATGGCATGACACGACTATCAAAACTGGAAGCAGAACTTTCTGTATTGAAAAAACAGCGATGGGCTCGAGGAGATTCGAACTCCTGACCTCCGCCATGTCAAGGCGACGTCATAACCAGCTAGACCACGAGCCCTCTCGGAATAACGAGATGCCTCTTAATATCAGTCACATAACTATTAAACTATTCTCTTTTCCTCCAATTAACCGACTGTAATCCATGCACTGGGCTCAAGGACACCCGTAAGGGAATGATCCCCTTCCACGGATTTTTGAACGGCAGATATTAGGACATGCAGCCGAAATGGAGAATGAGGTATTTGTCATGACTGAAAATCCTGAACAGAAGACAACTCCTGACCAGATTTTCATGTACGAGCACGATGCCCGGAGGCTCGAGCTCTTTGTCCGTATCGTGTACTGGATCGCGATCGGTATCGTAGCCATGGTATACGGGATCCTCGCCATGATCTGCCTCTTTATCCAGTGGTTCTTCATCCTGATCTTCGGCAGGCGCCAACAGGGTCTCTCTGACTTTGCAAAAGGCTATTTCGAGTACAACGTGTCACGAATGCCGTACATGTATTTCATGACCGACGTCCGGCCGACAATCCTTCCTGACCCGGTGAAGATTTTCAGGAATTGAAGCCTGGATACTCTCTCTTTTTCCGGGGATTACAACGGATATTTCACCTCAACATCCTGTGAAAAAGTGATTGATTGAGATCAGTTATCCGGGATCCTGCCAAATTTGCTCTACAATTCCCTGGAGACTTCAGATCCATACCCAGTAAAAAGTGAATAAAATCAGATCAGTTATCCGGGATCCTGGCTCATTTTGAAGTACCATTACCCGGAGACTCCGCCTCCCCCCATGTAAAAAAAGTGAATAAAATCAGATCAGGTTATCCGAGATCTTGGCGAATTTTGCGGTAAATATCCCGACCTTCGCCAGTATCTCGTCCATGATAGCGGGGGGCACCTCGCCATCGACGTTCAGGACCATGATCGCCTCTTCGCCGGGGGTGATCCTGCCAACCTGCATCCCCGCGATGTTGATATTGGCTTTCCCGAGGATGGTGGAGGCCCTGCCGATCACCCCGGGCTTGTCGAGATGCCGGGATACGATCACATACCCTTCAGGTATCATGTCCATCGTGTAGCCGCCAATGGAGACGATCCGGCTCCTCCCCTTGAAAAAGACCGTCCCGCTCATCGTCTCCTCCATCTTGTCGGTCTTGACCCGGATCGTGACGAGGCTCTTGAACCCGCCCGATTCAGGGGTGGTGGTCTCTGAGTAGCTGATCCCCCGCTCCTTCGCGATGAACTCGGCATTCACGATATTGACCGGCACCTGGAGGATCGGGTCGAGCAGCCCTTTCAAGGCCATCCGGGTGATGAACCGCGTGTTCGTCCCCAGCTGGGAGAGATCCCCGCTGTAGGTGAACTCCACCCGTTCCATCCGTCCTTCCACCAGCTGCGTGAGGAACCGAGCCATCTTCTCGGCAAGGGAGGCAAACGGCTCGATCGTGTCGGCATCCTCTGCCGGGACGATCGGTGCGTTCACGATATACCTGGCCGATCCCCCCTTCAGCACGGCACTGCACTGCTTTGCAATGGAGACCGAGACATTGGTCTGTGCCTCGACCGTGCTTGCACCGAGATGGGGGGTCGTGATCACCTGGTCGAGGGTGAGGAGCTCCGAGTTGAGGGGCGGCTCCTCCTCAAACACATCGAGTGCCGCTCCGGCCACCTTTCCTGCCTTCACCGCGTCATACAGGGCTTTTTCATCGATGATGCCCCCGCGGGCGCAGTTGATGATCCTGACCCCGTCTTTCATCGTGGCAATGGTTTTGGCGTTGATGATGTGGTTCGTCTCCTTGATCAGAGGGGTGTGGACCGTGATGAAATCCGATATCCTGAAGAGTTCCTCGAGGGATACCAATGCAACTCCCAGCTGGGAAGCCCGGTCCATGCTGATGAACGGGTCGTACCCGGCACAGTGCATTCCCATCGCGTTCGCCCTCTTGGCGATCTCCCGCCCGATCCTGCCAAGACCGACGATCCCGAGCGTCTTCTCGTTCAGCTCCACCCCCATGAACTTCGAGCGCTTCCACTCCTTCTTTTTCAGGGAGGCATTGGCCTGCGGGATATTCCGGGCAAGCGAGAGCATCATGGCCATCGTATGCTCGGTTGCCGCGAGGGTGTTTCCCTCCGGGGCGTTCGCAACGATGATCCCCCGCCGCGTCGCCGCATCCATATCGATATTGTCCACCCCTGCGCCGGCCCTCCCGATGAACCGCAGCTTCTTTCCCGCCTCGATCACCTTCGCAGTGACCTCTGTCCCGCTCCGGACAAGCAGCGCATCGTATTCCCCGATGATTTTTATCAGCTCGTCTTCCGGGAGTTCCGTCCTGACATCCACCGGGAACTCGGACCTGAGCAGATCTAACCCATCTTCGGCCAGCGGATCGCTGACCAGTATCCTGGCGCTCACATTAAAACCCATACTATGTAGCCACCATAGCTCTTCTAACCTTCTTCTTGGAGCACCGCTTAAAAAAACCGGCTCCTTCCGTGAGGACGAATGATGATAATTTATTAGCAGATGACAGGTGAGATTATAGTGGTGCGTGAATGAAGGAGATGCCGGATGTTCTTTGGCTTGAAGAGATACGAAAAGAGGATATCGCCGCAGTCGGGGGGAAAGGAGCGTCGCTTGGGGAAATGTCGTCTATCGGCCTACCGGTCCCCGGCGGGTTTGTGGTCACGAGCCGGGCGTTCCGTCATTTTCTTATCGAGACCGGGATAGAACAGGCCCTGTTTGCCGATCTCGAGAACCTGAACGTCGACGATAACCCCGCCCTCGAGCGGGCTTCCAAAAAAGCCCGGGCGGCCGTGATGAAGGCAAAGATGCCCGCAGCCTTGAAGGACCGGATCAGGGAGGCCTACCAGAGATTAGACGGGGGAGGAATGGTCGTGGCCGTCCGCTCGAGCGCGACTGCAGAGGACCTCCCGGATGCAAGTTTTGCCGGCCAACAGGAGACCTACCTGAACATCAAAGGGGAGAAGAACCTGCTTGAAGCAGTCCAGAAATGCTGGGCCTCGCTCTATGGGGCACGGGCGATCTATTATCGTGCGAAACAGGGATTCGACGACAGGAGCGTCAATATCGCCGTCGTCGTCCAGCAGATGATCAACTCGGAGAAGGCCGGCGTGATGTTCACCTCCCACCCGGTCACCGGAGAGCCGCTCTCCATCATCGAGGGGTCCTGGGGACTCGGCGAATCGGTGGTATCCGGTTCAGTCTCCCCCGACAAGTATGTCTTCGACCAGAGGACGGGAAAAGTGATCGACCGGCTGGTCGCCGCGAAGATGATCGAGATCGTCTCTGACGGGGAGCATGGGACCAAGACCCTCGAGGTCTCAAAAGAACGGCAGGAGGCCGCTGTCCTCTCGGACGATGAAATCGCACGGCTTGCAACGTTTGGCAAGGTGGCAGAGACCCATTACGGGATTCCCCAGGATGTGGAATGGAGCATTGTGGGAACCACGTTCTACATCCTCCAGTCACGGCCCATCACGACCATCCGGACCAGCAACGTTGCCGGGAAGACCGATTCGATCGAGGGAAAGATCCTCGTGAAGGGGCAGGGGGCATCGCCGGGCATCGCAACCGGGCGTGTCGTCGTGATCCGGGATGTCAAGGACACCGGTTCGGTCAGCCAGGGGGATATCCTCGTCACAAGGATGACAAACCCCGACATGGTGCCGGCGATGCAGAAGGTCGCTGCAATCGTGACCGACGAGGGCGGTATGACCTGCCATGCCGCGATCGTCAGCCGGGAACTCGGGACTCCGGCCGTCGTGGGGACCAGGAACGCCACGTCAGTGCTGAAGCCCGGCCAGCTCGTCACGGTTGACGGTGAGAAAGGGTTCATCTACGAAGGGGCGATCGAAAAACCCGTCCAGGCACCGGTTCCCGCGGCTGCCGCTGGTGCATCGCCGCTGATCACTGCGACCAGCGTCAAGGTGAACGTCTCGATCCCGGCAGCAGCCGCACGGGCTGCCGCCACAGGTGCGGACGGGGTTGGCCTGCTCCGGATCGAGCACCTCATCCTCGGGCTGAACAAGACGCCGGGCTGGTTTATCGCGAATGGGAAAGAGGAGGAGTTCATCGATGAATTATACAAGGGGATCAAGATCGTGCTCGATGCTTTCTACGGAAAGCCGGTATGGGTGCGGACGCTTGACGCCCCGACCGACGAGTTCCGGAACATGGCCGGCGGCGAGAGCGAACCCCACGAGCACAACCCCATGCTGGGGTGGAGGGGTATCCGCCGGGACCTCCAGAGCCCGGAACAGTTCCGCCTCCAGGTGGAAGCATTCAAGCGGCTCTGGGAGCAGGGATACGACAACCTCGGCGTGATGTTCCCCATGGTGTCGCACCCTGCCGAGTTTATTGCCGCTCGCGGGATGATGGCCGGGTGGGGTGTGGATGTCGATTCCGCAACCCTCGGGATCATGATCGAGATCCCCTCCAGTGCCCTCATGGTCGAGGACTTCATCCATGCCGGGATCGATTTCGCCTCGTTTGGGACCAACGACCTCGTCCAGTACACCCTTGCAATCGACCGGAACAACGAGAATGTCGCTGATATGTACCAGCCCAAGCATCCTGCGGTCCTCGCCCTGATTGACCAGGCGATCCAGGCCTGCCGCGAGCACGGCGTCGAATGCTCCATCTGCGGCCAGGCCGGTTCGGAACCGCCGATGGTCGAATGGCTCGTGGAGCACGGGATTTCCAGCGTCTCGGCAAATATCGATGCCATCGGAAAGATACGGGAGACCGTCGCACGGACCGAGATGCGGATCATCCTCGAGAGTGCGAGAAGGTCACATGCGGAGTAAAGGGATTTCCGAGAAAGAACTCTTCTCATTCCTGGAGGCAACAAAGCGGGAGGATACACTCCACCGTTATATCCTCAGCTCGATGTGCACCCTCCCGCACCCCGTAGCGGTCCGGGCCCATGCACTTTTTATGGAGACCAATCTCGGCGACCCGGGGCTTTTTTCCGGGACAGCCTCCCTTGAGCGGCTCCTTATCAGCCGCCTCGGGACCCTCTTTCACAACCCCGATGCCTGCGGGTATGCCACAACCGGAGGGACCGAGTCAAACATCCAGGCTATACGGATCGCCAGGGCGACGGCAGGGATCGCGTCCCCCAACGTGGTGATACCGGAATCCGCCCACTTTTCCTTCAGGAAAGCCTGCGACCTGACCGGGGTGGAGTTGCGCCCGGTCCCCCTTGATGCGAACTACCGTGCAGACCCCGACCGGTTCATGGAGGCAGTGGATTCCCGTACCTGCTGCATGGTCGGGATTGCCGGGACCACCGAGTACGGCATGGTGGACCCTATCAGGGAGCTTGCGGCGTTTGCCAGCGAGGAGGGGATCTTCTTCCATGTCGATGCGGCATTCGGCGGAATGGTCCTGCCGTTCCTGGAAGGAGCCCCGGAGTTCGATTTTTCACTCCCGGGCGTGAGTTCCCTTGCCGTCGATCCCCACAAGATGGGGATGAGCACGATCCCTGCAGGGTGCCTCCTGCTTCGGAATGAGAGGGACCTCTGCTCGCTCTCGGTTGACACCCCGTATCTCACGGTAAAGCAGGAGTTCACGCTCTCCGGCACCCGCACGGGAGGGTCGGTCGCAGGGGCACTCGCGGTGCTCGAGTACCTGGGATACGACGGGATGAAAGCGGTGGTCCATGGGTGCATGAAGAACACCCGGCGCCTGACAGACGGGATGGAGAGCTATCGGGATCCGACCCATCGTCCGCCCTGATGTGAACGTGGCCACGTTCGAGAGGCCAAAGCTTCCGGTCCCTGCCCCGTGGCAGGTCTCCTTCACCCGCAACAACCACCTCAGGATCGTCTGCATGCCCCATGTGCATGCGGGAATCATTGAAGCATTTTTGGAAGATATTGGTGAGCAGTATGCTGAACCGGCTGATAACATCGCTTGAAAGGTGCCCGATCGTACAACGCGGCGACTACAACTACTTCATCCACCCTATCACCGATGGGGTCCCCTCGCTTGACCCTGCCCTCCTGCGTGAGGTGGCGATCGCCATGATCAAGGTCATGGACCTGGACAGGGTGGATCGGATCATCGCTGCGGAAGCGATGGGGATCCCCATCGGCTCGATCATCTCGTGCATGACCGACCTTCCCCTCAACATCGTCAGAAAGCGGGAGTACCTGCTGAAGGGCGAGATCCCGCTCCACCAGGTGACGGGGTATTCGAAAGGCAAGCTCTACTTAAACGGGGTGGATCCCGGGGAACGGGTCGTTATTGTCGACGATGTGATCAGCACGGGAGGAACAACCAGGGCTCTCCTCGCTGCCCTTGACAAAACAGGTGCCGAAGTCTCAGACATCTGTTTTGCAATCAAGAGGGGCGATGCTGATATCGGGAGGCCCTACAAGGCGCTGGTGACCGTCCGGGTCACCGACAGGGTGCATGTGGTTGAACGGTATTTCTGACCTTGGCTCCGAGCTCAGGGAGAGAGGGGCACGATTGCTCGCCCTCCAGTTCCCTGCCGGCCTGAAGCGGAAGGCAGCCGAGGTCGCGGATGCCCTGAAACGCCAGGGGTTCTCCGTGATTATCAGCGGGGATCCCTGCTACGGCGCCTGCGACCTTTCCCTGGACCTGCTTGAGTATGCCGATGTGCTCGTCCACTTCGGCCATACCCCCCTCATCACCCACCCTTCCGTCATTCATGTGCCCTTCCGGGTGGACATCGACCCTTCCGTGGTGCGATCGGCACTCCCCCTCCTAAAGGAACGGGCGGTCGGGGTGATCACCACCGCCCAGCACACGCATATGCTCCCGGGCATCGTGGAGGTCCTCAGGGCGGAAGGCTACGAGCCGGTCTTCCGGACAGCAGGAGGGAGAACCCCGGAGCCGGGCCAGGTGCTCGGCTGCTCGTTTGAAGCTGCCCGGATACCGGGGGTTTCAGAGATCCTTTTTGTCGGGACAGGGGTCTTTCATCCCCTGGGGGTGCAGCTTGCCACCGGTGCCCATGTCGTGGCGCTCGACCCGCTCACCGGCCAGGCAGTCGAGGTGGATGCCCGTAAATTTCTCAGAAAACGGCATGCTCTCATCGAGAAAGCCCGGGCTGCACGGCATATCGGGATCATCGTCAGCACGAAGCCCGGGCAGAACCGCTACCCCCTGGGAAAACACCTCCTCGCTCTCTGCGACAGGGCATACCTTGTCTTCATGCACGAAGTGAGTCCGGACGAGCTCCTGAACCTCGGCTTTGAGGCATACGTGAACACGGCATGTCCACGCCTTGCCTACGATGACCAGGTCCGTTTTCCTGTCCCGGTCCTCACCCCGGGAGAGTTTGAGATCCTCTGCGGTACCCGGCGCTGGGAAGACTACGTGGTCGACGAGATGCCCTGACGATGAAACTGAACCGGCTCGAGCGGTTGCTCGAAAACCTGGAGGGGTTTTCCGACCCCTCGCCCCTGCTCGAACAATACCGGACCCCTGCACCCCTTGCCGCCCGGCTCCTGTTCCATGCAGCACTGAAAGGGGATATCGAAGGGAAGCGGGTCTGCGACCTCGGCTGCGGCACCGGGATCCTCGCAATCGGGGCTTCGCTCCTCGGGGCCCGTGAGGTGGTCGCGGTGGATATCGACCAGTCCGCCCTTGCAGATTGCCCGCCGGAATGCGGACGGGCCGAGGTGGATATCCTGTTCCTGCACGCTGATAGCAGGGACCCGGCAACTCCGGGCAGATCGGAGACTGCGATACTGTCGTGATGAATCCGCCCTTTGGCGCCCAGCAGACTCCATGCCGACCGGCCATTTCTCGATGCATCCCTGGCAATAGCCCCGGTGCTCTACGGGATATTCAATGCAGGCAGCCGGTCCTTTGTCGAGGCATACCTGGCCGGAAGGGGAGAGATCGATGAAGTGATCGGTGGTCTCCTCCCGGTCAGACGGACGTTCTCACTTCCACCAGGACGAGGTCAGGGAGATCCCGGTAGAGATAATGGTGATACGGCGAGTCGGGAACAAAAGGCCATAACTCTGTTCGAATGTCGTTCCAGTATCGTCTTTCCTTGATGGCAGGGATCCAGTCTCATCATGAAGGTATACCGGACTGAAATGAACAGGGTTCGCAATACAGCCAATAATCAATTGCACGTGGAAATACTGCAGCCTGATAGGGATACTAACCATCAGTGATCGCAGGGGGAAAATACCAGTGCCTAATACTCGGATTTGCGCGGCCCCTTATCAACCCGTTCTTTACCCTGCTCATTTTGCATGAGGTATTCAACAGGATTTACCAGATGTCAGAGCGCTGTTTCTCTTTTTCTTTTTCGGAGGGTAATGTGACCTCGTGGTTTCTCTGTCGGTGGTAAGTACGTTCACGTCCTAATCAGTACGCAAAGGTGATCCGGGAGAGCCATACCTATGCCCAAAATTCGATACATCGAAAACGATTCGAAACAATTGACAGCATTCTCGTCCTTTTTCCCTTCGTTCGCGGTGTATTGAATGGATGGGAAAAAAATGAAAGCGGGGTATACGCTATCTTCTCCAGGTAGGGGTTCTGGAAGATATACCCGGAATGTTTCTCCTTCCTGAAGTACTGGGTCGTAGAGGGAGGGGTCAGGGAAAGGGGGGCTGAGACATAGGTGGTGGTTCCTGTGGTGACAATGGCATTGGTGATGTAGTCCTGGTACCGGATTTGGTCAATTTTATCTGGTGATCCCCGATGGAGATACCGGTCAGCGTGACCGGTGTAACTCCTTTATTTACACCGTCAAGGTAAACGGTTGCCCCGGAAGGGGTAGAGGTCAAGGAGATCGCTCCTGTGGGGATCGGATCCGTGTTCGACTCTCCGGCCAACAGAATGTCATGCGATGTATCCCCATCATACATCCTGGGATTCTGTTTAGATTTCAGATACGAGGATGTCTTCGGGGCAGCGTAACGGAAGGCCTCCTCAGACTGAAACCCATTCATCCATGTTCGTGTCAGTCGAGGAACGCTGTAACCCCTGAAGGAGGTAATAGGTAAAGACACCCCCGTGGATATTCGTCGCGAAAGAATCCTCATTCGACTTCGATGCCATCAGGACCGTATACCTGCTCCCTTTGATGGCTGCGTTCGGGGTGATAGTGGCTGACTGAATGGTGCGGGTATCCGGTATTCCCGTGAATGTTCTTCCAAATTGTTCCATGAATTGCTCTGTATCCAGCGTTCCATCAGTTTTCTGGGCAAATTCTTTTTGTATCGTGCCGGGTTTAGTGAGCGAATTAGGGGAAAATCCTCCTGACTCGCAGCTGTCGATAATTACAAGGACATTTTGAGCCGGGACCAGATCGAGCCAATTTTTCAGGTCGGCATCTGAAATATCATTTTCATAACCATCGAGGAGTGAATTATATGGGCAGATATATGACTTCCCTGAGTAATACGACCCGTGCCCGATGAAATAGAAGACAACGATGCTGGAGGGAGTCGATTTCATCGCCAACTGGTTCATTTTTGCCTTGATACTTGCCTTTGTGGCCTGGTCGTCGGTCAGCATCAGGACCTGATCAAATTCGCAGTTGTCGATCAAAACATCGCGTACATCCGGCGGAGAGAGCTGATTAAAAAGATTATCGTCCAGTTTCTTGTAATCTCCTACTCCGACCACCAATGCCAGACGGTTTCCCCCTGCTGCATTCTCCATTATTGTGTCGATGGATTCACTTGCGTCTGAGGACAAATCAGCAGTCACTATACCTGTGAGAGAAAACACGACAATCAGTATCAAAATAAAATTGAGCGAATGGATTTTCATGGAGGATACTCTTCAATTCTTTGTAAAAAAACTATCCAATGAATAAAAAATAAATAATAATTAATCTATAATAATATATATATTTTATAGGCACTATCAATCATCGGCATTTGACCGGGCGCTCATGATAAGGACCTCTTTTTTGGGTAATGGCGTTGAGATTCTGAGAGGAAAGATGCTTTTTCTGCAGGGAGGGGAGTTAGGGGACTGTTCAATTGTCTCTCACATATCTACTTTTGTATGGAGCTCTCATTTGTCTCATGAGAGCGATAGTGATGTATCCTTTCCTGTCAAAGTCCTCTTAAGATAACCCAGCAGATCAGCTGACCCAGGGGAAAGCTATGCATTGCGCCGTATTTCATGACTATTTCGGGGCAATCGGCGGCGGAGAGAGGGTAGCGATCGCTATCGCACAGACCCTTGGTGCCGATATCATCACCACCGATACGGATAGTCTTGAAAAGATCGGGTCCGGCCTCGTGGTAAGAAGTCTTGGGAAGACGCCGAAAGTGCCGCCGCTCAAGCAGATCTCGGCAGCCTACAAATTTTCTTCCTGTGATTTCACAGAGGATTATGACCTCTTCATATTCAGTGGGAACTGGGCGCACCATGCGGCCAGAACGCACCATCCGAACATCTGGTTATGCCATACCCCGGTACGGGCGTTTTATGATCTGTATGCTGCGTTCCTTCAGCGCCAGCCCTTTCTCCGGCGACAGGCTTTTACCCTGTGGACATCGCTCTATCGACGCCTGGACCAGCGTGCGGTCTCCCATGTCGACCGGATCGTAACCAATTCGAACAACACGCTCGGGAGAATCCGGACCTACTACCAGCGGGAGGCAGACATCATCCATCCTCCGGTAGACACCTCGGTCTATTCATGCAGGGAGTATGGGGATTTCTGGCTCTCGGTGAACCGGCTCTACCCGGAAAAAAGGATAGAACTCCAGGTAGAGAGCTTCCGGTGCCTCCCTGATGAACGCCTCTGTATCGTGGGGGGATATGCGGAAGGAGACCATGCGGGGGGATATGTCGGGCGGCTCATGGAGAATCTCCCCCACAATGTCACCATACTCGGAGAGGTACCCGAAGCGCGGCTCCTCGACCTCTACTCCCGTTGCCGCGGACTCGTCTGCACCGCGCTTGACGAGGATTTTGGCATGGCCCCGATCGAGGCGATGGCTGCCGGAAAACCTGTCGTTGCAGTGGATGAGGGCGGTTTTCGCGAGACCGTGAACAGAAGAGACAGGGTTGCGGGTCCGTGCGGAAACCAGGAGCATCGTCCCGGCATTGAAGGCGGTATCGGAGAACCCCAAACGCTACCATGACGCCTGTCTTGCCCGGGCAAGGATGTTCGATCGTGCCGTGTTCGATGAGAAGATCCGGAGAGTGGTGCACGAAGTCATATGATTTTGCGGATGAGCCGTGAAGTGGTCCAGGTCCGCTGCGTATCGGCACATTCCAGCCCTCACGGAGAAAACCAGATGATGGCGGCCGCAATGAAGATCCGGCCTGCAGATATCGGCATATTCCAGCCTCCACGGTGATAGAAGGGGACCATAGGCGGATGAGAGCATCAAGGGAGAATCTCACTGGCCCCCGGGAAGGATTTTCTTTCCCGAGGACATATTTTAAAAGATCTGGTGTGGATGACCAACAGCGGTCTTTTTGGAGAACGCGTGCTATGCCGGCATCTGGAATTAACAGGGTTTTAAAGGCATAAGAGTCAACCACTACACCATCGCATGTGGATCACTGAATACCGCGACCTGATAGAGATCCTGACCATCAGCGACCTCCGGGTGAAATACCAGAGTCGGTACTCGGATTTGCGTGGTCGCTGATCAACCCGCTTTTTACTCTGCTCATTCTGTATTTTGTATTCAGCAGGATCTACCAGATGGACGAGAGCCAGTTCGTCCTGTTCCTCTTCGTCGGGATCGTGACCTGGAGGTTCTTTTCAAATGGCACCACCAATGGAATGGCCTCAATCGTGGCCAATCCCGGCCTTGTCCAGAAGATACACATCCCCCGCCATATCCTGGTGTTCAGTTCCGTCCTCTCGAGCCTGATCAGTTCACTTCTTGAATTCGTCGTGCTGTTCTGTATCATCCTCATCGTCAAAATGGAGCTCTCCCTCACGATGGTGCTGTTTCCCCTGGCACTTTTTCTCCTCTTCGTCATCGTCTATGCCCTCTCCCTCGCCCTTGCCTCGCTGTATGTGTATTACCGCGATTTGAACCAGGTATGGGGTGTCATTCTCCAGGCAGGGTTCTTCCTCGTGCCGATCGTCTACCCTATCAGCGTGATCCCGGACCAGTATCTGCAAATCTACCTGTTGAACCCGATCACCGTGATTATTGAGATTTTCCGTGATATCCTCATCTACAGCACGCTGCCTCCTGCACCCTATGTAGCCTATGCTGCAATCGCGGGAGTCATCCTGTTTGCGGCCGGGCAGCTCCTTTTCAACAGGCTTGAGCGGAGATTTGCCGAGGTGGTCTGACATGTCGTCCAGGTCTTTTTCGGATTCTTCAGGAGATGCCGTGGTGGTACGTGATCTTGTGAAGAAATTCAAGATACCGCATGAAAAGAAGAAGACCATCTACGATCATGTGTTCGGCCTGGTAAAGGGAGGGTCCTTTTCTTACGAAGAGCTGGTTGCGCTCGACAGGGTCTCATTCACCATCGCTGAAGGAGAGACGTTCGGGATTATCGGGCCGAATGGAAGCGGCAAGAGCACCCTCCTCAAGGTCCTTGCCGGGATCATGTACCCGGATGGCGGGGAGGTGACGATTCATGGAAAGATTGCTCCTTTCATCGAACTCGGTGTCGGGTTCCAGCCCGAGCTGACCGCGAGAAATAATGTGTTCCTCTATGGGGCCATAATGGGAGTCAAAAAGAAGGAATTACGCGAACGATACGACGAGATCATCGAATTTGCCGACCTGAAAAAATTCGAAGATACCCGGCTCAAGCATTTTTCGACGGGTATGATGCTGCGGCTCGCTTTCTCAACGGCAATCCAGACCGATCCCGACATCCTTCTCGTTGACGAGATCATCACTGTGGGCGATGAAGCGTTCCAGAAGAAATGCAATGACAAGATCGCCCAGTTGAGAGAAGAGAATAAAACCATCGTGTATGTCTCCCATTACCTGAATGCGCTGAGGAAACTGACCAGCCGGTGCATGCTCCTCGAACGGGGAAAGATCATCCAGATTGGGGATACTCCGGGTGTCCTTGAGACCTATATGGACAGGGTCGAGAGGAGCAGCAGAACGGCAAACGATAAAAAAACAGGAATAGTGGCAGAAAAAGGATCTCCAGAATAGCTGAAATGCAGTTGCAGCAATCCCCGAAGACGATACCCTCTTGTCAGGTGTGTCCCGCTGCCTCCCGATAGTACGCCTCAATCCTCACCATGATCGCCTCCCAGTCATACTCCCTCGCCTTCATCCGGCATCTCTGCCTTGTCTCCTCCCCGGCGGTAAGCATCACCCCGACTTTTTCTGCAAGGTCAGCCGCATCAAGCGAGCAGAGCAGTCCGCATCCATCCCTGGCAAAGACCCTGCTCGCATTCTTCGGATGATCGACCGTCACGACCGGCAGACCGGAAGCAAGCGCTTCCAGCGCCGAGATGCCGAATCCTTCTCTTGTCGAGGGGAGGACAAACACCTGGGATGATTTCATGTGTGCGATCACCTCCTCGGATCGTGGGAGAAATCCCGTGAACAGGACGTTTTCTGAAAGGTCCATCGACCGCACTTTCTCTTCGAGACTGGTCCTTTCCGGACCGTCGCCGATGACCAGGCATCGTATCCCGGGAACGGTCTGCCTGAGCACGCCGACCGCATCGACCAGCAGATCGACATGTTTCTCCCGGATCAGCCTTCCCGCAAAAATGAGATCCGATCTTGCTGCTGCAGGAGGGATTGAATCGATCTCGCCGGAATCGATGCCTATCGGGAGGACCGTTATCTCCCTGTCACCGGCCAGGCGGGTCAAATCGGCCTTCGTCGTTTCAGAAATGGCGACGGTATGGGCATTGACCCGGGCGGCAAGCCGTTCGATGCACTTTGCCTGCCGCTCCTATTCGTCCCAGGTATTCATACCAGGAGTCCCCCCACACCTCGTACCAGGTGATAACGAGCGGAGACCGGGAGATCCTGCAGGCGGCGGCAGACCAAAACACCGGGATGTAGGGGAACTGCTGGCAGTCCACCACATCGAACCTCTCCCGGACAAGGGCGAAAAAAACCATGAGCCCGAAGATAAATGCCGGCAGGATCCTGCGTCTTTCCTTTCCGGTAGAAGGAAGAGGGCCTGCAGACCCCGTGGAGGACCACCCCCTCCGTGGTGATCGTCGCTTCCCCTTCCCAGAAGTGCATCCCGAACAGGTGGACTTCGTGCCCCCTTGCAACCAGGCGTCGGGCAATCTCCCAGACCCGCTTCTCGCCGCCACCCAGAACATAGGGATACACCGCATCATACACAAAGGCAATCCGCATAGATCCCCCTCTCACTATGGAGAAGTCTCATCATTGAGATACATCATGCTGATGAAGACCGTGGTGAAGGAGATCTCCAGCCCGATGATGACCAGTAAGAGGGAGAGCACGGCATTAGGTGATCTGGGCGAGTTCGCCAAACCCGTGAAAAATCCAGTCATGCAGGATGAAACCCCCGATAACCAATCCTAAAAGAGTGAGCACGATCCCCACCGCCAGGAACCTTTCAAGGGTATGATAGTTGAGGAGATCTGCAATAAAACCCACTCGTCTTTCAAACCCATGAATACCGAATAGACCTTGATCAGTAACCCGGAAAGAAGGAGCTGGAACCCCCGCTAAGAGAATTGCCCCGAGAATAAAGGAATGCGGTCGCCCGGTCGGGATCATTCGGCTGACGTATAAAACGCTGCCATCAGAATGACCAAAAAAGGGAAGAGAATACCGGGAATGGTGAGAAATGGCATCGGTTTTAACAGAAGGATGAACCGGAGATGCCGCCACCCGTCTGAAAAACTACTCAGTTTGGACGGAGTCTTCCCCTTGGGTAGTAGGTGATGGGGACTTCTTTTATTCGTCAGACCTTCCCGGGAGGCCTTGATGACCATCTCGGAGGCAAATTCCATCCCCCAGCTCTGCAGGTCCAGTTTTTTAAGGGCATCGGCCCGGAAGGCACGAAATCCGCTATGGGTATCAGAAAAATCGGTGTGAAACACCGTGTTCAGTAGCCAGGTAAGGAGAGGGTTTCCGATATACTGGTGGAGGGGAGTCATCGCCCCTTTCTTCAACTCCCCTCTGAAACGCGACCCGACAACAAGATCGGCGCCCTTGTCAAGTTCCCGGACAAGGAGAGGGAGTTCAAGGAAGTCATAGGTATTGTCTGCATCACCCATCACGATATACTTCCCACGGGCATGGGTGAATCCCTCCAGATATGCATACCCATATCCCCTGTGCGAGGGATGCACCACCAAGCCCCGATTTCGCGGGCAATCTCCGGGGTATTATCGGTTGATGAATCGGAGACGATGATCTCTCCGCTGATCCCCATCTCGCTGAATATTTTCCGGATATTCTCTATGCAGATGCCGATGGTGGTCTCTTCATTGAGCGCCGGGAGAATCACCGAGAAGTCAGGCTGGTTGCGTGCTTCCCTTCATCATTCATTCCGTAAATTGTCGTGTCCCCCTGGAAATGACTGTCTGTATCCTGGCAGTACCTGACTTTTCGGCAGGAGAATGCATAATGATTCCTATGCAACACGTTCATGCCCGTCCCCGTTGTCATAGAAGGGAGAACCGGAGATATCGACTGGAGAACCCGTACCTGTGTCATATGCTGTGCACTGTCATCGGTATCCCGGCGGGTTCACCCCGTGATCGTGACGCCCTCCATGACATCCTGTTCAGAGACCTCGATGGTCCTTCCCGAAGAGACCAGCCGATAGGGACCCGTCGTTTTTACCGGATAGGGAGAATTTTTTGTCGGCATACGGGAGGATAAAGAGGCCGTTTTCGCTCTCCTGGCGATAGACGAATGTCCGCCCGAGGTCCGTCTGGATCGTCACTTCGATTCGGCCTTCCCCTTTCAGCCTCGCTCCCCTGACATACTCAAACGCTTTCACCGTTTGGGTATAATTCTGGCTGAGTGCAGCAGAATCATTCACCTGCTCGGAGATAAGACGGTAATGCTGGAGGGCATCGATCGGTTCAACGGGAGCATCGAGTCCTATATTCACGATGGCGGCTCCCTTGCCCACATGGGAAGTGGATTCGAACAGGGCAAGATTGTTCCGGGCTGCATCGACAGCAAGGACTTCATAACGAGTACACCACCGCAGTGACCGCTACGGGTCGCCGGTATATCATACTCGATATACACCACATCCCGGGGCTCAACCATGGTCCCGTCAAAATTCTGCAGCCGGCTCACCATGGTCTGGTAATAGGGCTGGAATTTGAGAGATAACCGGGTCTGATTGGTCTGCCCCTGTTTTTGGGGAAGACGGAATTCCTGGTAATAATAATTGTCCGTAACTGCATTGTCCGCCACTGAGTTTCGGTACCAGGCAACCATGGAAGGGAATTTCGAGTCAGCCATCTTCCAGTCAGTTATGATATATCGCGTATCCAGCCTGTCCGCGATGTGGTTTGCAGCGACTTCCGATTCCGCAAAGAAATAGTAGGATGATATGCCGACATTGTCCTGGAACGGATTGGTGACCGGTATCCTTTTTGAGAGGTAGGTGATCCAGTGGCCGTAGTCCCACCAGGAGAGGATACTGTAGGAACCCGCGGGATAGGTCCAGTTGTCGCCATCATAGGGGCCGAGATAGGTCACGCTCTCGCCGGGCGCCACGCTATCCACCCATTCAAGGATTTCGGTCCACTGAGGCGGGATCAGGGTATTCTTCGTAGTGGTGGTTGCAATCGAATAATCGGATAGCAAGGATACCCCGCAGAATACCACCATGCAGGCCAGCACAAGCGAGGTGCCGGTCCCTTCCAGCCCGGAGAGCATCCTTTTGCCAAACTTCTCCTGGGAAGAAGATTCCCTCTTTTTCGGCTCTTTCCTCCCTTTCCGATCCGGGGGGGTTTTGCGCCTGCCTTTTTCCCTGCATCGGAGGTATCGAGAATAAAGGCATACCCGAGGGCAACTGGCTGCAGCGATGACCACAATAACGGCACTGTAATATTCAAACCGTGAATGCTGGATTGTGGAGATGAGGACGATCACACCCCAAACCAGGACGAAGAGGTGAGCCGGACACTCCCTTTTCCAGAACCGGTAGGCGAGCAGGGGAAGCCCTGCAAGGGCAAGGATGATGCCGATATTGTAGCTGCCCCATATCTGTTCGAGGGCCCAGGGTTTCTGTTCATCGAGGGGAAATCCTGGAAACGCTGCCCGAAAAATGAGGAGAGCGCACTGAACCCCGAATTGACCAGCGTGGGGCTCACAAGGGCTACTACAGCGATGCATCCGATCGCACCGGCAATGGTCATTCCGACGAATACCCAGGGTTTTCTCCCGACAGCATCGAGAAAAAGCCTGAAGGAGGGCAGTCCCGAAGAACAGGAGGGCGAAGGCATGGGTAGGGGCAGCGGAATACGTGGCAAGTGAATAGACAGGGGAATGGACACCTACAATCGCAAGGCCTGCAATGGCAAAGACGGACACGATGCCGTTTACGACAAGGAGGTAATCGGTGTTCTTTCCATGAAATGCATTCCAGGTATACTGGATGAGGGTATACAGGGCGACAATCATGGCAAAGAGCAGGGTTGTCGGCATGACGGCCATGCCTGCGGCGAATGCCACGCCGGCAATAACCGACGGGACCAGGATGGGCTTCAATGAAGACGGGGTTCGCAAGACTGACCTCATTCTCCGATGCTTTCCTTATCGTGTAGATATAGAA
>CAWIVM010000020.1:0-96620 GCA_963839585.1 uncultured Methanoregulaceae archaeon
CCGGGATGAAACCCTCTTTGGGATGAATTCATAAAGGATCAGGTCGTCAGGTTTGTAAGTCATGCGCTATTCCCATATCTTCGGTCCGGTGCATTCCCGGAGGCTTGGCCGTTCGCTCGGAGTGGATCTTGTCCCCTGCAAAGTATGCAGTTATGACTGCGTCTATTGCGAATGTGGCCGTACCTCCTTTGCAACGAGTGAGAGACAGGAATTTTTCCCGGTCGGCGAAGTGGTGGCAGAGCTTGGAGACTATCTCTCCACAACCCCGGAACTGGATTACCTCACTTTTTCCGGTTCCGGTGAACCGACCCTCTCCCTTTCTATCGGCGCGGTTATCCGGTATCTGAAAGAGACATTTCCCGGATACCGTGTCGCTGTGCTCACGAACGGGACCCTGCTATGGAGAGAGGAGGTGAGGGAGGCCCTTCTCCCCGCCGATGTGGTGATCCCGACACTCCCCTCCGTCTTTGAAGAGACCTGGAGAAGGATACACCGGCCGGCGCCCGGCATCTCTCTTGACGAGATCATTTCCGGGATTCGGCAGTTTCGTAAGGAGTATACAGGCGAGATATGGGCCGAGGTATTCATTATTCCCGGGGTGAACACAGACGATCGGGAACTCGCAGCCCTCTGCGCGCTGCTCCGGGAACTGCATCCCGACCGTGTGCAGCTCAACACCCTGGACCGCCCGGGGGCCGAAGAGTCTGTTATACCTGCATCCGCAGAAGAACTCGAACGTATCAGCAGCATTCTCAGTTATTCAGGAGTCAAATGCGTTGAGCCGGTCCGGTTTTCCCCATCAGGAAAGGCCGCCATGACACCCGAATGGTTTGACACAGTCGAGATGGTACACGAACTTATACGGAGAAGACCGTCAACGCTTGATGACCTCGCAGAATCGACAGGCCTTTTCCGGCGTGAAATTCTGAAGATCCTCCGGGAGATTGAAAAGAATGATCCGGTGCAGGAGAAGAGAGAGGAGAGAGGAGTATTTTACTCCTGTTCCTGACCCACGCTTCAGACGAGCGTGTAATCAGTGCGCCGTTGCCGAAGGGTTCTCCCGAGATCGCGGACAATGAACTCCATCATCGCGGGGTCCAGGTAATCTGCACCGGCCGCCCCTGCATCCCCGGATACATCGTCGGAAAACATGGTCCCGGCCAGGTCGTTTGCCCCTGAGAGGAGCGCGAGCTGGCCCAGTTTTATCCCCAGTTTACCCCATGATACCTGGATATTTCTGAAATTATTGAGAAATAGACGGGAGACGGCAATGAGGAGGAGATCTTCCCTGCCGGTCGCGCCCGGCCCGGCAATCCCGTCCCGGTACAACGGGGTGTTCTGGAACACATAGGAGAGGGGGAACCACTCGGTAAACCCTCCCGTCTCCTCCTGGATCTCCCTGAGCACGGAGAGATGCCGGGCACGGTCCTCCACGGTTTCACAGGTCCCGTACATGATCGTTGCCGTTGTGGGTATGCCCATCCGGTGCGCTTCCCGTATGATCCCGACCCAGTCTGCGGTGGAGATTTTCCTGGGACAGATCACCGATCTGACGTGATCGGCCAGGATCTCGGCTGCCGTTCCCTGCAGGGACGACATCCCGGAGGCCTTCATCCGCTCCAGGACTTCCCTGGTCGTGATGCCGCTCTGCCGTGCTGCATGCATCACCTCGTCCGGGCTGAAGGCATGGATGTGGACATCCGGTGCTGTCCGGTGCACGGTCGTGAGAATGTCCTCGTATGTCTCCATAGTGAATCCGGGGTGTACTCCTGATAGAAGGCATATCTCCGTGACATTCCGGGAAGCGGCAAGGGCTGCTTTCTTTTGGATGGTGTCCCTGTCATCACAGAACGCCCCCTCGTCCTCTTCCTTCCGCCCGAATCCGCAGAACCCGCAGAGGTTCTTGCAGATGTTCGTGATATGGATGTTCTGGTTCCTTACATAGGTGACGTCCGGACCGGCCCGTATCCTCCCTGAGAACATCTGCAATCGACAGGATCCGAAATATATCCCTGCCGCGAACCTGCAGCAACGCTGCAGCTTCATCCTCGCCCAAATGATATCCGCCCTCTATATCCCTGAGTAATCTCCCGATATCCATGGTTTGCACTCAGTTTCTCTTTTTTAGCCTAGAATTGCTCTTTTTAGGCAGGGCTTTCTCTTGTTTTCCACGCTTTTTATGCTGGTAGAACTCCCAGAGTACCCATATCGAGGAACAAGATGATTATTACAGGAAGGATATTTGAGAGAGGGATGTACCCAAGAAGCGGTATCGCAAAGAGGGCTTTTCCCACAATCCATTCAGGTTTGACCGGCTGTATCACCCCGAGGTCCATCCTTGAGAGGAAGGATCCCTGGTCGCTCCGGAAATTGTTGTCCCCCTTGGTGAGATAGCCTCCATTCTTTGCCATCTGGTCAGATATGACGATATACCCGTCATTTGGGGTGATATTCCCCGTATCAGGGACGATACTCCCGTTCACTATCCTTGCAACGATAGTTCCGTCTTCCAGTAGCCATGTATTCTCCTGTACCGTTACCGGGAGGTACTGGGTGGGGCTGCTTTGCCCCCGGAAGAAATAATAATATACAGGGATTCCAGTCCCTTCAGCGGTCGTCCCCATTGCACGGTGGATGATCGGATGCACGCCACCACCCAATATAGGGATAAGTCGACTCTTGGCCCCGTTTGGTGCATAAATAAGCACATCGCCATAATCCTCGAACTTCTGATAGCCTGCATCCCGGCCGGTCTCCCAGGTCTGCAACTCCCCGTAGCGGTCAGCACTGACCACGAACACCAGGTCCCCGACGTCCATGTGGGGGACCATGCTCTCTGACTCGATGGTAACGACCGCTGGCCATGTCCCCGAGACAAGGAACAGGACCAGGGCAATAGCTGCTACCACCGCCACAACCCAGAGGAGTTCGCGGGCGAACGCGATTTTTGGGTCCTCACTTTTACGGAAGGTTTCGATAAGGCCTTTTTCTTCTGCCTTTTTCTTCGGTTCCGCCATGGTATGACTTACTTCTTATTCATCCTGCTGCCTATTAAGGACTCGCGATATGCCATGTACCAGGATTGCCATATCCCGCCGGAGATAGGGGGGATACCCGGTGAAAGTGTCATATGCAAACACACAAATCCGGACATTGCAATCGTCCCTACCGAATGGGAATGCTCGACACAAGGACGATCGTGCAGCGGTTTCTTGATACGAAGGTGCAGGTCCATCCCGACGTCGTTCGCTACCTCTCCGAGCAGGACGATCCCGGCCTGATCGAACAGATCATCCAGGGCCTTCCCAAAGACACCATTGTGGTCTCAGTGAAGCATATCCCGGGTATCGTCCCGGATCGTGACGGGAAAAGGTTTCCCGCAGATCCACGGTGCGATATCGTGAAGGGGGGGAACAACACCTCCGGTCATTCAGGAACCATCACCGATTACGTGCACTATTTCCGGGACCGGTACAACCGGCTGGGCAGCATCATCCGATCCCGGTGCACCCCTGTCCCGATTGAAGGATTGCTCAGAAATTCCCGGTACCGGCAGGAGGAGTGCACCGTGATGGGCCTTGTAACCGAGATCCGGAGCACGACAAATGGCCACCGCATGGCTGACCTTGAAGACCCGTCAGGCTCCCTCCCGGTCCTCTTTCACAAGGACCGCCCGGTCTTTGCGGAGGGCGAGACCCTGATCCCTGATGAGGTGATCGGGGTGAGGGGAACCCTCTCAGGGGATGGCAGGCTCTTTTTTGCCGAACGGGTACTGCATCCCGATGTGCCTATCAATCACGCCCCTTTTGTAAGCGATGAACCGGGGTCTGCGGTCCTGATCTCAGACATCCATGTCGGGAGCAACACATTCCTTGAGGAGGCCTGGAACCGTTTTGCCGGATGGCTCGATGATTCGGATGTCTCCTACCTCCTTATCGCGGGAGACCTTGTCGATGGAATCGGGGTATACCCAAACCAGGAGAGTGAACTTACCATCCCCAATATCTATGAGCAGTATGACGTCCTTGGTGGTATGTTGAGTGACCTTCCGTCCGGAATTGTGATCGTGGTCAGCCCGGGAAACCATGATGTGGTGAGGGCTGCAGAGCCTCAGCCCGGCATTCCATCGGAATTCACCGGTAAATTTCCAAAAAACTGCATGTTTGTGGAGAACCCTGCACTGGTGAGCCTCCAGGGAGTCATGGTGCAGATGTATCACGGGAGGTCTATCGATGACCTGATCAGCCTGATCCCGGGGGCAAAGTACGAAGATGCAACCCCGATCGTGGCAGGGATGCTGCAGCGGCGGCACCTCGCTCCAACGTACGGGAAGCGGACCCCGATACACTGCCAGCCGTGAAGACACCCTCGTGATCGACCCTGTCCCGGAAGTCCTGCACACAGGGCATATCCATATCATGGGGATCTCCGATTACCGGGGTACACTCTGCGTGAATGCAGGGACCTGGCAGTCACAGACCTCTTTCAGAAACAGATGAACATCCACCCGACCCCGGCACGGGCGGTGCAGCTCGACCTCCAGACCCTGAAGCCGGTTGTCCTCGATTTCAACTGATAAAACCATGCAATCCGACAGTTCGATATGACGCATAAAGTCGTTCACTTTTTATCCTCCAATAGTATACCTGTATAGGTCAAAAACACCATTTTCAGGATATTCGGAGGAAAGTATTTGATGGATCTTTTCATTCTTATCCCAATCTGTGCCCTGGTCGGGCTGCTCTTTGCAGCGTATTCCTACAGGGTTATGAAGCGGGAAGATGAGGGGAGCGATCTGATGAAGAAGATCGCTTCCGCAATCAGAATCGGTGCCATGGTGTATCTCAAGCGCCAGGTACACTGCGATTCTTGTCTTTATGATCGCCATGGCAATTGTGCTCACCTTTGCGATCAACCCATTCACTGCGGTCTGTTTCATTGTCGGGGCCTCCCTCTCAGCCCTTGCGGGTTTCATCGGCATGAAAGCAGCCACCTATGCAAACGTCCGGACGACGAATGCGGCAAAGAAGGGGATGGCAAATGCGTTCAGGGTCTCCTATTCAAGCGGGACCGTGATGGGCCTGATTGTCGTTGGTCTCGGACTGCTTGGACTCTCCACGCTCTTTTATCTCTTCTCGACAACGGTTGCGTTGACCCTGGCAGATACCGTAAACGTCCTCTTCGGGTTCTCCCTTGGTGCAAGCTCGATCGCCCTCTTTGCCCGCGTCGGGGGAGGCATCTTCACGAAGGCAGCAGATGTCGGGGCAGACCTTGTGGGCAAGGTGGAGGCGGGTATTCCGGAGGATGATCCAAGGAACCCGGCGGTCATTGCCGATAACGTTGGTGACAATGTGGGAGATATCGCCGGGATGGGCGCTGACCTGTACGAGTCTTACGTGGGGTCGGTTATTGCCACGATGGGCCTTGCCGTTGTTGCATCCATCGCCGCGAATTTCGTCAATGTCCCTGTCTATAACCTCGTCATCCTCCCGATGCTGATTGCAGCGCTCGGTATCCTCGCGTCCATTGTCGGGACGTTCTTTGTCCGGAGACTCGAAGAACGAGAGCAGCGCCATCCACAAGGCCTTCAATATCGGGACGCTGACCAGCCTTATTCTGACCGTTATTGCGACCTACTGGCTGGTGAACACCCTGATAGGGCCCCAGTACATCGGGGTGTTTGTTGCCACCGTAGCCGGTCTCGTTGCAGGATTCCTCATCGGCCTTGTGACCGAATATTATACCTCGTACAACGGCCGCCTACCCGGCGTATTGTCAAGGCTTCCGAGACGGGTGCAGCAACCAACATCATCACCGGTCTTGCGGTCGGATTTGAGAGCACTATCTGGCCGGTCCTCATCGTTGCGATTGCAATCCTCCTCGCTGCCCAGCAGGCAGGGCTGTACGGCATTGCCCTTGCGGGGGTTGGCATGCTTGCAACACTCGGTATCACCCTTTCGGTCGATGCATACGGGCCTGTTGCAGACAATGCCGGGGGAATTGCCGAGATGTCGCACCAGGAGAAAGGGATCCGTGAGATTACCGATACCCTGGATTCTGTCGGCAATACCACCGCCGCAATCGGCAAGGGGTTTGCCATCGGAGGCGCAGCCCTGACGGCGCTTGCACTCTTTGCAGTGTACACCCAGGCAGTCAACCTTTCTGCCGTCGACATGCTCGACTCCACCGTCTTTGTGGGTATCCTGATCGGGGCGGTGCTGCCCTTCCTCTTCTGTTCATTCGCCATGACCGCGGTGGGAAAAGCAGCCGGATATATCGTGGAAGAGGTCCGCCGCCAGTTCAAGCAAATTCCTGGCCTGATGGAGGGAAAAGCTGAACCGGACTACGACGCCTGTATCACCATCTCCACCAATGCCGCCCTGAAGCAGATGATCGCCCCCGGCCTGATGGCAATCATCGCCCCGGTATTCGTGGGGCTGGTGCTTGGGACCGCAGCACTTGCCGGACTCCTCATAGGGTCCATCGCGACCGGGTTCATCGTCGCAATCATGATGGCCAACGCCGGCGGTGCCTGGGACAACACCAAGAAATACATCGAGGCAGGGCACCTCGGAGGGAAAGGATCCTTTGCCCACAAGGCTGCCGTCACCGGAGACACCGTGGGCGACCCCTTCAAGGACACCGCTGGCCCGGCGTTGAACATCCTGCTCAAGCTGATGGCCATTGTGGCTCTCGTATTTGCCCCAATCTTCCTCTAACTTTTTTTGCAGATACTACCAGAAAATCGCAGGAATAATCCAGATTATTCGTAAATAGAGAGGGAATATATTCGTTAATAGAGAGGGAATACCCGTGGGGTTGTGGCAAGGCTCGAATTGTGATCCTGCTTCAGAGAGAGAATCCCTTCACTTCGGATTGAGACTCCTTTGCCAGATCCTCCAGCGATTCTTCCGGAGTCATGACACATTCTTTCATGTTTTTCCTGAAATTATACATCATCACGAAGAAAATACCGATACTGATGATGAGGATCGCCCAGAGAAACAGATCCTGGCTCCCCTGGAATATCGGGAGTGAGGCGATCAGGTAGCCGAACATGACAAAGCTGGTTACCCAGAGGATACCTCCGGTTACATTATAGACGAGGAAGATCGGATAGTCCATTTTTATGATGCCTGCAACAAAGGGGGCAAAGGACCGGATACCGGGAATGAAGCGGGCAAGTATGATAGTGCTTTTCCCATATCGTTGATAATAGCGCCGGGTCATCTCAACATGGCGCTTGTCGACCAGGCACCTCTCCCGGTGAATCAGCCAGTTCCCGAAGGAATTTCCTATCCAGTAATTGAGAGAATCACCGAGAATCGCTGCTACGCAAAGAACGATGATGACCACAAAGACATTCAGGCCCCCTCCTGCCGCGAGGAATCCCATGAGGAAGAGGAGTGAATCGCCCGGGAGAAACGGAGTGAACACCAGCCCGGTCTCACAGAAGATGACGGCAAAAAGGATGGCATAGACCCAGATCCCGTAGGTCTCCATCAGCTGGGGGATTGCATCCTGTATATTGAGGAGGATGTTGGACAGCGAAAGGAGGTCCGGCGGAATCATTGCGTAATTATTTGAATTCGTTCATTAATAGGCTGTTGTGTGCTCATATCATGGTGAGGGCACGGAATATGCAAGCGATCGAGGATACAATAGGATTGCCATCCCCCATTGCCTTCTACGACAAGAGCATGTTCCTGTCATGGCGTGTGCCCGGAGGATCGATCCCTGCGTTTCCTCGCCATTTCCATAATAACGCCGGCCAGCCGCGCTATCTCCCTGCGTGCCGGTGCATCCGGGGGCAGGGAGACAAGAGGCCGGGCCTCCAGGTCTGCAGCCTCCACCAGTGGATCCGCAGGAATGTTCGCGACCACTTCAGGGAGACCAGGGACATTGGCAGTTCTCTCCTGCCGGGCCCGGTTCACCACCAGTCTCATCGGTGTCTCCGACATTCCCATGGAACGGGCGATATGCACGATCCGGGCAGCAGTCCGCATGCCCCTCGCTCCCGGATCGGTCACGATCAGCAGCAGGTCCGGATTCCCGATAGTACCGCGGCTGATATGCTCCATCCCGGCCTCACTGTCAATGATCACCACCCCGTACTCTTTTTCCAGGAGCCGCATGCAGGTCTTGAGGAGGTCATTGGCAAAACAGTAGCAGCCCTGCCCCTCCGGCCGCCCCATGGGGAGGAGATCAAAGCCATCCGACTCCACCAGGGCCTGGCGGAACCGGTACCTGATATACTCGGTACGCGACATTCCCGGGGGGATACTCTTCTGGAAGGCATCCTCCCGCATCTCCCCAAGTGTCTCCCGGACCACCACCCCGAGGGCCTCGTGGAGGTTTGCATTCGGGTCTGCGTCCACGGCCAGGACCGGGCGGACACCGGCCTCCACCAGTGACTGCACGAGCAGTGCGCTCACCGTGGTCTTCCCAGTCCCTCCCTTCCCCGATACCGCGACAAAGAAGGGGGTCACCTCCTCTCACCACCCCGTATGCAGGCCGAGATCCAGGCCGCGGTCTCCATGATCTCCCGTGCTCCCGTCTCATCGGCGAACCGTATGCCGCAGGTGGGGGTGATCAGTGAACGGCTGTCGAGCAGCCGGGGAGCAACGTACTCGGTCACCTGCTTCCGTATCTCCTGGTAGTGCTGCAGGAGATTGTCCCGGGTCTCCCCTGCAAAGACCCTGTAGTCCGCCGGGACAATTCCCCAGGCAATCACCCCTCCTGACTCCAGGTACCCGGCCAGGGCCTCGGCATAGAGCAGGAACTCCCGTGACCCTGTAAAGGCGTCAAATGAGATGACTGCAGGGGAGAGCGCCATCACAAACTCCCAGTCCGTGTTGGAACAGCAGTGAATTCCCAGGCCATCGTCAAGCAGGGAGGATATATCCTGCCACCCGGAGATGACTCCATCGCGGGAGATGGGGATGACCGATGACCCGAGGGCGGTGAGGTACGGCTCGTTGAGCACGACGAGTGTCCGTGTCACCCCGGGAACTGCTTTCAATGCCTGTTCGCACCAGCGGGCCCGGAGCCCGAGCATTTTAGGGAGGATATCCGCAAACTGCTCGTCATAGTAGAGAGGCCGCCGATCCTGATCGACCACCTGCATCCCGAAGGTGACCGGTCCGGTCACCTGGCATTTCAGGATCCGGGGGGTGGGCAATGTCCTTCCGAGCATGTCCAGGAACCCGGAGGCGTACGTTTCAGTGAGATCGTATGGCCCGGTGTTCTGATCCACGAAGTCAAGGTAGATCTGCTCTATTTCCGTCACCAGGTCCCGGGACCGGTCCACGATCAGCCGATCGTTGGCAATGACCCCCCCTGGCAGGCGGGACGAGTCGCAGAAGACGATCGACTCGGTCACTCCCCGGGCGGGAAGGGTGGGGATGAAGGGAACCTCCGGGAAGACAGCCAGCACTTCGTCGCATGCCTTGCGCGGATCGGTATGGGGGAGGGCTCCGACCCCGGTGGCGAGGCTGTCAGTCGCAGGAAGCATCGAGGACACGGCTGATCATCACCCCCTCCGGATACGGCACTCATCGAGTAATTTCTCCACCAGGGGAAAGAGCGCGAGATCGGTGTGCGGTAAGAAACAGGCCCTGGTGTATTCATCCATGAAGGAGGTATCGGCGTTCAGCTCGACATAGGCGATGGTCCTGGCGATCTCATCGAGCACTTTTCGCTTGCGGCGGTTGAGCAGGGCGATATTGGCCCCTGTGATAGAGCCGTTCCCGATACCGGTGATGCGATCCAGGGAAACTTCGGGTAAAAGCCCGACAATGATGGCATTCTCCTTCGAGAGATAGTTGCCAAAGGCCCCCGAGAAGTAGACCCGGGCGATATCGTGCCGGCTGATACCTGCCTGGTTCATCAGAGTGATGCAGGCGCCGAGAATAGAGGCCTTGCTCATGATCAGGTTTTTGACATCGTTTTCCGTGATCACGATGTCCTTTCCCAGGTCGGTCTCCTCTTTCCAGACTACCACGAACTCTGGAAAATGGGATCCCAGCCTGATACGCGGATGTGCGATGCTCGTGTTGATCCTGCCGGTGCGGTCGATGATGCAGGCCTGGAGCAGGCCTGCCAGGAGATCGATCAATCCTGATCCACAGATCCCCCGTGGGTTGACCCGGTTGATCGTCTGGTAGGAGGGTTCCAGGGTGTGGAGATCGATTGAGACCTTCTCGATTGCCCCGGGGTTGGCCCGCATCCCGAACAGTACCTCCCCTCCCTCCAGGGCAGGACCGGCAGCACCGGCACAGGAGAACATCCAGTCTTTTGTACCGAGCACCACCTCAAAGTTGGTGCCGATATCGATCAGCAGGGAGACTTCATCATGTTCGGCCATACCGGAAGCCAGTACATCTGCCACGATATCCCCACCGATGAAATCGCTCACCGCGGGGAAGACGAAGAGGCCGGCATTCTCCTTCACCCCGAGGCCCGCCCGCGTTGCTGCCGAGGTCAGGTACCGCCTCACTACCGGGACATAGGGTTCTTCGATCATGTAGGCCGGGTCGATGCCCATCAGGATGTGGGTCATGATGGTGTTTCCGGCAACCACCACTTCGTAGATGTGTTCGCGGTCGATCCCTGCATTGTTGGCCGCCTGGGTGATTGCGGTATTGATGCTCTCGGCTGCAAGTTCCTGCAGGCGCGCAAGCCCGCCCTTCCGGGCATAGTTCACACGGGACAGGATATCTTCACCGCAGCTGATCTGCCGGTTGTAGTTCGAGGCAATGCCAAGGACTTTGCCGTCCACGAGGCTCCTCACATAGGCGACGATGGTGGTAGTCCCAAGGTCTATTGCCGCCCCGTAGAGGGCCTGGGTGGTATCCCCTCTCTCGACATCGATAAGCCTGTACCCTCCCGGGACGAGGGCAACGGTGGCGGTGATCTTCCATCCGCTGTCCCGCAGCACTCCCGGGATACGCCTGATGACCTCAAGGGGAACGTAGATCTTCCGGTCTTCCGGGCCGCCACTCCGGTGGATGCCCCAGAGGAGCCTTGAGAGATCCGGGGAAGGATCGTCAAGGCTCGGCGGGGTGAGCTCCAGGAAGTATTTCCAGACCGCAGGGAAGAAACCGGTCTCCTGCTCAAGGCTCTCGATGAGGATCTTCTGCTCCTGGATGAGCGAGCTCTCGGGGATAAAGACCGAGATATTGTCGATGACCGTGGTCTGGCATGCGAGACAGGCCCCCTGCTCCAGTTCTTCGGGAGAGAAGAAACGTATGAACTGGTCCCGTGCAAACAGGGACCGCCCGCTCTTGACATAGACCATGCATTTGCCGCATTTCCCCTGTCCGCCGCAGACCACGTTCATGTTGATCCCTGCATCCTGGGCGGCATCGAGGATCGTTGCCCCCAACTTCACCTCCACCTTGCGAAAGGTCGGGAGGAAGGTTACCACGGGCATGGTATCACCTCGTCCATTCCTTCTCCAGGTATTCCCCGATCTCGGCCGCGTCCCTTGGTCCCACCAGGACCTTCCATCCGGTTGCTTCTTCGATTCGTCCCGAGAGCGGTGCGGCATACCCGGGGATGATGAGGGAACGGTGGGTAACTTCCTTTTCCAGGCCGAACTGCTTCAGTGACGCTGCCACAAGGGTCTCGGAGAGCTTCCCGGATGCGACGGCGGTCAGGACCGAGAGCCCCTCGGTATCGACAATCACCATGAAGCAGGGAATTCGTGCCGCTTCCAGGTATCCCTGGAGGGTGAAGAAGGTCAGCGAGAAGTTGACCGAGAGCAGGACAGGGGAGGCCGGTCCGGGAGTCCCCACCCGGTAGATCCCCGGGGTCATCTGGATGGGTTTCTGGGGGTCGGTGAAGATGTTCTGCCGGAGGGTCAGGAGCGAGAGGAGGCTGGCCTGGTCCGGGTCCTCCACCACGATGACAGACGCGAACCGGAGGATACCGGTGACGATAGCTGCATCCTGCATCCCTGTTGCCGCTGCATCAAGGAAGACCGGGTATCCCAGCGCGGGGGTGGAACGGGTGATCGCCTGCTGCCGTATTGCGGTCGAAATGTTCTGGAACTGGTGGAGAGACAGAACGGCCGGATCGAGCACCAGGTTCTGCACTCCCCTGCCCTTGCAGCGCTCCACGAGGTCAGGCAACCGTCCGGGATCTTTTGCCTTCACCACCAGGGGGCAGCCATAATCCTTTGCAAGTTTTCCCATTGTTTCATAGTTCTCTTCCGTGGCTGCAGCGATGAGGGGGCGGAAGTGGCCGCATACGGCAAGTCCCTGTTCCATCACCGCGGGATCTTCTGCCATGAGCACCTCGGGCAGGTCGGCAACCTCCTCGACTGCCTCGACTGCCCTGCGGAACGCTGCGGGATCACCGCTCTGGTGACGTATAGCCACCCCGCTCAGCCGAATATCGGTTCCCACCCGTACCACGACCGTATCCCTCACCCGGGTCACGACCTCCTGGATCCGGGCACTGGTCCAGAGATCGGATACCGCCACCATCATCCCGGGTGGATGGTAGAACGTCTTTTCATGGCGGAACTGTACGAGCTCATCCCCGATGGAAAACGACCGCTCTCCCACCCCTACCTTCACCAGCCGTATGGGGGGCCGGGTGGAGCTGCCGAGGGTTTCCCGGGCTTGTTCGTCCAGGTAGGGGCAGCGGTCCACGTCACCTTTGCCACTTGCCAGCTTCATGGCGAAGGTGAGACAGGTGGGATCCCCGCACTCCTTGCAGTTCTTGCGGGGGAGGAGCTTATAGATGTCGAGTGCTTTCAGCGGCACGGTTTCACCTCCCCCCTGCCCCGCCCCAGAGGGCATCGATGGCTTCCCGGAGCAGAGGTACCGTCTGCGGATGCCGGACACAGACGATGGCTGCCCCGGCCAGGGCCGTAGAGAGCGCGGTGGAGAACTCCCAGGCCTGCGCCATCCGCGGGGAGATGGCAGGGTCCGCCTCCCGGACCTCCCGGACCGTCAGGGTATCGGGAGTTCCGCTTATGATAGGCATGGCAAGATCGGTATCTCCCTTCAGCGCCGAAGTACGGATACGCTCCATCACCGAATACGAGTATTCAAAACCGTAACCAAGGGCTCCCGTGTAGGGGTCGATGACTATCCGGTCTGCAGGGACTCCGGTCTCCCTGAGCAGGATGTTCAGCTGCTTGGCAAGGTTGATGTCGATAGGCGACTGGGCAATCACCGCGTGGCCATAGGCGAGGGCAGCTGCAGCAATGCTGCGGTAGCGTCCGGCTTCGGCTGTGCCGAGGAGGAGGCGTTCTCCCTCGCCAGCCTCTCCGCAGGCGGCAAAGACCTCGCTGTCGATTGCCGGGTCGGTGCTCCCCTCAATGATGAGCGGAAGTGGTGATTGCTGCAGCACCTCCTCAACCGTGTGGCGGATTGCGGAAAAATCCTGGAAATCGCGTCTCCGGGTGCTGGTGAGCACCAGGCGGATAAGATCGGGTTTCCATTGATCTCCGGCCTCCCTGGCCCACACTCCCGGGTCCCTTGTGCGATCTTTCAAAAATTCCCGGATGACCGGAGGCCAGAGGGCCGGGTCATCGCAGATTTCATACGCGACGAGCGGACGGTGCCCTGAGGGCGGGTCGCCAAGAAAGGGGAGATCCTGTTCCCCGCCAATAGTATACGATACGCTCCTGCTGCCGCCCTCTGGCCGGGTGGCGCCGAGGATAACCGTTCCAATCTGTCCGGTCCATGAAGAGAGTGTCTGAAGTCCCATCCTTCTCACCTACAGGAGCGGTTTCATCTCCAGTGCCGGGTGTCCTGCCCCGGCCAGAAACTCTGCAAGTTCCTGAATGGTCCCGGCCCTCGTCTCATCTGCGATTTTTTCGAACAGTTCCGAAATCCCTTGCTTCTGCAGTTTCTCACGGAGTCGGGGACCGATCTCTTCCTTCAGCACTGCCGGCATCCACACGAGTCTCCGGATACCTCCCTCAGCCTGGAGGAACCGGTCGCTCAGGATGAACCCCTTGGAGATCCCGGCAAACCCCGGTGTCTGGGCGCCGCCGCCTATGGTTCCTGCAAGGGTTGAAAAACTCATGCCGGCAGGGGTCTCTCCCTTGAACTCCCGGTTCACCACCAAAAATCCGTTCACCTCAGGGAGCATCACCACGATGCACTCAAAACAGCCGCAGCAGGTCATGGGGTATTCCATGACGCTGTACAGGGAGCAGCGATCCACCTCGCCATGGGAAGCCTTCTTGACAAAACGGTTCACCCCTTCGAACTCGCCGCGGATTGTGTCAATCTCCTTTCCTTTCTCCACCGGCTGGTTTGCCCCGGAGGGGGCAATCTCATAGGCGATCTTCCCATCCAGCCAGTCGATAGCCCCGCAGAGGGCGGGCCGCTCGGGGGTGATGATGCAGACGTGGTTGGGGGCAAATGTCTGGCACAGGGTGCAGGAGTAGTAGGTATCCACATCGGTGTCCCGCATCCCCCGAATACGGGAGTCCCGCTCCTCGTACACCCGTTCTGCCTCCCCTTTGAGTTCCTGCACTCTCTTCTCATCGGTCACCAGCGTGACCTGCACGGCATCCAAGAGGTCGGGAAAGTCCATGCGGAACTTTGCGGCAAGGAGCCGGCCAAGGTGCTCGATCCGGACCCCCTTGGCTACCGCCTCCCTGGAGAGCCGGACCCAGATGATGTCACGCTGGGCTACATGCCAGGAGCCTTCACCGTAATTGACAAAGTTGTGTATTCTCCGTTCCAGGACCGGCTCATACTCCTTCTTCATGGTCTTCCCCGCCACCTCCACCAGGACGGCGAGGGGATACGCCCCGCCCGGCTTCATGTCCTCAATCTCCGGTCCGATAACCCGTACAAGGCCATCCTGCACTTCGCTTTCCGGCCGGACCTGCAGGAGTTCAAATGCAGGGGACCGCCCTCCTCCGAACTCTACCTGCATCTCCTCTTTCCGGATACTCTTTCCCTCAAACGCAGGAGAACAGGCCATGGGGATTGGGATCGCGGTGACCGAGACTTTAATACCCCGGAGTTCCATTCCCCGGCGAACGGCCTCTTCCGGAGCGACAGGGATGAATGAACCAGCCTCGTAGCCGCCGATGGTCAGGACAGGGATTCCGAGGAGTTGGAAGGCATCGATAAGGGCTACCTCCTCATCAGAGAGGCCCGGGAACAGGATGACCACAGCCCTGGCACGTTCCTTTGCATATCCAAGCAACCTTTCGGCATCCCCGGGGGTAACACCGCCAAACATCATGGCAACCCGGGCGATGATATCCAGGAAGTGGATCGCCCGCAAAGGAGTTGCGCCGAGGGGGATGAGGCGGTACTCACCCCCGACTTTCACCCCATCCTGTGAGAGTGCCGCAACCACGTCACCGGCCAGGAAGGTAAGCATCAGCTTCTCCTGGAGTTCCCGGCATATCCGTGCTGCAGTATCAGGAGTGTCGGGAGTCCCGCAGACCAGCGCAAGCCCCAGGATGCTCCCGTCGACCAGGGTGTACCCCAGCCGCCGCAGCTCAGGCATCGGGGACAAACCCGGAATAGGGCGGGGCTTCACTACCCCCTCTGGCAGTGACTGAGGCAATGACACACTCCCCTGCAACCAGGGGATTTTCTGCCGTCATGGCATACGCCTTTTGTGCGGTATCGCCGGAATGGACTGCCATTCCGGTCAGGGCGTAGGTGACCGGGAGGTGATACGCGGTCTCCTCATAGGAGAATTCTCCCGATACCTGTCCGAGGGTCGCGGCAAGGCCTTTCTTGCCCCGCGCAACGGCTTCTTCAACATGGATCATTGTGGGATTCCACCAGTCCTACCAGTGGTATCACCCTCGGGTTGTAAATGAGTTTGCATAACGACAGTATCGCCCCTATTTCTCCACCTGGCAAGGGACGCTGGTGAAAAAGTGGCCTCCTCGCTGTTGTATGTGGGGAGGCTGACCGGGAATTGTTCTCTGGGCTACCAATTCATTCACTGCACCGCCACCAATCGTGTATGGGATCGCACACCACTTGTCGTGATCTCACATTGCAACCCCCGATTCCACCATGCCCTGCGACTCTTTGAGACGGGGCGGGTTACAACACTACAGGATCGTGCATACCATCAATCCAGGAAAAGAAAAAGACATGGATGATCTCAAATACGACCATCTCCACCAGGGGGACCTTGTGAAAACAGCACACGGAATGGTGGGAAGAGAGCGCAACCTCTGCAGGGGCACGTATCCTTGGTTCAGATGAAGCCGCAATTCTTCATGAACCGTATGTGGAGTCGCGGGTCCTGCCCGAGCTCAGGGTGGAATGCGAGCGCCATGTGATGGTCCTGTTCAAGCGCAATAATTCCTTCAGGGATAGTCCCCATGATCTTTGTCCTGGTCCCTGGGTGTTCTGCGACAGGCGCCCGGATAAACACCGCGTGGAACGGGCGGTCGAGCCCTGCAATCCCGATATCAGCTTCAAAGGACTCCCGCTGGCGGCCGAATGCATTCCTGGTCACGGCATAGTCCATCAGACCCAGTGGGCGGATACGGGGATCATCAACGATTCGCGCCATCATCACCATGCCGGCGCAAGTCGCAAAGATGCCGCCTTCAAATTTTAGCAGCGGTTCAAATAAGCCGTTTTTATCGATAAGTCTGGAGATCGTGGTCGATTCTCCGCCGGGGATGGCCAGGGCATCAAGGAGCGGGATCTCATTTTGCCTTCTGACCGGGATCACCACAACGGACGCTTCGCTGCCGAACGCACGCGCTGCATTCCTGAATGCATCGATATGCTCGCTCACATCACCCTGGAGTGCCAGGACGCCAATCCTAGCGCCCACGGGTACTGGAGCACCTCGCCCTCTTTCAGGGTGTGCACATCGATTCCTTTCATAGGTTCGCCAAGACCTTTGCTGGCCAGGGCAATGGCAGCCGGATCGTCGAAGTGGTTCACCGCTTCCACAATTGCCCTCGCCATCTTCTCAGGGTTTGCAGAGAGGAAGATCCCGGAGCCGACAAACACTCCGTCTGCCCCCATCTGCATCATCAGCGCGGCATCGCACGGAGTTGCGATCCCACCCGCAGAGAAGTTCACCACAGGGAGACGGCCGCGCCTGACAGTATCGAGGAGGAGGTCTGCCGGGGCTTCAAGATCCCGGGCACGATCAACAATCTCCTGCGGCGTTCTCCCCTGGAGGGCCCGGATCTCGCCAATGATGTTCCTCATGTGGCGGACGGCTTCTACCACATCCCCCGTCCCGGCCTCACCCTTCGTGCGGATCATGGCAGCGCCCTCCTGTATCCTCCTCAGTGCCTCGCCAAGGTCCCGCGCACCGCAGACGAAGGGAATGGAAAACTGCTTCTTGTCGATGTGGAACTGTTCATCGGCAGGGGTGAGTACCTCGCTCTCATCTATCATGTCCACACCGAGAGACTCAAGGACCTGGGCTTCCACAACATGGCCGATCCTCACCTTTGCCATGACAGGGATGGAAACGGTGTCCATGATCTCAAGGATGATTGCAGGGTCTGCCATCCGGGCAACTCCGCCTGCTTTCCTGATATCTGCGGGGACCCGCTCAAGCGCCATCACTGCAACAGCGCCTGATTGCTCTGCGACCGCAGCCTGGCTGGCGTTGACCACATCCATGATCACTCCTCCTTTCTGCATGGAGGCAAAGCCGCGCTTCAGGAGCTCGGTGCCGTGTCTCAGCTCCTCGAGTTTCATATGCCTGTAGATATTATTCCTGATCCCAATAAAATGAGTACCATAGTCACCAGTGCAGCAAATGCAATGGTTACCACCCGGATCGCCGCAACGATTTCCGGGCCCGCTTCCTCAAGGGACCTCTCACCCGTTCCCATGCGGTATACCCCTGGTTTTTCAAACCGGACCCCGACACCGGATGCAATGATGGAAATGGGGATGCCGCCATTGATGCCGGGTCGTTTTCTCCGATCCCTCTGCAACCCCCGCCAGGCCTCTGAGAATCTCCCCTTCGCAGCGAAGTAGAGGAGAAGCATGCCGCCTGTGATACGGGCCGGGATGAGATTCAGGAGGTCATCCATGCGTGCAGCACACCAGCCAAGCTCTTTCCGTTCATCCTTGTACCCGAGCATGGCGTCCATGGTGTTGGCCGCCCTGAATGCCGCTGCTCCCGGGAGCCCGAATATGCCGAAAAAGAAGAGGGGTGCCATGATGCTGTCCACGAGGTTTTCGGACATGGATTCATACGCAGCGGATAGTACCTGTTCGCGGGAAAGGGTTTCGGTGCCCCTGCTCACCATGAGCGCAGCTTGTCTCCTCCCTTCACCCACGTCCCGTGCAAGTGCCTGCGTAACCGATGCGGTATGTTCTTCCAGCGATCTCCATGCAAGGCAGAACTTGAGGAGAAACGGCCCGGCAACCAGGAGGATGTACCAGGGGAGGAGCCATGCACAAAGGAAAAACGGGAGGGCAAACAGAAGGACGGTAACAAGCCACATCCCGACCCCTGCCACCTTCCGGATCCAGGCTGGCCAAACGGACGGTCGTCCCCACCACCCGATAAACGACCCGACGAGGGCAACAGGGTGATACCTGCTTCGCGGGTCCCCGATGAGCCGGTCGGCAAGGAGGGAGAGGGGAAGGATAACTGCATTCAGGGGAATCATTGAGCACACCGGGTAAGTTCACACACTTATTTCATTGATTGTCGACGCATTCCAAGGTTTTGCGGTTTGATCTCACTATCCCGGGTCTCTCGCAGAACCCTGACAATCCCCAGGAAACATGACAAGGTTTCCAGGCGGGTATTTTCTACAAGAGTATCGGAAGGGATCTATTTGCATATTATGGAGTGCGGTGAAAAATGCAGGGGGGGAAGGGACTTTTATTGGACAGGCGTTCTGGGGAGGAGGTCCGGGATCCCGTCCTCGATAGGGTAACTGACGTGGCACGAAGGACAATGGAGCGTCCCTTTGACAATCTCTTTCTCATCCTCCGTATCAACGGCGAGCGCAAGATCGCCCTTGCACACCGGGCAGCAGAGAATAGGGAGGAGCGATCGCCTCATATCTCGTCCCTGATATCGATAATATGAGCCACATCCGGCCCTGTGGATATGAGGGTTACCGGAGCGCCGATATCCTCTTCTGCTTTTTCAATAAACGCGAGGGCCTTTCTGCTCAGATTATCATAGTCGGTGATGCCGAAGCAGAGGGGATCGACCCGGTCGATCCCGGTAATGGCGGCCTGGGTGCACCCATTGATCATTGCAGAATACCGGGCCATCTCTCCGTCCCATTCTCCTATACGGCGCTGCCGGTGCGTGACAGTCCCAAACTCCTGGATACCGAGGTGATCGGAGACCTCGCGGGCCATTTCTGTCGAGAACGGGCCTTCACCCACACGGGTAGGATAGGCTTTGAATACCACGATCACGTCATCGATCCGGGTCGGCCCGACACCGTTGTCTGCCGCGATCTGTGAGGCAGAAGTGTCTTTGCTGGTGACAAAGGGATAGGTCCCGTAATAGAGCGAGATGCCAAACCCCTGTGTTCCCTCAAGGAGCACACTCTCTCCCATGTCAAGCGCGGCATTGATCTCTGCAGGAACATCGATGAGGTACGGCGCGAGCTCGGGAAAGTCCTTTGCCTGGCGGGCAACACGCATGACACGGTCAGCATTTGCAGGACCACAACCACTCCCCGTGCTCCCTATCGTCTTGGCCAAATGTTCACTTGAGCGGTCCCTCTCTATGTGCTGTTCCTCAATGACCGCACACCGGTAATCCACAAAGGTGCGGTCCTGTACTTCGAGGAGTTCCACCTCCTGCTTGAGGACCCGTGGGTCCACGAGCACCCCTGTACCGATAAAAAGGCGGGCGTCCGGATACACAAACCCGGAGGGAACCATGCGCACTCCATACTCCTTGTCGCCCATCGTGACCGTGTGCCCTGCGTTCGGGCCGACGCCGCCCCGCGAGATGATGGTGGGATGGTCCGCGTAAGCGACATGGGCTACAACCTTCCCTTTTCCCTCGTCCCCGAAAAATCCGCCGACGATAATAGGTACAACTCATTGTCCAACCATCAAGTATAGGGAGGCCGGTGCCATAAAACTATTACTCCCCCGCCGGAAGACGGAGTTCTATCACAATCCTTCTGGAACAATCCTTTCCTAGGGTCCGGCCACAATGTACCAGACATCGACGGGAGCCGAGAGGGTGAGGAGCAGAAAAAATGGAGACGCTGCCCCCCGCCAGAGTGTCTGGTGCGCTACCAGCATCCGTCAGTCAGGTACCAGGGGAGATGCGGTAGTTCAGCCGGGGGTGGAGGCAATAAAATGCTCCATGCGTCTGATCGCTTCTGAAAGATCTTTTCGTGACACTGCATAGGCACACCGGAGATGGTTCTTTCCGCCCTGCCCGAGGACACTCCCGGGGACGACCGCGACATGCTCCTCTTTGAGAAGCCGTTCTGCAAATTCCAGGTCGGAGAGCCCGGTCTTTTCTACCGAAGGGAATGCATAGAACGCCCCTTCCGGAAGGTGACAGGGGAGCCCGATCCGGTTCAGCCCCTCCACAAACAGATTTCTCCTCACCCTGTATTCCTGCACCATCCGGTTCTTCTCCTCTTCTCCACGGCGCAGCCCTTCCAGTGCGGCAACCTGGCCCATCGCGGGGGCGCAGAGCATGACATACTGGTGGATCTTGAGCGCAGCATCGCAGATCTCCGGGGGTGCACAGAGATACCCGATCCTCCAGCCGGTCATGGCATACGCTTTTGAAAAACCGTTCAGAAGGATGGTCCGCTCCTGCAATCCTTCAATTGCCGCTGCTGATGCGTGGGTGCCGGTATAGGTCAGCTCCGAGTAGACCTCATCGCTGATAAGCAGCAGGTCATGGTCGATCACGACATCTGCGACTGCCCTGAGGTCGTCGCGCCTCATGACGGCTCCCGTAGGATTGTTCGGGAAGTTGATAATGAGCGCTTTGGTCTTCCCGGAGACCGCTTCCATCAGGCGGTCGGCTTTGAGTCTGAAATGATCTTTTTCCAGACACTCCACTGGCACAGGTACTCCGCCGGCAAGCGTGACGCAGGGGGAGTAAGAGACATAGCTCGGTTCTGCGATAATGATCTCGTCTCCAGGATCCGTCACCGCGCGGATAGCGATATCAAGCCCCTCCGATACACCGGTCGTGATCACCATCTCGGAATCGGGGTTGTAGCTGATCCCGTAATGGCTCAAAAGCCAGCGCGAGACCGCCTCACGCAACGGCTGGATCCCGCGGTTCGGCGTATACGAGGTCCCTCCTTGTTCGATGGAGTAGATACTTGCCTCGCAGAGGTTCCACGGGGTGGAAAAGTCCGGCTCCCCGACACCGAGAGAGATCACCTCCTCCATGGTAAGGGCAAGGTCAAAGAATTTCCTGATTCCCGATGGCGGAATAACTCGTGCCCGCCGGGATATAAAGTCCCTCATACACCACCTCTCACGGCGAGTAGGGTATCCGTTCCCCGGCCTCTTTTTCGCAGAAATCCTGGCCGTTCTCCTTGTAGGTCTTCATGATGATATGGGTGGCGGTCTCCCGTATCCGGTCCATCGGGGCTATGTATTCGGATACGAACCGGGCAACGTCCTGCATGGTCTTTCCCGTGACATGCAGTTGGAGATCGTACACTCCTGTCACGAGGCGGAGGGATTTCACTTCACGGAATTTTACAAGACGAGCGGCGATACGGTCATAGCCGAAGTCGCGTTCAGGGTTCACCTTCAGTTCGATGATAGCGGAGACCCCTCCGTTTGCTGCCCGCTCCCAGTCAATTATGGTGGTATAGCTCCTGATGATCTTTGCTTCTTCAAGCGCAGCAATGCGGCATTTTACCTCTTCTCCGGAAAGTTCGGTCATTATTGCCAGTTCTTCGGAAGAGTGGTTGCTGTTCTCCTCAAGAAGCCGCAGGAGGAGGAGGTCTTTTTCGTCCATATTTGATCTCACCTGAACAGGGTCTTCACCCAGGCAGCATCCATCCTATCGAGCCCATGGGCACTCAGACGCGGATCGCTCAGAATGACGTCCTGTATTTTATGATTATTGGAGTCAAACCACATCTCTTTTGTCCTCCCATACCTTCCACGGCTGACTACCCTCGTATTGATGACGCCCAGCATGTTGAGTTCAGAGATGAGATCGGTGATTCTCCTGTGCGTAAGGATATCAAGGTCCATGACCGGGGCAATTTCCTTGTATATCCTGCTCACTTCACCGCTGGTAAAGATATTCTGCCCCATCTGGTCAATGAGCAGCATGGAATAGAGTACAACCTTGCTCTGGGTAGGGAGGGTTGCAATACACTCCACCATGCTGTCTGTCTCAAGCTTGGCCTGCGCGATCTTTACATGCTTTTCTGCCACGTGCTCTGCCTCTTCCCGATCGGCAATTTCACCGGATACGCGGAGCAGGTCGAGCGCCCTGCGGGCATCGCCATGTTCCTGGGCTGCCAGCGCTGCGCAGAGCGGGATGACGCCTTCATCAAGCGCACCTTCGATGAAGGCAATCTCGGCACGCTGACTGAGAATATCACAGAGCTGCGGGGCATTATAGGGAGGGAATACCAGTTCTTCCTCAGAGAGGGACGAGAGGACCCGTGGGTCGAGAAAATCCTTGAAACTCAGGTCATTTGATATCCCTATCATGCTCACCTTCGACTTTTTGAGATCGGCGTTGATCCGTGTCAGGTTGTAAAGCGTCTCATCACCGCTCTTTTTTACCAGTTTGTCGATCTCGTCCAGCACGATAACCAGGACGCCCCCGGTCGCCTCAAGCTGATTTTTGAGCTCCTGGTACACCTGGTCTGTTGGCCAGCCGGTCATTGGGATGATAGACCGGACTTTATCGCTTGAGATCTCATCGTCTCCCGACAGACTCTTTGAGATCTGCGCAAGAACCCGGTACTGAGTGTCGATGACTTCACAATTCAGGTGGACAACCCGGCAGTTGGTACCCATGTGAGTGCTGGCGTCCTCAAGTTCAGTGCCAACATAGCGTACAACCGCGGTCTTCCCGGTGCCTGTCTTCCCATAGATAAGAATATTTGAGGGGGTCTCATTTTTGAGGGAGGGTGCTAGGACTAGAGGCGACCTGATCGATCTGAAATCGTCGGTGGGGAAGGATCTGGGGACGATAGGAATGTCGTAGTACTTCCCTATTTTTGAATATGTTATTTCCTGAAAGATATTTTTTGAATAGTCCTACAGATTCCGGTGTATCGGGCACAGCTTTCCCCCTAGGGACTGATCGTTTTGGTATCCTATGGTAAAAACCTGCTTATTTGGAGATCTTATAAACCCCTTGATTTCCACTCCATAAGGCTCGGGATTTGCTTATTTTTTGAAAATTTGATGATATTGCAATTTTATTTTAGATGGGAAATTCCCATCTTTCCATAAGAACCCAGGAATAATGATGAGGGCCCTACCCTATCATTTCCACTGGAACTTGAATTAATGATACAGGATAGGCATCCGGTATCTTAAAATAAAAATGATATCATTTGATGAATTCTCTTTCTCATATTATAAAAGAATTATGAAATTTATTTTGAAAAAATAAAATTTGCAAATCGGAATGGAAACGGCCATTTCAGTGCCTGGACCGTGATTGATTTAAGGAGAAGGTGAACATCGCTTGATGAGTGATCGGTTGACGGGTGTCACCATCACAGATTCCTCGGGACCGTGGCGAAAGCTATCCCCAAAAGTTGAGCTATTGAAAACGATATGGCAGGATTGCGAGTATTCTCATCCTATTCTCCCATCCTTTATCCCATATTGCAATTTATTGGATGGATTGGAGAAAACGGCGGGTTATATTCGCTATCCTCAGGAACAATAAACGATGACCTCGGTAATGGATTAAAATTTTTAACAATATTGGCAATCATGAAGATACCTCATCCCTGAATTGAGAGAGAATCAGTTGTCCGTGAATTATTGCAATACAGAAATAGGAATCGTAATTTCATCGAGGATATTGTCAATTTGCATAATCAGGAACCGGATAATAAATCACGGCCAAATAGGAGAAACTCAGTGAACGAACGGAATACCGCTGCCCATATTGAAAAAAAAGGAATTGGATAGTTTATTTTTCCACTCCTCTGATCTCTCCACCACCACTCCAATAGTCTGGTCAGAATCTGGTCAGAAGTAGCATGACAATCCTCTGGAGAAAGAGGAGAATCACCAATAGTCTGGTCAGAAGTAGCACGATAATCCTCTGGAGAAAGAGGAGAATTACCAATATTCTGGTCAGAAGTAGCACGATAATCCTCTGGAGAAAGGAGACGCATCACTCCTCGTCTGCGAAATCACAACCCCGCCAGGCAAGGGGAATAGCCCTATTCCCCATGAAGTCAATCGCATGATTCACGGGAGGGCTCCTCTCAATACCGTCACTTCCTGAGTGGGGCAGCCCCCAAAAGTTCCAGTGGAAGTAAAGGGGTAGGGTGAACCCCCACCTGGCTCCTTTTCAAAAGAGAAAAAATGACGCTCCTTTTTGAGACAACGCGCCATATTTGAGATTGAATAGCACGGGATTGACCATTGCGATCGTGGGACCTTTTCACTCTGAATTTTAGTGAATGAAACTACAGTGGATACCCATGTCTCTATTATTACCCTGCATGCACAACATTCCTCTCAATGAACCCAGAACACGTGAAAGCCCGCTCTATCAGGGGGGCTGTGATAACGGTTTCAACGTCCCGCACCAAGGAGACGGATAAGAGCGGGCAGACGGTTATTCACCTGATGGAGGATGCCGGGATCGGGATCTCACATTATGCAATCGTCCCTGACGAACTACACGCAATCCGCAATGAAGTGATGAAAGCGCTTGATTGTTCCGATTGCGTGGTCCTCAGTGGCGGGACCGGCCTGACCCACGATGATTGCACGATTGAAGCGGTCGGCCCCTTCCTCGATAAAAAGATAGAGGGATTTGGGGAAATTTTCCGCATGCTGAGCTTCCAGGAGATCGGAAGTGCTGCGATGCTCTCAAGAGCGGTTGCCGGAATTTCTGGCGGCAAAGCGCTCTTCTGCATCCCTGGATCCACCGGAGCCGTAAACCTGGCAACAAGCGCCCTTATCATCCCTGAGATAACCCATATACTCACGCATGCGAACAAGTAATGGATATTCCGAGAGAAGAGAACCCCCGGGTGCATCCCGGTAAGGGAAGTGCAGGGTTCCTCTGACTATTGATGAGAGGTCACAATGACGCAGGGAAAAGACGGGATACCAGGGCTGATGTTGAAGACCAGCAGCCTGCAGAATACGGATGTGCCCGTGTGAATCCCGTTCCATGTGCAATCCACCAATACCGGTTGAATATCAGCGACCTGGATGAGGTGCTCAAATACCTGCGGGAACTCGGTGAATGCAACAGAGTGAATATCATCCTCTTTGATGCGGACCGGATGGCTGGTCGGGGGCATGTTGAGGCAGCAATTGCACATGCCTTCCGGGCCTTCAGGGAGGGCCACCCCGTGTCCAACAGTGTGGAGATGGAATCACTCCTCTACGCTGCAGGATCACGGCAATGCCAGCAGGGGAAAGAGTTTGGCGTGCATCTGGGCGAAAACAGGGTATATCTTTGCATCTGCCCCGGGAATAAACGGGTTCAGAGCGCCCTTCAGCAGGTGGGGACGTATTGTGATGAGGAAGACTGGGAACCTCTTTCAGAAGAGAAGCAGTCCCTGCTCATGGAGACTTTCGGAATCACGGTTGACGAGCTAGGAGTGGTAGGCAGCAACCGGTTGCAGGACCTTGTGCTGGAGAGAGTGGCGCTTCTGGAAGTGTACCGTTGATACATTGAGATAAAATATGTGTCTCTTCCCTATCCGGGCTGGGTACGATTGATGCACCTGATACCTTTCGTGGGGGCTGTCCGCCCCACTCCCACGTGCGATGCACACCCATGTACCCGAAGGACACCCCGACTGCGGTTTTTAGTGACTGAAATGGGTATGCAGACAACAATCTGGATTCATTATTCCACAAAAAACAGCGAGAAGGCTAATTTTCCAGGGATACCCCTCTTCACTCACCCTGGCCATTTCCGAAATGGAAAAGGGTTGGCCTGGACCGGTCCTCCTTTTCATCTTTTATTGCGGTGTCCGACTGACCTTTCAGATCCCTGAATACCTGGCCGGTAACCCCCTGCCCGAGAATTGGAATTATCTGATCTTCGCCAGCTTTGAGTATCTCTTCGGAGTTGGTAAAACCGTTATTGTAAAGCCTGCGTGCCCTGACGCGTCCGATGTTCCTGATTCTCACGAGCGGGATGAGTTCACGCTTGATCCCATGCTTCATGCAGGTACTCATACTCCAGTATCGAGGAGGAAAAGGTGCCTTTGAACATCCGGCTGAGCCGGCCGGAGGCATGCAGCAGCCAGTTGGCGCTTTCAAGAATATTGTAGATGTCTCCGGGTCCGACAGAGTAGCGTTCACATATCATGGCTTCGGAAATCTCCCTGCTCCAGTCGAAGAGGACCATCGCAGTCTTCAAAGCCCTGAAATATCCTTCCGGCTCGTCATACGGAAAATCAATCCAGAGATCCCCCTCGTGTTCGAGCACGAACCGTTCCAGATAATGGCTGTCCTTGTTCCCCACAAAGAGGGTATACATATCAGGGGTGCTGCAGATCACCTGGAGAAGGCCGATGTCCGAATAGTCCTCTGCCTTGAGGAGAGAATCGAGAATGAGATCGGCACTTGCCGGGTCAATGTACAGCTGGGAAACGATCACCCCGTATTCCGTGGCAGAGAGCAGATCGTCCTGCTGCACAATCATCTCTGCCCGATCGAGGAATGAGAGCGCCCGCCCGATCACGGCTTCGAGGATACGATCCTGCTTCCTCTGATGGAAATAAAATGTCGTATGCATGAACTCCCGGAGGCCAGGACGCGAGCAGACAAAACCGGACGCGATCAGTGACAGGATGTGGGTGGTGAGCGCCTCCTCTGAAGAACATTGTGAATTGACATCTTCTGCAGGTGCGTCGATATAGTAAGAGAAGAGCTCCCCTGCGTCACGTGCGTCATGGCCTATCAGGACCGCCTCGCCATACGGGTCCAGGTGAGGGCGACCGGCACGACCCGCCATCTGGTGATATTCCCGTGCAGGGATTGGTACCATGCCCTCCCCACTGGAGTAACGCCGGTAGTCCCTGATAATTACCCGCCGGGCAGGGAGGTTGAGGCCGGCAGCGAGCGTGGGGGTGGATGAGATGCACCGGATATGACCCTTCCGAAAGCCCTCCTCCACTATAGTCCGGGCTTCCCTTCGAAGACCTGCATGATGGAAGGCCGCCCCGCTCTCCACGCACTGGGCGAGTGCCCTCTCCTGGTCCGTCTCTGCCAGTTTTTCGAGCCGTCTCCGGGCGGCCTTCAGTTCTTCATGGTCGAGATGCATGGCTTTCGCAGCCCGCTTGGCAAACGCCTCGGCATTCTTTCTTGAGGAGACAAATACCAGACACTGGCCGCCTTCCGCGATGGTGTCCATGAGGAGGTTGAGGTCCTCAAACCGGGAGATGGAGGGGACAGGACGCATTGTATCGTGGAAATGGATTGTGCCGTCATAGTAGACCCCTTGTCGGAGATCGACGGGTCTCCATGTGCCGGTCACCGAGCTCTGCGTCGAGCCAGCGTGCAAGTGTGCCGGGGTTTCCTATTGTTGCAGAAAGAGCGATCACCTGCATTGCCGGATTTTTCAGCCTCATCTTGGCTATTACCATCTCGAGTGTAGGACCCCTGTCCGGTGAGTCGATCAGGTGGACCTCATCGATGATAAGGAGGGTTATCTCATTCAGCCAGAACGATTTATTCCGAAGCAGCGAGTCGACCTTCTCGCTCGTGGCAATAATGAAATCATTCTTTCCGAGATAGTCATCTCTCCTGTCAAAATCCCCTGTCGAAATACCAACCTTTGCGCCTTTGCCGCCAAATTCCTCATATTTTTCAGATGCCAGGGCTTTCAGCGGGACAATGCACAGGCATTTACCCCCCTTCCGGAAATGGAACTGCATGGCCATCTCGGCAACAAGCGTTTTTCCGCTGGCGGTCGGGATTGCCACAAGGAGGTTCTTGCCCTCAAACAGTCCCTTGTCCACGCACTCTGCCTGAGGCGGATAGAGTTCACGGATCCCGGATGACGTGTACTGCTCGATCAGATCACGGGAAAGCGGGAGATCGTCAACCTTCATCCATACCCCTTGTATTCCACTCTATCGGCCTCGCAGATCCGTCCGTTTTATAAATCATCTGATGGGCGCGCATTTGGCCTTCCAGTGGAAATATACCATTTCCGGGCCTTAACCACGTGGATCCCTCCCAATACGCAGTCTGATTGAGTGGCGTTTTAGTAATAATAATCGATCATGTTCTGTTTCATCTCGCGCCGCTTGCGCTCCAGGAATGCAAACACCATCTCGTGCGGCAGTCCCTGGAGGAGCATATCAACTGCACTCCGCGCGATCTTCATCTGCTCAGGAAGACCGATGATTGCAACGGTCTTTCCGAACACGGAAATTTCGCATTCGGTCATGTGCTCGATCTGCTCCCGGGAACGACCGTCTTTTCCAATAATCCGCCCGCGGAGCCGGTCAAGCTGGCGGGGACTATCGGTAAGCCCCGAGAGATCGATGATCTCCAGGAGGAGGTCCTCATCGTCGAGCAGGGTGAAAGCCCGTTCAGGAGAAAAGCCCCGGTTTATTGCCTGGACGACTTCAATTCCCCGAAGAAGGAGTGGGGCATCCTCTCCCTCCAGATGCACACTCCCTTCTTTACTGTCGATACTGATTTTGGTGCTGGTCCTCTCCTCAAGCTCTTTTTTCACCGAGCCTCCCTTTCCGATCAGCACCGCTACACGGTTTCCTGCTATCTTGATCTCTTGGATCATCTCTCACTCCAGCTGCCAGTCAGCATGATGCTCTTTTGTTTTTCCCGTTATTTCTGCAAAGATCTCTTTCTCTTCCCTGAGGGGACAGGATCCACTGAAATACCGGTTGATGTTTGCAATGTCCCGGGCAAGGAAGGACAGTGCCCTGGGGTGATCCGGCGTGACTGACTGCCCCATATCAATTACGTACAGCTGTTTTCCAAAAAGGATATTGAATTCGGACAGGTCAGCATGCACGAGCCCCGCATCCTGGTAGAGTCTCTTCATGAATGAAAGGATCTCTGCATAGACCGCAGCCGGATCCTCCAGCTCGACTCCCCTGAGATGGGGGAAGGGACGTTCATCCTCACCAAGGAACTCCATCAGGAGGATATTCCTGTCCCAGACCAGGGGCGACGGCACGGGAAGTCCTGCATCAGCAGCCCGTTTGAGGTTTGAAAACTCTTTCCTGGTCCAGGTGAAGATGAGATCTTTTTTTGTGCGTTTTATCCCGGTAAAACGCCGGTCACCAATGATATACTCACTCATCGCATTGAAATTGGCCGTCCTGATACGGTAGATCTTGATCGCGATATCCTGGTCTCCCCGCTCCCCAAAAAAAACGTTTGCCTCTTTCCCGGTGCTTATGGAGCCTCCTATGGCGGTGATCCACCCTTTGTGGACCAGTTTGTAGAGCGCCAACAGGGTGACCTCATCAAAGACATCATCGCGGACCTTCAGCTGGTCCATGTCCTTGATCCGAATCCCGAGTCGTTCTACTTCACGGTCAAAGTCGCTTTCAATGCGGTCAAGACTCACGGGGGTGTCCCTCACGTTACATAATCCCTGACACAGGAGAGGATCTCTGCGAGGTATTTTCCCGCGGTTTTCTTCAGGTCGAGGGGGTGGATCTCGCCCTTTCTGTACGCCGCTTCCATCTCTTCGAACTGCAGGAATTCCCGGTCGCCCCCAAACTTCGCCGGCCTCTGTATTGATACTGCGCCAGTCCGCGGAAAGATGTGATACTGGAATATCTGGAGTATCGGGTTCTCTTCGCATTCGGGTGGACAGAATGCTTTCTGGCACTTCTTCTCTATCTCTTCGATGGTATCAGCAACGGAGATATAATTTCCCGAAGACGATGACATCTTCTTTCCATCGAGGCCATTGAGGATGGGGGTATGGATGCAGACAGGAGCAGGGTACCCCACGTTCACGAGGTGCTCTCGTGCAAGCATGTGGATCTTCCGCTGATCAATTCCCCCCACCGCTGCATCCACGCCCAGCGTGGCGATATCCACCATCTGCATAATCGGGTAGATCATCTGCGATACGGTCGGGGCATCCATATTCCTGCCGACCTCATCCATGCTCCGTTTCGCCCTGTTCAGCGTGATCTGTTGGGAGAGCCGGAGGACCATCAGCTGGTAGTCAGGAGAGAGCTGGAGGTCTGACCCGAGCACATACCTGACATTCCGGAGACCGAGTCCCTCGAAACACCGTTTGTTGTACTCAGCCAACTCTCCGACCTGCTCCATGGTGCCCTTCCTGTTCAGGAATGCATGGAGATCAGCGAGGAGCACCACGACTTCGAAACCTGCTTCCTTGAGATCGATCAGCTTGTTGACGGTTACCAGGTGACCAAGGTGGATCTCACCGCTCGGTTCATACCCGGCATAGACCCGTTTTTTGTCCTTTAAGAGGAGGGCCCTGAGATCCTCATCTGTAACGACTTCCACCGCATTTCTCGTCACCAGCGAATAAGGGTCCATTTCTATTCAATGGGTTGTTGAGGGAGTTAATGATTCTGAGGACCCGTGACTCCTCATGCGGCCGGCAAAGAAGGTGGTCCTTGTCTTCCCCCATCCTGTTGTTCTTCCTGGTTTTCAGCCACCTTCCCGTCACGTAACGATGCCAATGCTCAGGAAACCTGCATCAAACAGCCACAATTCCAAAACGGAGGAAGGCATTCTATCCAGAATCTTCAGAGGGGGCGACAACACGCCAACAACCGGGCAGGATCACCGGGCAATATAATGGTTTTTATGAAAAATTCGAAAGGCGCCAACCAGATATGGGGACAGTCATTCTCTGGCGGCCCATTCAGACCGTGGGAAGGGCTGTACACATCTCCCACATTTTTGTGTATTGGTTCTTCGCTCTCTGGTGCGACTACGATTGATGAACCGATACATTTTGTGGGGGCTGACCGCTTCCCCACCCCCGCATGCGATACACGCCACCGCTCCAGAAGGATGCCCCGGCGGCGGTTTTCGTGACTGAATTGGTATCCCGGAGAACAACCCCGATTCATTTTCTCCCCCTAAAACAGCGAGGAGGCTGTGTATTGTTCTCTCCCCGCGCTGTTTTTTTATTGTATCGCAATGAAATTGAGTGCCTTGTTTGTCATTGCCACGGACCTGGCCGGATCCTTTTCAATTTCCGTCATCGCGCGGATACAGTCGATATTCTCGACAACCACATCGGCCTCCTGGTGGATGGCCTGGAAGAGGTAGAGCTCTTTTCCAAGGCAGGATACCGATTCTTCGAAGATACCGTTCTCCCAGAGGTCAGAGCGGTTGCGACCCAGATCCATGGCATACTCCTTCAGCTCCGCAGTGCTCGTGATACCGGTTGCCTTCCGGACAATACCCATTCGCGGGTGCTTCTCGATGATCTCGATGACCTTCTCCCGTTCAGCCGCCCTCTTCAGGTCCATCTGGACGACGTGCATATGCATCATCGTCACCGGGACGATCATGGCCAGGGTCACGATGTTGATATGAGGGAGGACGCTCTGGACATCAGGGCCATGGTGGCTTGGGATATGCACGGGGTTCAGTACGATGGCATCGATGGGACCCCGCTTGATGTCCGCCGGGTCACCACCTCTCCTGACCATCACTGCCCGGACCTTCTCTACACCGTAGGCTTTGTCCATGGTATTGATTATCCTGCAGAGTCCGGTGGTATTGCAGGAGACTACCCGGGCGAACTGCCTGCCTATTGCCTCCACGTAGTTGCAGTCAGAGTTGAATGAGAACCCTGCCACCGCGTGCTCTTCCCCCCCCTGCCAGATGGCCTTGATACCCAGGGTCTCATACACCGGCTTGTTCTTCTCCCCCACGCCGCCAGGGGTCGCATCCACTACGATATCAGCCGCCTTCAGCATCTCCCCAACGCTCCCTGCGACAGGCAGACCCGCCTTTTCAAAGGCAGCCTTCTTTGAGATATCGGCGATGTAGAGCGGATAACCACGGGATTTCGCAACAAATGCCTCATGACTGGGCTTTGTCTTTGATACCCCGATGACTTTCATGTCCGGCTGGGCAGCCACCGCATCGGCAACGCGCTTGCCTATCGTTCCGTATCCATTGATTGCGACTTTTATCATATGGGAGGGATGTCGGAGGAAAAGCAATTAAATGTTGGGGTTTTAGGCCGGATGACAGGGAGCCCGATTTTTCTCCCGGAGAAGTTGTGTGCGCGTATTTATTGGTTCGTTTCGTTCTTTTCCCGCCTATAAAGATGTAATCCTGGAAAAAATCAATTCATAAAATTTATCATATCGCTGAATATAGGCACTTCTCATTGGGGGAGTCCAAGAGTTCACCTGAACCATACCTGATTGGACCGGGAACAGATCCGGCTCTCATGTGCTGGTTGTGGAGTGGAAATGAAGGGGTAGCACAGGCTATAAGTCAGGTTCGTATACGACTGTAGGTCAGGTTCGATACGATTGTAGGGCAGGTTCGTATACGATGTAGCAGCGACTGTAGGGCAGGTTCGTATACGACTGTAAGTCAGGTTCATATACGGCTGTGAGTCAGGTTTTATACGGCTGTAAGTCAGGTTCGATACGACTGTAGGTCAGGTTCGTATGCGCGACTGTAGGTCGGGTTCATATACGACTGTAGGTCTGACCAACGTTCGATTCCAAGGCGGTTCTTCTCACGGAAATTGTATCAATACTGTATATCCGCTTTTTTCTTGCACAGCAGGAGAAGGAATGACACAAGGCAGGTATTCTGCACACGCATCGGGCACCTGAAAGACCAGGGAATAGGGCATCAAGACTGCTTCCCGGCAGCACATCAAAGAGGTGGGGAACAACGGGATGTATCACAGGAGGAGTATTGCACCCGATTCCCTTTGCACCATGCTTCCCGTGAGCAGAATCCTGACCTGACGGGTCAGTCCTTGGTATTCTCCACGGTTGACTGGCTGTTATTGTTCTTCGTTTTATAATTTTCAACCGGTGGCTGGTTTATTACCTGCCAGTACAGCCCGAGATCCCTGATCACATTGGCAAACTGGTCAAACTGCACCGGCTTGACAATATAACTGTTCACACCGAGCGCATAACTCTCAACGATATCCCGCTCTTCGCGGGATGAGGTGAATATGACTACGGGGATGGCATGGGTGGAAGGTTCATTTTTAATTTTACGGAGCACTTCCAGACCGTCGACTTTGGGGAGTTTCAGGTCAAGCAGTATCACCTTCGGCCGACCTGCCGATTTCCCTTCGTACGGTCCCGTGCCGAAGAGATAATCGAGGGCTTCTTCCCCGTTCCAGGCAACATGGATCCTGTCTCCAAGGTTGCACCACTGGAAGACATGGAGGATCAGTTCCACATCGTTAGGATTGTCTTCAACGAGGAGAATCTCTGCACCGGTCGTGCCTGAAGTCATGCTTGGTACTAGCCCAGAGTAAACAAAAAGGTTGTGCCCTCTCCCGGCACCGATTCAGCCCAGATATCCCCTCCATGCCGGTGAATAATCCGTTCCACGATAGCGAGTCCTACACCGGTCCCTTCAATCGACGGATCGTCATGGAGGCGCTGAAATACGCCAAAGACCTTCGGGGCATACTTCATGTCAAACCCGATCCCGTTATCCTTTACATAGTACACCCTGTTCCTCTCCCGGGGAAATGAGCCGACCTCTATCCTCGCAATATCCCGCAGCCTGGTGAACTTGAGTGCATTGGAAAGAAGATTTGTATATACCTGGTGCAAAAGGGCAGGATCGGCCGAACATGCGGGCATATCTTCTATTACCAGTTCGATCTTCCTTCCCATTGCTTCAAATCTGAACTCTTCATACGCCTCCCTTGCGATGGAGGAAGGGTCCACAAGGAAACGGTTGAGGGGGAGGCGGGTCATACGGGAAAAATTCAGAAGATCATCGATAAGAGCACCCATGCGCTGGGTGTTCTCCCGGATTTTTTCCAGGTACACGGTCACCTCTTTTGGAAGAATCGCGGCATGTTCGTGGAGCAGTATCATGGAAAATCCGTCAATCGCCCTGAGGGGGGCACGAAGGTCATGGGATACCGAATAAGAAAATGAATCAAGCTCGCGGTTTGCCGTTTCCAGGTCCCTGGTCCTCTCTGCCACGCGGTTCTCCAGTTCTTCGTTGAGTCTCCTGATATTCTCTTCCACCTGCTTGAGTTCGGTAATATCCACCAGAATACCCCGGATTCCGACTACCGCATTCTCTTTGCGGATCGGGGACGTGTAGACCATGGTGACAAGCGTCGATCCATCCTTCCTCCTCATGTGATACTCAGCGCCATCTTTTTTGGTCCCCTCGAGGGCATCCCTGAAGTTCCGCTAGCAATTTCTCATGCTCCTCCGGGAGAATGATCTGGAATATGTGTATTCCCTGCGCCAGTTCCTCCCGGCTGTAGCCGAAAATCTGGTATGCAGGCTCGTTGACGTAGGTGATTTTTCCGGCCCTATCCGCCTCGAATATGACCTGGGGAAGCAGGGTGGCAAGATCACGGAATCGTCTCTCACTCTCTGCCAGGTCCTGCTCGATCTGCCTTTTTTCTGTGATATCACTGCCGACCAACTGGTATTCGATGACATTCCTGTCAGGAGAAAATATCGCCCTGGCAGTCCAGTGTTGCCAACGGATTTCACCATCCGGTAGGATCACTCTGTGCTCAAGAGAAAAATCAGGATGCTCAGGACTGAGAAGACGGTATCGCTCGTTGAGCCTCTTCTGGTCATCCTCCGGAATCGAAGGCATAAATTTTTTCCCGGTGATAGTGCCATTGTCAGAACCGAAATAGCGGCAATACGCATCGTTTGCGAATGTGATGGTTCCATCAGGACGGAACCGAATGATAAACTCGGACTGGCTCTCTACAACGTCCCTGTACCGCTCCTCGGACTCGCGTAATTTCCCTTCACTGAGCTGCAACTGCCGGATCGTCCCTTTCAATGACTGGACAAGGGAATTGATGCTCTGTTCGAGCACTTCAAACTCCCGGCCTGTGGTGGATGCAATCCGATGCTCGAGATTCCCATGGGCAATGGTATCCGTATCCTCTGCAATATGCGCGATAGGCCTGGTGAGATATCGTGAAAGACCAAAAGCACCGACAATCCCAAGCATGAGGCCGAAGACGGCTACGAGAAGATGGAATGCGATGAGGTGCTGTTGTGACCGGATGATGAGGGCATCATCATACACCAGCTCGACGATGAGGCTCATATCGGCAGCATAATCCTCATCCTTGAGATCGATGAACAGGTATTTTTTCGTGATGAAAGGGTCATCATCGGGGATGACAATGCTCTGCTGTGTCGACAGCACCTGGTCAAGGATCGCAGCCAGGTCCTCATCAGGTTTGAAGGACTTGTTGCCAACCTGCCGTTTTGCGGTCGTGAATATCCGAAGGTCCCTGATATACGGGCTCCTCTCGCGGACAGACTGGATCATGTCAGTGTACCTGAGTGCATTCCTTTCTGATTTGAAGGAGTCAGCGGAAAGGCCGATCTCGAGGATATACCGGTGATCATAGGTCGGGGAATAGGCGAATTTTTTCAGGTTTCCCGTGGCATTCTCCTGTACGACACGGTCAGGATAGAATCCGGGTGTGTCCTTGATTCTCATCAGGTAGTCATAGAAATAAGGGATAGCTTCTTTGAAATTCAGGCCAAGGTCCGGTGTGTAGGTCGTATATTCAACCAGCCCTGACTCATTGATCACGTACAGGTCCATCTCACCTCCCATCTCCTCTTTGAGTTTTGTGAGATTCATCAGTGAAGGATCACTCCCAGCCTCCCGGTATCCTTCGTGGAAAATCACAAACCCTGCTTCCATTTCCCTGTTTAACGTGTTATCGAAGAGCTTGAGACCGTTATCGATGGTTGCAACCGATTCGATCAGATTCATTTCCGTTTCGTTCTGCAGGAGTGCAGCATTATCCTGGAAGTTGTTGTTCACGAGGAGCAGATCGCCGATCGTGATCCCTACCACGATGACCGTAAGAAAGATGAGGATGAATACGAGCAGGTAAAACGAGAACGACCTTTTCTTATCCGTGGCATTCATAGTCCCAATCGCATCCTGCGATACCACAGCAGAGCGAAAATTTTGGATCTCTCCACCTACTGAGGTATTCCCCGCTATAACCGTTTGAATCTTTTGATACCGGTTTTACAGACGGTGATACCAAATATGCCGTGCAAATCTTTAATTGGCCCGAGAAGACATGATCGATTGCAATGATCCTCGACCAGGAGAAGATCACCCGGATCAAAAAATTGCTGAAAGCAAGACCAAAAGGTCTCACAATATCCGATATTTCCCAAAATCTGAAAATTAATCGGAATTCGGTGGCAAAATATCTGGAGATCCTTCTCATCACGGGCCAGGTGGAGATGCGTATGTACGGAAACGCAAAGGTGTACTACCTTTCCCACAGGGTCCCCATCTCATCGATGCTGAAATTTGCAAACGAACTCATCCTCGTGCTGGACAGTGATCTCAAGGTAATCGAGACGAATGAAAATTTTCTCTCCTACTTTGGGGTGAAAAAAGAAGAGATGGTGGGAAACCCCATCAGTTCCAGCCTGATAACCCGTATTGGTGATGTAACAATCGAGGACCTCGTGCGGGATGCATTCGACGCAGGGGAAATTACGACAGAAACGGCGCTTGTACGGGATGGGCGGATGAATTATCTCCGTATCAAGGCGGTTCCGACCGTTTTTGATGATGCGACAAAGGGATCGACCCTGTTTTTTGAAGATATCACCGAGAAAAAGCAGTTCGAAGACCGTCTCAGGATCAGTGAAGCGAAGTTCAGGGCAATTGTCGAAGACCAGACGGAACTGGTAGCCCGGTTCGATAAGGATTATAAAATACTGTTTGCAAACAATGCGGCGTTGCAGTATTACGGGGTTACGTTCAGTGATATTGAAGGAAAAATTTTTGTTGATTTTGTCTCTCCTGACGATCGGGAACGTGTGCTTACCTCCATCCGGGGGCTTACCCTGGCCACACCCGTTGCTACCGTGGAAAATCGTGCGTATTTCCCGGATGGCACCTGCAGGTGGCTGCAGTGGACGAACCGTGCCATTTTCAATAACGAGGGAGCAGTCGTCGAATACCAGGGTGTCGGACGGGATATCACCGACAGGAAAAATGCAGAGGAGGCACTGGTGGTCAAAGACCTTGCCCTGGGGGCCTCGGTCAACGGAATTGCAATCGCCAGTCTCGATGGCGTCGTCACCTATGCGAACAGAGCGTATATCAGCATGTTCGGGTACCAGGACGATGCCGATGTACTCCACCGCCCTATACAGGTGTTTTCCCATGGGGACTCGGCTGAGTCCGGCGTTATCAGCACCGTCATCGAGACCCTCGTGACCAAAGGGAGCTGGTCAGGTGAGGTTACCCCGCGGAGGAAGGATGGAACCCCGTTTTATGCATTCCTTACCGCCTGGCTTGTGAAGGACCCCTCCGGAATACCCTTCTGTATGATGGCTTCCTTTGCGGATATGACCGATCTCAAGAATGCCCGTGATGAGATCCAGCTCAAGAACACCGCGATCGCTACCTCCATCAATGCCATTGCTATCTTTGACTTCGATCAACGCCTTATTTATGCAAATGATTCTTTTCTTGATGAATTCGATTCCACCATCAGCGAACTACGGGGAACGCACCCAAAGGATATCTTCGCCCGCTTCGATGTGGCGATCCCTCCTTATGAAGAGATTCAGTCACTACTCTTACGGCAGGGAAACTGGAAAGGGGAGATTGCCTTCAGGAAAAAGGATGGACGCGTGATATACCTGGAATCATCCTTCCGGACTACCTTGAACGAAGAAGGGGAACCTCTGTACATGCTTGTGTCTCTGGTGAATATCACGGATCACAAGGAAGCGGAGACCGCCCTCAGGAGTTCCCGGCAAAAACTCGAGGAAACAATCGAATTCATGCCGGACCCGACGTTCATTATCGACAAGAACCACAGGGTTATTGCATGGAACCGTGCCATCGAGACGTTGACTGGGGTAAAAAGGGAGGACGTGCTTGGAAAGGCGGATTTCCAGGGCGCGTTCTCAATTTTTAAAGGAGAACGGCCGGTCCTGGTCGATCTCCTGGATCTCCCTCCCCACGAGCTGGCAAGGAGTTACCCGTCTGTCCGGAGATTTGGGGACAGCATCTATGTGGAGGCATTCATCCCTGGTTTGCACGGCGGTGAGGGATCTTTTCTCTGGGGGAAAGCATCCACACTTGTCAATCATGAAGGGCATCCTATCGGAGCAATCGAATCAATCCGCGATATCTCGGCATGGAAGCGTGCCCGGGAATCGTTGAGACAGGTTGAAGAAGCGGCCGTAACGATCTCCCCTGGCAATAATAAGAGTGAAGGTGTGGCCCTGGCGAGGATGAGACAGGAACTCGAGCATATTCTCGATAGAGTGTCAGAAGCCGCCCTCCTGATCGATACATCCGGTAAAATTACCTGGGCAAATGACCATTTTTTGAAGCTTGTCGACGGGGAACGGGAGATCGTGCTTGGAGCAGCGATCTCGATGTTTTTCCCCGGAGACGACCAGAAGATACTTCGTGTACCTGCCACAGCCGCTTCCAGAGGAGAGCCGTTGCATGCCAACCTGATGCCCCTCACCTCCAACCGGGTTATCCCGGTTGAGGTACGAGTATCGGGACTTCCGGGAGATGAACGGTACTTCTTCTGCAACAGAACCACTAGTGTCCCCCACGGGTTCATGCACCGTTTTTTGACCGGATGCTGCATCCCGGGATTCTCTTACTCGATTCTCCAAAAGTCCCTCTCCCCTCCATTCTATGCGAATCCCAGGGCTAATTCATGATCCATAGCAACCCTGTCCCGATCTCATCCTTCGGACATTTTGTGAAGTGATTTCATCGTCCCAAAGAGTATCCCGCCCAGTCATACGTGGATTCATTCTGCCGGCATACCCGTACTGCCGAACCGGATCCAGGCAAAAAAGATTGGGGAGAAGTGGAGAACTGTGGCGGAGGCGGAACCTGAACGGTGGTCTACAAGTACATGCCCTGTATCTCGAGTATTCCGGCACTGTCAGCGGCGCCTGCATACAGGGTGAGTGGTTCCTGGTTCAACTCGAGAAAACGCGGCCCCCAGTTCTGGCTCTCCAGGACAACCGCAGCCTGGCCGGGCTCCCCCAGGATGAAGAGGGCGGCTCCGAATGCCTCAACAGAGGTGAGCCGCCACGGCCTGCCGAAATTCACCGGGTTTGCTGCCACAAGGAAGGGGAGGGCACGTCGCTTCCTCCACGAACTGACCGACCCCGTATCGAGCACCTCCCACGAACAGTCCAGGGCGGTAATGGACCGTGCAGGACGATCCGCAGGGGAGAGTGCCTGCGGAGCCGTGGGATCGAGAAGGAGGGTGTTTCTCGGAATGTGAGAAATTTTTGAGAGCACCCTCACCAGCCCTGAACGTTCCATCCGTTTTACCGTGCATTTCTTTGGATCGCAGCTGTTGTCGCGGTACGCATAGAGAGGGATCATCTATCATCTCTCCGTCACCACATGGTATCAATGTACGTGCTGGCAGCACCCTGTATCCTTCATCCCGCTTTCCGGGCGAAGGGAATTACCACGGATAGAGACAGGGAATGGTTCACCCGTGCCATGCAGCGATGTCACCATTTTGGCATCGAGATTCTCCCGCTCCCCTGCCCCGAGACGCTTTATCTTGGCGCTGATCGTGAGCCAGGGATGTTTCACGATCGTTTGGACACCCGGCAATTTTCAGATCTCCTGGATACGCTGGAACAGGAGGTGAGGGAGATCCTATCGAAGCGGGGCCCCCCTCTCTGCATCGTTGGAGTCAATTCATCCCCTTCCTGCGGGGTGGATGCCACCTGGTGTGGTCCCCCGGAATCCCCTGATGCAAAAAAGCCGGGGAGAGGCGCGTTTCTCGCCAGGTTCTCCGATCTCCCGGCCATTGATGTCTCCGTGTTTTCACGGTACCGGTTGTATCTTGCAGCCCCCCTCTTTTCTGCCGCAGAGCGGCACTACAACCGCCACCTCGCAGAGCTCCTCAGGAATAATTTTTTTGACGTGTATCTCCCCCAGGACACCGGTGACGATTCGCACACAAGAGAACGGAGTGCACACCAGGTTCTTTTTGAGCAGCATCTTGCCGCTCTTGCAGCAACCGATCTCGTGGTGGCAGTTATCGACGGGGCGGATGCAGATTCAGGGACTGCCTGGGAGATCGGATATGCGTATGCAAAAGGGATCCCTGTGGTCGCGATCAGGACCGATTTTCGCATGGCGGGGCATCATGAACACGTCAACCTGATGCTCGAGGAGTCATCGGCCGTTGTTCATTCTGAAGAGGAGCTGCTGTCCCGCCTCCTCTCTTGCGGTGGATTTCCGGCCGGCACATAAATGCTGATATTGGAGGCCGTCAGATAGGTGAGCAGATGTCCAACCTTACTGTTGCAGTGATCGGCCCGGAAGAATATGCGCAGGAGCTCGGGAAGAAGGGGACCAGCTCTGATATCACCTTTTACAACCTGAAAAAGGGGAGCCATACCCTCACGTTCCTCGAACCAACCCGGTACCCGGAACGGCTCGCCTCTCTCTTCTTCTCGGTAAGCCTGGCGTCCAGGGCAATTCTTGTTGTCGACGAGGTGAATGCCTCGTTTGGCGAGTGTGTGGTCATGCTGGACTGTGCAGGGATCCAGGAAGGGTTCCTGGTGCTCCGGAATTATATCACCCCGGAACAGATCGCGCCGCTGATCCGGGATACCGTCGTTGCACAGTATCTGGTGGTCCCTGACGACCGGATGAAGATCAGGGAACTGCTGACTGCGCAGGTCGATGCGATGAGGGAGCCTGAACAGGTGAAGGATCATGGCGCAGTGCCAGTGGATCATTTCTTCAATGTCAAAGGTATCGGGGTGGTGGTCCTTGGCGAAGTGGTGGAAGGACGTATCGTCCGGCACGAGACTCTCCGCATCCATCCCACGAAGAAGACAGGATTTGTCCGGTCCATCCAGAAGCATGATGATGATGCAGAATACGCGGTCCCCGGTGACCGGGTCGGTCTCGCACTCAAAGGGGTCGAGACAGAGGACCTCGACAGGGGCTATGTCCTCTCTGCAAGCCCTGAAATAACCTCCTCCGCCACGATCCACGGCAGGGCATCGCTGGTCAGGTACTGGCCTTCCCCCCTGAAGGAGGGCATGGTGCTCCATGCAGGGCTCTGGATGCAGTTTATTCCTGCGAGGGTCGCATTTGTGGACAATTCAGGAGACTGGAAGAGGCCGGTCATCACGCTGAAGACTGAATCCGAGCTGGTCTATCACCCCGGCGCCCGCCTGATCCTGCACTACCTGGACGGAGGGAAGCTCCGCGTGGCAGGGACAATGACCCTTGAGTAGGCCGCGATAATTGGGCGGGGGACCTTTCCTGCACAATTCTTTAAACACGGAATGCTCACCACTATACTCGATACTATGGATTTAGGAAGTCTCATCCCCTGGGTAGTAGGAGGGCTGATCCTTCTCGTCCTGGTCGGCTTTGTCCTGTATTTCATCGGGATTTACAACCGGTTTTTCAGCCTGAAAAACTCATCAGAGGCCACGCTTGGCCAGATCCGGGTCGCGATGAAGAAGCGCCTGGACATGATCGACCAGCTGCTCGGCTCCGTGAAAAGCTATGCCAGGTTCGAGCGCGAGACCTTTGAGAAGGTCACTGCGATGCGGGCGAGTGTCGGAAGCGCCGGCCCCGGCGACCTGAACGAGATCGAACGGGAATCGAGATCGATCCTCGGGAGGCTCTTTGCCGTCGCTGAGAATTACCCCGATCTCAAAACCAGCACCACGGTCATGAACCTGATGGATGCGGTCAGGGGCGTGGAAGATGAGATTGCACGCCAGCGGTACACCTACAACAACATCTCCCAGCAGTACAATACCCTTGTCGATGTGATCCCCTCCAATATCGTGGCCCGGCTTCTCGGCCTTGGGAAACTGGCCTACCTCGAGTTTGAAGAAGCGATCGCGACACCGCCAAAGATAGAATTCTGAAAAAATCAGAGGAATCCTTGTACGACACAAGAGAGCAGGATGCACATGCCATCAGCAGTTTCATGGGAACAACGCCTATGACCTCCCCGGGGTCGTGCATAAACTATGAAAATGCCGGGGCCTTTTGCATGAAAATCGCATCCGCGATTTTCAGTCGGGGGGGATGTGACTGCGCAGTCTCATGTGTGTTTCATTCGAACTCCCTTTGACCGCCGAGTAATCGAGAATGACTTGGTGAAAATGGCGGAGCCATTTTCCTGGTAAAGAGACGATCCCATGGACGAGAAACGACAGATTGCAATCCTTATCGCCGTTGCATTCGGCATTGCGTTAGCGGCCGCGCTGCTCGCTATCGCAGTCCCGGTGCTGTTTGAAGGTGACCTGGTCATTGCAGACTACCAGGCCGGACTGCGGGAAGACGGCACGTTCACCGAGACCTATCTCTACGAGGTAAAAGTCGCCGGCAGGTACCGGATGCTGTATCGCTACTGGAACGAACCGCTCGCGCTCGGACCACTCACCGGTCCCTCTATCGAACTGAAGGATGCGCAGGTCCCTGCCGGCACGATCGGCTATGTCAAGGAGTACGACGGAACAGTGAGTCTGTTCGGTGAGGAGGGCAGTGCAGTCCCGCCACTGATCACCACGCTTGCGGAAAAAAATGAGGTGGGGATCTATAATCCCGCGTATTTCTCACCCGGAATGTACCAGGTGACGTACACCTATCTGCTGCATCCTCCTCTCGAATATGACGAGTCGGCAGCCCACCTCAATCTCCGGCTGGTTGACGACCAGCATATCCCCTTCCGCAGCCTGGTTGTCAGTGTCCCTGCAGGGATGGTGGAGAAGGTCTATCCCCACCCCCCGTCACTTTCCGTGAGGGAAGAAGGGGATCTGGTGAACATTTCCGGGAGCGTTCCTGCCAACGAGGTGATGGGAATCGAGATGCTCCTCTCGAAGGATGCGCTCGATACCATCCCGGGATTCCCTGTCTTTACCCCGGATGTGGCAGGTCAGACTGCAAAGGCGAACCCCTGGTACGACATCCTCCCCTCCACAATTGCAAAGGTGCTGTTCTTCCTGGGGTTTGCTGCTGCGTTGGTTACTCCGCTCATTCTTTTGTATACCTACTACCGTTACGGAAGGGAGAAGGAGTTTACCGTCCCCGAATACCTGAGTACAATTCCGAACCCCTCGATGAAACCGTGGGAAGTAAACCTCCTCTTCAAGGGTGATGCGATGGTCTTTGACGAAGACGGCTATTATGCAACGCTCCTTGACCTTCATTCGAAAAAGGTGGTTACCATTTCGGAGGAGGAGGGAGGACGGAATGTCCGGATCCGGATAAACAGGAACGTGTCGGCAGACCCCTATGAACAGCGGGTGCTCTCCTTTCTTGGGGAAATTGCTACGGACGGTGTCGTGAACTCAGCCGACCTCGAGATCCTGGCCTCCCGGGCAAAGACCGACCCGGCAGCGGAGCGAAAGATGCTGGCCTATCAGCAGCACCTTTCCCTGGTATCCAGGAAATCTGATCCCGCCCTGAGTGCGAAGTATGTCATGGATGGCAGGGAGCATATCTTTCCCCTCCTCTTTGCAGGGATTGTCTTCTGCGCACTCTCATTTTTCATGATCATCCTTTTTGGAACCCTTTCACCGCTGCTCGTCCCTGCAGTGATCCTCTTTGGGTCGATCATCGTGCAGTCCGGGGTGGCACTGGCATTCCCTTCCACACTGTTCGGGCACTGGAAGGGCGAGACCTACAAGGAGAAGCTCGAATGGGATGCGTTTGCGAAATTTCTCTCCGATCTTGCGATGATCCGGAAGTACTCTCCCTCTGATATAGCCATGTGGGGGGAATGGCTCGTGTACGGGACTGCGCTTGGTGCGGGTGATTCGGTCGAGAAGGCAATGAAAGAGCTGAACATCAGCATCCCCGAGACGATGGTGCCGGCTACCGGGGTAAGGAGCGCTTTTATCCCAGTCCTTTTCTTTGCACCCCCCTCCAGGGGTGGTGGAGGGAGTTCGGGCGGTTTTGGCGGCGGTGGCTTTGGCGGGGGCGGGGGCTTTGGGGGAGGAGGTGTCGGCGGACGATGAGATGGCAGCGCCTCCTTCTCTCCCAGGATGTCTGGCACCGTCATGTAGTGCGTGCCGGCATGCCTTCTTCCCTCCCGGACAGAAGGTTCGCGCCAACAGGGGAGAGGTGATCCACAATGCAGTATACTGAGGGAAGGCTTGGCAGGGTGTTCCAGGTACGGGTGGACCATGGCGAGGATCTCCTGGAATCTCTTGCGTCATTTGTCAGGGAGAAGGGGATCCGGTGCGGTTTTGCCCAGTTCATTGGTGCCGTGAAGGGAGGAAGGGTTGTTACCGGGCCAAGGGAACCGGTCCTCCCGCCCGACCCTTCGTTCGAGTCGTACGAACACGGCTGGGAGGTGTTCGGCTTTGCCTCGATCACCCCTGGTGAGGACGGACCCCACCTCCACTACCATGCATCCCTCGGGAAGCACCGTGAGGCACTGACCGGGTGCCTCCGGGAGCGGGCAACAGTGTATATCATCGTAGAGGTCCTGATCATCGAAGTGACAGGGAGCACGGTTGCCCGGAAAAGGGATCCGGCCACCGGGCTGGAACTTCCGGTGTTCGGAGATCAATCGGTGTGATACCGGAAGATGACCGCACAGCCAGCATTCATCCCGGTCTCCATGGCAAGCGCCCGGGCGCTTGGCATCGACACTTTTGACATCATTTTTGTCTCGGGCGATGCCTACGTGGACCATCCCTCGTTTGCTACGGCCCTGCTCTCGCGAGCCCTCTGGGAAGAGGGGTACTCGGTGGGGATCATTGCCCAGCCGGACTGGAAGCGTCCGGATGACTTTTTACGGCTCGGCACACCACGCCTTTTCTTTGCAATTTCTGCGGGAAACGTCGACTCGATGGTCAGCCACTATACCGCACGGAAACGGCTCCGTTCCATTGATGCATATTCACCGGGAGGCCGGCGGAACCGCCCTGACCGGGCATCCCTGGTCTATGCAGACCGGCTGCACAGCCTGTTTCCAAAGACACCCCTTGTCCTTGGAGGGATAGAAGCAAGCCTGAGACGGTTTGCGCACTATGATTACTGGTCCGACAAAGTCCGTCAGTCCCTCCTTGCAGATGCCCCGGCCGATCTCCTTGTCTTCGGGATGGGCGAGCTGACGCTTTCCGGAATTGCACAACGGCTCTCCTCCGGAGAGGAGGTCAGTGAAATCGTGGATATTCCGGGGACCTTGATAAAGAGATCGCTCCATACCCCTGTGGACGATGCTCTCCCGTGACGCGGTATTCGTTCCCTCGTTCTCCGAAGTCTCCTCCGACAGGTATCTCTATGCCCGGGCTTTTTCGCTGATTCATGCCGAGCAGGACCCCGTCAGGGGGAGAAGGGTGGTCCAGGCACATCCGAAGTTCCTTATCATCCAGAACCCACCGTCACGCCCTCTGTCAACCGCTGAGCTTGATTCCCTGTATGAACTGCCGTTCTCCCGGAAAGCTCACCCCTCTTACCGGGAACGCATCCCGGCATTGGAACCGGTGCAGTTTTCTATCGTGAGTCACAGGGGCTGCTTCGGGAACTGCTCCTTCTGCGCACTCTCCCACCACCAGGGCTGCATCATCCAGAGCCGGAGTATTCCTTCAGTAGTCCGGGAAGTCCGGCGAATGGCAAAAATGCCTGAGTTCAGGGGGATTGTGCAGGATGTTGGCGGACCGACTGCGAATATGTACGCGATGTCCTGCCCGGGATGGGAGACCCGTGGGACCTGCCCGGACAGGAATTGTGGTCCTGCATGCCCAAACCTCGACTGTTCTCACGACTCCCAGATCGCACTCCTCAAAGCTCTCGGGGAGATTCCCGGGGTGAAGCGGGTCTTTGTCAGCTCGGGAATCCGGTATGACCTGATCGGACCCCGGGAGGCCGGGTATCTTGAAGAAGTATGCAGCCGGCACATCTCCGGTCATCTGAAGGTTGCACCCGAGCATGTCTCACCCGGTGTCACGGACCTGATGGGAAAACCCCGCCGGGAGGTATTCGATTCCTTCCGGGAACAGTTCGAGAGGCTCCAGTCCGGGAAAAGGAAACGGCAGTACCTTGTCCCGTATTTCATGTCCGGGCACCCGGGCTGTACCATGAAGGATATGGTGGAACTTGCCGAATATATCCGGGACACCCGCCTCTATACCGAACAGGTCCAGGATTTCACGCCCACCCCGATGACGGTCTCCACGTGCATGTACCACACCGGCATCAATCCCCTGACCATGGAACCGGTGCATGTGCCGAAGGACCGGGAGAAGCAGGTACAGCGGGCGATGCTGCACTACCGCGATGAGGCAAACCGGGAGCTTGTTGAGGAAGGGCTCTGCAAGGCAGGGAGGGGGGATCTTATTGGAAGGGGAGAGAGATGCCTGATCCGGGCATCAGAGGAGAACCCTGGAAAAAGGGCGATGAAGGGGTCGGGAAACGAGGAGAAGGGAAAGGAGAAAAAACGTGATGGCAGGAAAACGTAATGGAAGGAAAACGTGATGGGAGAATATCCCTGAAGCCCTGAGATTATGGGGACACTCCGGTATTCTCACAGGGGATACATTTTGCCATCTTCTCATCAAAAATCCGGTATGCATTGGCAAGGACGGATGAATTGGAGATGAGCCCGGCGATAAGGATGACTTCGAGGATCTCCTCCCTGGTGGCCCCTTTCTTCGCTGCTGCCTGCAAATGGTAACTCGTGCAGTGCTGGCATTTGAGCGCGGCACCGACTGCCATGCTGATCAGCTCGACATACTTGGGCTCCAGGGCGCTGGTTCTTGTCACCGTGCTCTTGTAGAGGAGGTGTGAAATGAGCACCTCGGGGCGTTCAGCCATCCGCTTGAATATGAGCGGTGCCCGGCCATACTCTGCCTCGATGTTCTCCATCCATTTCGTCGCGGTCTCTTCACCGCCACGTTCACTGATCTGCTTCAGGGTAGCCTCAAAATCAGACAGTTCGGACATACTATTACATCCTCTCAGCCCGGTTTAACATTAAGCATGGGATGAGGACACCGTGCGGATACTGCGAATGTCTGTTCCTCGACCCGGGATAGTTCTCTCGAGGGGTTCTGTCGGTGCTTGTACCAGGTGCATTCCAAAATAACAGTCGTAGCCGCAGGAGATGCCTCCCCTTTGAGGGATATGGAGTCCGAACAGGAGAATTGCGGCTCTTCGCTCCCTGGGAGGAGTAGGGTTGAAGAACCGGATACCTTTTGTGGGCGGTGACCGCCCCCAGACCCCTACCAGCGATACAGCCGCCGCCCCCAAAGGACGCCCCGGCGGCGGTTCAGTGACTGAACAACGGGTATCCTGGATAACAACCTCAATTTTCAGTCTCCTCACAAAAAACAGCGAGGAGGAAAAAATAGTGCTTGTCCCTTCAGGCAGTCTGTGTCTCCGGCTTGCACCCTCCTCGTGAATACTGAAGGATGAGGATGGTAATTGCCGAAAGGGGCAGTGCTATGACGAGTGGATCGATTGCACTCCAGGGATAGCCGAGAATTCCGACCTTTCCAAAAGCGCTTTTGAGACCCCGAATACGGCCGCATACCGGGCATTGACAAAGAGAGCCCAGATAAACCAGACCACGGCACCGACAATAAAACTGGCTTTTGCAGCCAGAGATCCGGTTTTTTGCAATATACCGCCACCGCGAAAACCGGGAGGAATGCTGATGCACAAAGCCCCATGAACATCGCCGTCGCAATGGCGATAATACTCCCCGGCATCAGGAATGCAATAATCACACTTGCCATAATCATGATTAGAATACCAATCTGGTTTGCAATCATAGAGAGGGAACACTCCCGTCCCCTGCCCCAGACATCGCATATAAGGGCGGTCCCCATGGTATGAAAGAGGGATGAGAGTGTTGACATCGCTGCTGCGAGCAGGGTTACCATGAAGAGCACCACGAACCAGTCCGGCATTGCGCTGTTGATGAAGATGGGGATGATCGTGTCCACGTTACCCCCGGGAGCCATCTGGACCGCGATTTTTCCACTCGTCTGGTAGAAATACACATTTGTCAGGGCACCGACGGTGAAAGCCACCCCGGTCATCATCAGGATGAAGGGCCCCCCTATCAGGACTGCCCTGTTGAGGGATTTGTTGTTTTTTGCCGTCATGAACCGGACCACCAGCTGGGGCTGGGCAAGAACCCCGATCCCCACCCCGAGGACAAGGGTCGTGATCACCGTCAACCATATGGGAGATCCGAAAACGGGCATCGTGGTCCAGCCGTTCATTCCCTGTTCTGCAAGTTTTCCGGGACACAGGTCAGCCATGTGCGTAAGGCGGTATTTGCGGCGTTAACCCCTCCGAGGAGGAGATAGGTTGCGACCAGGAGGATGGTCATACCGACAAGCATGATCGCCCCCTGGACCGCATCGGTGTACATGACCGCGATCAGGCCGCCGAATATCACATAAATGGCGACGATCAGGGCAAATCCTATCAGTGAGGTACCATACGAGATCCCAAGCGTTTCCCTGATGAACTGGGCACCTCCGATGAGTACCGCAGCAGTATACAGGGGCATGCCGATAAGGATGATGACCCCGGTAAAGACCTGCATAAACTGTGACTGGTAAATCTTCCCCATCAGGTCAGGGAAGGTGACCGCTTTCAGCCGCTGCCCAATCTCCCTCGTCTTTTTTCCGAATACCACGAACGCGAGCAGGATACCGATGCCGATATTGAGCACGGTAAGCCAGATCAGTCCCATGCCGAGGTTTGCAGCCTGCCCGCCGAAGCCGACAATTGCGGATGTGCTGATGAACGTGGCCCCGTACGAGAGCGCAATAACTACAGGATGGGCGTTCCGGCCGGCAACGAGGTAATCCTCCGTACTTTTGGTTTTCTTATACCCGATATAGCCCAGGGCGAGCATGAGTGCCACATATATCGCGGTGATCAGCCACAAGGAGGGTAGGTACTGGCGGCCATTTGATCACTCACCCCCTTTATTCCAGTTCAGGTAGCCATAGATCATACAGGCAAGAGCAAGCGCTATGCAGAGCAGATACGCGATCCATATCTTTGGGTCAGGGATTCCAAGCATGATGCAAACCTTCTGGTAATCTCATGAATTGTCCATTACAGGGGAACCGGCGAAAAATGCCCGGTCCCCTACCTAAAGAAGAAGAAAAATGAGAATGGGTGCTGCAGGATCGAAATGTGTGTTGTATCCTGTAAGCGGGACATTCTGGTTTACCTGATATTTCAGGTCAATCTTTTACTATTTATATCTTGTTGAATCGTCCTGGTGAAATCACCGCAGGTTCCTTTCGCTGTCCTGCCTGCCGGGATTTCGGGATCATGCGCTCCTGGCCCCCTTGTCCGGACAGGTGGAGATGGGAAATTTGAAACACCGGTATACCAGACATACTGGTCAGGATTTATAATCTCCTTGACAATTGCGGAGATTGCCTCTCGTATCGGCCGAAAGCCACATGAGCCGTCCGGCCACATATGGAGGGTAGGAAATGGACACCTTCAACCTGTTGCATGACGGGGTCAGGCAGGTACTCGCCCACCGCCTCGGCTGGAACGATCTCCGGTCGGTCCAGGAGGAGGCATATCATGCAGTGAGTGCCGGCAATGATGTCCTTGTCATAGCGCCGACCGCAGGCGGGAAGACCGAGGCCGCCCTCATCCCGGTCATGGACGGTATCCTGAAAGGTGGTTTTGGCGGGGTTGCCGCCCTCTACCTCGCACCCCTGAAAGCGCTGATCAACGATCAGGAAGACCGGTTCTCCGCGTTCTGCCTGCCAAACGGGCTGGAGGTCCAGAAATGGCATGGGGACGTCCCGAAAGGGGACCGGGCATGGAAGGACGATGAACCTCCCCATATCCTCATGATCACCCCGGAATCGCTCGAAGTGCTCATGATGGAGCCGGAGCTTGTATCCGGGCTATCAAACCTTCGGTATCTCATCATCGATGAGCTCCATGCATTCGTCGAGTCCGAACGCGGGGTACAGATGAGGGTGCTGCTCGATCGCCTGGACAGGGTGGCCGGGAGAAAGATCCAGCGGATCGGCCTCTCCGCCACAGTCGGCAACCCTGAAGCGATCCTCGCCTGGCTCTCCGGCTGCAGGCACGGGGAGGTGCTGGTCAGGGTCCCCGCACCCCCCAGGCCGAAGAAGTTCATGTTTGTTGTTGAGGGAAAGGAGACCGGCAGGGCAGGGGCGCTCGCCCGGATCGTCCGCGGGAAAAAGGCACTGGTCTTTGTCAACAGCAGGAGCGATGCCGAGGCGGTCAATACCGCTCTTGCCGGACAGATCGACCAGCTGCTTGTGCATCATTCCTCCCTGTCTCCTGAAACCCGGCGGGAGGCTGAGAAAGCCTTCATGGAATCCGGGAGTGCCTGCATCGTCTGCACGAGCACGCTTGAACTGGGCATCGATATCGGAGACCTCGATGTGGTGGTCCAGGTCGGACCTCCGCCCAGTGTCGCCTCGTTTCTCCAGAGGATGGGGAGGAGCGGGCGGAGGGGAAAACCCCCCTCTATGGCCTGCATCCTGAAGGATGCCTGCGAACTGCTCTGCATGGTTGCCGTGATCGAAGCAGCGAGCAGAAAGGAGGTGGAGGCGCTCACTCCCCCAGGCAGACCCTACAACGTGCTCGTCCAGCAGGTGCTGCTCGAGATTGTCAGAACGAGCCGGACCTCCCGATCCCATATCAGGAGATTTGTGAAGGGACTCTTTGCCTTCAGGAATATCAGACCACGGCAGATCGATCTCCTCCTGCAGTTTCTGGCCGAATCGGGCATCCTCGTCAGTGACGGCGATATGCTGATGCCGGGACCCGGTGCAGAGCAGACATTCGGGAGATCCAACTGGAAGGACCTCTTCTCTGTCATACGGGGAGGGGGTGAATTCCGTGCAGTGACGCCCGATGGCGAGATGGTGGGCACGCTCGATGCACGCTTCGTCGCCGGGAAGAGCGGAAAAAGTTTCACTCTCGGAGGCAGGAACTGGACATTCCTGAAGAGCGACGAATCCCACGAGCTTGTGGTGGTAGTCCCGGGAGAGGGTGGGGGAAACGGGATCTTCTGGACCGGCGGAAAAGCCGGTTTCTCCCCTGTAGTATGCCGGGCAGTCGGCCACATCATTTCAGAGGGAGGGTCAGTGCTCCCCCTGCCAGAACCCGATCAAAAAATCGTATCCGGACTTATCGAAACTCTTCCCAAACTAACCCCTGGCGGGCTGTATATCCTGGAAAAACCGGGAAAAAGGGGTTTTGATGTGACGATCCTTACGTTCAGGGGCCGGATGTTCAATGGTATCCTCGCCACGCTTATCCGGTCAGAGGCCTGGCGGAAGCTGGCGGTGAGCTATCATGATTTCTCGGTCTCGATAAAAAATGCCGGAAAGGAGAACCCGGCAGAAAAAATCCACGACCTGCTCGTGCACCTCCAGGGAAGGAAAGCCGGCGAAAGGGCAACGCATTTGAAAATCCCCGGGCAGGAGACCTGGAAATTTGCAGGGGCGCTTCCCCCCGAGCTTCTGAGGGAAATGGCGCTTGCCGATTATTACCGCTACGATGATTTTTTACAGGAATTTGAGCGCCTGGAGATCTTCCTTATCGAATCTTCAGGGTCAGCACATCCCGTATAAATCCAGAAAAAAATATCAGGTGACTACTGCTTTTCTGAACCGCCACCATGCACAGGGTAAACATCACTATCGCAAATGCGATCAGGAACAGGAGCGCGATCCCGATCTGGAGCGGTGTATACACGTAATGGATCCCTAATAGCCTGGAAATTATCCCCAATGGCAAAATACCGGATGCCCGTGACCAGGTAGGTGAGCGGATTTACCGCGGAAATTGCCTGAAGCACGGGGGGAAATGCAGTTATCGGGTAGAATGCGTTGCTTGCAAAGAAATATCGGCATCGTGAGCAGCGTGATGATCCCCTGCATCCCTTCTGGGCTCTCAAGCGAGATGGCGATGGCGGCGGAAAGGAAGAGGAATCCGAGAGAGAAGACGGCCACGAAGAGGAGGATGCCAAGGATGGCAAGCAGTGTTTTTGCTGCGGAATAGCCGAAAAAGAACTGGGCGCCGATAAGAATACCGAATACCATGATGATGATCGACTGTATAAATGACTTGGTCATGCCTGACAGTCGCAATCCCGAAGATGATATGGTTTCTCGGGAGAGGGCTTGCAAAGATCTCACGCATCAGGCCCCAGTTTTTGTCAAAGAGGAGGCTCATCCCTCCAAAGAGACTCGTGAAGAGCGTGGTCATGGCGATCACCCCTGCTGCCATGTAGGTGAGATAGTCGACCGAAGGCACTCCGGGAATGAGTGGTATTTCCGAGGTGAACCGGTTGAAGTTGGAGGACATGGCTATCCCGAAAAACGCCATCCACAACGCGGGCTGGACAAGGGAGGATATAAGGAGCGTCTTGAACCGGTAAAACCGGATCAAATCGCGCCAGAATATCGTCAGAAAACCAAGATGCATCGGCTACCTCCTCCCCGCCCGCACGACCGCCGTGGAAGTTTTTTCTGCACCCTCGTCCCGCAGTTCCCTCCCGGTGTAATGGACAAACACATCGTCCATGGATGGTTTTTTCAGGTTGACCACAAAGACCCTGATCCCCCCTTCAGACAGGGTTTCAATGATCACAGGGAGGATTTTTGTTACCATCGCCATTGAGCATTGCCACCAGCCCCTTTGATTTCTGGCTGACTTCCTTCACCTTGTCCATGCCCGACAGGATTGTTCTCGTCCCTGCCATATCGCTGGTCTCAAGGTAGATGAGATCTTCCCCAAGGGTATTTTTCAACTCGTATGGTGCTCCGGTGGCAATGATCTGTCCCTTATCGATGATACTGATCCGGTCACTCAGGTGGTCGGCTTCGTCCATGTAGTGGGTGGTGAGAAAGATGGTCGTTCCTTCCCGGTTTACCGCCTTGATATAGTCCCACATCCTCATCCGAGTCTGGGGATCAAGCCCGATCGTCGGTTCATCAAGGAAGAGGACCCGGGGACGCGTCATAAGCCCACGGGCTATCTCCAGTCGACGTTTCATCCCTCCGGACAGTCTGTTTTGTGCGGGTATCCTGCTTGTTCTCGAGCTGGACAAGTGAGAGGAGCTCATCGATCCTTTTTTTCCGTTCGGCATTGGGCATCCTGTACAGGTTTCCATGGAATTCAAGGATCTCGCGGCAGGTCATGTCACGGTCAAGGGTAACATCCTGGAAGACGATGCCGATCGATTCCCTGACTTTTTGTGGGTCGTCTGCCACATTGTACCCGGCAACGGTTGCGGACCCTTCCTGGACCGGGAGAAGCGTAATCAGGACGTTGATCGCCGTGCTCTTGCCGGCGCCGTTTGGTCCGAGGAACGAGAAGATCTCACCTTCCTTCACCTCAAAACTTATCCCGTCGACTGCGGTAAAATCACCGTAGCGGTGATAGAGATCTTTCACTGAAATAATAGGGTCGCTCATGCTCCTCTCCCGGATGGATACTGGTTCCTCTTCATTCTAATGATGTAGTCAGGTAATGTATGTCAGGTTTGGAGAGAGATTCATAATAAATCTCGCAATGCAACACCGTCGTTCGTTCATTCCAGTCGGTATGGGGTGAAAGGTTTTTTTCGCCTCACGCTCGTGGCAGAGGAGCCAGGTCCTCCTCCCGTTGAATGCATGATTTGAATGATTGCAGGGTCACGTAGCGGGATATTTATTCACCACCTCGTGCAATCTCCTTCTGGGACAGATAATGGGGGATGACCAGGAGCATGACCGACAGCAACGAGCGGCTCGGGCATTTTATTGCCATGCTGGATGATGACGATCCCTCGAAGCGCTGGAAAGCAGCAGAGTCTTTGGGGAGGATCGGGGACGACCGTGCGGTTGGTCCTCTGCTCAGTACGCTCACCGATGAGGACTGGCGGGTGAGGCAGAAAGCCGCCTGGGCTCTTGGAAAGATCGGGGATCCGAGGGCACTTGTGCCGTTGAGGAGAGCATTGCTGCATGAGCGGGAAGGGGTAAAAGAGATAATTATCGAATCGCTCGATGCGATCAAAAGAATCATGCAGACTGAAGAATAAACTGAGCGACCAGGTCCCCGGCTCTCATATACACCAGGTGCTCTCCTGAAAAACCGGTCCTCTCTCAGGAATGGCCGGGGAGATGTGGCCTGACCCGCGTTGAACACGAGTGCGGGGGAGATCAGCCGCCTCCTCTTATAAATCATTAATACGTCTCGCGGGGAACAATTGAGGGAGAATCATGTGCGGCCTCCTCTCTCAGACCGGGGAGGGCATATGTTCCCTGGATAATAGACCGGGGAAGGGAGTAAAAGGTATGGATATCAGAGGTACAGGTCTCGAGTTTGACCAGCACAGGATTGAGGAACTCGATCAGCTGCGCAATGCAGGCTATTCTCTCTATCCCCCGGTATTCGAGAGAAAAGCGACGATCCAGGAGATCAGGGAGAAATTCTGCTCGGTCGGCCATGAAAAGAGTGAAGAGCGTGTCGTCACCGCAGGCCGCCTGTACACGGTCCGGAACCACGGCAAAACGATCTTTGCCGACCTGGGCGATGAAGGAGCCAGGATCCAGCTCTACATCAGGAAGAATGATATCGGTGAGGAGCAGTTCGTTTTTTTCACCAGGTTCATTGAGCGCGGCGATATTGTCGGGGTTGCCGGTCACCCCTTCAGGACGAAGCTTGGTGAACTGACGGTCTGGGCCGATGACATTGTCCTGCTGACCAAGTCGTTGAACTCCCTTCCGGAGAAATTCCACGGGCTGACGAACGTAGAGAAGCGGTATCGCCAGCGGTATGTGGATCTTATCGTCAATCCGGAGAGCCGGGAGACGTTCCGGAAGAGGAGCCGGCTCATCTCTGAACTGCGGGCGTATCTGACCGACCGTGGCTTCCTCGAGTTCGAGACTCCGATCCTCCAGCCGATGTACGGGGGTGCAAACGCCCGCCCGTTCACCACCTTGCACCATTGCCTCGGACAGAACCTGTTCCTGCGCATTGCCCCCGAACTCTACTTAAAACGCCTGGTGATTGGCGGATTTGAGAAAGTCTTTGAGCTGGCCAAGAATTTCCGCAACGAGGATATCGACACCAGGCACAACCCGGAGTTCTCGATGATCGAGATATACGAGGCGTACCGGGATTACCGCGACATGATGGCCCTCACCGAGGGGATCATATCGCATCTCGTGCGTTCCATCACCGGGGGATACAAGGTTGCATTTTCCGGCGAGTGCCTTGACTTCACCCCTCCCTGGAACAAGATCTCCATGGAAGATGCCGTGAAGGAGTATGCGGGCCTGGATCTCCGGGCGCTCAGCCTTGACGAGCTGAAGCGGATTGCCGGTGAGAAGGGTATTGAAGGGTATGAGCGTGCCGCGAGCTGGCGGGAGCTGCTCGTCCTCTTTTTTGAAGAGCTGGTGGAAGAGCGGCTTGTCCAGCCGACGTTCATCTACGATTTCCCTGTCGAGAACTCGCCCCTTGCAAAGAAACACCGCACAAAAGAGGGCTTCACCGAGCGGTTCGAGCTCTTCATTTACGGGATGGAGATCGCGAACGGATTTTCAGAGCTGAATGATCCGCTCGACCAGCTTGCACGGTTCCAGCGGCAGGATGAAATGAGGAAGGCAGGGGACATGGAAGCGCAGATGCTCGATTACGACTTCATCAATGCACTCGGCTACGGCATGCCTCCGACAGGCGGAGTCGGGCTTGGGATCGACCGTCTCGTGATGCTCGTCACGGACAACAGCTCCATCAAGGAGGTCATCCTCTTCCCCTCGATGAAATCAGAGGTGGACACGATGCCCGGTCCACCGGATCAGGGTGATCCAGGAGCTGCATAAACTACCCCGGGTGCCCTGACCAGATTCATAGTCGGCTGCCGGCTGCCACGTCTCTTCTCTTGGTCCCCGGGCAGAGAAAAAATGACCCTTGGTTGGAAGGTTTCTCGCTCCGGCGGTTCACGATCAGCGTGGGTCCTGGGTAAAGGGGTTGGAAAAAGGGTATCCTGGCATCTCATCAGGCCACATGTTCCTGCAATGGTTGAGATCCCGCGTCTCTGCAGACGCTCCGGAGGGTCGCGCCTTTGGCTTACCCCCCTCCGCTTTGGTGTCCCCCGCGATGCGATGAGGTACTGTCGTGTGCATCAGATGCATATCCCATTTCTTTTCCACGGGAGCATCTCTTTTTTCCTGGATCCCGGGACTGCATGTGCAAGCACCGTTTCAATTATAATCGTAGTGCAGGGTCCGGGGTGACATGAGTGTTTGAAAAAATATGAAGCGATCAGAGCAGGGCAGAGGTGATCCCGATAACACCGGACTGGATGATGATCGCGGTAGAGACAATGACCCCGGCCATCATCAGCGCCACGGCAGTATTCCCCTTCCTGATCTCTTCAAATTCGTCCACTCCCTTTGTGAGACGGTCGAGTATGTACAGTGCGAGGTAAATCGCCCCGATGGCAAGGAGGATGCCAAGAATCAGCTGGAGGAGCGAGACAACGATAGCCAGCCAGTCACCGGCAAGCGCTTTCATGATGCCGACCGAGATCCCTGCAATGCCGGACTGGACGACGAGCGCGATGGCAAAGAAGATCGAGGCAATGATGATACCGACCGCCATATTGCCCCGTGCGAGCTCTCTTTGCTTCATCTATCCCCTTCGTAATCCGTGAAAATACAAAGAATCCTATGTAGAGTGCCACTACTGCCAGGATTATGGCAATAACAGGCTGAACCAGGCCAATAAAGGCATTCGCGAGTTCCATTTGATACCTCTCAATAATTTCCTGATATATTGTGCAAGCCTCCCATAAACGTATTGCCGGGTGCCGGGTACGACCGGTGGACTATCCATCATTTTCCCCGAAATCAGGGTGAAAATAATGGGTTTTTGCGAAAATTCAGGACAAGAATCGTGATCGCATTTCATTCAAACCAACGTTCACTGACAAAAACCCAGGTTCCCTCTCGTCAAGATGCTCCCCCGGGTTGCGCCTTCTGGCATACCCCGCCGCTGCGGCGTCCCCCACGATGCGACAGGCCGGTTTCCCTTTGTCGGATAATTTTTTTACTTGCGGTCCTGTTCTCAGAAATTACGATAAAAATTCAACAATACTCTGAACGTCCGGTTTCGTGGTTGAAAAATGGAATAGGCCCTGCGGGTAAAAATCAAAACCGGAATGAACCATCAATCTGCGCCCTTCAGCATCCCGGCATACCTGCACTGCCCAAACGAGATGCAGCCGTCTCCCAGGGGATATTCGGCATTGATGCGCATCTCAAGACCTGCATGGGTCACCTGGTCGGCAATGGTCTCCCGTATCGCCCGGTTGTAGGCAACACCCCCCGACAGGACGACCAGCGGGATATCCCGGTCCCGGGCTGCATGGATGGCAAGCCCTGCTATCCCTCGCGCCAGGTTATACTGGAACGAGGCTGCAATAGTGGCGATGTTACGGACATCATCAGCAGGGAGGGCTGTATACGCTTCGAGCGCTCTTTTCAGGAGCCCTCGTGTCGAGAGTATTTCCCTCGATCCTTCATGGAGATACGGGATATCCCAGTCATGTATTCTCCCATTGACCGCAGCCGATTCCAGTTTCATTGCCGGTTCTCCATCATAGGTCTTCTCGCGGCATATCCCGAGCAGTGCTGATGCGGCGTCAAGGACCCTCCCGGTGCTGCTCGTCAGGGGGGTATTCAGTCCTTTCTCCACCTGTGCTTCGAGGATCCCGAGCTCGGTATCGGTCCATCCGCGGGATGCGAGGATATCCAAGCTGCCGGATCCCGGCAGGATTCCATAGAGCATCCGCTCGGGAAATGTTGCGGCAAGGTCTCCGCCAGGCATAGGGACCACTTCGAGATGGGCGACCCGTGCATAGTCCGGGCACTGCCCGGCAAACACCTCACCGCCCCACACCGTCCCGTCATCACCGTATCCTACCCCGTCGATGGTGATGCCGATGCAGGGATCCGACGTGGCTGCGGCGATATGGGCCCGGTGGTGCTGTACAGGGACCAGCACTGCGCCACCGGCCTCTGCAAGTTCCCGGGCATACCTTGTAGAGAGGAACTGCGGGTGGGCATCATGGGCTATCACGTCATACTGCTCTGCACCAAGGAGCCTTGTCAGGGTATCGACCGTCTCCTTGAGGTAGTCGAAGGTTCCCGGGTTCCGGACGTTGCCTACATGGGGGGACGTAGTGGCAAACTGGTCCTTGTAGAGGGTGATATTGGAATTCAGTTCGGGACCAACACCGAGGATAATTTCCTCTCCAAGGTCGACTGCGGTTCTTTTCGGCGCCATGCCACGGGAGAGCCGTATGATGAACCCGTCCCGGACCACGGAATCATCACACCGGTTTTCTATGGTCCTGTTGTGGGTCAGGAAAAAATCGACATCCCGGCCGAGCCTGGCCATCGCCCTGTCGATATCGGTTATCATCGGGTAGCCGGGCATATTTGCGCTGGTCATGACAAGCAGGGGATGGACAAGGTGGGAGAAGAGGAGGTGGTGAAGGCCGGAATACGGCAGCATGCAGCCGAGGGTGTGGAGGTTGCTGATCGCAGTGTGGGCGGTCGTATCCCTCTTTTCGAGAACGACGATAGGCCGGATTGAGCTCCCGAGGAGGTGTCTTTCGGTGACGGAGACATGTGCGATCCGGTTGACAATGACCATATCCCTGACCATGATGGCAAACGGCTGCTCCGATCTTCCCAGTCGTCTCTTCAGTTCGCCCGCGGACTCTTCGATGCACGCAATATGGAATCCCCCAATCCCCCGGATTGCGATGATGGCACCGGTGTCGAGGAGCCGTGCAGTCTCCCGTATCAGCATCGGAGGATTCCACCTCGTTGCCTTCCCTGTCAAAAAGCACAAGACGCGGCCCACACTGTTCACAGGCGATGGTCTGTGCATGGTGGCGGCGGCAGGCAGGGTCCCCGTATTCCTGTGAGCACGCTTGGCATGTCCGGAACTGCGCCATGGAGGTCCGTTCCCGGTCATAGGGGAGTCCGGCAATGATGCTGTAGCGGGGACCGCAGTTCACACAGGATGTCGCCCAGGTCCTCCTCATATCTCCCCCCGGCAGCACCGATGTCGGCGAGGCACTGCTCACAGGTCGCGATATCCGGCGGGACCATACCGGACAGGGTCCCGGTGCTGCTCGGCAGGATCAAAAAATTATCAGGGTAGGGCCCATCCCAGGGAGTGACCGCGATATAATCGATGCGTGCAAGCGGGGGCCCGGTCCGTACCGATGCAAGGAATTCCTCGAACCGGTCCCCCTTTGCAAAAATCTCCACTTCACTCCCGAGATTTTTTACCCAGCCGGTGATTCCGCATTCATGCGCACGGGCGAAGACAAAAGGACGGAACCCAACGCCCTGGACAATTCCACGGACGATTATTCTCCCGCTTCGGCGCATCGGATTCCTACAAAACTTTATGGATTTACTGCGCCATATACTAAGTGGGTTTTTAGCGTGTCCGGCCATATCAGGATAGTGAATGATCCGGTTGAATTGATCCCCCTTCTCATCATATTCAACAACTCCTGCTACAAGCAGGTCTATGACCTTCTCAACAAGTCATGGATGACGGAAGAGGAGTTGAGTGTGCATCTGAAGGACGAGGGGGTCGGTCACTGCATCAGCGTCCTGAAGAAGGGAAATCTGATCGAGGAGCAATGGCGGATGCCGGAGCCGGGAAACAGGCCTGTCAAGGAGTTCCGGGCGACATACAATAAATTCAGGGCAAACTTCCAGTGTACCTTAACCGATCTTTCAGACCTTCTTTACATCGCGGTCTCCAACGATGAACAGTTACGGAATGTCGTTGAGAAAGTCGAAGAGGAGCTGTCAGGCGGCAACACTTCCATCAACGATATCGCACGCAAGTTCGGGGTCAGCCCCACCTACATCAAGGGTCTCGCCAAGCGTATCCCTCATCTCGATGTGAAAGGCCAGGGACTGGTGCTGCTTGACAAAAGCCAGTGAAGATCCCCTCTCTTCTATTCTTCGGAGCAAGAGGGAGGTCACACGCCTCCAGATCCTTGTCGAGATTGCAGAGCACCAGCCGGCGATAAGGCAGCAGGAGATCGCAGGGAAGCTCGGAGTGACCCCCCAGGCGGTGTCAGAGTATATCAGGGAGCTTGTGGACGATGGCATGGTTGCTGCCCACGGGAGGGGAAGGTATGATGTCACCCGTGCGGGGATCGAGTGGGTACTCTCCCATGCGGAGGCCCTGGAGGCATATGCCCGGCATATCCGGAGGGATATCATCCAGCAGGTGTCCACCTGGACCGCTATCGCTGCCCATGACCTCAGGGAGGGGGAAGAGGTCGGAGTCTATATGAAGGACGGGTGGCTCTATGCGGCGAGAGGAGCCCAAAGTGCGACAGGCATCGTCGTGATGGATGCCCGGAAGGGGGACGATGTCGGGGTGACACGGCTGTCGGGAATTATCGACCATACCGAAGGAGTGATTCACGTCTGCAAAGTGCCCCGGGTGCAGCGGGGCGGGTCCCGCAAGGTGAAGAAGGACCAGCTCCTCGCTGTCGTACGGCAGGCCGGGATGGTCGCAGCGGTCGGCCTCGAGGCATACGTTGCCCTTGAGCAGGCCGGGAGGGTCCCCGACATGTTCTTTGGATCCCGTGAGGGGGTTATCGAAGCGGCATTTCATGGGATCGACTGCGCCATTTTCATCGTAGATGAAGAGTTCACCGATTTTTTAAAGAGGCTCGAAGGTGCCGGGATCCCCTATCTCATTCATGACCTGGTCGCTTCATGAGGATCGTTGTCCAGCCCCAGAAAGGAAATTATAAGATCCTCTTTCTTGATCAGCACAGCATACGGGGTGCTGCCTTCATGGATCTCTCGGAGACCCCAAAAGGTCTCCGCCCGGTCCAGTACCGGCTGAGGTGGGGAAGCAGGCAGCAGTACCGGAACACTCCGACAAAGGACCTGATCGCATCCCTCCGGAAGGGCGAGGTGTTCCTGACGGTGCATGATGCACCGTTTGAGGGATTTCTGGCCGATTTCCAGGTGCCGTTTTCGATCACCAATCTCTGCCGGGTCTGCCTCCTCGAAGAACGGGTTACCCCGCTCAATGCCCACACTGCGATCCGTTACCGGGGTTCCGAATCGATCTGCCCCGACTGTGCCAGGCGGGAACTCCGCCGGGAACTTGCGCACATGGGGCGGATGGGTCGCCAGTCGATGTCCCACATGGAGGATCTCCTGGCGAAGTACCGCGATGTCGACCGGGTCCTTGCAAGCATCCAGCCCGAGCAGATACGGATGTCCCAGACCCTCTTTGACCGGCTGGAGGCACATCCGGTCCAGAAGACTGCCCGGATCGAAGAGCTCCCGCTCCCCCGCGTTTTTGTGGATTCGTCAGGGGTTGAGACCCTTCTCCCTGCCCAGCAGATGGCGGTAGATGCGGGATTGCTGTATGGAAAGGATCTCCTGGTCGTCTCTGCAACTGCCAGCGGGAAGACATTTATCGGGGAGATGGCAGGGATAAAGAATCTCCTGGAGGGACGAGGCCAGTTCCTCTTTCTGGTCCCGCTCGTGGCGCTTGCCGTCCAGAAATACCAGCGTTTCAATGAACGGTACGGAAAATTTGCCGAGGTGGGTATCATGATCGGGAAGAGCAGGATCAATCTCCCCGAGAACCGTCAGGCAGGAGACAGGAATACCCGTGCCCCGGTGATTGTCGGAACCTACGAAGGGATCGATCACATCATCCGGTGCGGGACTCGCCTCAGCCAGATTGGGACCGTCGTGATCGATGAAGTCCAGATGCTCGAGGACCGCGACCGCGGCCACCGGCTCGACGGGCTGATAGCGCGGCTGAAGTTACCTTGCCCCGAAAGCCCAGTTCCTGTATCTGTCCGCTACCATCGGGATGCCAAAAATTCTCGCAAAAAGCTCGGGGCGACCCTTGTCCGGTACGATGACCGTCCGGTCTCGCTTGAGAGGTACCTGATGTTTCTCGAGCACAAGCAGAAGATTCCCACCGAGAAGAAACTGTGCGAAGAAGAGTATAAGCCGGTATCCTCGAAAGGGTTCCATGGGCAGACCATCGTGTTTGCAAACTCCCGGGCGCGGTGTCACGTGATCGCCGAGGCACTGGGTCCGGGCTATGCGGCATACCATGCGGGTCTCACCTCGCACGAGCGCCGTGAGATCGAGACGCTCTTCCTTGGCGGAAGGCTCAAAGGGGTGATCACGACGGCTGCACTGGGGGCGGGAGTGGACTTTCCTGCCTCTCAGGTGATCTTCGATTCTCTCGCAATGGGGATCTCCTGGCTCACCGTCCAGGAGTTCAACCAGATGGCGGGAAGGGCCGGCCGGCCTGATTTTCACGACCTCGGCAAGGTGGTCATCCTTGCAGAGCCGGGCGGGTCGTATGCCCGGAATTCCCCCTACACTGAGGAAGAGATGGCGATGCGGCTCCTGAAGGGAGAGATGGAGGAGGTGGCCCCGGAGCATGACCTCGAGCAGAGTTCCGAGGAATATGTTGCCAATTCCGTTGTCTGCCGGGGAGATGAGAAGGAGCTTGAGCGGATCGGGACTCTCATGGTCGGGACGATGGAGCCGGTGCTCCCCATCCTGCTCGAACGGGGGCTTGTCAGGCGATCGAACGAAAAGATCGATCTGATGCCGCTTGCCCGGGTCATGGCGGAACATTTTATCGGGGTAGAGCGGCTCTGGAGAATCCTTTCGCTGACGGAGAAGTACCAGGACCCCATCGAGATCCTGACCGAACTCGAATGTGCTGAATCGAGGGAGAAAGCCAAAGAACGCGAAATTGGGAAAAAAAGCCGGAAATGATCTGGTCACGGGGCTTCTTTTCACCGGGACCGTCCATGATGGCTGCCAGTTCTTGTGTGTTCCCCTCAGGGAATGGTATTTTCCTCTGTCAGACACCCGGATGCCTTCTCCTCTGTGTATGCATCCTCATGATACATTCCCGATAGCATCCTGCTCTCCGGTTCCCTGATACCGTCAATGTGCAAATCCGGGGCTGAAGCGGTATCCGTCTGCACGGTAATGCGGGAGATGCCGAGAAACCGCGATAGCGGGCCCTTTGTGACGGTAACCGCGGTAATCCGGCGGTACGGGATCGTCCCGCTCCGGCGGAACCAGACACCCCGCTCCCAGATGATTGCAGAAGTGGTGAAACGGTAGCTGATACTCCGGAAATACGCACCGATCCACCAGAGGGCGATAGCACAGGCCACGAGCAGGGGAAGGCTTATCGCCAGGGTCAGGAGAGGGGGGAAGAGGAGAATGCCAGGGGAAGAAGCCAGGGCAGGATCCCCACCCAGACGATTATCAGGAGATAGAGGGTATAGCATGTTCTCAGAGCGCGATCCGGCTTCAGGACTCTTTGCGAATCCTCCGGCGTTGCGGGAGATGCAGTCGAACTGGACATTATCACGGATGCTGCTGCTGAAAAGATCCCGGTTACCGGGTGATGCTGCACACCCACCGGTCATAGATCGGGTCTCTCGTATTTTCAAAGATCTCGGCCTGCACGTCGCAATTCTGCGCCCACTCCCGGATGCGCATGGCTTCCGGCTCGGTCCCCGTGGTAATGAGGCAGCGGTCCGTCAGCATGATAAGTTCCCTCGTGATCTGCTCCCACATCTCCGCGTTGAACGCATGGATCTCCCCAAACATCAGCCCGAGCCCGGCATCACAATGCCGGAGGTAATGATGAAGGAGCGATGCATCGATCAGCATCGTCTCTTCAGGGACCAGCCGTCCTTTTGCGAAGCCAAGCGAGAGGAGCGAGGGGTCGTTGTCGCAGGAGAGGGGGGAATACCCATGGGTGCGGAGCACAAGGGACCCCACCCCTGAGCCGCACCCGCAGTCAAGGCAGGACTGCCCGCCGCCTCTCCCGAGGACTTCAGATACAAGCGAGGAGACGAGGCCTTCACGGGCGGGGTTCAGGTCTTCAAAGGCAGGCGTGGTTGCCGCTGCGACCTCCCTGCTGTAATATCCCCGGACCGCTGCGTGCCATCAGCTCCCGTTCCTCCTGGAAGATATCGCCCCCGAGCGTCTCAAAACGGGCGATCAGTGCGCCTGTCGGTTGACGGAGGTGGAAACACCCCGCCACCCAGTTCTCTTCAGCCGTGTGCACCGCCATGCAGAGCGGGTCGGAATCCTCGTCAACAAGGAGTCTTCCCTGGTCTCCCGGTACTTGCTCGAGAATCGCAGTGAACCGGGGGTCAGGGAGGCTTGCAAAAGAAGGCTCTATGAAACCAACGGCATCGAGACCAAGGATCTCTGCAGGACTCTGCATCTCACGCCCCGTATTTCTTTGCCCGGTTGATCAGGTCACCGATGATCGGCATCAGTGCGCTCCCCGATATCCTGTTGAGTCCGCCCTGTGCACAGGCGATCTCATCAAAGGTAGTGACTGCGTCGGTCCGGACCCCTTCGCCCATGATGACCAGCGGGACCGGGTCCGCACTGTGGTCCCTGATGCAGCAGGGCGTGCTGTGGTCGGCACAGACCACGATCAGGCACTCCGGGAGATCTACAAGGGGTTCGAGTGCGCAATCGAGCTTCTCGATGAAGTTCTTCTTTTCGACCGCAAGGCCGTCGTGCCCCGCCTCGTCTGCTCCCTTGATGTTGAGGAGGACGAAATCCTGGCGGGTCAACTCCCCAAGGGCGGCCTTCACTTTCCCCTCGAGGTTTGTGTCGGCAGACCCTGTGGCCCCGATGACAGGGACATGATGGAGCCCGATCGCCATCCCGATCCCGGAAATCAGGGTTGCCGCCGCGATCACACTGCCGGAAAGCCCGTACCGCTCCTTGAACGGCTCATACATGCCCATCTGCCCGGCACCCCGGATGAGCATCGTATTGGCCATCGGGAGTCCTGCCTCCTTCCGTTCCCTGTTCAGGGGCTGCCGGGTGAGGACCGGGACCGCCTGCCTGACAAATTCATTCAATGCGCCGGCAGTCTTCCTGTCGGCGTCCAAGTCCCTGAGGGGCATAAAGGAGGGAGGATATGCCCCCTCCTTCTTCGGGTCATTTGACGTGACACAGGCACCAAGCCCCTCTCCCCGGAAGGCCAGGGCTGCACGGTGGCCTGCCCCTGAACGAAGGATGAATTCAACACCAAACGAGGACAGGTCGACTGCATCCTCCAGCGCACGGGAGAGCGTGCCGGTCTGGTGGATCCTGCCGGCTCTCCTGTCCACCACCTTTCCGGCCTCATCCACCGTCGCATAGTTGCAGCGGAACCCTATCATGCCGGGCTCCATCGGAATCCCGCTCCCCACCGCCTCCAGGGGACCGCGACCGGTGTAATACTGTTCCGGCGGATACCCAAGCAGGCTCAGGTGCGATGTATCAGAACCAGGGCGGACCCCGGGGCTGATGGGATCCATGATCCCCGAGACGCCGAGCGCTGCAATCCGGTCGAGGACTGGTGTCCGTGCAGCCTGGAGCGGGGTCTTTCCCGCAAGTTCCCTGCAGGGCCGGTCAGATACGCCATCAATGACAAGGAGCAGGACGTTTCGTGCAGTCATCCTGAAAAGATACGGATTGCACAGTATTATGCTTCACCATTGGGCCTGGCAGATGAAAAGAGTCGGAAAGGGCGACAGGGGCGGGTTATACCGCCTTGACTGCCCCGACCTTGGACTTGATGATCTCTACCCTGCGGACAGGGAAGAGGGGTTTTACCGACTTGAACAGCTCTTTTGAGATCTCACCCGAGACGATCGCATTCAGGAGTGCATTGAAATCTCCCTCTTTTGCGATCTCAAGCACCCTGGCCGTCATGAGACCGCGGATCGCATGGGTCTGGCTCAGGTTCGCCCGCGTCAGGGTGTAGCAGGTGACCGTCAGATCCGCCGTTTTCCCGTCCTTTGTCTTGACCGGGACATGGCTGTCGATCCGGGATGTCCGCCTCTTGACAAGGGACCGCAGGTAATCGCGGGTGAGCTCATGGCCCACAAACTCGGTGTATGCGGCATCCCCGGTCACTGTTGCGATGCGGAATTTCATCTTTACGTTCTGCCGGGAATAATCGTTGATGATCTCGCCAAGCGTCGTCTGCATGATCCTGCCGACCACGCTCTCGGCGTCATTTGCAATGGTATCCCCCATGTACGTCTTCCCGAGTACATCAGGAGTGTATACCTTGTACCAGCTCTTGGCTTTCCAGCCTTCGACTCTTCGTCCAACCTGTTTTTTCTTTGCCATACTATCACTTCAGAGAAATTTGAAAAGATTTTTCGGTTCTCCAACCAGTTTTGCCACTCGCTCCGGCCAGTGCTCGATGCTCAAGCCCTTTCTGGGCGAGGAATGCAGCGGTCCACCGCTCGAGGCCGATGCCCGAGCAGCCCGACCAGCAGTCGGTGCCGCTCTGGATCTTGACATTGAATCCTTTCGGATACTTGTCGCCGTTGATGCTCACGTTCTGGAATTCAAGCCAGCTGCTGCTGTAGGGGAGCAGGGCCTCGTAATCCGTGGTCCCGATCCTCCCGCCGCACCCGCACGAGCTCTCCTCTGCACCAACCATCCCTTCCTGTGCCATGAACCACGGGGTCACCTTGGCACACCGCCATTCGAGTTCGAGCAGGTCTTCGAATACGTGGGTATAGACCTCATGGAGCCGGTCTGCTATCTCCACGGTCTGCTCTGCGGTCCCGAGCCAGAGGATCTCGATCCGGTGGAACTCGTCGACCCGCTCTATCCCGTGGATACCGCCGCTCTCGTAGCGGTGGGAGGTCCCGCTCCGGTCAAAGATCCGGATGGGGAGGCAGTCGTTTGCCAGGGTCTCCCCCTGGAGGAACGGCCAGAACGAGGGGCACTGCGCATAACAGAGGCCGCCGATCGGTCCGTCGATCCGGTTCCTGATCTCATCGACCCAGACCTCGCCGGTCACCTTGAAGTAATCCCCGATATCCTCCCAGTAGGCGGCATCGCGGGTCTTTGGGGTGCAGACATAATAGATCTCAGGGTAGACCCCTTTTGCATGCCCTGACTTCATCCAGACTTCCCAGGGCACCAGTTTGGGGAAGATCATCTCTGAAAATCCCAGGGGTCTGATGATCTCGTCGATCACGATCTGCTCGAATGCCCGGAAGAGCTGGGTCGACTGGGGGCCATGGATCCACTGCCCCCGGGAGAGTGCATGTCTGATCCATCCCCTCTGGATCATCTCTGCAGTCGGATCTCCCTCGAAATACCGTGGTTTTTCACCGCTCTCGAACAGGAGCTCCCAGTGCTCTCCTTTGCCCGCCGTACCCTGCCGCCTCGATCTTCTCCTCGAAGAGCCGGACCAGCCGGTCAGGGATCCGGTTCTCGAGATCAGCGGCGGTGACAGCGAGATCGACCGATAGCACTCCGTCCGAAAGATCCGCGTTCCTGATGAATGGGAGCTTCGGGACATGGAAGTTGTCCGGGAACTGATCCCGCATCTCGATCCTGTAGTCGTTCACCACGATCTCGCGGATCCCGAGCCGGTGTTTCCCGAGCGTCGGTGCAACCTGTTTCCTGAACCGGAAGAGTGCATCGTGGGCACGAGTGTATGCCCCGCTCTCGATCGTCAGGATGAGCACATTGCCCGAAAATGTGGATCCCGTGATATGGCCGACCTCGGCCGGATCCGCTCCTTTCGGGACTCCTTTTGCAAACAGCACCCTGTTCGCCTGATCGATCAGCGCCCGGCAGGCATCCTCTGCCTCCGGGGTAAACGGGGCGCTGAACCGCAACTCTGCTTCTAATCGGAAGCGTACCTGCATAGATCCTCCGCTATTGCACAATTCATAAGGTAATCATCCACCGATGCGATGAGGGAACGGATCTTCTCCGATCTCACTTCTGTCCTGACGTCATCCCCGCATGCCGTGGTATGCATGCCCGAGAGGTTGTCAGGGGAGAGAGCCCCTGCAACGCATCCGGCATGACGGTGCCGGGTGATAAGAATCCCCTCGATCTCCATCATGCAACTCCCATTTTCGCAAGGGCATCCCGGAACTCGCCGATCCGTGCACAGGTGATCGTCGCCCCGCCTCTCTTTGTGTGGCCCCCGCCAAACCCGCCGCACCGGACTGCCGCATCGTGCATGGCATCACCGAGATTCAGGTCTGCTGCGTCAGGGGCACGGGCTGAGATATGGCAGAGGTCCCCGCTCCTGGCTGCGACCAGTACGGGCCGGTCGCGCAGGGTATCCCGTGCCAGGGTATCGGCGACATCGCTTGCCACCGACACCTCGTCCACTTCGTAGAACCCATCAGGCATCTCCCCGATTGCCGGAGAGCGACCGGATCACCCTGAGCCGGTGACCCTGTGCGGCCTCCCATGCCTCTCCGGCCCCTTCAGCAGAACGGAAGCAGAGAGATGCGGCAAGGCCGCCCTGCCCGCATTTGCCGCAGGCATCCACGACCGCGGTGAACGCATGGGCGTCAGGGATCACTTCGCGGTCGAGGAAATACCGGTCTCCGTATAAGGAGGTGAGGGTGCGTTCCGGGACAAAGGGACTGATCCGCAGGACAAGGAGCGAGAGGAGGGTATCTGCTTCAAGCATCCCTTCCCCTGCCGATGTCTCGATGAGATCGGCAACCGCCATCTCGTCGCCGCTGATCCGGGGCAGGTAGGGGTTGATGCTGAAAAACAGCCGTTCATGGAGGTCCCTTCCTGCAAGCCGGCAGCCCCTTCCTGTGGTGATCACCGCGTCTCCCATCGCCTCGTTGAAGATCTCCAGGTTCTTTCCTGCGAGTTCCTGGTCATCCCCGATAATGCCGAGCATGACGAGGCCTGCCAGGTCACGGTTGTCCCCGAGCTGGCGTGCGACAAGGTACGCAGCCCCTGCTGCCGAGAGTTCCCGTTCGGCATCGATCCCATCGAGCCGGGGATTGACGTGCAGTGCTCCTTCGAACCGGGGGATATGGTGATCGATCACCATCACCCCCTCGGGAAGGTCCTCGAGTCCTGATCCAAGGTCACAGAGCACTGCGCGGTCTCTGGCGAGAGGGATGCGGGGCTGATGCGGTGCTGTATCCGCAGCCGGAACCGGATCCCCTTCCGGTAGAGTGCAGTGCAGAGGATCGACCCTGCCGCGATCCCGTCAGCATCATGGTGGGCGTAGACCTCGACAAAGTCCTGCCGCTCGAGATGGGAAGCGACCCTGGAGACGGCTTCTTCGAGGGACATGAGGGATCAGCGCGAGAGCAGGATCTCCGCGGTTTCCGGCTTGTAGCTCCATCCGCCAGGGAGCCGTCCGCTGGAGACGTAGTACTTCACCAGTCTGCGGACTTTCGACTCGGTCAGCTGCAGCTGACGTTTGTTATGCAGGTCGTTTTTGTTCTCCACAAGGTGTTTCCGAAGGCCGAGTGCCTTCATCATCAGGTTGCGGAGGTCCTCGGGTATGTCGGACTGCAGGCCGTTGTCCTTTATAATCTGGTCGATCCGTTTTCCCATGACCAGTTTGACGTCGGGGACGCCGTACTGGTCACGGAGGACGAGGCCGATCCTGCTGCTCGAGTAACCCTCTTTTTTCAAGTCAACGATGACTTTCTCGATTGCTTTCACGTCGGTATTTGACCAGGCGGGAGCCTCGCTGCGGTGCGGGCGTACCGATCCTGAATCGCCTCTCCGGCGTGCGTGTATACGTGCCATGGTTCACCTTCCTAAGGCGCCATGTAAATCCGGAAGAAGAGCCGCTTCTGCTGACGCTCCTGTAATCCCCTAGCCCTTGCAAGGCCGTGCTCAGAAGAGCACGTCGGACTTACACATGCCAGCACATTCTATTGTGCCTTCCTATACTTCAGCCCGGGCAGATAATAAGCGTATCGACCGAGTCAGGCGGGAGAACGCCCGTACCGGTTGATGAGCGAGATCAACCCGGCAAATCCTTCCAGCTCCATCAGGAGGACGCCGTCTCTCCCCATCCCCATGCTGGTCTCCGCGTCGGCAGTGAGCATCTCGGGACCGCGAAGCACGGTCCGCTCTTTGCCGTCAGCCGTGAGGATCCGTTCGGCTTCGTGGTCATGGACGAATGCCCGTCCCGGGATGACCACAAGGTCGTCCATGTCCCCCAGGTCGAGGGCCTCGAGGTCATCTGCGGTGATGAGGCAGGCGATCTCTTTTCTCGTCGGCAGGACATTCACGCCACCACCGCGTGCATCAAGGATTGCCTGGATGAAGGGTGCAGCGATGCTCCCGGTGATCACGGTGGCGCTCCGCTGGAGGAGGGGGAGTTTGTCGAGCAGATCAGGCTCGTTCCTGATGGCAAACGGCGACCCTAATGCCGGATCCCAGAGCGGGGTCCCGGATATCTTCATCGAGAACCTGCTGGCGAGCTCGGTCACCATGTCCTGGAACTCCTGCGGGGACTGGACCCGCTGCCCTTTGATGACCGGTGAGTTGCCGAGGATGAGGCCCTGGTCGGTCCGGTTCGCAAACCGCATGAGGATCAGCCCTTTTGCCCCGCGGTCATCGAGCCACCGGCAGGTCTCTTCGAGCGCTTTTCCATCGTTTATTCCCGGGAGGACGACCGCGGCCCCGTAGACGTCGATCGCACCGCAAAGATGCTCGAGAATTTTCAGGGAGACTTCGGGAGTCGGGTCATGCATGTACCGCTTTCTCTTCGCCGGGTCCACAGAAAACACGGTGAATGAGATCTCGGAGAGCCCGTGGTCGATCAGGAACGGGGCGATCTCCACATCGTCAAATCCTTTCCCGCTGGTGTACCCGATATGGAGCGGGACCTCCATCCCTGCGAGGAGGCTCGATCAGGTCGGTAAACTCCGGGTAGCAGCTGGGATCGCCCCCGCCGCTGATGGTGACCCTGTCGAGATCCCCGGTCATCATCTGGAGGGTGGCGAGCGTCTCGTCCCCGACCTGCCGGAGACTCTTCCATCCCTGGTAATACTCGCGCACGCTCCGGCTGCAGTAATCACACCCCACTTTGTAGGGCGGACAGTGGCGGCATCCGAAGGGCTGGGTCTCTTTCACGTGCTTAAAGTAACAGTACTCGCAGTAACCCCGGCAGTTGACCCCTGGCTTTCCGCCGATATCCACGGTGAGCTGCGCCATCAGGTAAGTATTTTCGTGCTCTCTCCGGATTAATACATCCATCGGGGCCGGGGATGTCAGGGTGGTGGAGGCAGCACAGGCATTCGACAATTCGAACCTCCTGTCCCGAGAAGAAGGGGATACCAGATGGGGAGAGGGTGATGGGCAAAAAGGGGTATTCCTGCTGTTTGCCAGACCGCGTGGGCTGGCCTGGGCCAGGGTTGGCATATTCGCAATAAAAGCATCCGGCGTCATTCGTTCTATGCATCGCTATCGGGATGTACAGGCTTCATGCTGCGACGATAAAAGCACCCGGCTCATTATCCCGGGTCATGAAGGGGAGAGTTATTTTGAATAGTCACAGCCTAACGGGAAGCACAGCATGCGGAAAAGCAGGGAGATTCTCCTCCGCCTCTACCATGACCCGGAGTACCGGTTTGCCGAGGTGGAGATCTGCTATGTCAACAGGGGTGCCCCGGGTGACATGAGTTGCATCGGAGGAGACCGGATTCTCCGCCTCGATCCCTTTTACATCGAGATCGAATCCGATGCGGGAATAACCCCCATCCCTTATCACCGGCTCATCCGGATCCGTTACCAGGGGAAGACTGCATGGGAACGGGCACGGCCACGTGAATCCGGTTGCGGGTTATAAAAAAGCAGGGTTTAATCCAATTTTCACGGGGGACTTACTTACCATTTACGACTGAAAATATATCGTATTTCCAGTTCCTAACACCTATGGAAAAAAGGGTATCCACCACATGTGTTATACTGGAGGATGGGATCCAATGACAGAGAACGGCCTTATCGCGTTGTGGGGGATGCCACAGCGGCGGGGGTGAGCCGAAGGCGAGACCCCCAAGAGCGTCTTTAACGGCATAGAACCCCGTAACAAATTTCAGTATGACTCCGCCTTTCCAGCGAGCGATCTTTTTTTATTGTTCTATTCTCCTTCTCCTACTGGCTCCGGATAAGTACCCAGAACTGTCATTGGGATACCTGTCGTCCATGCCAACAAATACTGGCTTTTCATTTCGAAGAATATCAAGATACAGCTTCATATAAGATATGGGGCGGTAGATAGCCCCTCTTTTTTCGGTAATATTGCAGAATCCGGCAGGTAGTTTTTCTCCATCGGGAATAAAAAATATGGTAAGTTCTTGCTTCCAATCGACACATGCGTCCAGGCAATCCAACCAGGCTACGATCGATGTGCGGCCTAGGATCCCGCTGCCCAGATGCACTCGATAGTGCTTCACCTCATAGAATATTCTTGCCATACTTTTCCTTCCAGTATTATGCACTGTTTCGAGGGCACTCGTATTTACCTTTTATTGCCTAAAAAGATCGCTCTCCCCGCCCTTTCAGTCGAACGGAAGGGTGACGTCCATTCCTTTCGGCACCTCCGGGATACACGATAACCGGGTGAACCGCGCCTCGGGAAACATCTCGTTATAGAGGGTGTCACTGGCCTGATCATAGGTCAGGGTTTCCTCATTCACTGCTTCGACGAGATCGTCGGATAATAAAATCATGGATCAGGATCTGGCCGGAGAGATTATAGGTATGGTCTGATGCAGTGACCCATGCACCGGTCACAAGGAGCCCATAGGTGAGGGGGTTCTTGTCGTCACGGGGAAGGGCCACGGCTACATACTGATGATAGTCCTTGAACAGGTAGAGAAACACCGCCGGGCTCTCTGCTGCAGGTTCGTACAGCCAGGCGCCGATGATCGGATCCTGTCCTTGACATTTGACGTTCGTTCCCTGCTCTCCCTGGTTCATACAACCGGCACTTATGATGCACAGGAGTAAGCAGACAGAGAGGCAGGCCATTGCATACTTGTTCATGGGTGAAAGGATCTATGTTCACTCATCGTGAAATGTTTTCTCTCTGGGGGATTCTCATCCATCAGGTATGTGGTGAACCCGGGAAATCCAGTCCCTCTAGGTCGTATCCATCTTTCACCACTTTTTTTATCATGGAACGCGAATGGTATATGGCGCCCCAGTGGCTTAGTTGGCAGAGCGGCTGACTTGTAATCAGCAGGCCCCGTGTTCAAATCACGGCTGGGGCTTCGAACATGGTTTGATTAGACAGCCAAATTGGCTCATATTTCTGAAAATAAAACTAAATAAAGGTTATTTCTTTGTTGATTGTGTTGTTAGGGATTTGAACATACCTGAATAATCACCCCTTGAGTTTGGGAGGCCGTCCCATCAGGGCGAGGAGTGAAGGGGGTAGCAGTGCCCCCCTGGAAGCGAGGAGAGGCCCGGGGAGTGGGAAGGTTAGATCAATAATTCCATTTCTTTAAAACTGCACCCAATATACCTACACCCAAAGGTTGAAAGATTCTGCATCCCTAGAACCTGTTGTTTTGGTGGATACATGACACATGTGCCAATGGTAAAACCCGGGGATCCAGCAAAGAATTTCTCATTAAAAGACCAGAATGACAAAACATTCGGTCTCTATGAACAATCAGGGAAAAATGTCCTCCTCTCGTTTCACCCGCTTGCCTGGACAGATTTCTGCGCAGCCCAGATGACATCAATGGAAGACAATCGGGAACTACTTGCCTCTCTCAATTGCGTTCCGGTAGGAATCAGTGTTGACTCAAGGCCGTGTAAGAGGGCATGGGCAGAGAGCCTTTCCATCAAACATACCCCGTTACTGTGTGATTTCTGGCCGCATGGAACCGTTGCACAGAAATACGGGTTGTTCCGCGATGAGAACGGTTTCTCTGAAAGGGCAAACGTGATCGTAGATAAAAACCAGACGGTCGTCTTTGTGAAAGTCTACCCTATCCATTCGATACCTGATATCCAGGAAGTTATCACGTTTGTCCAAAAATTACCGGCATAAAATTCTGCTGGATGAAAGAGGATAACCCCTCCCTCTTCCAAATACAAAAGGGGGAATTGAAACTGGATTCAGGGCTTTTTCCTTAAAAATCACCCTGCCCTCCTCACTCTGAAACAGGAATCACCCTGCCCTTCAACTGCTCCTCCAGGTTGCATCTCATCAGTTCAATAACATTGGTAACTACGCCTTTTGCATAACTCCCTAGCAGTTCATCGTTCCTGAAAAATTCTCTATCAGCGTTGCTGTTGAACTCGGCACCATGGGTCCGGTAGGCGAGGCCGAAGGGGGCGAGTATGTAGCCCATCTGCTGGAAGTTGAGGAAGATGTCCATGGCGGTCTTGATCCCGCCGTCCTCGTGGCCGCAGACCAGGATGCCCACTATCTTCGCCTCAGTCAGCCCAGACTTCTTCAGGTGATACAGGTTCTGCATGCAGGTGGTCCGGTCAAGGAATATCTTGAGGCGTGCAGACATCGTATTCCAATTGATCGGCGAGGCGACGATAACAGCCTTCGAGGCGGCAAGCATCTGGTGAAATAAATGCATATCATCATCAGTATTCCGGCATGGGTAATCACAGGATTGGGCCCTGACGGCATAGCAGCACCAACAGTTATCGATCCGGTATTCACTCAGATTGAACCTCCGATAGGTGACTCCTCTTTCACGGAGCACCTCTTCGGCAATTTCTGTCATCACACTCGTATTTCCCGCCCGGTGCGTACTTCCGTTGATAAGCAGAACCTCGAATTGCTCTCCATCGTAAATGAAGGGCACATGCTCTTTTTCATGGATGAATTCGCCGGACGGACTGTGACAGTTGGGGCAACCACGGGGAGGTTTCTCTCCGGTAAAGACAAAACCGCATACGGTGCACTTCCAGGTCACGACTGAGCCCTGGATTTTCATTTCTTCATCTGAACTGATCATTCGTCTTCCTCCTCCCGGTAATCTACGATATGGTATTCATCTCCAATTCACTTGAACATGTGTCTCCCTGAAACAACAATCCACGGAACCTCACGATAGAGGGGACATTCGAGCCCAGCAGCCCGAGCAGTGCATGGTACCGATTGCATCAGCACGAGGTCGAGGGCTGCGAGTGACTGAGTGTCAGTGGCGTTTGGAACACAGCGACAAGTACGCTGCGAAGCATGGTGCAAGGAGCGGGAGGAAGCAGATGCCGGTGAGGAATGAAGTGACGAAACCGGGAGCGTCAGAATTCACTCACCGTTAACCTGAGAATACAGGACCGGTATGTGAGCGGAGCGGAATGGAGCGGAGACGAACATTCCGGGCCGTCTACATCTCAAGAAAGATTCAGGTCAGGTCATGAAATGGATAATCGCCAAACCTCCACGCGAAATGAAAGGTTCTTTATTTCAGGCTCAATATCACTCGCCATCTCTTCCAACATCTGTTCGGGGGTCCTGACGCATTCTTTCATCGATTTCCTGAAATTGTACATCATCATGAGGAACATCCCAATGCTGATGATGAGGATGGCCCAGAGGAACCAGTCCTGATGCTCCTTGAAGATCGGCAATGATGCTACAATATATCCGAAGAGAACGAAACCGGTGACCCAGAGCACCCCCCCGACGATATTATAAACGATAAACACCGGGTATTTCATCTTCACAATTCCCGCCACGAAGGGTGCAAATGATCGGATCCCTGGGACGAACCGGGCAAGGATAATCGTCTTCTTGCCGTACCGGTGGTAATATTGCCGGGTCATATCAATGTGCTTCAGGTCAACCAGGCACTTCTCCCGATTGACCAGCCAGTTTCCAAAGGAGGTCCCGATCCGGTAATTGACCGAGTCCCCAAGAATAGCGGCGATGGAAAGAATCACAATGATTACCCAGACATTCAAACCTTCTCCTGCGGCGAGAAAACCCAGAAGGAAGAGCAGGGAGTCACCCGGGAGAAATGGAGCGAACACCAGCCCGGTCTCGCAGAAGATGATAGCGAAAAGAATAGTATAAATCCAGATCCCATAGACCTCCATCAGCTGGGGAATCTGCTCTTGGATATTCAGGATGATGTCGGACAGTGACAGGAGGTCCGGCAGAACCATGTCAAATATTGGGCAGTACATGATAAATAGACTGGCATAATGATAGTCCGCAAGCCCCGGGAAAGTAGTCCGCAAGCCCCGGGAAAGGTCTGCTTTTAAAACAACAAAAATGGACGGGGGGCCGGTCGCCACTTCAGGCAGATTATGAACCCGGTCTCCCTGGGATCCGCAGAAATGTAGTACTCCACCTGATGATCGGCCAGAGGAGGAGAACGGGGCGGTGCACAGGATGATGAAACCCCACTGGGCTGCCGTAAGCGGTACCGTCGCAAAGAGAGAACCACTGTACTGAACGATCAGGATCTGGATCACCACGATCCCTGCCATGATCCCGAAAAATGCGGGATTCCCTTTGAAGAACGGCGGCATGATGCCATTGATACCACGGCAATTGATCCCATTCCAGACCTGTGCCACGACAAAGGCTGCGAAGAAGGCCGTTGCCTGCTGTTCGGGGGTCTCCATGAACGGGAGGCCGAACACCACGGCCACCATCCCGACCAGGACATAGACCGCTGCGGTGATGAGGATCGCCATGAGCATGTATGGAGTAATCACGGGGTCGTCCCGCGGGATGGGTTTCCGGTGCATCAGGGCTGGATGCGGGGCCTCCGAGCACAAGGCAAGCGCTGCAAGCGAATCCATCACAATATTGATCCAGAGCAGCTGGATGATGGTGAACGGTGGAGGGTATCCGAGCACTGGGGCAAGGAACGAGAGCATCGCCGCCGAGATGTTGATGGTGAGCTGGAAGATCAGAAACCGCTGGATATTCTCGTAGAGCGCCCTTCCCCACCACACAGCGTTCTTGATGGACGGGAAGGAATCATCGAGCAGGATGATATCGCTTGCCTCCCGTGCAACTTCGGTCCCGGCGATCCCCATCGCGAGCCCGACATCGGCATTGCGGAGCGCAGGGGCATCGTTCGTCCCGTCCCCGGTGACTGCGACCACTTCGCCGTTCCCCTGCAGAGCCTGGACCAGGAGCAGCTTGTCTGACGGCTCCGACCGTGCCATGACCTCCAGGCGCCGGGCGGCTTCGGGTCGTGCTCCTTCGGGCAGCGACCGGAACTCGCTCCCGAGCATGACCGCACCGCTGGTAAGGATTCCCGTCTCCCGTGCGATTGCCGCGGCGGTCTCAGGGCTGTCCCCCGTTACCATCTTCACCGTGATGCCGGCTTCGTTGCAGGTCCGGACCGCATCAGGGACATCCGGCCGCACTTCGTCGCGGATACCCACATACCCATCCCAGGTCAAGGGAGGAGGATCGGATCCATCGGCGGGCAGATCGACATGGGCGAATGCCAGCGTTCGCATCGCCCGGCCAGCGAGCGCCTGGATATGAGAGAGGTCTGGCGGGGGATTGCACTGCTTGGCAACAATCTCGGGTGCACCTTTGACCAGGAGGAACGATGTATTCTGAAGGGATACTATCGTCGACATCTGCTTCTTGTTCGAATCAAAAAGCTCCTGGGTGACGGGGGGATGAAGGGCCCTGATCTCCTGGTAGGAGAGCCCGGCCCGGTGGAGCCAGCGGAGAAGGGCAGCTTCGGTTGAATTGCCCACCGTCACGAGCCTTCCTTCCCGGGACTCGAGATCGGCGGTGCTGTTCACCGCTGCGTTCAGGGTGACCCAGCCATTCGGCGTGGTGGGGATTCCGGGCTGGAGATCCGGAAATTCTACCGATGACGCCACAACATCCATCTGGTTCATGGTCAGGGTGCCGGTCTTGTCCGTGCAAATGACCGTGACCGAGCCGATAGTTTCACACGCGATCAAACGACGCACGAGACTGAACGCCCTGGTCATCTTCCGCATCGTGAGCGCCAGGGAGACTGTGACACTGACCGGGAGGCCCTCGGGGACCGAGACGACGATAATGATCACCGCGAACATGAAGCTGTCGAGAACATAGCGAGCGATTTCGGCCGGACTCCCTGTGAAGACACCGGTGAATATCCCCTCGATCATCAGGGTTGCGATGATCAGCCCTGCCATCAGGTACCCGAACTTGCTGACCAGTCCCGCGAGCCTCCGGAGTTTCAGCTGCAGCGGGGTCTCGGGGCGGGAGCCCTCGGCGAGATCCGCGGCGATACGGCCCATTCGGGTGGCATCCCCCACTGCGCCTACAATCATTCTCCCCCGGCCGGCGGTGACCAGGGTCCCTTTCAGGACCATCTCCTCGACTGCTTTTCCGAGTGGCTCGCTCTCTCCAGTGAATGCGGATTCGTCCACCTCGAAATTCGATGCCTGGAGGAGGTAGCCGTCTGCCGGGACCACATCGCCTGCTTCAAGGAGGATAAGGTCGCCCACTACCAGGTCCCGCATGGGAACCGTGGCCGCACGGTCGTCGCGGATCACTTTGATACCCGTGTCTTCCCGCATCGCGTTCAGGGCTTCGAACTCCCGGTTGCTCCGGTATTCGGTGAAAAACGAGATGCCGGTCGCGAGCAGGACGGCCATCACGATCCCGATGGTATCGATGAGGCTTCCCCCTTCAATAACTGCAATGATCGCCGAGATGAAGACCGCGACGAGTAAAATACGGATGATCGGGTCGTTGAACTTTGAGAGGAATTGTATCCACAGGGGTGTTCGTCTCGGGGGGGTCAGCTCGTTCCTGCCGTGCTGTTCCCTCATGGTCAGAACAGATTCAGAAGATAGCCCATGGGTGCGGGCAGATTCTGGGAGGTCCCGGAAGGGGATCATTTCAGCAGGTATTATCCCTGAATGTTTTTCATCCTTTGGTCGGAACATCAGGGAAGAGAACAGGCAAGGAAATAGCTATAATGTATCATCGGGCAAAGTATTCTCGAAATGTCGTATCTGATCGAAATTGCGATCACCCTCATCCACATCGTACCATGATCAACCCTTGAGAGAACAGGACCGGTATGTGAGCGGAGTGGAATGGAGGAACGAACGGAATGGAGCGGAGACGAACATTCCTGGCCGTCAATAGTTCTCTCACACACTCAAATAATGTCAATAGCAATCAGCTCTTCAATCTCTTCTTCTTCCTCATCATCATCCCTTCTCTGTTTCTTATTAGATTGAGGGGGAGAATCTGAAGGGAGCAGTGCCTTCAACCAATCGAAGAATCCCATGGTGATTATCCCAAATGATACTTTGATTCTCTTTACTCACTTCTCTTCTACAGTCATTAAAGGTATATTCCTGTTATTACACAACTTAGAAAAGGAGTGTGTGCATTGGACATCCCACGTATCTTCACCATTACCGAAAGTGCTCACCGCATCCATAACCCGTTCACACCAGAAAAGCTCGCCACTCTCGGCGCAGCGTTGCGACTGGAACCGGAAGCCCATGTGCTCGACCTCGGCAGCGGTTCGGGCGAGATGCTGTGCACATGGGCACGCGATTACGGAATCACCGGCGTCGGAATAGACATGAGTCAGTTGTTCACCGAGCAAGCGATACTCCGCGCTGAAGAACTCGGAGTCGCCGATCGAGTCGAGTTCATCCACGGGGACGCTGTCGGCTACGTAGCCGACGAAAAGGTCAGTGTGGCAGCCTGTCTCGGTGCCACGTGGATCGGTGGGGGAGTCGTCGGCACCATCGAGCTTCTGGCGAAGAGTCTCCGCTCCGAAGGAATCATCCTCATCGGCGAGCCCTATTGGCTGCAGTTACCTCCAACGGAGGACATTGCCAAGGGATGCTCTGCCAATGCTATCTCCGACTTTCTCATGCTTCCAGAACTTCTCGCGTCTTTCGGCGACCTCAACCACGACGTTGTGGAAATGGTTCTGGCTGACCAGGAAGGTTGGGACAGGTACGAAGCGGCCAAGTGGCTCACCATGCGCCGATGGCTCGATGCGAATCCCGACGATGATTTCGCGAAAGAGGTGAGAGCCAAACTGACTTTGGACCCACAACGCTATGCCGCGTACACGCGTGAATACCTTGGATGGGGGGTGTTCGCGCTGATGGCGCGGTGATGTGAGGTAGGTGGGATATTCGGCGGATTATTAACGGCTGGGGCGGCTGAGATACATTCGGTTGCGGGCCCTTGCTTGCCAGGATCATCTCTCCACTCTGCAAGTTCGTCATCCCCGCCGTTCTGTTCGTCACTACGGCAGCCCGGCTTTTCTCCGGACTCGATTATCCGGGACTGCGAAATCTTCCGGGAAGCGGGTTCATCGGGACAGTCCTGCAGACGGAAGGAATTGTGGTCATTGTATTGGTCATCCTGGGAATCATTCTGGGTCTATGCTGGTTCCGGAGATGTGTCCGTTGGCTGAATGGTTCCGGAGAGGGAAGTAGATATCGTGGGATCCATCAGTGATTGCACCTTTCAAAGGCTGGATCTCCCTTGCCCTCGTTCTCACATCTCCTCTCATGGGTCTACGTTCTGATAGTGTTTCATAAAAATGCCGCACGGTCATTTCACCATAAAAACTCCCGCACACTTTTCCAACCATATTTCTGCGCGAGCACAAAACGGGATGATTTACAGGCTTCTTTGATCTCCCGGGTGGGGCTTTGATCATGGTTTGATTAGACAGCCAAATTGCCGTCTATTTCTGAGACACGGAATTGGTTTTTATTTTTATACCTTCACGAATGTAATAGAAATTATGGAATTTCCACAGGGACCAATCTGTCAGAGTTGCGGCATCCCCCTCCGGAAGGAAGAGGATCTCGGAACAGAAGATGACGGCAGAACGAGTGAAGAGTATTGTTTTCATTGCTTTCAGGGCGGCAAATTTCTGGATGAAGGCATATCCCTCCAGGAGAAAATTGAGAAGAATGTGAAATTTGGCGTTCAAATGGGAATGCCAGAGGGCATGGCACGACAGATGTGCGAGACTCTCCTCCCACAACTCAAGAGGTGGCGGTAGGAGGAAACCCTGATTTCACCATTGTCTCCCTGCCGACCCCGGATCATACGCTGTTCTCCATTTTGTCCTATGCACACCCCCCAATGGTGTCGTCCAGTCTCTGCTCTCACTCGCAGACTTGCCAGTAGCTGTCAAAAAGGATCTTGACGGGTGTCACCATCCTGAACAGAGCTCGTTATGGCCGGGCGTTTCTTTATACATAACGACATAACTATTGAAGTATAATTTTATATACGGGAAAACCAAAATAATGTCACAGGGATTCGGATGCAGAGACTGAAAGTTCAAAATGCCGAATTGGCTGTGAAAAAGATACAGGAAGAAATTGGTCGGACTGATGACTCTCGATATGATCACCGCCTTCATGGAGTACTTCTTGTCGCCAAAGGTCGCGATTGCTATGAAGTTGCCGACATTCTTGGACATTCACCGACAACAATTGAAAACTGGGTAAATGCGTAGAATGATGAAGGTCTCGACGGTCTCCATGATGAGAGCAGATCCGGAAGGCCTTCACGCCTCTCCGATCAAATAATAAAAGAGTTAAATAGTGATTTAAGAAAGAATCCTCGCGATTTCGGATACGCACAAAATTTGTGGGATGGAAAACTTCTAAGTTTTCATTTGGCGAAACAATATAATATCACGATGGGTGTTCGTCAGACCGAAAGGTTATTTCATAAATTTGGTTTCAGACAGCGAAAACCTCGTCCGGTCATTTCACGGAGTGATCCTGACGCCCAGGAAGCCTTTAAAAAAACTCATCACGTTAGACAGGAAGAAAAAGATCGAAATTTGGTCGGCTGATGAATGTCATTTCCAGCAACACGGATCCAGATGCGTTATGTGGATCCCTCCTGAAGAAAAAGACCCAATCGTTTTTCAGGAGCCAACCCATTTCCATACAAGCGTCTTTGGGGCGGTGAACGTTCGTACTGGGAAATTCGTCCATCAAATGAGTGAAACCTTTAATGCACAAACATTTTTGGAATTTCTTGAAAAAATCCTGGCTGCTCGTGTCAATAAGAAGATCATTCATCTGATCCTCGATAATAGCAGATATCATCATGCCAGACTTTTAACTCCATGGCTGGAAAAGCATAAAGATGAAATCGTGCTTGAATTTTTACCCCCTTATAGTCCTCAGTTGAATTCAATCGAACGCGTCTGGAAACAGACGCGTCAAAAAGCGACACATAACCGATATTTCTCTGCTATTACCGACTTGATTGAAGCTGTTCAGACCCTGTTTTCTCATTGGGACCAGCCAAATAGAGAATTTGGTAAAACTATGCACAATTATTTAGGTCGCTATGTATAAATAGATCTTCTGCTTCTCACTTCACCATGGAACCTTTGCCATTGACAGTCCGGGTAGGTCTCCCCCTACGCCGGCAGGGGTATGGTAGCAGACGTGTGATATCCTGGAGAGCCGGGTGAGAAACCATGCTGGCGAATCTTTTGGCGCCTGCTGGTGATGTATCGGGAGGTATGGAAATGGATTGCCTGGTCCCAGGTGTTTGTGCTCTTCGGGGCAATATTCATGCTCCTGATCCCGGTCCCCCCCGGTCTCTCGCGCCAGACCCTGGTTGCAGGGATGGGAGGAGAGGGGCAGGGATGTGCAGGAACATATTCCCTCAGAGGTATGAGCAATGATCAAAGAGAAGTACATAAGGAAACTCACCGTCAGCCCGGGACAGCAAGGTATCGCTGAAACGGTTCGATACCGGGTGGGCTCAGGATGACGAACTGAAAAATGTCGGCAAGGATGCGTTAAAAGAGCGTGCAGCCGAGATACTCGAGGCAAACCGGGCAGCACTCGCCGAATCGCAGGAACTCCTCTGGGCGAGCAATCTGTATTCACTCCTGATTGTCCTCCAGGGGATGGATACCTCGGGGAAGGACGGGACCATCAGACATGTGATGGCCGGGGTGAACCCCCAGGGGTGCCGGGTCACCAGCTTCAAGGTTCCCACGTCGGAAGAGACCGATCACAATTTCCTCTGGCGGTATTACCGTGCGCTTCCCGCACGGGGAGAGATCGGGATCTTCAACCGCTCCTATTATGAGGATGTGCTCGTTGTCAAGGTTCACCCTGAAATCCTCGACCGGCAGCAGCTGCCGCCGGGAAAACGGGGTAATAAATTCTGGAACGCCCGGTATGATGACATCAATGCCTTTGAACGTCACCTGGTGCAGAATGGCACCTTCATCCTGAAATTTTTCCTCCACATCTCGAAAGAGGAACAGAAGAAACGTCTCATTGAACGTCTTTTGGACAAAGAGAAATACTGGAAATTTTCCCTGTCCGATCTCGCGGAACGCCAGTTCTGGGATGAGTACCTGAACGTCTACGAGAGGATGCTGTCCAAGACAAGCACGGAGACAGCACCCTGGTACATCATCCCTGCCGATTACAAATGGATAGCCCGCAGCGTCATTGCGGATATCATCTCAACAAAGATCCGGTCTCTCGATCTCCATTACCCTGAAGTATCGGCGGAGAGCCTGAAACAACTCGAAGAAGCCCGCCAGAAACTGGCCGGTGAATAATTCACTTTTTTTCTGCGATGTGACTCACAAACGTGTGATGAGATCATGTCTGCCAATAATCCCGTTTGGGTTTCCTCAATAAATCTGTATAATTATGTGTATTTTATCATTTAGAGCAATATTTGGCAGTATCCTATATGATGTGTGCCAGGCTACCTCGGCGTCGTGCAGGCATGCGGGAGTCATCCCTTCAGGACGCTGCTTCAATGGTGTGTATCGTCACAGAAGGATACCAGGGTGGATAAGAGATGAGACCCTCCTCCCGGACCGGATCGCGGAACGTGACCTCGCTGCCTTTCTTTTCGACGGTGTTGATATAAGAAAAGTACTTCTGGCGTTTCACCTCCGGGAGGTAGTCGTACCTGCGGGCATCTGAAGGTGTGATATTCCGGTATTTTTCAAAGATACTTTTCTGTATCACACCCCTGAAGATATCATACACCCAGACAGAGTAGGATGCCGGCTCATCCTGTATGACAATCCACTGAAACGAATGGAAGTTTTGATAGGATTTTCCCCGGACCTTCTGATACACGAACCATTTCATTCCCAAGCTGAGAACGATGATACCGGTAAGGATCACCCCATATATCTCCGCGAGCTTTGGCGTAAGCCCCCACACATAGATACTTCCGAGCGATGCGAGGGAAAGAACGGTGATCAGGAAATAGAGGGGCATGGGGAACAGGCTCAGTCCAAATCGCCTCTCTGTCAGAGGGTAGAGGAGCGGCAGACCCGGGGCTGCCAGGTAATCCAGGAACAGGTGGAGGTATGCACCGGCAAGCACTGCGGCCAAGGCAGTGATGATCATACCCTGCATAGGTCCCGGAAAGAGACCTGCAGATGACAGGACAAGCATAGCACCATACGCAACGACCGAAAGGACCGTGCCTCCGAAGATACTGTGATTGATTCCCCCGTGATAGAGAAGGTAGAGCGAGGGATTCCTGCGGGCGATAAGGGAGTATGCCATGTCGATATCGATGATCACTGCCCCAAGGACGCCAAACGGTATGAGTGCGGCATTGCCCGTTGCAAAAAGGAGTACCGTGATGGCGACCGCATGGGTGAAAATATCCATGGATCACGGTGGCATGGAACAGAGCAAAATGATTTGGATCATATCCCGATGAACCGTTTCTTCCCCGGGCCGGGGCGACCTGTCAAGGGGAGTGACCTCTACCTGGGCATTGGCGTTTTCCGTACATACAGGAGATCCATACTTACGAATATCAGGAGAGACGCAAACGCCATTCCAATAACCGGGAGGAGCGGTTGCGAATAGGCATCCAGGACCCCCGATACGGAGAGAGATTGCATGACCCCGATGCATCCGAAGAAATTATGGAACACCATCGTGGCATAGACATCCCGGCTGATAAAGTAGACAAGGCTTGTCACCACGCCGATAATTGAAAGAAATGCAACCATGGCTGGTTGATTGAATGGCGGGCTGTGGGCAAAATGATACAAACCAAAAAGGATGCTCGCGACAAGAATTCCGCACAGTATTGCAACCAGGCTTCCCTCCTTTGAAAAAGCACCTTCTGTGATCGAGCCAAGAACGACCCAGCACACTGCGATTTCTGCAATAGTCACGGTGAAAACCTGGGCGTAGACGTTCAGGAGAACGATCGGATCAAGCGATGCCGGATTTTGCAGGACAAGTATCAGGATCCCGAGAACAAAAGCGATCCCAACGGCAACAAGAGTTCTTTTAAGCGGCTGGAATCCCGCAGAATTGAGGGATATCATGTTCCTGTGTAGTGCATGGCGAACGATAACGAGCGCCAGGAGAATGCCGATGATGATATTTGCAATGCACGTGTAGACGATCCGATCGATGACCGCTTCAGGTCTCAAAAGGGTGAGTATCCTGCCTTCGAGAAAAAACGTCGCAATGACCCAGATGCCATAGGTGACCAGTGCAAGACACAGAATTCCTCCGGGTCGGTGAAAAAAATCGGATTTCATCTCCAATACCACAGATCATACCTCTCTCTTTATCCCACGATAAGCTTTCGAATATATCGGCTGAAGGCAAAATATCGGTTTGTACAAGGGAGCAGCTGCCGGTGAGCCACGGCATGATGAGATTTTGCGTATGACGGATAATTTTCAGCTGTTCGAAATCATCTTAAGTATCCTGCAATAATGCTCTTTTATAAAACGAAGAGTGAAGTGATTCATATGGCGGATAATTCAAATCAAAAAGCAATTTTCGGGCTGGATGAAAATATTGCCTCATTCCTTTGCTATCTGATCATCTGGATTACGGGGATTATCATCTATCTTCTGGAAAAAGAGAACAAAATGGTAAAATTCCACGCATTGCAGTCGGTTCTCGTTTTTCTCCCTCTGAATATCTTGTATTGGATCCTGGGGTATATTTTCTGGTGGAGCGGTATCGGATACATCCTCACAATGATCGTCGGTATCGGCATGTTCATACTGTGGATTGTCCTGATGATCAAGGCATACCAGGGAGAGCGGTACAAACTTCCTATTGTTGGAGATATCGCCGATAATGCAACGAAATAAAGAAAGAGAAAAGTCGGGATCTTTCACGCCCCATAGATCCGGTCTGACATCGCCCGGCTCAGGTAACCCTCGGGGATCTGATATCCCCTCTATTCTCGCCTCTTGTCATTCATTGCCTGATAGCAGCAAAATTCTGGATTTTCACTGTCACAGGGGCGGGAAAAGATCAGTTCGAAAAAGTGGGCTGAAACGCTGGTCCAGGACCCCCTGATGGTCACGGTTGGATGACCATGCGGGGACTTCACGATGGATTTCCGATAGGGAAGTCCACCTATTCGCTTTATCGACCTGTGTCTCTGGATCCCCTCCGGAAATCCATGCTATCGGGCGAAGGCTTATCGCGTAACAAATCCACTTCTGGGGCGTGTCTAAAAAATCCGAGGCAAAAAGCACCGGACAGAGGAATACCCGCTCCCTCCTTTTCGCCTTTTCCACGCTGATTGTCCTCCTGGCAGTGGTCGTGGCCCTCTTCTCCCTCTCAAATATGAACGACCAGGCCCCGGGGACTGCATGGTCTGTCGATGCATCAGACGCACTGTCGTTCAGTCATCGTGATCTCGTCTCCCCTCGCGCGAATTTGATCGAAGACACAGCGAACTACTCGCTGGAAACGATCAGCTACTCCAGCTACGACACGACCGTCTACGGGCTGTTGCGAATCCCAAAAAACGTGCCGAATCCGCCCGTCGTGATTGTCCTGCCTGCCGCCACCGTCACCAAGGAAGGCGATTCGGCGATGGCCGAACGCCCTTTCCTCCTGGGGATACGCCTCGCTCACGCTGGACGAGCGGGGCAACGGCGGTGAAACCAGGGGGAGTTCTCCGATGGATTTTGTGACCGGCTTTGACGTCTTCCGCAGTGGCGCCATGCCAGCGCAGTATGCCCAGATCTACGATGTGCTGCTGGCCTACGACTACGTCCGGTCCCGGAAGGACCTTGACGGTGACAACGTAGCGGTGCTGGGCGAAAGCATGGGCGGCCGGTTCGCTGTCGTTGCAGCAGGGCATCGAGCCGGGATTGAAAGCAGCGGTCATCGTCAGCTCCGGCCCATACGGACTCAAAGCCGGGGACAATACGGATGCGCAGAGGTTCGTCGACTCGGTCGAGCCTGCGACCTATCTGCAGAAGCTGCCGCCGCGTAAGCTGGTCATGTTCCATTTCACCAACGACACGATCATCCCGATAGTGTACGGCAGATCCCTGTACGACAACGCCGGCCAGCCCAAAGCCTGGTACCGGTACAACGGCTCGGTGCACGGCGTCTACAGCGATATATACGCACCGGACCTGCACACCGAGATGATGACCGTCTTTCGCCGATGAAGGACACGCCCGATATGCTGCACACTGCAGGTATTGATCCGGAGGAAAGGAGTGTATTCCTCTTCATTTACAGAGGATACTCCTCCCCTTCACCATCTATAATTCACCGTATGTATTGCAGATGAATCATCGGCCACCCTGGATAAGGATTATATTGTTCCAATCCGATTGCAACCTATTGAAAAGGAGGACAAAAACATGGAATCGAAAATGTGGTGGATCGTCATCATTGCGTTATTATTGCTGGTGATCATCGGCGGTGCCTATTTGCGGTATAATTTCTGGTTTGGCTAGGGAACAGGAAGGGAGGGGTGAGGGAACAGGAAGGGAGTGGCTAGGGAACAGGAAATTCAATTCGTGAAAGACGTATATCCCAGGCACTCTCGTTCTTCGAGGGCATACATCCTCAATAATTCGTGACGATAATCTCCTGTATTTCCCCTCGTTTTGTTCTGTCGGAGTTGATTACCCGTCTGGCCGGTACCCTGTCGATGTGGTAGTCGCTATAGAGGATATCGAAAAAGTCGTCATTCGGATTGCTATTCTTTGGATCGGAATTACTCAGGAGCAATTTCGCCTGCTTCTCATCACATTTCGCAAAGAATTCGGCAAGTCTTTTTTGATCACTGTCACCAAAGCCACCTTTCGAGTATTGGGTAAACGATGAGGTCGCATTTAACGGCCGGTAGGGAGGATCAAAATATACGAAGGATTTATTCGAGATGTTCGAATAGGAATCTGCGAAATCTCCCAGATGAATCGCAGTATTTTGCAGTAGCTGTGAATCCGCCCTCAGAAGGTCCGCGTTCAGGATTTTGGGATTTGTATAGCGGCCGAACGGGACGTTGAACTCTCCACTGAAATTCACCCGGAAGAGCCCGTTGAAGCATGTTTTATTGAGGAAAATGAGCTGTGCAGCCCTCTCAATCCAGTTCCTCTCATAGGTATGGAAGCGGATTGATGGCTTGGCATGGTTGAATTCGTCACGTACCTGGTAGAAATAATCCTTCTTCCCGGATGCATCCTTTGAAAAATATTCCTCAGAAATAGTGTCGATATGATCAATCAGATCCTCCACGTTATTCTTTACAACAGCATAGGTGAGAATCAGCTCTTCATTCCTATCGTAGATATGGCATTCTTTGAAACGGAAAACACCATTGAAATAAAAGAAAACAGCCCCCCCTCCCACGAATGGCTCAATAAAGACCGGTAATTTGCCCTCCTTGAGCCCGGGTGGGATCCTTTTTATAAACGCTTCGAGTAGTTGCGTCTTGCCCCCGGCCCATTTTAAAAAGGGTTTTGCAGACGATTCAACCATGCGATGGATCCTTGGTTCTTTCTTGTTGTTGAAAAGATATAGATTCCAGTGTTTTTAGTGGGTAAGTTCACCCCGATTGTCACAGGATAAATTTCAGAACTGCCATTGAAGAATAGGCCGTTTGCTGCAGGTGTCCCGGGATTCCAGAAGAGCCACGCCCCTGTCACCCCGGCGAAAGGGGAGGCCGAGGTGACCCAGGCATTCAAGGTGGCGCGAGCGTTCGATCTCGCGGAAGGGTTTTGTCCTGCCAATGAACCAGTCTCTCAAGATTGTAGAGATCCTGCTGTGCATGAGACGGGTACCATAGCATATGCAGAACAGACTGAATTGTATGGGGACTCTCAAAGAGATTTCGATCTGTTCTTCGGTCGTTGTGTAAGGTAGGGGGGATCTCCTTCCGCTACCAATGGCATCTGGTGCGGCTCCCTGGAAGCGAATGCCGGGAAGACCGCACGGCAGAGATGATAGTGACATTCCCACATCTCGGGATCAGCCCGAGGGGACGTCAGGAATGAACCGCAGCCTGGACACCGGATGAGGGGAGGATCCTCACTCATGCCTCAACATCCATGCGTCTGGATAAACTGGCTCAGCCACAAGTGGAGTGAAAGTGAACGGAGAGAGCAGGTATCGGGCTTGCCGGTCCGGACGAAAACGGTGGAAGCCGTGTAAAGGGACAGGCAAACGCTACAGGATAGTACATGCCGGATTGCCAGAACGATCTCTTTTTGTTCACAGTCATCGGATCATCTCCAAAACAAGCGCCAGGGAGCCCCATCCACGAATGATCTACCTGAATAATGCCGCAACGAGCTGGCCGAAACCTCCGGAGGTGCTGGCAGCCGTCAATGAATCCCTCTCCCTTCCTGTATTCGGATCCGGGAGGACCACCGGTAGCCAGGGAGAGGACTATCTCACTATGGCCCGGGAGGCTCTTTCCCTGTTTATGAGGGGAGACCCGCCGGAGCATATGGTGTTCACCCAGAACGCCACAGATTCCTTAAACCTCCTCATCCAGGGATTTCTCACCGGAACAAAAGGCGGCTGCCATGTCCTCACGAGCGCACTCGAACACAACTCCGTACTCAGGCCCCTGCATGAATATGAGAGACAGGGGCGGATCACACTGGCCATCCTCCCATGCGACGGAGGATTCGTGCATCCTGAGAGTGTCGAAGCAGCGATTACGCCCGATACCCGGCTTATGGTCATCACCCACGGGAGCAATGTGCTCGGGTCCGTGCAGGACATCCGGAATATCGGACACATCCTGCATGACCACGGGATCTACTTCATCGTCGACGGTGCACAGACCGCCGGGCATATTCCCGTCAATCTCCATGACCTCCCGGTTGATGCCTTCGTCTTCACCGGCCATAAAGGTCTTTTCGGTATCCCGGGAACGGGAGGATTGTACCTCCGGGATCCAGCGGCAATCGCACCGGTCCGGTTCGGTGGGACCGGGACGGACTCCTCCTCTCTTCTCCATCCCCGTGGGATGCCGGAGCGGTTCGAGGCAGGGACCCATAACTACCCGGGCCTCGCCGCACTTGCAGCCGGGGTGAAGTTCATTGAAGAACGAGGGGTGACATCCATCGAAAAGAAGGCAAAAGAGCAGACGTCATCTCTCATCAGGGAGCTTGCGAAAGAGGCGAATATCACCCTCTATAATGATACCCCTGATCTGCCGATTGTAGCCTTCAATATCCAGGGCATGGAGAACGATGACGTGGGGTTCATGCTGGCCCGAGCCTATGGCATCATTGCCCGGACCGGGCTCCACTGTGCCCCCCTGGTGCACAAGGAGATCGATGGCGGGAAAGGCTGCGTGCGACTCAGCCTCTCCTGGTTCACGACCGATGAAGAGTGCCGGATCGCAGCGAATGCAATAAGGGAGATTGCCAGGAATGCGGATTCTTCGGTCAGTCCGGCATAAAGTCTGTGCCGATGGCTCTTTCATGAAGGAGTTCCTCCTCGATGCCCCGGCAACAAAGGAATTTTTTGACTATCTCGGGAACTTCGGGCAGGTGGAAGCACTCCCCACTATTGGCGACGGGTTCTACAAGTTCGAAAAGCCCGACTGGTTCTCCATCAAGGGATTTGCGGGCGACACCACGGTCGAGGTGCGGTTCAAAAAGGAAGTGATGGACCTGACATCAGATTTCCTCTACTTCCTGTTCTCATCATACCCTGAAAGAGCGACCGATCTTTCCCTGTTGCAACAGAGAGAGCAGGCGGTCGGTGAACGAGTCCGAAAGCATCTCTACGGGATATGAGGGTTGGCGGTATTCGTGCCACAGGACATTTTTGAAGAATATGCAGAAGACTATGATCGTTGGTTCGATGAGCACCGTGAGGAGTATCTTGCGGAACTTGCCCGTATCCGGCAGGTTCTCCCCGCACCGGACTCCCAATCCATCGAAGTGGGTGTCGGGTCCGGGCGGTTTGCTGCACCCCTGGAAATTGGGCTCGGTATCGAACCATCGCGGCACTCTTGCCGGATGGCACGCAATCGGGGAATTGAGGTCGTCAAGGGCAGGGTCGAGGCCCTTCCCCTCAGGAGCGGGTCCTGTTCATCCGTGCTCATGGTAACGGTCATCTGTTTCCTGGATGACCCGGTCCCTGCATTCAGAGAACTGTACCGAATCCGCATTCCCCGGGGATTCCTTATTGTTGCCTTCATCGAACGGGAGGGACAGATATACCGGAACTATCTCCGGGAGGGTGGAAAAGGGAGGTTCCTCTCCCGTGCCCTTTTCTATTCGCCAGAAGAAGTCCTGGCATTCCTTGAGGATTGCGGGTTTGCGGTGATCAAGGTCGACTCACGGGTTGGCTTTTGCATAATTGTTGGTCAGAAGGATTGAATACCGATCAGGATCGGGTCATGCGTTTAGGGCTCTTTGCTTTCTGGTAAGGGTCCTATTGATGCACCGATACATGTGGTGGGGGCTGACTGCCCCCCACACCCCCACCTGCGATACACACCGCCGCCCCCAAAAAGACGCCCGACTGCGGTTCAGTGACTAAAATTGGTATGCGTAATGTGAATGTCTACCCCATGCTTCGCATCCTGATGGTCCTGGATGTTGGGAGAGCATGCCTACTATCTGGACTACAGGAACGAGAGGCCCAGGTTCGTGGAGGGATTCTGGAACATAGTGAACTGGGATGAGGTGAACAAGCGGCTGGAGGCGCTCATCAAATAAATTGTGCATACAGATGGAATGACTCTTTATCTCACTTTTTCAACAAGCATTTCTGTAAGAGCGTAAACCCGCCAATGCTTTGAACATACATCGCTCTCAAAGCAGGTGCTTCTCTCGATTAATCGCTCATTTTGCGTGTATATTTTCAGTTGCAGTAATTTTTTAAGGTATTTTCGAATACCTGTCAGCCCCCAGATACGTATGCGTCCTCAGTTTGGCTCAAGCGAACCAGATGACGGGAGATCCTCTGGGAGAGAGATACCCCCAGCGAAATTTTTGGGAAATCACTGGATGAAAGTATTTAACCCGGAAAAGAAAGTCTCACATAGCCAGACAAAATCAGATGCACCTGGGAGTATCGTGAACACACTGAAAATAGCCAGATGACCACCTATGAGCACCGGACCGGAGAGGGACACGAAAAATACTGCACAACCCGTCCCCGCACTGACGGTATCGGAGACGTACGAGCGGTATACAACCGGTCCAGGGGGATTAACCCAGGCCGAAGCCGAAGAGCGGCTCGGGCGCTTCGGTAAAAATGTCATCCGGGAAGTGAAGGGGAAACCTTTATTCTTCAAGTTTGCTGCCAATTTCACCCACCTTATGGCGATCATGCTCTGGATTGGCGGCGCTGTCGGTTTCCTTGCCCAGCTGCCCCAGCTGGGGATCGCCATCTGGATGGTCAACATCATCAACGGTCTCTTCTCCTTCTGGCAGGAATACCGGGCCGAGAAGGCGACCGAAGCCCTGAAGAAACTGCTCCCCTCCTATGCCCGCGTGCTCCGTGATGGCGGGGAGCAGCGCATCCTCTCTGAAGACCTGGTACCAGGAGACCTGATGCTCCTTGCCGAGGGAGACCGCATTTCAGCCGACGGACGCCTGGTAGAGGCTGCTGAACTCCAGGTCGACCAGTCGACCCTTACTGGTGAATCACGTGCGGTCCGGAAGGCCAGCGAACCGGTGCTGCAGTCCGAAACTCTCCCCTTTGCCGACCTCCCCAACATAATCTATGCCGGGACGAATGTCGTTACCGGCACAGGGAGAGCAACGGTCGTTGCAACCGGGATGGGTACCGAGTTTGGGAAAATTGCCCGCCTGACCCAGTCGGTCAGGGATGAATTGAGCCCTCTCCAGAAAGAGATGGCCTTTGTCACCAGGATCGTAACCGTCATCGCCTGCAGTGTCGGCGTTGTCTTTTTCCTCCTCTCCGCGGTCCTGGTCGGTGTCAACATGACCGAGAGCTTTATTTTTGCCCTGGGCATGGTGGTGGCATTTGTCCCGGAAGGGATGCTGCCCCTGGTGACACTCTCCCTTGCCATGGGAACCCAGCGGATGGCCGGCCGGCATGCCCTGATCAAGCGCCTTTCAGCGGTTGAAACCCTGGGATGTACCACGGTCATCTGCACGGACAAGACCGGGACCCTCACCCAGAATGAGATGACGGTCCGGGACCTGTGGCTCCCCCACCGCAGACTGACGGTCACCGGTACGGGATACACACCAACGGGGCAGGTGCTGGAGGACGGGCAGCCGGTCGAGACGGATCCCGATCTCCACCTGTTGCTCCTCGGGTGCAGCCTGTGCAACAATGCCCGGGTGATTCCACCGAATTCCCAGGTTTCTACCTGGACGATCCTGGGAGACCCGACCGAAGCGGCGATGAAGGTCGTGGCGCTCAAGACGGGAATGGACCTGGACGAGGCGGGCCGTTCCCTGCCCCGTGTCCGTGAAATTCCCTTTGATTCGGCCCGCAGGCGGATGAGCACCATCCACCAGTCCTCCTCGTCGCGGGTCGTGTTCGTGAAAGGAGCCCCAAAGGAGATCGTGGAGATCTGTTCGCACTTCACTGCGACAACAGCAGGACCATCCCCTGGACGACCAGGTCCGGGCTCAGATCATGGCGGAAAATGATGAATATGCCCGGAATGGCCTTCGCGTGCTTGCCGTTGCGAAACGGGACCTTCCGGACACGGTGATCGATTACCGGCCTGAGGTGGTCGAACAGGACCTGACGTTTCCTCGGTCTGGTAGCCATGATGGATCCGCCCCGTGAGGAAGTGGCCCTGGCGGTCGGGAAGTGTCACCAGGCCGGCATCCGCATCGTGATGATTACCGGGGATTACGGGCTGACCGCGGAGAGCATTGCCCGGCGTATCGGGATTATCCGGGAGCCGCATCCCCGTATTGTCACCGGGAGCAATCTCGATGCCATGGATGACGCCACGCTCAAGGCGGTTCTCTGCGAAGAGATCATCATTGCACGGGCTGCACCGGAGCACAAACTGAGGGTGGTCACTGCCCTGCAGGAGCTCGGCCATATCGTGGCGGTCACCGGTGACGGGGTGAATGATGCCCCGGCACTCAAGAAGGCTGATATCGGTGTTGCCATGGGTATTGCAGGTACCGATGTGGCCAAGGAAGCGGCGGTCATGATCCTCACCGATGACAATTTTGCCTCCATCGTCAATGCGATTGAGGAAGGGAGGGGGGTGTACGCGAATATCAAGAAATTTATCGCCTACATCTTCACCAGTAACACCCCGGAGGCGGTCCCGTTCATCCTCTGGACGCTGAGCCGGGGACGGATTCCGCTTGCGCTCAATGTCATGCAGATACTTTCCATCGACCTTGGAACCGACATGGTACCGGCGCTGGCGCTGGGGAACGAGCCACCTGAACCGGGAGCCATGGACCTGCCTCCCCGCAACCGGGACGAGCACGTGATCAACCGGTCCCTGATCATCCGGTCGTACCTCTTTCTCGGCCTGATCCAGAGTGTTGCAGCAATGGCAGCATTTTATTGCATGTACTGGATCAATGGCTACTGGGGTCAGTGGCTTGATCTCCCCTCAACCGGAATCCTGTACCAGGCTGCAACGGCCATGACACTCGGCGCTGTCGTCACCACCCAGATCGGAAACCTGTTTGCCCAGCGCACCGAGCGGAACTCGGCCCTCCGCATGAGCTGGTTTTCCAACCGGATGATCTGGATAGGGATTGTCTCAGAACTTCTGTTGGTGGCGATGATCATTTATGTGCCGGTTTTCCAGCAGATCTTCAGGACCGCATCGTTCCCGTTGATCAACTGGGTGTTCCTCTTCGCATGGACTCCCTCGTTGCTGCTGGCCGATGAATTCCGAAAGGCTCTCCTGAGACGGAAACAAGGCGAGAGGAACAACATGCCTCAAGGAGGAGGATGAGTGTGAACATTATTATTATCGGATGTGGCCGGCAGGGTGCCGAACTGGCAAAATCCCTGGGTGTGAAAGGATTTGACGTGACGGTGGTGGACAATGACCAGGCTGCTTTTGAACGGCTGGGGTCATCGTTTGGAGGCAGGGTCATCCTGGGGGATGGCATCGATCGCGATACCCTCATCAAGGGGGGGATCGAAAAAGCTGACGGGCTGGCAGCAGTAACGGCAAGCGATGAGATCAACATCGTTGTCGCCCGGCTTGCACGCCAGGTCTTCAGGGTTCCCCGGGTGGTTGCCCGCGTGCACGACCCGCTCAAGGCCGAGATCTACCAGAGGCTTGGCCTGATGACCGTCAGTCCCGCGATGCTGGGTACCCAGCGGTTCAGGGAGCTCCTCACCTTCTCCCCCCTGGAGCCAACCAAGCGGCTGGGTGACGGCGAGGTAAGCATCATCGAGATTGATGCTCCTCCCGCCCTTGCCGGCCGTGCCGTCCACGAGTCTGATGATTCCCGGGGAGATAGAGGTGATTGCTATCACCAGGGACAATAGAACAGACATCCCGATAGCGGGTGCAGTATTTCACGAAAAAGACAGAATCCACCTGGCTGTCGCATCACGATCCATCAACCGCCTGAATGAATTGCTCGGGGGAGGTATATGAAATGAAGTATGTCCTGGTGGTTGGTGGCGGCAAGGTCGGTTCCTATCTTGCCTCGCTTCTCATTGCAGAGGGGCATACCGTCAGACTCATAGAAGGAAACCGGGCGGAAATTCCCCGCCTTTCCAGGGAATTCCCGGGAGGGGTGCTCATTGTCGGCGAGGGGACGGATCCGGCGGTCCTGGAAGCGGCAGGGATACGGAAAGCGGATGTCGTTGCAGCAGTGAGCCGGGCTGATGAGACCAACCTCGTGATCACCAGCCTGGCCCGGTTCGAGTTCAATGTCCCCCGCACGATTGCCCGGGTCAACACCCCGAAAAATGCCTGGCTGTTCACCCCGGAGATGGGGGTTGACGTGGCGCTGAACCAGGCTGACCTGATGGCTCACCTGATTGCAGAAGAGATGACCCTTGGCGATATGATGACCCTGCTCAAGTTACGGAAGGGGCAGTATTCTATCGTGGAGAACCTGGTGCATCCCGGGTCAATTGCTGCGGGAAAACATATCCGCGATCTCGACCTTCCCCACGACTGTGTCCTGACGGCGGTCATCCGGAAGGGGGAGATTATCGTTCCCCGCGGGGATACGATTCTGCAGCCCGATGATACCGTGCTGGCTCTCGCCCA
>CAWIVM010000021.1:0-25821 GCA_963839585.1 uncultured Methanoregulaceae archaeon
AGTCCGCGATAAACACCGCAGCGGCTATCACGGTGGTCCAGAGCCCTGACTTGTCACCCTGTGCCGACTGGCAGATATTGGTGGTCTTGATGATCTTACCGCTTGCTTTGTAGATCTGCTCCCGCTCCTGCCAGGCCTGGTTGATGTCAAACTCGATCCCGAGCGTTGTTGCGAGCATCGTGGCAGCAAGGTCCTCTGCATAATCTCCCGTTTTCTCTGCGGTTTCCCCGTATGCGTGGTGCTCGGAGAGGTACCCGTATTCCTGTGAATCTTTTGGGAGGGCAAGCCCAATCGCTGCAGAGATCAGGCGGTTCGGCTCATTGGTCTCGTTCTTTGCCATGACGCAGTAGGTGATGCTGCCCGGTTCAAGGCTCCGTGAACCTTCATCAACCGTCACAATCCGGCAGAACGGAGGAAAGATGCTCGATACGTAGACAAGGTTGTATTTCTCGATTCCCGCCCTCCGGAGCGCGAGCTCGAACGATGCGAGACGGTCTCTATGGACACCAACACCCTTGGTGAAAAAGATCCGGGAGGGGACAGCCATGGTCATATGTGGGAGGGGGTCCAACTTAAAATTATTTATTTGACTAATTATCCTCTATTTTGCTTTTATTTTCAGATTGGCGCGTGAATAACTGTATGAACAGAAAATTGGCCATTCATTGAGAGACGATAGAAGAAAGAATGAATTATCACAGGAATCTTAAGGCAATGCACACAGGCCGCCATGAAGACTGATCTGTCGCCTGACAATGCTTCCCTCTCCATTCCGCTACCTATTAAATGTATTCCGGCGCATTGTGTATGGAACGATGAAGGCGGTTCTGGGTCTCGAGGACGGCACTTTTGTGCGTGGGGAAGGTTTCGGAACAGAAGGTGAATGTGCAGGGGAGCTGTTTTCTCCACCCAGATGTCCGGGTACATGGAGGCGCTGACCGACCCGAGCTATCATGGGCAAATCCTGATGTTCACCTTCCCGACAATCGGAAATTACGGGGTGGATAAGAATAATTTCCAGCACCCGCGGGTCTGGGCAATGGGGTGCGTGGCAAGGGAGATCTGTGATGCTCCGGAGGCCGGGCCCCGTATAGCCGACTATTTTGCAGAAAATGGTCTTCTGGGCATCCAGGGGGTCGACACACGAATGCTCACGATAAAAACCCGGGAGAAGGGGACATTGCGTGCGGCCCTCGTCGTTGGCGATGACAACGGGGAATATGCGGTCGAGTGTGCCAGGAATATCCCTGCAATCTCGGATCGCGACCTGATCCCCGCAGTCTCCTGCAGCGAGCCCTATCATATATCCGGTTCTGGCAAGAGGATCGCCGTGATCGACCTTGGCATCAAGAAGAACATGATCCTCTCTCTGAAGGCGAGGAATGCCGATATTCATGTCCTGCCCCACGATACCCGTTCCGACCAGGTCATGGCATGCCGGCCCGATGCACTCTTCATCAGCAACGGTCCTGGCGACCCGGTCCATGCCACAGGGGCTATCCGCTGCATCAGCGACCTTGCCGGCACACTTCCCATCTACGGGATCTGTATGGGGATCCAGGTATGCGGGCTTGCCCTTGGCGGGAGCACGTACAAGATGAAGTTTGGTCACCGGGGAAGCAACCAGCCGGTGCGGTACAAGGACGGAAGCATCTATATCACGACCCAGAACCATGGATTTGCCGTCTCTGCCGATTCCCTGCCGGAGGGGTGCCGGATCCTGTATGCGAACGTGAACGATAACTCCCTCGAGGGATTCGAGAACGGGTATCTCGACATCACGTGCGTGCAGTTCCACCCTGAAGCCCATGGCGGACCGAGGGATACCGAGATTCCGTTTTTTGACACGATGTTCAGGAGGCTTGACTGAGATGCCGAGGAAGCCGGAGATACAAACGGTTCTCCTGATCGGGTCGGGTCCCATCCAGATAGGGCAGGCGGCTGAGTTCGACTTCTCCGGGACGCAGGCATGCAGGGCTCTCCGGGAGGAGGGGGTGAGGGTGGTCCTTGTCAACTCCAATCCGGCAACCATCCAGACCGATCCAGAGACCGCCGATGTGATTTACGTCGAACCCATCAGGGCCGAGATCATTGAAAAGATCATCGAGAAGGAACGCCCGGACGGCATCCTCTCCGGGATGGGGGGGCAGACCGGCCTGAACATGACCGCCGAGCTTGCCGAGCGGGGGGCTCTCAAAAATGTCCAGATCCTCGGGACCCCGCTTGAAGCGATCTACCAGGGAGAGGACCGGCAGAAGTTCCGGGCGCTGATGGGAGAGATCGGCGAGCCGGTGCCAAAGAGCATGATCTTAAACTCGCCCGACCAGGCAGACGAGGCACTCGCAATCGTCGGTTTGCCGGCCATCATCCGTCCTGCATATACCCTCGGGGGTTCGGGGGGAGGAATTGCCCATACCCGTGACGAGCTCGTCAGGATCATCGAGATAGGGCTCACCCGTTCACGGATCCACCAGGTGCTCGTCGAAGAGAGCGTGGTCGGCTGGAAGGAGATCGAGTTCGAGGTGATGCGGGATGCCTCCGACACCTGCATCATCGTCTGCGGGATGGAGAACGTCGATGCCATGGGGATCCATACCGGCGAGAGCGTGGTGGTAGCCCCGATCCTGACGCTGCGGGACGACGAGTTCCAGCTCCTGCGGAGCGCCTCGATCAAGATCATCCGGGCGCTGAATGTCCAGGGAGGGTGCAACATCCAGTTCGCCTACAAGGACGGGGACTACCGCGTGATCGAGGTGAACCCGCGGGTCTCCCGCTCGAGCGCCCTTGCCTCCAAGGCAACCGGGTACCCGATTGCCCGGGTCGCCGCAAAGATCGCGATCGGGCTCCGTCTCGACGAGATCACGAACTCTGTAACAGGGTGCACGCCCGCATCCTTCGAGCCTGCCATCGATTACATCGTCGTCAAGGTCCCGCGCTGGCCGTTTGACAAGTTCAAGAATGCCGACCGGAGTCTGACCACGGCGATGAAGAGCACGGGTGAGGTGATGGCGATCGGACGGTGTGTCGAGGAGGCGTTCAAAAAGGCGCTCCGTTCGCTTGACACCGATGTATACCTCCATACCAACCCAAACGAGATCCGGATGATCCTCTCACGGCCAACCGATGAGCGGTTCCCCACCCTCTTCGATGCCTTCAAGGCAGGGTTCCCTCTCTCGAGATACAGGACCTTACTGACATCGCCCCCTTCTTCCTCCATAAGATTAAAAATATTGTCGATCTCGAGCAAAGGCTCTCCGATGCCGCGACCCGGGACGATATCCTCCTTGCGAGAACGTATGGGTTCACCGAAACGGAGATTGCCGCCATGACCGGGATCGGGGCCGGGGAGATCAGGGAACTTGCCGGCGATCCTGCCTACAAGATGGTCGATACCTGTGCCGCAGAGTTCCCTGCCACGACTCCCTACTTCTACTCCACCCGGGACGAGGAATGCGAGATCCCGCCCAATGACCGGAACAAGGTGCTGATCCTCGGATCGGGACCGATCCGGATCGGGCAGGGGATCGAGTTTGATTACTGTACGGTCCACGCAGTAAAGGCGCTCCGGGAGGAGCATGTCGAGGTGCATATCGTCAACAACAATCCCGAGACGGTCTCGACCGACTTCGACACGTCGGACCGGCTCTTCTTCGAGCCGATGGCGCTCGAAGACATCATGCACATCCTTGAAAAGGACCATTATTTTGGCGTGATGGTCCAGTTTGGCGGCCAGAACGCCGTGAACCTTGCGGTACCCATCCACAAGGAACTGCTCGCCCGCGGGATGAGCACCCGGATCCTCGGGACTTCCCCTGACTCGATGGATATTGCCGAGGACCGGGACCGGTTCTCCGAGCTGCTCAGGCGGGCTCGATATCCCAAGCCCGCCGAACAGTTCCGCCTACTCCATTGAGGAGGCACGAACGAAGGCGGCTGCAATCGGGTACCCGGTCCTTGTCCGCCCTTCCTACGTGCTTGGCGGAAGGGCGATGGAGATCGTCCACGATGAGATCGAGCTCGAGTCCTACATGAAGGAGGCGGTCCGGGTGAGCAGGAACCACCCGGTGCTGATCGATTCGTTCCTCCAGAACGCGATCGAACTTGACATCGATGCGGTCTGCGACGGCGAGGAGGTTTTGATCGGAGGAATCATGGAGCATATCGAGGAGGCCGGGGTCCACTCCGGAGACTCGGCCTGCGTGATCCCCACCCAGTCGCTCTCCCCTGCGGTGATCGAAAAGGTGCGGGACTACACGAAGCGGATCGCACTCGGAATCGGGGTGATCGGGCTTGTCAACCTCCAGATGGCGGTCAAGGGCGAGACGGTCTTTATCCTCGAGGCAAACCCGCGGGCGAGCCGGACGGTGCCGTTTGTCAGCAAGGCGACCGGCATCCCGCTTGCAAAGATCGCGGCCAAGGTGATGATCGGAAAAAGGTTGAACGACATGGGAATCGAGGAGCCCCGGATCTGTCATACAGCCGTGAAAGAGGTGCTGCTCCCATTCAACAAGCTCCCGGGCGTGGACACGGTGCTCGGGCCCGAGATGAAGAGTACCGGCGAGGTGATGGGGATCGATTACGATTTCGGCCGTGCCTACTACAAGGCCTGCATCTCGGCCGACAACGAGCTTCCGGTCCGCGGGAACATCTTCATATCGGTCATCTCCGAGCAGAAGGACGAGGTGATACCGATCGCCCGGAAGCTCCGATCGCTCGGCCTTGCCCTCTACGGGACATCAGGGACCGTGGACTATCTGTCCCAGGCGGGTGTCGATGCCCACCTCATCCGGAAGGTGCAGGAAGGGTCGCCAAACGTGATCGACCTCCTGCGGAAGGGGGAGATCCGGCTGATCATCAACACCCCTTCCGACAAGCAGTCACGGCAGGACCACTACCAGATCATGCGGGCTGCCGTCGATTACGGGGTCCCCTATATCACCACGGTCCAGGCTGCACGGGCTGCAGCGCTCGCCATCGAGGCGATCAAGAAGGAGCAGATCACGATCGAGCCGCTGGCGCATTACCATAAGGCGAAGTAATTTTTCTTTTAAAGCACTCGAATACCGTGTCTCTATTCCTCCATGCATTCTGCCCAACACTCCTGTAAAAATACTCTTCATCCGTATATCCCATCAGTATCCCCTAGGTATTGACAGTCTGCACAGGGCATCCCGGGATCATCACCGTGATATCCTGCACTCACCAACCCATCCTCTCCTCTTTGTACGAGGCTGGGTTTCTGATACCATTATTTATCCGCGAAACAGAACTGAATACTTATAACGTGCCCGCTGGCACGGAGCATTATCATGGGGAAAGGAACCGTTGTCATGGCATACTCGGGTGGACTCGACACCTCGATATGCATCCCGCTGTTAAAAGAGCGCTACGATTATGACCGGGTCGTGACCGTTGCCGTCGATGTCGGCCAGGGAGAGGAAGATATCAGAGCGGCGACTGAAAAGGGGAAGAAGTATGCCGATACCCATTACACCATCGACGCACGGGATACGTTCGTGAACGAGTACCTGTTCCCTGCTATCAGGGCAAACGGGTCCTACGAGGGATACCCGATGGGCACGGCACTCGCCCGGCCCCTGATCGCCGAGGAGGTGGTCCGCGTTGCCCTCCGCGAGAAGGCAAAGGCGGTCGCACACGGCTGCACGGGAAAGGGAAACGACCAGCTCAGGTTTGACTTCATCTTCCGTATCGCAGGACTCGAGGTGATCGCCCCAATCCGCGAGCTCAACCTCACCCGGGAGTGGGAGATCGAGTATGCAAGGGAGCACAAGATCCCGGTCCCGGTCGCAAAAGACAAACCATGGAGCATCGATGAGAATCTCTGGAGCCGGAGCATCGAGGGAGGGAGGCTCGAAGACCCGGCGTATCATCCTCCGGAGGAGATATACGGCTGGACCGCCCCGCTTGAGAAAGCCCCCAACAGACCTGAACTGATAACGCTCGACTTCCAGAAAGGGGTGCCGGTCGGCATGAACGGCGAGATGATGAGCGGCCGCGACCTGATCACCCGATTGAACATCGTTGCCGGCGAGCACGGGATCGGCCGCTCCAACATGATCGAGGACCGGATCCTCGGCCTGAAGGCCCGCGAGAACTACGAGCACCCGGCGGCAACAGTCCTTCTCACCGCCCATGCCGACCTCGAGCAGCTCACCCTTACCCGGCAGGAGCTTGCCTTCAAGCGGATGGTTGACGACAAGTGGTCCGAGCTCGCCTACATGGGCCTCGTGCATGAACCGCTCTTCCATGACCTGAACGCCTTCATCAACAAGTCGCAGCAGAAGGTGACCGGGAAGGTGGACATCCAGCTCTACAAGGGCTCCTGCAGGGTGCTCGGCCGGTCCTCCCTGGAAGGGGTCTACTCCGACGACCTGGTCTCGTTTGACACCACGACGATGGACCAGTGCCACGCGATCGGGGTATCGGCCTACTACGGGATCCAGGCACGGCTGATCGAGGAGAGGAAGAAGAGGTAGGGGATGGGGTTACCCGTCTCGTGATGACTTCCCATCGCAATTCTTTTTATCCCAGTAATTCGGAGAAGTATTTCCAGGGAACGACCCGTCGCGTGCGCTGCCTGACCGGACATGAGCGAAGAGAAGAATCCTGTCTGTCGATTGACCTGCTCCCTCACCTGATAAAACCCGAATAAAGGTTTTCTTCACCCCTTGACAGGACGTATAGCAAGGAGTGCGGTAAGGTCACCTCCATTAAAAATGAAGATCCTCTGGAAGTATCTGAAGCCGCAGAAGTGGCTGATTGTGGTCGCTCTTATCATGGCGGCTTTCAGCCAGCTGCTGAACCTTGTCGATCCGCTCATTTTTGGAAAAATTATCGATGATTATGCCCTGAACCCGTTGAACCTGGCGGAGAGTGAACTGGTCGCGGGGGTGCTCTTCTGGTTGGTGGTGGCGGTCTCTGTCGCATTGATTGCCCGGCTTGCAAAGGTATTCCAGGACTATTTCATACGACTGGCAGTGCAGAAATTCGGCATGCAGATCTTCAATGACGGGTTGAAGCAGACGCTTCGCCTGTCCTATAATGAGTTCGAGGAGCAACGGAGTGGTGAGACCTTGTCCGTCCTGCAGAAAGTGAGGACGGACACCCAGGTATTCATGAATACGACCATCAATGTGCTCTTCTCCTCTCTCATCGGGCTAGGGTTCCTCATAGGGTATTCTGTGACGAAGAACTGGATGCTGATACCTGTGTTTGTGATCGGTATTCTGGTCCTCGGATCCCTCACCGGATTATTAAGTAAAAAGGTCAAGACGACGCAACGGGAGATCAATCGCGAAACAAACAAGATGTCGGGTGTGATCACAGAATCCCTCCGGAACATAGAACTCGTGAAAAGTCTCGGCCTGACCTATCCCGAAATTCGAAGACTACGGGACCAGAATCTGAAGATATTCAACCTTGAGATGATCAAAGTAAAAAAGGTCCGGACATTAACGTTTCTGCAGGGAACAACGCTCAGGATCCTTAAAAACTCGATATTGTTCATCCTTCTCTGGCTGATATTCCGGAACGTCCTTACCACCGGAGAACTGATCTCGATGCAGTTCATCACCACGATCATATTCGGACCCTTGCAGGATCTCGGGAGTTTCATTCTCAGTTATCGCGAAGTTGAAGCGTCCGTGAATACGTTTGACCGCTTGATGCAGAAACCGATAGAACAAAATCCGAAAACACCCATCGTTGTCGATACGTTGGAAGACATCCGGTTCAGGGACGTCGTGTTCCAGCACAAGACGTCACCGTGCAAAGCAGTCGACGGCATCTCTTTTGAGGTGAAAACCGGGGAGACGATCGCGTTTGTCGGTCCTTCCGGTTCAGGCAAGTCAACGCTCGTGAATCTCCTGGTTGGGTTGTACCGGCCTGTCAGCGGAGAGATCTATTTCAATGGTCACCCTTCTTCACAGATCAGGTATAACCCGTTACGAAGGCAGATAGGCTTCGTTTCGCAGGAGGCCCAGTTGTTCGCCGGCACAATTAAGGAAAATCTCCTGTTCGTTCAGTCTGACGCGACCGATCAACAGATACGGGATGCATTGCACAAGGCCGCGTGTGATGATCTGTTGATCGTTCCTCTCAGGGGATCGATACGGTTATTGGCGAGGGGGGCATAAAATTGTCAGGAGGGGAGAAGCAGCGTATCTCCATTGCCAGGGCTCTATTGCGTCATCCCCGCCTCCTGATCTTTGACGAGGCGACGTCAGCCCTTGATTCGTTGACCGAGCAGGATATTACGAATACTATCAGGGATATCTCCATGAGCAGGGAACAGATCTCTATTTTGATCGCCCATCGTCTGTCTACCATCATGCACGCAGATGTGATCTATGTGCTGGAGAAGGGAACGATCGTGGAGACCGGGTCACACGAACGTCTTCTTGCACTGAAGGGGTTGTATTACGCAATGTGGCGTCAGCAGATCGGTGAACGAAGAAATCCTGTCGATCGATCCTAATCGTTACCTTTTTTACTGAATAGTTCGGTGTAGCCCCGGAATTTTCACCTTGGGATGGTTCCCTCTTCCCTCAGCACGGGAACGGCGTGATCTGCCAGAGGAGGAGGAGCCACTTGTTCTCCCTTCTGGCGTAGTGGGCGGCGACATGGAACGTCCCGGTTATCCGCTGCCCGCTGACGGTCATGTCCTCGATGCACCGATAGGTAAGGATTGCAGCATCGGGAGAGGCGACTACCAGCTGGGGATCAGAGATCATGAACTCGTGAAGGGTGAGCATGGGCAGCAGGAAGACCTGGACATCTTTCTTTGAGAACCGGCCAAGCATATTGATCTCGATGAAGTCCGGGGCGAGCAGTACGTCAAGTGCCCGGGAGTTCTTCTCCTTCCATGCCCTTGCCCGGGCTTTTTCATGCGCAAGGAGGATTTTCGCAAGCTGGGTGGGATTGTCTGGCGGGAAAGTCATGGGAGAGAAGTGGTAGAGCGAGGTGAAAAAGTGTGTGCACGGGATGGCAGCATGACGGTGCCCCCACATTCCCCTTGCCTGTATACGCATGTTTTACTTGTCCGGCAGGAGAAGGAACACTGATGATCATCCAGCAGTTTTTCATCCCCGGTATTGCCCACAGACTCCTATATTGTTGCCGGAAACAGGACGTGTGCGGTCATTGACCCCTCCCGTGATGTCGGCAGGTATATCGATACAGCACGGGAGATGGGGCTCCGGATCACCCATATTCTCGAGACGCACCTGCATGCCGACTTTGTCTCGGGCCATCTCGACCTGGCAGAAGCGACCGGGGCCGAGATCTATGCGCCACGATCGGGAATGTGTACATTCCCCCATCATGCGGTCAGTAGAAGGGGATGAGATCCCGCTCGAAGATATCCGTTTCTCGGTAATCGAGACGGCCGGACATACTCCTGAATCGATCTGTTACCTGGCAACCGATACCGCACGGGGTGAGACGCCCGTCGCGCTGTTTTCAGGAGACACCCTGTTTGTCGGGGATGTCGGGAGGCCGGACCTTTTTCCAGGGAGAGCTGAAGAACTTGCATCCTCACTCTATGATAACCTGCACACCAAGATCATGACCCTCCCGGACGAGTGCGAGGTCTACCCTGCCCACGGCATGGGGTCCCTGTGCGGACGGGCAATGGCGGCGAAGAGGACGAGCACCATCGGATATGAGAAGAAATACAACTATGCACTCCGTATCAGGGATCGCGGGGACTTTGTCAGGGCACTCACTTCCGATATGCCGGCTGCCCCGGATCACTTTGCCCGTTGTTCGGCGATCAACCGGGCGGGGCCTGCCCTGATGCGGGACCTCGTCCCACCAGTCCCGATCGAGCCGAAGCCCTTCTTCGATCGGATGCGGGACGGGAATTCGCTCCTCCTCGATGTCAGGAGTTACCAGGCATTCTCGGGCGTCCATATCCCCGGCGCCTGGCATATCGATCTCTCGGGGAACTTTCCCACGCAGGCAGGCTGGATCCTTCCGCACGACCGGGATATCCTGCTGGTTGTTGAAGAGAGGCGGCATGCGGAAGAGGCGGCGCTCCAGCTCCGGCGGGTCGGGTTTGACCGCGTCGCAGGGTTCCTTGACGGCGGGATGCTCTACTGGGGGTCTGCCGGGCTTCCGATCAGCCGGGTCCCGGTGCTTTGCCCGGAGGAGGTGCACACCCTGGTCGAATCCAAACGGGCGGTTCTCATCGATGTCCGGTCAAAGGAGGAGTGGGAAGACGGCCATGCGGATCGCATCGGTCCATATCCCATGGCACGACCTCAGGACCCGCCATACCGAGCTGGACCCTGCCCTGCACTATGTCCTGATGTGCAAGGGGGGGCAGCGGGCGAGCATCGGGGCAAGTATCCTGAAGATGCATGGCTTCCCAAATGTCTCGAACCTGGCCGGAGGGTATGTGGCATACAAACGGGCAGGCTATGCGCCCTGACGCCTGGCAGTAACCCCCAACAGTATACGCAAACACCGGCAGGGAGCGTGGGGTGACCTGGCCGGATAAATGTAAGGCTGAAAGAGGAGAGGAAGAAGAGATAGGCGGATTCGCATACCCGATCTCGTTTCTTCGCCAGTCCCTATTCTTTTTTCACCAGGAATATGGAGCAGCCAATCCATGGAACACTCCGTCATGATCCTTGCCAAACGCGATGCGGGAATAGTGGAGGAGAGGTTCTCAAGTGCGCCCCTCTGTCACCAATAGAGACTCTTTGCTCCCGGGTACCGCCCATTGTCTCCTTACCCTCATGCACAATGATATGATCTATGTGCGGGAGAAGGGAAGGATTGTCGAGACAGGGTCCCACAAATGTCTTCCCGAGTAGAAGGGTTTGTATTACGCAATGTGGCGTCAGCAGATTGGTGAACGGAGAAAGCCCGAGGACAGGTCGTGACAGGCACTCCCTGTTGGCCGAAAAACACACCCCAGAATAAAAAGGATCGGGGGGCTAAAAGTGCCAGGAGGCGTCTGTATTCTATGCATATCTATCGTTGCGACTTCTCCTGCACGCACTCCACAGCACCACTTATTTCTGTTTGAGGGTAGAAAGGGTAAAATGACTATGCGTGTCCGCGATCTGATCCTCCCTGAAGATAAGGTTTTTTTTACACTCTTCAAGGAAATGGCCGAAAAAATACGTGAAGCCTCACAGATCCTTGATGAGATCACCCATGAACTGCCAAACGGCACAGAGAAAGGGCAGAAAGTCCGCCAGCTCGAGCACCTTGCCGATGAAATCACCAGGCAGACCTACGAACGGTTGAATGATTCGCTGATCACTCCCCTGGAACCCGAGGAGATCGCCCGCCTCGCCCCCGCCCTTGACGATGTCCTTGACCGTATTGACTGGGTGACCCACCAGGTGTGCAGTTACGGAATACCCCAGTCCACCGATCTCCTCAAAGAATTTTCCTACCTGATCGTCATGTCGAGCAGGGAGATTGCGCATGGTATAGACGACCTTGCCACGCTGAAAAAAGCCGAGGAGGTTGCACAACACGCCAGGGAGCTGAACCGGCTCTACAATATCTCCACCGAGCTCCTCTCACGGGCCGTTCTTGAGCTGTTCCAGACCAAAGACGTGCTCATGATCATCAAACTCAAGGATATCTACGAAGGGCTGGCAAAAGTTATGGAAAAAACAAATGACGTCGGGCATGCCCTTTCTGACATCGCCCGCAACCATGCCTGATCGAGATGGATGCCCTGATCATCTCCGGAATTGTTCTGGCCCTTCTGCTCAATTTCGTGAATGGTCTGAATGATGCGTCCCATTCGATTGCGACGGTGGTCGAGACACGGGCACTCTCCCCCTGGAAAGCAAGCCTCTCGTCAGCGCTCGCCAATTTCATCGGTCCTTTCATTTTCACGACCGCGGTCGCGGCAACGATCGGCACTGCTCTGGTGACGCCTGAAGCACTGACTCCTCTGTCGCTCGTTATCGCCATGCTCACCTCGATAATCCTGGTCTTTATCGCAACCCACATCGGGCTCCCTGTTTCGAGCAGCCATGCCCTGATCGGGGGAATACTGGGAACTGGCGTGGCAGTCGCCGGCCTGGATGCCCTGATCCTGCCGCCACCGGGGACACTGGAACAACTGGCTCTCTATTCTTTCCTTGGCGGGATCATCGGTGCGATTATCTTCGGAATCCTGGCATGGTATCTGGAAGAGTCCGCACAACCTGCAGTGATCCTTGGAGCAATTTTTGGTATCTCAGTCTCCATCCCCCTGCTGATGATGACCGGGGTGCTGGTCCTTTCCGGAATTCTTGCTATTGTCGTCTTCATCTTCATCTCGCCAATTATCGGTTTTTCCACCGCATTTCTCTTCGACCTCCTGGTATCCCACCTGTTCCGCTATTCACGCCAGAACCGTATGAAAAGGATCTTCCAGCCACTCCAGGTCGCCGCAAGCCTCTTCCAGGCCGCCGGACACGGAGCAAACGACGGACAACACGCGGTGGGGGTCATTACCGCATTGCTCCTGGCCGGCGGTTTGATCTCATCGTTCGTTGTTCCCTCATGGGTAGTTGTTCTCTCAGCTGCTGCAATCGCGCTCGGCACAAGTTTCGGGGGATGGAAGGTAATTAACAAGCTCGGCAAAAGAGATAACGAAAATCCGGCCTTACCAGGGATTTTGTGCAGCATCCTCGGGAGGTGCGATCCTTGGAATGGTCACCATGTATGGTATCCCGGTCTCATCAACTCAGGTGATGAGCGGAGCAATCGTCGGGGTAGGTGCGACCAGGGGGCAGAAGGCGGTCAAGTGGGAGGTCCCCCGCCAGATGATGCAGGCATGGGTGATAACGATCCCCCTTGCTTTCGCGATCTCCTGGTGCGGGTACATGGTCGTCGCAGTTGCTTTACTATAAGTTTCTTTAAACGGCGGGAGGGGATCCAGCGGGGTGTTGAACAGGATCAGGGCATTGCCCTCTCGTGATTTCATCCATTCCTTATCGCTCTGGCTTCTTGTCGTCCGGCCTCTTCGGAACGATGTCCAAAACGGGAAGCAGGGGTTCCTCCTCTCCTATCCGCCTCCCTTCCTAATCCTCTCATATGCAGTCTGCCTCCTCACCTTCTTCTTGTATTCAGAGACCCCGTCAAGAGAGACTCCCCACTGCCTGCAGAGCGATCGTATCTCCTTTGCATACTCATCCGGGTCCACCCCGTTCTTCCCGATGATATGGAACATCACGAGTTTCGGGTTGTCCGTGCAATTCAGGACCCGCACAATGAGATCCTCGCTCGCGACATTGCGTGCAGCGAGGTCGATGATCCCCAGCGACTGGAAACCTTTTTCCGTCGGTTCAAGGATGAACTGGACATAGAAATACCCTTCAGGAACAGGGTTCTCCCGGTTTTCCAGATCGGTATGCCCGCCGCACGAACTGCAGGTGTAGAGGTCGGGGAGATCGTTCAATACCCTGACCAGGGTTGCGATCCGGGGATCAGTCTCTACCGGGAGGGAGAGCGTGGCATAAATCAACTCCTCGCGGGACCGGTCAGAAGAGGTTTTGATGTACTCCTGCTTTTTTTCACGGGGGTTGGACATGTGCGGATCTCCTGTATTCAAGGTTCGCTATCCTTCCACTTCAAGGTAACATTCTTTCTTTCTGCACACTGAGTGCATCGTGGTAGTTTTTTGCCGAGAAGGCCAAAGGCAGAGTATCTGAAAACACTTGGTTTCCCTTCATACCTGAATAAGAGATTCAAGTGTGTGCAGGATCTTTTCCGCCTTTTTCACCGCATTTTCGGCCTCGATTCTGGATACCGAACCGGCACTGTCATAGACAGACTGGTGCCGTTTCCGCCGCATCCTTTCAAACCACTGGGCATCATCCCTGGACAGGAATTCCTCGCAGAAACGTACAACCGAAATATGCTGGTTTGAGCCAATCGGCCGATATCCCTTCGAGAACATCATAGCCCTCCCTGCCTGGAGGATTGCATTGTATGCGACAGTAAAAGCCCAGTCGCTGCTGGATGAAAGAAGGCTCCTGGCAACTCCAAGATCCCTTTGAGCGAGGTTCAGGGCATCTTTCACCCGGGTTGGATCGACAGCAAGGGGGGTGATAAGCCCTTCCCGCACGAGCTCTTCAATCATTGCATCCCGCCAGAACCACTCTTGGTTCTCTCAGCACGTGCATAACGAAGGGGTCCTGCTTCCTTTGCCGTTCGCGGTACTCCTGATCGCTCATCAGGGTGTAGTTGATCTCTCTCTTGAGAGTCTGCTCGGCTGCTCCCGCTGCAGCGAGAATACGATCCTCATCGATATCCCCGACAATTAAAAGATCGATATCACTCTCTGCGCCCGCGGTACCTGCAGCAAACGAGCCATAGATGAAAAGGCAGGAGATCCCCTGCATATCGCTGAACGTGTCGCGGAGGATCCTGCTGACTCCCTCTGTTTTCAGCACCATCTGCTGGAGGTCGTGATACAGGAAAAAATCCTGGTTCACCGAGAAATAGACCTGTTTTCCCTTGCGTTCCCTTGATAGGAGGCCAAAGGACTCAAGGTTTGCCAGTTCGCCGTGAATGGCAGCATAGTTCTCCCCGGTCATCCGTTCAATCTCCCTGATGTAATACTCTCTTCCGGGATTCAGCAAGAAGAGGGTCAGCAGCCTGATGCGGGTCTTGGATGAGATAAGCATCTCAAGCATGATAATAAAATATAATCAATTGATTAAAAAAGGTTATCATATAACAAACGAAAGGTTCGGAATTGTTGCAGCCAATAGCGGGCGCTATCTGGCAGGCCACGCAATTGTAGTATCGACATACCCTGAGGAATGCTCCACGATCCTGCTCTCAGGCATCATCTGGTAGATGATCGAATAATCCCCACTACTGATCGGGAGTATGCACGGAATAATACGGTGTTTCGGGATGCTCTTTTGGACTATCCGTTGCAATCGAATTTATTAGTCACCAGACTATGAAATCTTATAAGGCTGGTTTTTGTGGAAGTAGGACCCTCCCCGTCTATCTTAATGGAAGTGTACGTCGACCGGATCTTTTGCAACGGCTGCGGTATCTGTGTTGATCTCTGCTCCATGGGAGTGTTCAAGATGGCACACCACAAGGCCGAACCCGTGCACGCCCAGTCATGCATCGGCTGCTTCAAGTGCAGGGATTTTTGTCCTACCAAAGCCATAGCCCCCCGATGGGTGATGCGGGTCTCGTAAGAGGGTAAAAGCCGGGATACATTGATATCTCCGCCACGATCTGCAGCCAGCCGGGTCCTGATCGGCACTCCCCTGACTGGGGAGACCTGCCGTTGGACAGGCTGCGTTTTCTGATTGTATCGGGCAAACCCCACAGAACCAAAAGACCCTAACTTCCCTTTCCCGTGGCATGTCACGGCAGGGTGTACGTGCACACTATCCTGACAGCTCAGTCTACCTCTCAAATAAGGCATTGTTGCAGGGCCCGATCTCATCACTCCTCCTTATTCTACGAATGATAAGGGGAGTTTTGGGACCGAGCCATCCCAGATCGGACAACTTCCAGGCAGCAGGAAGCATCGCTATTCCTGCAAACCAGTTCCTCACCATTTTGATCCAGTTCAAGAACCCGGTGCACAATGCACTCCGTTCTCCTTCCTGCCTGTGCCCTTTTCTTCTGCCGGCCAAAACGAACAAGATGTCCTCGAAAGAGGACTGGAGATTCAAGATTATGGGAAACTTCATTCAGACAAACATTGCAAAGTCCGCAGTCCGCGAACTTGCCGTACCGATTGAGGATGTCGCCACGTTTTCCGCGCTGGTCCAGGACATCCTGACAAACAATCCGTTCAGCTGTACTGCATACGAGGTGTCCGGGGTTGCCCAGCCCCCCGTGGCGAAGTCCCGTGAGGCATACACCGCCAGGATCCTGTACGAGGACGAGGAAGCCCGGACGGTCGGGTACGTGACCGCACGGGCCGGGACCGTCGCGGGGTTCAACGCCGCCAAGACTGCGATCCTGGCTGACACGGCCCTCACCGCCGCGATTGGCGGGGATGCGATAAATTCAGCCGATGATGAACGCTACTCGGCGACGCTGAGGTGCCATGATGCAAATGGTGAGGCCTACTCCGTGTCTTTCTCCCGGAGCCAGATCACCGTCTCGTCCTATTCGGATGATGCGATCCTCACCCGTATCGAGACCTGGGCTGACACGAAACCCGTCCTTGACTGAACTGCAGCACAACACGAGAGGGAAGGCCATGGAAGAAGGGCTTACGTTCCTCTTCGGGGTGCTCACCGGGATCGTGCTTGCATTCATCGCGCTGTTTCGCATGATCGTCGGGATGCTGCAGATGATGGAACGCCGGATGCGGTGACCCCCCGCACCGCCCCCTCTCGCAGACCGGCCCCTCATGGAGGTATCTGCCAATGGAACCAGCACTCACAGAAATCATCGAGATCGCGGTCACCCTTCTGATAGCAGTTATCGCATACTGGCAGCACCGCCAGAAGAAGGAGGTCGTTGCATTCTTCGACCCAACGGACAGTCGCGTGACTACCCCCCCGGCATCGGTCCAGTCCCGGTCATGGAAGATGGATGATGCCACAAAGCAGTGGCTCTGTGCCGGTCACTCTGCAGAAGAGCAGGCATCGCTCCTGCAGCAGGTCGCCGGTGCGGAAGCACTGGGGAAGACCTCGTACTGCATCTCGGTCCGGTCAGGATACTACGAGATTGAGTACCGGGCTGATAAAGGGTTCAGGGAAAAAATAACCTTCTGCAGGAGGGAGAAGCTCCCAGTTGTATCCTCCCACACCGCACCCGCGAAAAAATAACCTTCTGCTGGAGGGAGAAGGTCCCAGGTCACCGCTTGTGCGGACCGGGCATCCCCCTCCTTCAGGGAATAGCGGGGTTGTCACGGTCTTTTTGCGATTCACACCTCCCGGGTGACGCGTCGCACTGGTATAATTCCTCCGGACAGCAGGGGATCCATCATCGTTTCGATTCGTGAATCCTTGGGTCCGCCTCTGTTTTCACCCCCAAAACGAACAGGCTGTACCGGTTCACTTCCGCACCGTTGGGGAAGGAGATAAAAAAATAACTCCTGAAACCCCAATCTCCGGGGTACCGGATAAAGGCGCGAAAACCGGGATAACTCCCGAACCAGAACTTTTTTCTTTACATCCCCACTATCAGTCATGTAACGAACAATGGTGACACACAATGACCGCTGAAACATGCCCAAGGGGGAACATCCCATGAGGTGGCGAACGGATCAAGAGGAGCACCAATGTCGAGGACAGGAGGGGGAGCAGCAGCAGTCGCATTCCCGGCGGTGCAGCGGGTGGCATCGGCGGCATTGGGCTGCTCATCATCCTTGTCGCCGCAGTCCTCCTTGGCGTGGACCCTGGTCAGTTCATCGGGGAGAGCAATATCCCGGCTGGATCCTTCACCCCGCAATCTGGACTGACGCAGGAAGATGATGAGGTCTTCAATTCATCGGCACGAGTGTTTACCGACACCGAGCAGACCTGGGCGATTATCTTCGAGGACCAGCTGAAGAGCACCTATTCCCCACCAACACTCGTAGTGTTCACCGATTACGTCCAGACGGGATGCGGTCAGGCAACCTCCGACACCGGTCCGTTCTACTGCTCTGCAGACCAGACGGTGTACATTGACCTCGACTTCTACAAGGAACTCTCGCAACGGTTCGGTGCTCCTGGTGACTTTGCCCAGGCCTACGTCATCTCCCACGAGGTCGGCCACCATGTCCAGAACCTTGTCGGAACCCTGAATTACGTGAACCGGGCACAGAGCCGGATGAGCGAGGCGGATGCAAACGAGCTCTCAGTCGCCCTCGAGCTGCAGGCCGACTGCTATGCGGGCGTCTGGGCATACCAGGCACAGTACGGGGACCTGATCCTCGAAAGAGGAGACGTAGAAGAGGCCATGGATGCTGCAAGCGCCATCGGCGATGATAAGATCCAGATGCAGTCTATGGGGTACGTCGTACCTGACACGTTCACGCACGGCACATCTGCCCAACGGGTTGCAGCGTTCAGGAAAGGGATGGATACAGGCCAGATAGCGGATTGCAACTGTCCCGAACTCCCCACGGTCGGATGAGGGGGAATGAGAGGCAGCGGATCCTTCCCAAGGATCAAAGCAGACGGCATCGTATAAATGGGCCAGGGTATCTCCTGTGATGGGGGAGGAGATCCCCCCTACCGCATCCCCTGTTTCCGCTCAAGTGGAGCATCCTGGCGAATTCATCGCTGCATAAGAACCACTCATGGTCGCTGTGCGGTCATTGGCGCTTGCCATGAAAACCGGATCCGGGAGTTTCACGTTGGGGATTTAACGAAGGAGTCTCATATGCGTTTCATAGGAAAGAGCCTTCATGTCTTTGTCATGAAAATTTTGAAAACTTCAGACGATAGAGCAGGCAAATGGAAATGAGTTTTGAGTGCAATTTTCATTCTGAGTGCGAGTTTGGACTTCATGCGGGTTTTTTAAAAAACCATGCGGGAGAGGCCGGAACAGATTCGGATAAAAAAGGGATACGCCTTGATCCCGGTTCACCGGAACAGGTTCAGAAACCTGGACGAGAGGCTTGGGGACCTTGTGGAGCCCCCGGTATTGAAAAATGAGTCCCAGATTTTTCCGGGAACAGTGGTCTGTGTCGGGGTGGGGGAGATGGTCGGTGTCGGCACGGGAGTGACGGCATCATCTTCGGCGGGTGCGGGTGCAACGTAATTCCAGTACGGTTCGCGGGAGGTGATCAGGGAATTCATCTCGCCCCGCGACAAGGGCACCGGGGTCTCCTTCCTTCATCGCTTCTTCAGCGAGGAGCGCTTCCGAACCGGTGCATGGCCTCCATCCCCCGTCACCGTAACAGTAATAGGTAGTCGCTGTCTCCCCGGTCGTTCTTGATGCCGGCAGCACTGTCGCTTTCGGGGTGGGCACAGGAGTGACCGCATCATCTTCGGCGGGTGCGGGTGCAACGTAATTCCAGTACGGTTCGCGGGAGGTGATCAGGGAATTCATCTCGTCCCGCGTCAAGGGCACCGGGGTCTCCTCCTTCATCGCTTCTTCAGCGAGGAGCGCTTCCGAATCGGTGCATGGCCTCCATCCCCCATCACCATAGCAGTAATAGGTTGTTTCAGTTTCTGCCGATGCGAACCCAAGCACTATTGTGGTGAGGAGCACCAGCCCAATACATATCGCTATACTATTTCTCATGCAGTATCCTCCCATAGTTTGTTGATAGGATCCCCGCAATATAAAAAATTTTCAGTCCGCGGAAGTTATATCCATGGGAAGGCTGACAAAAGAGGGTGAATCATGGGAACGCTTGGCCCCCTATGTCAAAAAGGGGAGACTGCATTTACTGGTCCGTTTTTCCCGGTCCCAAAGAGGAATTCACCCTCTCCTTCCTGAATGCAAGGTAAGAATATATCACCAGGTATAGCGAGACTGCAAGCACCGGGACCAGGGCAAACCACAACGAATACGTCCCGAACAATACCCCCACAATGGAGATAATGCCCGCGATCTTGAAGAGGGTCCCCCCGAGTGCATGGGTATTCTTCCAGACCTGTTCGCTGCTCATGGTCCAGGGGGTGCGGATCCCCACGAACCAGTTCGGTTCGGCATGCTCGATCAGGAACCCGAGATAGATGAACAATGCCCCCAGGCTGAGGGGGAAGACCAGGTTAATACTGATCGCGTAACCGAGCCCCCAGAGAAGGATCTGCATCTGGATAATGAAGAGAAACGCTGCGAAGATGAGGATGAATCCCTCATAATAGCGCCGGAACTTCGTGTAATTTTCCTTCAGCGGATCGATTCGCGGAAGCAGGAAGAACAAGGCCGTGAAGGGGATCATTATCAGCGGGATGATCAGGACCCCCCAGAGTTTCGGCAGGTACCCGTCCACCTCTCCTGCACCGTTCCAGTGCGAGGGGACCTGGTCGGGAAGCGCCGGGTACGCGAGAATTGTTGCCGCCAGGGTGAGGACGATTATGGCTGCGATGCCATAGCGGACGGGAGTCATCTTGGTTGTACTGGGTGGTGGGGGCTAATAGGGGTTTAGGGGAGGGGGGCTCATTTAATTTGCAAGGACGGTGAATCTTTTCTTAACGGAGGATCACCATTGTTAATTGGAAATCTGATTTTAGTATAACTAACTGGCCAACGGTAATCGATTCAAGATTGGATCTCAAAGAGTTCACAGGTTCGAATCCTGCCACTCGCGGCTCTCCTGAGGCTTGGTAGGACGAAATCATACGATTTGGTCAGTTACCATCAATCCTTTCCCTTTTTCTTTATTTACTAGTGCATGATCAAGCACTTGTTCGATTGAGGACAGCGGCGTTATTTTTACAGCAGAGAGAATTGATTGGGGAAGCAACTGGGCCTTCACAACCTGCTTGTCTTTTCCGGTTCCTTCGCTCTCTTCGGCCATTTTACACACTCCCTGAATATATTCCCAGCCCTATCCTGATTGTGCCCCCGGGCATTCCAGGAAGAGAATGTGGCGAGTAGTAAGCCGTCGTTGCAAACGCCATCGGCTCATATTTCTCCCTCTCCACCTTCGGATAACAATCGTGTACCGCCTCAGCCATGCAGTCAGAACCATCCCTGTCATCAAGGACTGCTTAGGCAAGGAAAGACAATGCTGCAAATTTCTTTGATGCGACATTCACCCGGTACACAGGGTGCCTCCCTGTCTTGTTGCCTTTCTTTAAGAGTCCGAGATCGAAGAGGCTCACTTAATCTTTTTCTCAAGCTTCTTGAGCTTCTTCTGGGCATCTTTGCTCCCCGCAGCCGCCTGCTTTGAGAGCTCTTCTGCCTTGGCCTTCTTCACTTGGTTCAGCTTCACCAGTTGTTTCTTACTCGTTGGCATTCAGTCACCTCACTACGCCTTTTGCTGATTCTCATTAGCCTTTTTCCAATTTAAATATCCCTGTATCGTTGTAACTCCTGGAAAAACAGCCATTCGTTCCTCCCCCCACCAAAACCCCATCAAACCACACGATTCATCATCAAATCCAAAATTTCAGGAACATAGCCTCCGCGTTTCAGTTTTTTGTGCGGGAAAAGCCGGCAGTTTTGTAAGAATTGTATGACGGAAAGCGGTCATAGAACTCCCATTTCCGGGGAATCATTTTTTCATTCGATACAACAGAATTCCGAGGTATCAAAAATTCCCTTTTCACGTCGATTTAGTCTGCCGCTTCTGCCTGACCTTCGTAGAAATATCCTGCTGTGTTCCGCCACCGATATACTGTTCCATCCCCCCGTCCCTATGCGCTTTTTCAAGGATACCGGCAAGGGCTTCTGACAGGCGTTGCGCCGCTGCAAAGGACATGAAGACCCGGGTCCCGGGGAGCACCATCTTCCCGTCCTTCTTCGTCCCCGGCATCTCGAAGAAGTCGATGACTACGTCGCGGTGGGTTACCTGGACGTACGCGAGGTTCGAATATGCCGAGGACTTGATATCGGCGAGAAGATCTTCGGGTTCGAATTTGTAGAGATCTGCAAGATCGATTATCACAGCCTGCTTGCCTTTTCCGGTTCCTTCGCTCTCTTCGGCCACTTTACACACTCCCTGAATACATTCCCGGTCCTATCCTGATTGTGCTACCGGGCATTCCAGGAAGAGAAACCGGCGAGTAGTAAGCCGTTGTTGCAATCGCGATCGGTTCATAGTTCTCCCTCACCACCTTCGAATAATAATCATGTACCGCCTCAGCCATGCAGTCAGTACCATCCCTGTCATCGAGGATGGCATAGGCAAGGAGGGACAATGCTGCAAATTTCTTTGAGGCGACATTCACCCGGTACACAGGGTGCCTCCCTGTTTCGTTGCCTTTCTTTAAAAGTCCAAGATCTACAAGGGTCGCCAGCGCTTCCCGTATTGAGGGAGCGGATGCACCTGTCAGCTCTTCAAGATATCCCGGCCGATAATCCATCGTGGGATCCGATACGATCTCTTCAACTACCTGGGCGACCACACTTGAACCGAAAAGGCCCCCATATGGCTTATTCAGGTACACCTCCATCGATTCAGACAAGGTTGGAAGGTCTTTACTCCGCATGTGCATTACCTCTGTGTGGTAGGTGTAGGTGTGTGACGGTAATAATTCTTACGATAACAGAAAAAATTATTTCAATTTTTTCCAATGACTATGATGGGGGATCTCCAAATCGTAATAGATCATCCACTGGTCTGCCCAGGGAAGATCATTGAGTGAGATCACTTTTTGACCATCACTTGACATCCTGATCGCGATCTGCTCCGGATGCATCGTTTTGATAAATGAACTGGCATCAAATCCAAGTTCCCTGGCCTTGAGAGTGCAGTGTCGGAACGACCGGGTATTTCCCCTCTTTTTTATCCATTGGAGAAACCTGCATCCATCGTATCCGGGATCGGGGTCTTCCGGTAGAGTTGACACCATTTTGTATGAACGTCTGAACAATAGGTCTTTAGGTGGTATCGGGCGTGGTATGAAAGTGAACGAACTGGTCATCACTTGTCCCGATACCGATCATCCCCTTACGCGACCACCCCCACACCTTCACCCCCTGCATACCCACCCCTGATATCCCACCTATCACCATCCTGATACCATGGGCACCCCTGCCGATAGGAAAAAAATGGCCGACCGATGGAGGCGGGCAACACGGGCGCTGAAGAGGGAGGACCAGGACTACGGGAGCCGGCTGGCCCGGATACTTGAGGACTATCCCGGAAATATGTCCAACAGGTTCGAAGATCCGCTCGAAGAAGCGGCACTTGTCCTGTGCATCGGGATCCTGAAAGAACTGGAGAGAGTGGACCCTTCCCCTCAGTCGGAGTAATGGAATGGGGTAGTTTTGGGTAAGTTAAAACACTGCTCATAAATCTTTTAACGAAACCGATCATGGGGAGGAAAAAATTAGACATCAGATCTTATCTTTCATTTTAAGCCAGTGAACATAATCCTCATAGCTTTTTGTACAATCGATAAATTTCATAAAATCGGCCTTATTCTCAAAGTGCAGCTGCTTGTACATCACCGATAATAAACTATCCGATATGTCCTTTTGGTCGCCATGAACGCTGATCTTCGTTCTCACTGGGGTTATTTCCCCATTCGGGTTCTTCAGGAAGAAGAACGGTGGTCCCGGTCAGAGACAACAACAAAACCTTTCCTTGTAATAGCTCTCTTGAACTCACGCTGTTTCACTGGCATGATCAGCTCTCAACCGTGAGTTCACCGTATCTTTGACCGAGCTCGTTTAAATCGAGATACGTTTGTAAATTTTTCTTTATGTTTCGGGACTTTTCCGATAATGATCTCTCCTCAAAGGCAAAATAACCGGCAATAAGGGAATCCAGGCTGTCAGAAAAAGATACCAAGGCCTCGTGATAGGTTTTCCCATAACCGGATAAGAAAAGTTCTTCATTTTCGAGACACCAGTGCCCATCCCGATCGTCATAAGAAACACGAACAGGAAGCGGCATCTTAAATATAATATCCCCGATACTATCGAGCGTTTCTGAATTGAACGGCCTTAATTCCTTTACCACCTCCATTTCATTCAATTTTACTTTCTGACTCATGACTCCATTCACTGATACTGAAGATTTGAAAAGCGCCATAAGATCCTTCTCCCACTCTGGCGGATAATTGCATTTTATTATGGTATTGTCCAGGGTTCTGATGGTGAAAGATCTCGGATCATCCCCATGAATTCTGGTAATTACCCCTTTCACCTCAATCATAGACTTACGGTAATATTCATGGATAAGGTCTTGAATATACCCCTCTCGGTGTGAAGGTAATGCAGTGGGTTTTTTAGGTTTTTGTGCAGAATAACCGAACTTCACATTAAATTTATTTTTCCGGGACAGCAAACCAATCAGATTTTCCAAAAACCGAATGAGGGTTGCCGGGTTGGAAAACTCACGCTCAATCATCCGCCTGAACTCTTCTGGGCTATCGATTAGATGATGAATGAGATCATGAAAATTATTGACCATTTCATCAAAAATAAAAGAGTCATTAAACAGTTCTGTGGTATAATCCAGAGGTTGTAGCGCTACAGCAACACTTCCCTCCGACACTTCTGTAAGATAGAGCCGGAAGTCTTTCCTGGGATGCGAACCGTGTTTTGTTTCATGAAGCACATCGATGACCTCTGCAATTGGTAAGAAGTTTTCCAAAGGTATATGCCTCAATTTTATGATCTGTTACAATTTTTCCATCAATGATGAGCCAGAATTTTTTGGGCTCACTATTAGGCATGCATACACGTCCACATGAAACAGCATAAGCATTGCTGTGCGATTTCCTCTTGTGCCTTTTTTTGGGCGTAATTAAATGCATTAATAATACAACCAACGAATCTATCAGATGTCAGTAAGTTTCAGGAACGGTTGCTCTATGAAAAATTATACAGAATCCGCCTTTGAATCAGCCATTGAACACCACCTCATTGAACACGGTGGTATGCGGGACCAGTGTTCCCATAGAGGTATCGCGAAAGAAAGAGTACCGTCAGACTGAAAACAAAGCCAATATGGCCTTTTGATAGTTCCGGGCTGTGAAAAGGGGTGGGGAATTGAATGTACAGATGTTACCTACATCTGGTCACCGAAGTGATCCCACCCCTGGCGGTACTCCCATTCAAGGTGGCATCCTGGAGGCTGGGAAATCGCAGCTAGGTATCGATGTGAGTATTCAATAGGTTTCTGAACGTGCTAAAAGTCCGGGGTTGTACGTATCGTTTGACCGATCGACATGTAAAGTGGCGGCGAGCGGTATCACGTTCGGGAGATTCGGGCTGCAGTTACCCATTGACCGATCGACATTTACCTCCGAACCGAGAGGTTCGTCTTCGACAGATTCCGGGCTGCGGTATCCACGACCGATCGTATTTACCCTGAGGCACACAAGTATCCTCCATGCACCGGATCATCGACTGGAACGAGCCTCTGGAAAGCGATCCATGCGAGCTCCCCTGAACGCACCCGGAAGGACCGCGACCCTGCCACCACCTGGGACAAGCGTGCTGCATCCTATCATCGTATCAGCGGCGAGGATACTCCGGCCACCGTCCGCGACCTCGGATTTCTCGACGTCCGGAAAGGGGATACCGTGCTCGACATGGGTGCCGGGACCGGGAGGCTTGCAGTCCCGCTTGCAAGAAGGGTCGCCCATGTCACCGCCCTCGACTCCTCCGGAGGCATGCTCGGGATCTTCAACAGCGGATGGAGCAGGCAGGGCACCAGAACTACTCATGCGTGCAGATGAAGTGGGAGGAGGTCAAGATCGGGCGTGATATCGAGCCCCACGATGTGGTCATCGCCGCATTCTCGCTTGGGTTCTACGACCTTGCAGCGGCTCTTGCCAGGCTGGACCGGGCAGCGAAGCGGTCGGTCTACCTGTTCTGGCATGCCGGGGAATGGCGGGGGCCTGAAGAGATGGACCTCTACCGTGCAGTATTCGGGGAAAAGGGGGCGATGCAAAGGGATACCAGGATTATATCTTCCCGGTAAACATCCTCCATGATGCAGGCATCTATGCCAACGTCAAAATCTACCCTGCCCTCTGGGAGACATCGTATCGCTCAGTCGATGAAGCCGTGCAGGACTGGGTGACCATGCATCACCCGGACCTCGGGGACCAAACCCCTGTCACGGAATTCTTCTCCCGGGTGCTTCGGAAAGGAGCATCAGGCAGGCTGGAGTATTCTGCCGTCCGGCCTACCGCGGTGATCTGGTGGAACAAAAAACAAACGGGGAACTGACCGGTATCCCGACTGCGGGAGGCGCTGACGAGACTGCCGGATGATTCCTCC
>CAWIVM010000022.1:0-78690 GCA_963839585.1 uncultured Methanoregulaceae archaeon
AACCAATTTTTTTTATTTTCCCGTTCGCGTATGTTCCTTTCAGAAGGATGCTTATTCTGAACCTGCCATTATCCAGACAATGGTGCTGATACCGAAGAAAAATAAATGGCTTATCCGAAACGCTGACTTGCCGGCTATTATAAGGCTGCAGAACAAACCCTATCGTGCATTTACCTGATGACCGGGATATCCCGCCATTTCTGTCCAATCCATTCTTACTCCAACGAAACAATTCCGGTCTGCACCATCCTGATAGCCCCGCAATTACCCATATGGGCGTGAATAGTAGCGAGATGGTTTTTGGTGACTATCCGGACTGCTACTGGTTATCAGGACACTACTGCCGTTGCCGGCGCCTGCAGAAGCCGTCCTGGGAACCCATGCAGGGTTCCCCTTCTCTGGGACATCGGCCCTCAAGGCGGCGCTCACACCCGGCAATCTCAATTTTTTTCCCATGAATCAGGGCGTCGGCAACCTTTCGCCTGGCTTCATGGAGATCTTTCCAGACCGTGCGCCGGGAAACTCCGATAATGGCACCTGCCTCCTCCTGCTCCATCCCGTTCAGATCAACCAGTTTCAGAAGTTCAATCTCTTCTGGAAGGAGTATAACACATTCATTGGTATCAGTAGCATCGCACTGGGGTGCATAGCATCTGAGGGGGTCCGAATGATCCACTCTTCGTGGTATTCTCGGTCGCCCACGGCGTCGCAATCCTCCCGTTACGTCATTTTGCGCCATATGCTCCCTCTATGTAGGTACTGACTATGTTATCCCAGACACTATGAATGGCTTTTGCTGCAGGTAATTCATATTCGGTAACCTGCTTTCCCATCCGGACCGCGTCCATTACTGACTCATCATAGGGTATCTCTCCCTTAACCGGGATATCCGCAGTCCGGCAGAACTCGTAAATGGAATCTGACAGGGGGATAGTGAGATGATTTTTTTTAATCACATGATCACAACGGCCATATCCGCCCGCAGCGGATGATCCTGTTGTCAACAAAACCTCCTTCATCTGGTCCTTTCGAGGGTATACAAATTTTAACTGCTTAATCCCTGTTATTTTATTCTCATATGTGAAGAAATTACTTCTCATTCCGGCACCCGTTCCTTCGTATCGTACGCAAGAGCCACTCTGCTCCATAGGTACATTTAATTATTTTTTACTCATATGAGTAAATATGGCATGGCAGCATCCCGGCCACAGCACCACATCACCGGGCTGACCTGGTCTGTTGGTCCAGTTGAAACCAGATTCAGTATGGATGGATACGATATGCCTGATACACCTTCACCCCTGATTACCGTGAGAAACCTGAGCATGGAGCTTGGCGGAAACCTGATACTTGATGATGTCTCCTTCCGGATGGACGAAGGGGAAGTCCTCGGTATCATCGGACGAAGCGGCGCCGGAAAATCCATTCTCATGCACCTCATGAGGGGTATAGATGTTCCGCCCACCTCGGGCTCCATTGTGTATCATATGAGTGGATGTAACAACCGCTGTTCCCTTGAACCAAGGAGTGCTGCCGGAAAGAAATGCCCTTCGTGCGGTGGGGTGCTCCACCCCGTTGATATCGATCTCTGGAACCCGGAGCACGAGGCAGGCAAATCCCTCATACTCCGGAAAACTGCGATCATGTTCCAGCGGACCTTCGCCCTGTATGGCAATGACAGGGTTATCGAAAACGTAATGCATGCACTCGATGACATCGGATATCTGCCCGAGCAGTCCGTGAACCGTGCCGCAGAACTCCTGGAACAGGTCAGGATGACACACCGGATGATGCATATCGCACGGGACCTGTCAGGAGGGGAGAAGCAGCGGGTGGTCCTTGCCCGGCAGCTGGCAAAAGAGCCGATCCTCCTCTTTGCGGATGAACCGACCGGGACCCTTGACCCTTCCACCGCACATCTCGTCCATCAGCTGCTCCTCGATGCTTCGCTGAATTCACGCATGGGAATGGTTATCACCTCGCATTTTTCCGGGGTCATCGAACATGTTGCAAGCAGGGCACTGCTGATGGAGGGAGGTCAGGTGATAGAGGAAGGCACACCCGGAGAGGTTCATCGACCGGTTTATGAAAAATTACCATGCTGAAGATCGGGTGGAGACAGGTGGGTGCGGAGAACGGATCCTTTCCGCCCGGGATGTCGTCAAACGATACATTACCGTGGATCGGGGACTCATTAAAGCAGTGTCAGATGTCACTTTTGATGTTGCCGAGCGTGAAATCTTTGGTATAATCGGTACAAGCGGGGCAGGGAAAACCACCCTTTCAAGGATTATCGCCGGACTTATCGAACCCACGGAAGGTGAGATGAATATCCGGATCGGGGATGACTGGGTTGACATGACAAGCCCCGGGATTGAGAATCGCGGGCGGGCAAAACCTTATATCGGCTTCCTCCATCAGGAGTACGATCTCTATCCCCACCGCACCATCCTCGACAACCTGACTGATGCTATCGGTCTTGAATTTCCAAAAGAGCTTGCCATGCATAAGGCGTTCATCAGCCTGAAAATGGCAGGATTCAACCCGGATAATTTCGATTCAGTCCTGCACCGGTATCCCGCTGAATTGAGTCAGGGCGAACGGCACCGGGTTGCGCTTGCCCAGGTCCTGATACGGGAACCACGGATTGTGGTGCTTGATGAACCGACCGGGACCATGGATCCCATCACCAAGATAGATGTCAAGCATTCTATCCTGACCGCCCGCAACGAGATGGATGAGACCTTCATCATCGTATCCCATGATATGGACTTTGTGCGGGATGTGTGTGACCGGGTGGCACTGATGCGAGGGGGAAAGATTGTCCAGATCAGTCTACCCGCAGATATCCCCTTATCGTATACCGGGTCTGATGCAGATCCGAAAGTCGCCCGCGATGGGATCACAGAACCGTAAATGAAGAGCAAAGCGGTATAAAAATAACTTGATTACAACACAACCTTATTTTAATTAAGTAAACTTCAGATGTTTATATTCCGCAGGAAAAACCTCCGTTTTGTGAATAAAACCCAAAAAACCGGTTTATAAACTAATATTTCGAAACCTTTAACTCATTACTGACGTAACTGATAGATGAACCACAAAGGGTTTGTACTCGTTGTGAGTGGCAATGCATGATGAACACTCTCGTGCACTATTCAGCACGCAGGGAGGAGGCTAAATTGGAAAGTATTGTATTTGGCATTGGAATAACTGCATTGGCAGGAGCTCTTGCCACAGTTGCCGGTGCTGCAGAGAACGTTGAGTCTGATATCGGTTCACAGGGTGACCCGAACTCGCAGGTTCAGCTCGCTCCGCAGATGGGATACATTCACCGGATCTTTAATAAGGCAGTGGCCGGTGAGCCGCCAGCATACGGACTGTGGATTGTTCTCGGCGCAGGTCTCGCCTGGGCCTTTATGGCAATGCAGATAAACCCGATACTTGCAATTGTTCTGGGAAGCGGTATCGCCGTCTTCGTCCAGGGAGTATATGCCACCACCGCATATCTCGGAAGGACTGCAAGTCTCGCAAAATTCGGACAGCCGGTATACGTCGACGTACTGAAGTCGATGACAACGGTGACTATGGCACATGCCTTTATTGCCATCTTCACCACGGTGACCTTGTGCCACCTGATCAACGCAGCCCTCGGGCACCCGTTCCCGTTGCCATTGCTTGGCATCATATGGGGTATCGCTCTCGGGGCAGCCGGATCAGCAACCGGGAACCCGTTCTACGGAAAGGAGCGGCAGTACCAGAACCAGAAGTTTGGTGCAGGCGTCCCGATTGCTGCTTCAGGAAACATTGTCAGGTATGCCGAAGCTGGTGAGAGGAACTCTCTTGACAACGGCTGGTTCTCCGCAAAACTCGGCGGGCCGGCATCAGGAGTCTGTTTCGGACTGATCGTCTTCCTCGAACTCTGGCGAACTGTTCTCTTTGAACAGGTCGGCGCCGGCTGGGGTGCGATCATCATCGGAATTATCATGATCCTCGTATTCACCGTGATCGACCGCTATATCGAGGTCTGGGCACGGAAGAACTACGGGCCCTACACGAAACCTGTTGAGGAGGCATCCTCATGAGCGCCGTTGCTGCGAAGCCGACAGCGGGAGCTGCGGTTGACATGACGGCCATGATCATAGGCATCATCATTCTGCTCCTTGTAATTGCTGCAACCTACTTCTATCTTGGATCCGGCCTGGCCTTCATGGCCCTTATCGGCGTAATCATCGGCGGAGTCCTGATCGGGTTCGGCGTCCACTTCGTGCCGGTCGGTGGAGCACCGGCTGCCATGGGACAGGCCCCGGGTATTGCAACCGGGGTCGCAATGCTTGCAGCAGGTGCCGGTCTTGCAGGGCTCTTTGGAGGAGCCTGGGCGGCAGAACAGGGCGTTGTTGTTGCGACCATTACCGGCGCTGTCGGTGGCGGTCTGATGATGGCAATCACCTGTATGTTCGTGAACTTCATCTACGTCTATGGGATGGGTATTCCCTCAGCTTCTGGGAAGGTCGCAAAAGACCCGATCACCGGAGACACCCAGGCTGAATACAAGTCCCAGGGAACGGAAGGACACGGCCTGCCGTTTGTATCCTACGTTGGGCGGTGTAATCGGCGGTCTCTTCGGAGGTGCCGGCGGGACACTCATCTACATAATGCTCCTTGAAGTATACCAGGAAGAGCTTCCAAGAATGATGACTGCCCTGCCCTCTCAGGTCCTGCCCATCGCAGTCGCCCTTGCAGGGATGTTTGCAATCGGTATATTCCTTGTGAACGCTGTGCTTGCAGCATACAACATCACCGGGACGATCGAAGGTCCACATGACCCCAAGTTCAAGCGGTTCCCCCGTGCGATCGTTGCCTCTGCAGTTGCATCCGCGGTATGCGGGATCGTTGCGATCATGATTGTCGCATTGTGAGGTGCCCAGAATGTCAGTAAAAGTTGAAAAGATTGAGGGAGGCACTCCCCACACCACGATCATGGTAGCAGGCCTGATCGCTTCAGTGGTCTTGATTTACCTCACCTATCTCAATGTGTTGACCGATACCCAGTTCTTCTCGTTCTTCGGGGGTCTGGCGACTGTTGCAGCACTTGTCTGGGGTAGCCACGCCATCAAGAACCTGTGCAGCTACGGTATCGGGACGGGTGTCCCGTCAGCCGGTATGATAGCATTCGGTTCTGGTGTGATTGCCATGCTCTTTGCGACCAAATACGGGATCCTGGCTCCGGTTGTCGCGGTAATTCTCGCGGCGGTTATTGGGGTCGTTCTCGGATACGTGGCAAACAATATCCTGAACATGCGAATCCCGGTCATGATCCAGTCCCTCGTCGAGATGGCCATTATCGGGGCTCTCGTCCTGATGGGCTATGCTGCCATGATGACCGGTTCATTTGAGTTCTCATCGCTGACAACCGGTAGCGTGTCATTCATGGGGCTCTCGCTCCCGAGTTACCAGGCATCATTCCTTGGCGGCGCACTCATCGCGACAGCCTTCATGCTCGGTGCGATTGCCATCCAGCACCCGTTCAACGCGTGCCTTGGACCCAACTGGACCCAGGACAGGATGCTGATGCTGGCTGCCGAGTGCGGGTTCCTCTCGATGATCACGGCTGCGGTGATGTCAATGCCGCTGATCCCGCTGAGCGCAGCACTGGTTTCCCTGTTTGTAGCCATCGTCGGGTGGTACTACACATACTCCAAGTACATTGAGCTTTCCCGGCGTGATGCTGCTGCCTGGCTTGATTCAAAGCCGATCCCAGATGTGGAGGGACACTGATGTACGTTGAAGCTCTTCCCGAATACGGGCTTGTTATTGATCCCATGGTCGGGATCGTCACAACTGCCGGGGAGTCGCTGGCGCCTGTCATTGACAAGGTCGCCGAACTCGAGACAGTGGCTGACGATATTGTGAACATGCTTTCCGGAAAGGGCAACTTTGCTGCCTCATTCCCGGGAAGGGAGAACACGCTGCCGTTAGCCGGAGGGATGACCTCGTTCTGGTACGGGCTGGCAGTCGGGCTCTTCATCGCAGGAATCTATGTATTCCATTTGATTTGAGGTGAGAGAAATGGCAGACAAGAAATCACCGGCAAGCGGGTGGCCAATCGTCCAGGGAGACTTCCATGGAGGAGATGCCAACAGCCCGGTCGCCGTTATGACCTGCGGTTCCCACCTCGATGAGAAGGGGATCTGCGACAAGGGAGCCGCTATCTGCGGGTCCTGCAAGACCGAGAATCTTGGTCTTGAGAAGGTCATCGCTAACATCATCTCCAACCCGAATATCCGTTTCCTCCTGCTCTGCGGGACCGAGGTGAAAGGTCACCTGGCCGGGCAGACCATGGCCGCACTCCATAAAGGCGGGGTCAAGGACGGGAGAGTCGTCGGGGCTGAAGGTGCCATTCCGTTCATCGAGAACCTCAACGATGCCGCTATCAAGCGCTTCCAGGAACAGGTCGAATGCGTCAATATCATGGAGGCAGAGGATCTCGGCGCAATCGGGGCCAAGATCAACGAACTCAAGGGGAGAGACCCCGGTGCGTTCGCTGGTGACCCGATGGTCATCGAGGTCAAGGAAGCTGCAGGCGGTGCCGAAGAGACGGGCGGGGTCGTCCAGCCCATGTCGGGTGAACTGGCACTTATCCATGCGAGGATGAAGGTGATCGAGAGGATGGTGACGGACATCGGGTACCGCGACAAGTTTGCCGCAGGTATCTATTCAGGCAAGGTTGAAGGCATCATGATCGGCCTGATCGTGTCATTTGCCCTTCTCGGGTTCGTTCTCATGGGGTGATATGAAATGACAGAAGAAGGTGCAAAAATGGCAGGGCCCGTCAGGATGGTTGCCATCGAAAGGATGGTAGAGAACATGCGCTATAAAGCGCAGCTCATTGCCCGATCCAACAAGTATGATTCAGCCATATCCGAGATGGGCGTGGTTGGATTTGCGGTAGGACTGGTCATTGCCCTGGTCCTGATCGTGGTGCCTGCATTGTTCATGTGAGGTGAGAAAAATGGCAGACAAGAAATCACCGGCAAGCGGGTGGCCGATCGTCCAGGGAGACTTCCATGGAGGAGATGCCAACAGCCCGGTCGCCGTTATGACCTGCGGTTCCCACCTCGATGAGAAGGGGATCTGCGACAAGGGAGCCGCTATCTGCGGGTCCTGCAAGACCGAGAATCTTGGTCTCGAGAAGGTCATCGCTAACATCATCTCCAACCCGAATATCCGTTTCCTCCTGCTCTGCGGGACCGAGGTGAAAGGTCACCTGGCCGGGCAGACCATGGCCGCACTCCACAAAGGCGGGGTCAAGGACGGGAGAGTCGTCGGGGCTGAAGGTGCCATTCCGTTCATCGAGAATCTCAACGATGCCGCTATCAAGCGCTTCCAGGAACAGGTCGAATGCGTCAATATCATGGAGGCAGAGGATCTCGGCGCAATCGGGGCCAAGATCAACGAACTCAAGGGGAGAGACCCCGGTGCGTTCGCTGCTGACCCGATGGTCATCGAGGTCAAGGAAGCTGCAGGCGGAGTTGAGACCGCTGCAGCAGGGGTGAACCCCCAGTTCCTTGAGATCGAGAAGCGTCTGGACAAGATCGAGAAAAATATCGAGTTTGCAGACGCCGAGATCGCCCAGCGCGTCGGAAGAAAAATCGGTCGGGACATTGGTATCCTCTACGGACTGGTTGCGGGGCTCACGGTGTTTGTCCTGCTCCTGGTACTGCTCCCGAAACTCAACGTCTTACTATAATGGAGGTGTGAAAAAATATGTTCAGATTCGAAAAAGAGCAGAAAGTCTGGGACTTCAACGGCACCAAACTGGGAGGACAGCCCGGTGAATACCCGACTGTACTCGGTGCGTCAATCTTCTACAACAAGCACGAAGTGGTGCTCGATGACCATAAGGGAGTCATCAACAAGCCCGTGGCTGAGGCACTCTGGAACCGCTGTCAGGAACTCTCCGACATGACTGGAATCCCGCACTTTATCCAGATCATCGGTGAATACGGTGAGGCATTCGAGAGTTACTTCCAGTGGTTTGACAGCATCGACAACAAGACGGCATTCCTTATGGACTCATCAGTCCCGGCTGCCCTCGCACATGCCTGCAAGTACGTGACCGAGGTCGGACTGGCCGACCGTGCCATCTACAACTCGATCAACGGGTCAATCCCACCCGAGAACGTCGAGGCCATCAAGAACAGTGACGTGAATGCCGCCATCGTCCTCGCATTCAACCCTGCCGATCCCTCCGTGATCGGAAGGGAGAAGACGCTTGTCGAGGGTGGAGTGGCTGGTCAGACCAAGGGAATGATACAGATTGCCGAGGAGGCTGGCATTACCCGCCCCATCCTCGATACTGCAGCAACCCCTCTCGGGATCGGATCAGGCGGTGCCTACCGTGAGATTCTTGCATGCAAGGCGATACACGGCTATCCCACCGGTGGTGCCTACCACAACATGACCGTTTCCTGGACCTGGCTCAAACGCTGGAAAGGGTCAAAGAAGAACCCCTCGAAACTGGCAGAGTCGTTGAAGGGCAAGGATGCATACACCACCCAGCTCTTCCACCACTACCAGGGAGGCATGGACGGCGTCATACAGGCTGCCTGGTCTGCCCCCGATATCGGCAGCAACATGATCGCAAGCACGCTCGGTGCAGACCTGATCATGTACGGTCCGATCGAGAACGTGGAGGCCATGATCACGGCGCAGGCATATACCGATATCGCCGTGCTCGAGGCAACCCGGCAGCTCGGCATCGAATGCAAGGCCGAGAGCCACCCGATATTCAAACTCATTTAACACTTTTTTTTCCCTGATGCATAAGAACGGGATAGCAGAGCGGCAGTAGTTTTACTTTGACATCCGTTGGATGATCCAATCATGTCGTATCCCCCCGTAATCCATCAACTGAACCCGGTAGACTTCCGCCCCTCAGGCACTTTTACTCAAGCCAGAGCCCGCATGCTTTTACCCGGTTTCCTCCCCCTGCCGTTTCATTGTCCCCCATATGGACAGGGACTTTTCGTAATGACCACTCTACAAAATCCCTGGGGCTCCCCAGGGGAAAGCGGGCATTGAAGGCCAGTGAACAAGCGATATGCTGATCACCCCTGCCTTTCTGTCTACGCGGCTATTCTGGGGAGAGGGTAGCCGCAAGTAAGACCTTCACGCGGCTGCAATCTTAGTCCTCTTCCACAAACCTGGAAAATGAGTCACTTCGCCGTTTTGTGGGGGGAGACTAAAATCGGGATTGTTCTCTGAAATGCCAATGCAGTCACTAAAACCACCGCCGTGGCGTCCTTTTTTGGACTGCGGCGTGTATCGGTTGTGGGCGAGTGGAGGCATTCATCCCCACAAAATGTGTCCGGTTCATCATTCGTATACATACCAGAGAGCGCAGAGCCGAAACGGGGGAGTATATGTGCGTGACTATCTTGCCGGCAAAAAACCTCACGGGCAAAGATCTGAAAAGTGGGAGAGAAGCAAGGGATATCACTGGAGCAATAAGCCGGATATCATCGTGGATCCGCTCTCCTCCTCATAGGTTGGACGTTTGAGCCCTGCATCTCCCCCATGGCAAAATCATACCTGGCCTTGATTGTCGGCGGGAGTTCATCCTCGGGGATTTTTTCAAACCCATACTGCCCATAGAACTTCACGAGACTGAGCGTGGAGTGCATATACAGGTCCTCTCTCCCACACGCGGTCACCAGCGGATCCATGACATCCCGGGCATACCCCCTTCCCCTGAAGTCATCGAGCGTAAAGACCCCGTCCACTTCAAGGCCGTCTGGATGACGCCTGCATCGGGCGACTGCGGCCAGCTTCCCTTCTACAAAGACCCCGAAGATCCTGTCCTTTGAAGAGTCAGCGGTCTGCTGGTGATACCGCAGCCACACCTGCTCGGCGAGGGGAAATTCCTCCTTCAGCAGCTCCCTGGCAACCACATCCAGCAGGACGTCAGGGTACAGCAGGTATACCGGCATTTTTGCTTTTTTTGCCACCTCCTCGGCCGTACTCCCGATGGGAAGACTTTTGATAAAATCCGAAGCCCCGAATCGCGGTAATACGATCAGCGTTGCGTTTTCCTGAAGCGCCATATTGCAGATAATATCTGCCGGTTTTCCGAACCGCAGGAGCAGCCGCACCTGTGTACTATCTTTATTATAGATCCTGCCGAGGTCCTGGAGTTTTCCATAGCCTTCACGGATTGTCTCCTCGAGTTCTCTCCTGTTTTGTGCATTTGGAATAACATGAAGGAGCACAAGTTCTCCGATATCCTCCTGTTCTGTGAGAGAGAGAAGGCCCTGCTCAGAGGGTTTTGAGAAGTCAACCGGGTATAATACCCTGGAAAACAGGTTTTTTTCGCTTTCTGCGGCTGATGGTATCTTCTTGCGGGACAGGAGCGAACCATGATGATGGGTGATCAGAACATGTGTCGTTGCATGGCGGAGGACCCGGGAGGAGACGGACCCAAGGAGAAGCCCCTCAACAAATCCTTTTCCACGGGCACCCAGCATAATGAGATCTACTCCCTCCTTCCGGGCACAGGTAAGGATCAATCCCTGGATATCTCTTCCATCCGCATGGAGGATGCGTGTTCGGACAAAAATCTCCGCAGATTCTATCCGCTCCTTCTCTTCAATCAGGTTGCGTTCTGCGGACTCTTGCGAAGATGCAAACTCCAGACCTCCTATGAAAGGGCGTGATGCCGTATGGGTACCCTCAATTACATGAAGGAGAATTACCTCCTTTCGACCCGGAAGGTCTGCTACCATGTCGGCTGTCATGCGGGCATAATCGGAAAAATCGGTGGGAAGAAGGATCAGTTGCGACATCAGGGCCCTCGTCAGTTGCCAGGTTTCTTGTAGGATAGGTTACTCTGATGCTATTAATAAATCACCAGGGTAACAGAGAAAGAATAGGAAAAATGCAGAAGGGATACTCACAGAAGGGATACTTCACGGAAACATTGAAGTCTGATTCTACAAGTATGAGAATGAGGGCAGAATGCTACACGGTACAGGACGAGACCCCGTGAAAGAAGCGATACGACGTCGTGAGGAGAGAGAGGAGCAGAACATCGCAATCCTGATCAGGCAACTTTCGGATCAAAATCCAACCCTACGCGCCCGTTCGGCAGAATCGCTCGGTAACATGGGGGATCCAAGAGCGGTTGAACCCCTTATTCTCCTCCTCAACGACCCTGTCCCGGATGTGGTATGGGTAACGCTCCGGGCTCTCGGAAGCTTGAAGGATGCTCAGGCGTTTGAACCACTGGTCAGGTGCGTCGACAGCCCGGACCGGTGGATACGCCAGGGAGCGGCATGGGCACTGGGGGAACTTGGTGATCCCCGTGCAGGACCCGTGATCGTCCCCCTTCTGACCGACCATAAGAAAGCGGTAAGACAGGCCGCTGCCGAAGCGCTTGGAAAGATTGGTGAACGTCAATACAAGGAACATCTGGAGAGCCTTCTTGATGACGAAGAACTTGAGGTGCGCCACACTGCCAGGGATGCAATAAAGAAGCTTACATAAACATTTTTTCCCTTTACGAGGCAATACCCATTGCTATCATTGATTCCAGGGTAATGCAGCCTTCCTGCTACCAGAGCAGGAGGCTACCAGAACAGATGGAAAATGCCTCCTCGCTGTTTTGTGCGGGGAGCCGAAAATCGAGGTTATTATCAGGGATACCCAGTTCAGTCACTAAAACCGCCACAAAGGACGTCCTTCGTGGGCGGCGGCGTGTATCTATATGGAGGGCGGGGTATGGGGCCGCCGGCACCACGCCCGGTCATCCTCCATGAAACGTATCCGGTTCATCAATCTTACCCACACCAGACAGCGAGTAGCCTGAAAAATGAATTGAATTCTTCTCACATATCAAGTGGTTCGAAACCCTGTTTGAATACCTTTCCGAACTGGATCTTGATCTTTGGGTCAAGGGCACATACAGGACAGGTATAATCCTCCGGAAGATCATCAAACGCAGTCCCCGCTTTGATTCCACGATGCGGCTCTCCCCTCTTTGGGTCATACACATATCCGCATACTGAACAGACATACCTGGTCGGAATCCACTCTTCGAATCCCCATTTCCCTATCTTTCCCTTCCCCTGCATACCACAGATCGGACAGAGGTAGGATTCGGGGAGATCGTCAAAACTGGTGCCCGCAGGGATGCCATTGTGGGGTTCACCCCTGAGTGGTGAATAGATGTATCCGCAAACCCTGCATTTGTAACGCTCAATTCGTGGCATTTTTTTCTCTCCTCTAATCTAGAAACTCATCTCAACCTGATAAATGTATTTTTTGTGGAATCAGGCTGATAGTGCTCCCGATCTGCATCCATACGCATCATTAAGAATATCAATGATGCAAATGAACAAACGGGAGATCATATGGGGAAGATACCTGTTGTTCTCATTGTCATCATCCTGGTATTTATTGTGGTTGCAGCATTCCTCATACGACACCCTGGAATCTTTCCGGGAATCCAGGGAGAGAACATCACTTCCCTCACGCCAGTGGAGGTCAGGGAGTATCAGGGCGAACGACTCTCGTCAGTCGCTGATTTCCGTGAAAATTCCATCCGCGGGCCCCAGTATATCAACCAATCGGCATACATGCTTGAGATAAGCGGCCTCGTTTCACGCCCTCTCTCCCTCTCGTATGACCAGGTTGTCAACGAATATCCGGTGTATGAGAAAAAGGTCACCCTCTTCTGTGTCGAAGGATGGGAAGTGACAATACTCTGGAAAGGGGTTAGGGTAGAGGATCTGCTTGCCAATGCAGGAGTGAATCCGGATGCCACTACCGTTATTTTCTACGCAGTGGACGGGTATTCGACATCTCTTCCCCTTGACGATATTAATGACCGGGATATTATCCTTGCCTATTCCATGAACGGGGTTATTCTTCCCGCAGAGAGAGGATTTCCCTTCCAGCTTGTTGCGGAGGACAAATGGGGTTACAAATGGATCAAGTGGGTGACGAGCATCGAAGTATCCGATGATACGGCTTACCGCGGGTACTGGGAGGAGAGAGGGTATTCACCGACCGGGGATCTGCAAAACAGTTATTTCGGATAGTTGCGAGATCATGATAATTCCGAAATGACAGGGTATTTCGTTCCCCAAAAAAGCCCCTCACCCCGGGAACTTATATGCTTATCTGAATGCTAGGTTATGGCAATGGAGAGGACTGGCTTTTTCAGGGAGGAGGTCGAACGCCTTTCGCGCGAAGATCTCAATTCCCTTATTGATGATCGGGTACGGTATACCATCGATTATGCTGCAACACATTCACCCTTTTACCGCACCTGGTTCAGGCACCACCGGATAGACCCGGGATCGGTGAGAACGCACGAGGATCTCGTCAATCTTCCTGTCATATCAGGAAAAACAATCCGGGAGAACCAGCCCCCGGTCACAAAAGAATTCATGTTCCGGAGTGTGGATTGCAAGGAGGTGTTCACGATCCATGAGACATCCGGAACCTCAGGGACACCGAAGAGTTTTTTTCTTACCTGGGATGATTGGCTCCGATACGCCGAGAAATATGCCCGGAGCTTTGTCTCCCAGGGTTTTTCTGAGGGGGACAGGATTGTTATCTGTGCATCGTACGGGATGAATGTGGGGGCAAACACGATGACGCTTGCGGCACGTGATATCCATGCAACGATCATCCCGATAGGGAAATGCAATTTTCCTGGCCGGATCATCACCAGTTACCACCCGACCGGGATCGTAGGCAGTGTTTTCAAACTGCTCCATCTTGCAGCGAGCATGCAGGCTGAAGGGATCAGGCCGGGAGATACTTCGGTCAAAGGGCTGATTGTCGGAGGAGAAAGTTTTGCCGATGAATCGAGGGCATACCTTTCGGAGGTCTGGGAACGCGATGTCTTCAATACGTATGGCAGTACCCGAGGGGACAATGTGCGGGGAATGCACGGTCCGACAAGGCCTTCACGTACCCGAGGATCTGGTGCATCTCGATGTATACGATCCATCGCTTCAGAGTTTTGTCAATGATGGTGAATGCGGAAGGGCGGTGCTCACCACGCTCATTCCCGTGGGAGGCCGGGCAGGAACACTCCTGATCAATTATGACACCGAGGATACCACGGTCGTAACCACGCGGGACAGCTGCCCCTGCGGAAGAACGCACATGAAAATAATGAATCCCCAGCGTGAGGCGGAGACCGCATGGATACTCGGTACACCGGTGAACAGGGTTGATATCGAGCGGGGGGTCTTCCAGAGAGAGAACATGGACTACCTGACAGGAGAATACGAGGCATTTATTTATGAGGGGGAAGAGACGGCCGAAACAGTTCTCAAGGTGAGCATGGAGATCCAACGGGATACGACTGCCGCCGAGAGAGAACTCGTGATGGAAAACTTCAGGAAATCATTTTACCGTTACAAAGCAGCCCTCCTCCACCTCTCTGGGGAGACATTTTCTCTGGAATTCTCTTTCCCTGGAGCTGGCGGGCTTGAGCTGTCGAAGATAAAGGGGAGACCAAAGCGGCTGGTGGACCGGAGAAGGTAGGCCGTTTTTGCCATGAAAACCGCATCCGCGGTTTTCACGGGTGGGATGTGACGAAGCAGGCGGTCATGTGCGTTTCATTCGTCACCTCTCCTTTCCCTCAAGGAAACTAATGGTTTCACCGAGAGTAAAGAGTGAAAGTTTTTATTCCCTCATGCTGATAGTACAATGCTTCCGGATATGCCCCCCTGGTTTCTTCGTTTTGCCGGACACCCCCAGAATCTGGCATCAACCCCCCTATCTATCAGGCGGGGTCATACCCGGAGCATCCTGTCAGGGATAGCAGACCTTTTCTAATCCCGTGAAAATTGTGCATGACATTGTGCTTGGTATGAATCCTGCCCTGAAAAAGGAACAATGGCTCGATCACCGATCGCTTTATTCTGAAATGAGGAGAATAATGATGAGATATGACAGATGTCATTGGGGCAGTGGTGTATTCGTTCTCAGCCCTTTTTGTCATCCTCGATCCCCTTCTCTCGGTCCCCATATTTACCTCGATGACCCAGGGGCAGAGTTCCTCTGAGATAAACCGCCAGGCACTGATTGCCGTCGCGGTTGCTGGGTTTTTGATGTACCTGTTCCTGTTCTTCAACTTTTTTATTTTCGATATCCTTGGCATCACACTCTCAAGTTTCCAGGTCGCAGGAGGTATCCTTCTCTTTCTCTTAGGGCTTCAGATGGCGCTCGGCATTGACATTGGCCGGACAAAGGAACATACCCCTACTGCAGCAGGAGTAATTATCGGGACCCCTCTCCTGTGCGGTCCCGGCACGATTACATCGGTGCTCCTTCTCTCCGAAGCAAATGGTATCTTTATTACTGCAGCAGCGATAGCACTCGTTCTTGCCGCCACCTGGATTGTGCTCAGGTTCTCGTTCCAGATACAGAAGATCCTTGGCCACTCTGTGACCGAAATCCTTGCCAAGATCCTTGGGATGCTTGTCGCGGCGATCGCCATAAGCATCGTTGCGGATGGCATAATCGGCCTCCTTCAGCACTACGGGACGCTCTACGCGTTCACGCTCTGAAGTCGCTGATCAAGGACTCTTTTTATTTGCGCAATGAGCGGCTTCACCGAGCAGAATGCCCGCAAATGGCAAAAATTTTTCACCTCTCAAAAAAGAGAGTCGACACAATGCTCCCGTTGATCGATCGACTTACCGCACATTCCCGATATCGACCCGTGTGGCATACCAGACCTCCACCATATGGTGGGGATGATACCGGGTCTTTGCCTCCCGGAGGCCGGGAACCCCCATATCACTCTCGCGATTGATGAAGCGGAACCTGTCCTTTGTATACAATGCCGTTTCCGCATTGATTGCCTTGTAAATCCCCTCGCAGTCAGGGAGCCCCTTTTCAAAATGGATTACAAGGGTATCATCGTTCAGCGGCTCAAAGAGAGCGATTGCACCGATTTTCTCCATGACACGGATGAGGAGACCCGAGAGCCCGAGCTCCTCCATATGGGACAGGGCACAGGTCAGTGCTTCCGTTTCGTGTGCCAGAAATGGTTCGCCGTCACAGTTTTTCCACTCACACCATTTAATGAGAAATTCATTCACTTCATCACGGTTATCGAGACCGATTTCTTCCACGACAGGCCTGCAGTTCTTCCTGAACCTGTTCAGGTGACGCCGGATCGACACATAGTCCTTTCCCGGAAGGCTGGCAAGATCTTCTGATCGATACACATACTCGAAATAATTCCGGTCCGGATTGAGGAGGAGGTCAGGGTACTCTGAGAGGATCCAGGCCCGATCCGCTGCATCCACAATCCAGAGAGGCACTACATCGCCTTCTCTGGCACAGAGATCGAGCAGATCAGCGAGAAGCCCTGGATCCCTTGGACCAATTGGTGTGCGGAAGGAAGTCTTTCCCTCAATGGTGCTTGAGATAAGGATATTTTCCCTCAAATATGCATACCGGTAATGGGCATACGAATTCCAGCAGATCATGTTGGAAAAGGTGTTGTCAGAATGCACCTGGGGAAATTTCCGGTAATGGGAGAGAAAGAGGTGTCTGTCCTCGATTGTCACCGGGCGAGAAATCACTTCCCGACAGCATACTGGTTACAACCTCCCGCGATACCGCATCGGGATATGATCCTTCATCCGCGAAAAGCCGGTCGAAGCATAGAAATCCTCGGTCCCCGGCTCTGCAATCAGGCCAATCCAGGTTATCTTCCTTTCGTAGCAGAACGCGAGAAGCGTACAGGATGATCTTCCGTCCTACCCCTTTCCGCCTGAATTCAGGAACTACCACCAAATCCTGGATATATCCATCGGAGACTCCATCCGAGATTACCCGGCCCATCCCTACCGATCGCCCAGTCAGACTATCAACCGCCACCGCAAAAGCAAAACTTGACCTGACCAGGTCAGGCAGGTGAGCAGGGTCATGGTCCTGTAGCCACCACCCCCCTGCTTTGTAAAGATGCATCAGGGCAGTACTCTCCCACTCTTTTACGATATGCACGGAAATATCAGATTCCATCCTTCAAAGGCCCCGGTCAGTGTAAAAAGCATATTCAGTCTCCACGTATTTACAGTTAGGTTTTCTCCCTCCCTCGTTTATCCCCCGTGCCGTTTGCCGGGGAAGGATCGAGAGAGACCTCTCCGGTGGAAAGGAGACCAGGGAATTCAGGTGCGCTGCCTGATGACCTCTATAGTGGAGCAGACAATACTACCCAGCTCTTCAACACCGAACCGCTCGGAATTCAGCACGATGTGGTAAGGGGAGAGGTCCCCGATATCTATCCCGTAATAGGTCTTGTAGCGGATCGCTTCACAGGCCTCCCTTTCACGGGTCACCTGCATAGCGGCCTCGGGATTTCCTATCGCATCGCGGTTCTGGATCCGGGTCACTCTGCATTCAAGGGTCGCATAAAGCCAGATTTTCACGTCTGCTTCAGAGACAAACCATCCTGAGAGCCGCCCTTCTACGATGATGTTGTCATGAGCCAGGGCTATCTCTTTCTGTCGCTCATCGATAAGCCGGTCAAACGCTGGATCTGACGCTGCCAGTCTTCCGAATTCCGCCAATTCCATCCCGTGCTCCTGTGCCATCTGCCGGAACACTTCCCCGGCAGAGATCAGGTCGCAATCCAGGATGCAAGCGAGGTGTCGTGCCAGTGAGGTGGTCCCGCTTCCGGGAATACCACTCACTGTGACACGCATCAGATGCCTCCGATATTGAGGGATTTCCTGACCACCTGGCTGATCGTAAGGGAACAGATCATGTACCAGAGAATCCAGGCAGGAACCGGGCCGAGTACAAAATCAGAGAGGAGGTGGGGGCCAAAGAAGGGCATGGTGATTCCGATATCTCCCTGGAAGTTATTCAGACGGTAGAGAAGCCAGAAGAAGATGGGCACTGATAAAATGAGGATATATGCCATAGGTTTGAACTGCTGCTGGGACATCTCAGACTGATCTTTCATCATTTTGTCCCGTTTGGCATCGAGTTTTTTTACCCTCTTTTCGTCCCCGGAGAGCTGCGCTTCACGGTATTCCTTCTGAAAGAGTTTCATCCGTTCCTGGGTTTCCTGCATCTTGTCATAATCGATGGTGTATTTCTGGATGATCGAGGAGTAGATTGCAGTCAGGGTGGACAGTATAACGATAAATATGTAAAACGGGATGATATCTGCCAGAGGGCCGAAAATACCATCGATAGCACCACCAACGGATTCCCGAATTACAGCGATACTGTAGGAGAATATCAATAGCATCGCCACGATAATGGCGATGATTCCCCCATAACTCCTCTTTGCCATCTCTCGATCACCTGAGAACCGCTGCCATATCCTCCACTGCCTTTTCAAGGAGGAGGTCGGCGTTTATCACATATCTGATCGTACACCCGGTCATCATCGAATAGGCTGCAGCAATAGACCGGTTGAACTGCTGGTGCTCGCCGATACTGTAGGATCCTTCCCTATCGCGGGTCCGGGTATCATCGTTAAGTCTCCGCAGCAGTATCTGGTCCTCGTTGGTTTCGACAAGCACTATGGTATCCGGCAACAGTTCGCGAAGCACCCATTCAGGGAGCCCTGCCAGGTATCCCTTCGGAGTCTTTACCGAGGCATGGGTATCGATGAGGACATTTCCTGTCTCTTTTGCCATCTCCTGTGCGGCAAGTTTCTGCAGCCTCTTCTGGACGTCTTTTTCGAGCCGTCGCATCTCATCACGATCTCTCACGATGCCTTCTTTTTGCGCGACTTCGAACATGTACGTCCCGAAATTGAGGGTTTTGTAGCTGATTCCCTCTCTTTCCAGGAGCTGTAACGCACCAGTCACTACCGTGGTCTTCCCAACGCCGGGAACCCCAGTTACGATAACACTCCTCCCTCTCATACTCACTCCTTACCAAAGAATGTCCTCATGAACGGGTACATTTCCATGATCTGCTGGCTTGCAATCTCTTCATAGAGCCGGTAGGTGATACTGACCGTCAGGAGGAGCCCCGTCCCGCTTACTGACCCGATCACACCCAGGAGATTCGCAAAACCGAGAGAACCCCGATAAATACACCGCCAATCACCGTGACCCGGGGAATGTACCGGTCGAGATACTTCTCAAGAACCTGAGGGTTTCTCCGGTATCCGGGAATTGACATGCCAGAGAGCTGGATCTGTCGTGCCACATCCTTTGAATCGAGACCGGCCGTCTTGATCCAGAAGAGCGCGAATACAGCCCCTCCTACCACCATGAAGGTGATATCAATCCCCAGACGGATCATGATCTGCCACGGCGCATTCGGTAATATTGTAGGATGCGACCCACCACATCCAGTCGCTGGGGCATTGACGGGTGCAAGGTAATACATGAGCCCGCTGACTGCCTGTCCTTCTGGAATGTGCCTAATATTGTGATCCCAATATTATAGAGGAAAAGCCCTATCATCTGGATGTTGGCCTGCAGCACCCTCACGAGGATCATGGGCAGCACACTGGCATAGATAAGTTTTACCGGGAATCGTGCCCTCGCGCCCCTCACCTGTGCGTGAGCAAGGGGGATCTCGATTCTGGTGGATTCAACGTACGTGACAACCAGGAAGATGACAATTGTGGTGATGAAGGCCAGCAGTTCCGGACCCATATACTGGATGAAATCGGCTCCATCGAGCAGCACTTGCACGAATCTCGGGAAGAACCCGACAGCGTACTGGTCAGTCACCGGTATCCAGCTGATCAGCCCATTGACAATAGCCTGGGATATACCGGCAATGATAAACAGGCCTACCCCGGACCCGATACCCCATTTGGTGACCACTTCATCCATAAACATGATCAGCACCCCGCCTATGCAGATCTGGATGAAGATGATCAGCGAAACCACGAAGAGATTCCCGCCAAAGTACGTGTTCGCGATGGCAGGATCCGGGAGCAGGAAGCCTCCGATGAGGTTCGGGAGAGCCTCGATGATGATCATCACAAAGATCAGGAGCTTCTGGAGGCCCATGTAGATGACCTGCCCCCGCACCTCGGTAGTGTCGATACGCAGGATATCCGCACCCTTCAGGAGCTGGAGGACGATGGATGCCGTGACGATAGGGCCAATACCAAGCTGGACCAGGGATCCACTCGCACCCGCGAGGAGGGCCCGGTAGAACTGGAAGAGATCCTGTGAATTCGGATCAAGCCCCCAGAGCGGGATATTGGTCATTACAAAATACAGGATGAGAATGCCGGCGGTCCATAACAGCTTGTTCTTGAAATGGACATGGCCTTCAGGGCTCTTTACTGCGGGCATGGCAGCCAGCAGCGGTTCCATTCGGTCCAACAGTGTACCCATTCTTACACCCTAAAAAATTGGTCAGATGACCAGGGCCTGACCACCCATTGCTTCGATCTTGCTCTTTGCCTGCGCCGAGAATGCTCTCGCAGTTATGTTCATCTTCAAAGTGACTTTTCCGCTCCCAAGTATCTTATCGATACCGATCTGATCCGCATTGATGGTGATGGCATCCCCTTCACGCAGGGCTTTGCCTCCCGCAAGCAGGGATGCCGCCATCTGATCGATCTCACCGATTGAGAGGGCATGCATCACCTTTCCGGTCTGGTTATGGAACCCATTTTTCCCGTTATGGATTTCGCCATACAGCAGGAAGTGGGAGAACCGGTGATCACGGTGACCTGCCCGTCCCCTTCCACCCCGGTTACCGGCTCCGCGCCGGTTCTTGTGGGTACCTCCTCCGCATGTGCGCGATCCGCGGTATTTCGAACGCTTGTTTACCGGCATCTCATTCACCTCATCCTGTGAAGGAGCGAATTAATCTCCTTCCCATAGTAACCGAGCGCCCCACCCTGCTGGGCAGTCCGCTTGATCGTCCTGTATCCTTTCCGGGGGGGGTGGAGACGAAGCACAGGCTTTAATCCCGGCATGTCAATGAGACGTGTCTCCCCTGACGCAAGAGCTGCCGCGAATTCCGCTATGCCGGGATACAGGGAGTTCCCCTTCACGTACTCATCCGTGAGATGAGTGTCGCCGACCACCCTTCCCCGTGTGCGGAGGATTGTCTCGATAGTGACCGCATCAATCTCCCCATAGGCAACAAAGTCCTTTACTTTCCGGATCATGCCGAGATACTCGGGAGTGTCCGGCACAAGCACGCAGTGGTTGATATGGTGAAGCCGGAGCATCTTGAGCGTATCCTTGATCTCCCGGCGGGTTTTCACCACTCCACGCACCTGGACAATCGCGTACATTACTCCGACCCCCCGCGCCTGATCATATTGGTTGCCCTGAGCGCGTTGAACGTCGCCTTGGCAAAGTTGATGGTCGTCCTGGTCTGCCCTTTCGAGAATGTCCAGGCGTCTTTGATACCGGCAAGCTCGAGCACTTTCCTGCTGATCTCACCGGTGACAAGCCCGATTCCCTGGGGTGCAGGCTTGAGCGTCACCCGGACGCTCCCTGCTGCCCCCTCCACCTTCATCGGGATGGAGTGGGTGGCATCGCAACCGCATTCCCAGGACCCGCAGCCACGCCGGACCTTGATCACGTTCATCTTTGCATCCACAATGGCCTTTTTGATCGCATCGCCGACCTGGGAGTCCTTGCCCTGGCCGAACCCGATATAGCCGTTCCGGTTCCCTACGACGACCACTGCCCTGAACTTGACCCTCCGCCCTGAATCGGTCATGCGCTGGACCATCTGAATATCGAGGACTTCATCTTCCAGATCGGGGAGAAATGCATCCACGATCTCGGGTTCCTTGATGGGACGTCCGCTCTCAAGCACCTGGTCGATGCTTGTGATATCTCCCGATACTACCTGTCTTCCAAGACCGGTAAGCGGCACCCATTCTGTCTTCTCGTAAGGCATCTCACCTCAACTCCTTCATGATGGCGTCGATTGTCCCTTCCACGTTCTGCACCAGTTCCCCTGCGCGATCAGGTGCAAATGCGGCGATATGTGCACCCCTTGCACGATCATCATCCGGCAAGCACCTGTTCACCGTGCGGCACATCAAGACCTGCAGCAACCGCGCCCTTGAGCGCTGCAAAGACCCGGTTCCCCGGGGTTGCACGGTGCAGTCCGATATCGAGGACTGCCCGTTCCTGGTCCATATTCATCGCTTTGACCGCAAAAAGCATCCCTGTCAGGTATGCTGCAGGGGTGGCAGATGTCGATCCTGTATACCCATACCTTTTCAGCTCGCCCGAGCTGGCAGCAACAAGCGTGCGGTCGCCGTCCATCTCTGCGGTGACCAGCTGGATGAGAATCTGCCGGTTGGTCTTCCGCACTACCATCCTGGGACGGTCAGACACGACAAGTTTTGCCCGTTTGTAATAATCGGTCTTCCCTTCCTTTCGTCTCCGGAAAGGAACGAAGTAACGAGGTCCTGTCGCCATGTTACTTCATCCTCCCCGAGATGACCCCGATTTGAGTCTTCAGGTGGGCTACGTTCCTGAACTGGCCACCGGCAGCCTTCCGGTAGAGCGTCCGGTACAGGTGGGGTTCAATCTCGCCACTCTCACGGAGTTCGACGAGTGTCTTCCTGATCGCCCTGATTTTCTGGATCCACTGCCTCTTCGAAGGATTTCTTGACCCGGCTGCACCCTTGCGACGTCCGGGTCCCTTGCAGTGGCCGTACGAACGTTTCGCCATCAGTGCACGGGCTCTTCCACGGCTGTTGCCCTGGATCTGCCGTGACCTGATCGCGCCCTCTCCGACAAGACCCCTGATATCCTCGCGCGATATAGCGTTTTGGATGTCGCTGAGACGATCGGGATCGAACCATACGCGGTGGGTACCACAGCGAAGAATGGATGCTGCGATGCGTCGCTGGTTCGCGATATCAGTCATCGCTCTTCCCCTCCTGTCCTGCAGTCCCGATATTCCGCGGGTTTAATACCTTGAGTCCCGCTGCAACTGCCCGCTCCTGGATGACCAGGCGCTTTTTATTCCCCACTGTTGCTCCAATGCGGATCGCATCTTCTGAAGGGTTAAGCCCTTCAAGCTCGACTGGGGTGAACACCCGGATTTCACGGAATCCGCTCGGGTGCATCCCCCTGACTGCCACGGGGCTGCCATATCCCGGTGTCGGAAGCGGCCCTTTCGCCTTCTTCTGTCTCCTCTTCTTTGAATGAAGCCCGCGGGGCATTCTCCAGGATTCGGAGATTTGTTTCTTTTTACCGTCCCCATCACGCTTGAATGTGGCTGACTTGTCGGAACGGACCTGGATCAACCTTTTCTTTTCATCGGCCATTTCCATCACGCCCTTTCCACGACATAGATCCCATCCTGGAAAACACGGGGGTCCCGGTTCCGGATCTTGGTCGCATGTTCGATATTCGCCGATGCATTGCCCAGTAGTTCCTTATCGATTCCTGAGAGCACAATCTCGTCGTTGCCGATCTTGGCTGTCACACCGTTCACGATTGTTGCATACCGGGCTTTCTTCTCACCAAGGAAGTTGTTGATCTCAAGCTTGTTACCCTGGAGCTTGAGCTGTATGGGAAAGTGGCTGTAGACCACCTTCATACGGTATTCAAACCCGGAGGTGACGCCACGGCACATATTTTTCGTATGTGCGGTGAAGGTGCCCACCATGGCAATCACGTTTTTCCGATCCGACTTGGTGGAGAAGACCACATCATTACCTTCCACAACGGTTGTGATCTGTGGGAACCTGACAGTTCGCTCAAGCTGCCCTTTCGGACCCCTGACTTTCAGCACTGACCCTTCCAGTTCGACCTTCACTCCGTCGGGTATGGTTACTTTTCTAACTGCTGCCATTGTCTCTCACCTCAGTATACATACCCGAGAAGTTCGCCACCGACCCCTTCCTTCCGGGCCTGCTCGTGGGTCATGACACCTTTCGAGGTTGAAAGGATCAGGATCCCGAAATTTTTCCCCGGAAGGTACTGGGTCTCCCAGTATTCAAGTTCATTCAACTGTACCGAATAGCGGGGTGAGATTGCGCCGCACCTGTTGATCCGTCCATTCAGCTGGACAAGGAACTGGCCGCCGCGACCGTCATCAAGGTACTCGAATCCATTGATATACCCTGATTCCTGCATGATCCGGAACATGGCTCCGAGGAGTTTGCCTGCCGGTTCAATGAGCACGCCTGGTTTGCCGCCATCTGCGGCGTTCTTCAGCGCACTCATCCCGTCTGCTATTGTGTTCAATCTTCCCATGTGCACTTCCCCCTCAGTTCATCTTTTTGAATCCCATCTTCTGGGCCCATTCCCGGAAACACTGCCTGCAGAACATGATGTGGTATCTGCGGACGAGTCCCTGTTTCCTGCCGCATATCTTGCATGCAAATGCGCCGCGGCCAAATTTTTTCGTCTTCTCTCCACCCATCATGCCACCTCCGCACGGTAACGGCCTTTTAGGAACGCGATAGCATCCTCAGGCTGGACCATCTGTTTTTTCGGGAGACGGTGGCGTTCGATGTTGCGTCGTGCAATTCGGACTCCTTTCCTTGCGAGGATAACGTTGACATCCATCCCGTAAATCCCGATCTGCGGGTCATACGACATGCCGGGAAAATCGGTGTGTTCTTCGATACCGAAGGAAAAATTGCCACTCTCGTCAAACTGGCTGGTACTGACCTTCCGTTCAACGATAGCAAGTGCAGTATCAAGGAAATCACCTGCAGTCTTCCCCCTGAGCGTGACTTTGCAGCTGATCGGGGCACCCTTGCGGATTCCGAAAGCCGGGTTTGTCTTTTTTGCAACGCTTTTTACCGGGTTGTTGCCGGTGATCTTCTTCATGATATCCACGGCCTTGGTGAGCTTGTCCCCGCTCTCTCCGACACCCATGTGGACAACCACTTTATCAACGAAGACCTCACGCATCGGGTTCATTCTTCAATCCCCCATTCGGCAAGGGCCGGCGTCTCGCGACCCACCATGTAGATGTACGCGTCGATGGTATCGAACGTGCTCCCTGCTTTCTCATCGGCAAGAATGACACGGTTCGGGACACTCCCCGCTACTTTATCGATCCCGGTAATCCGGGCGATCCTTCCTGAATGCCGCCCGCCGATGACCATCGCCATATTTCCGACAGCGAAAGGGAAATGATCGATAATGGTAAACCGGTCATCCGGCTTCAGGGATATCACGATAGAATCTCCGGGCTTGTAGAGGTTGTCTGCAAGAATATTTGCACCGAAGCGAAGGTTTAACTGGACTTTTCCACCAGGGACAATCGTCTTGTTCCTGACTTTCGCCAGGCGGGTCATAGCCGATTCCGCATTGATCTCGATTGTCTTGTGCCGCCCTTTTTTGTCACGCAAAATCCGGTAATGCTTTCCTATTTTAGGAAGGGAGATGATATCGAAGATCCCAATCCCCATCCGCGGGTCGCGGCAGGGTCTCCCATTGATGATGACATCACCCTGGCCGAGGATCTGCTTCACCTCCTTCATATTGAGGGCAAATCCCATGTGATCACGGAGCCAGACCCCGACCGGCATTGCATTCGCATTATGAGGGCCGGGAACTGTTTTTGCAACAAATTTATTGGTCTTCTTCGCAATATGCCATGAGTCCGGTGCACGCAGACGCTTAAGGTGATCGGACATCAGCTTCCCTCCGTGAGTTTTTCGACCCTCTTGGGATCTTTCATATTCAGTTTTGTGATCTGGACATTGGATGGATCGACAGGCCGTGGTACTTCAGTGCCGTCTGCCTTCGGGATCGAAATCCCCTGGACGATCAATTTCGACCTCCCGGTATGGACCTCGTCCACAAGCCCTTCGGTCCCTGCAGCATCTCCCCGGAGCAGCTTGACCGTGTCGCCCTTCACGACCCGAAGTGTCCTTCTCTTGTACTTTGTCCTGAGTGCAGGGGAGAGGGGGGCACCGAGGAATTTCCCGCTGAGGTGCGCAGGAGCATTATACCGCGCCTTGCGCTGTTTTCTTGGCTGTTTACTCTCAATTCTTACCATTCCTGCACACCTCACACGATCATCGTTGCCATTGAGCCAATCTTTGGGAAGCGCTCTGCGACTTCCCGTGCCACCGGCCCCTTGATCTCTGTCCCGCGTGGCTCGTTCTTCTCGTCGACAACGACTACCGCGTTATCATCGAAGGTGATTCGAAGTCCGCTCGGGCGCTTGATCTCTTTTCTCTGCCTGATGACCACAGCCCTCACGAGCTTCCTCCGCATGTCAGGGGTGCCTTTCTTTACCGTGACGGTAGCGAGATCCCCGAGACCCATCTTGGGTTGGCGGCGGCGGACCCCATGGTAGCCGAACACCGATACAATCTGCACCTCGCGGGCTCCGGTGTTGTCAGCACAGATCATCCGGGTCCCCGTAGAAAGGGCCCTCGGCGTCTTTGACTGCTTTGCCTTCATTGCTTCAGCACCTCCACCACTACAAAGGTCGTTGTCTTTGAGAGCGGCCTGCATTCTGCGATTTTCACAGTATCGCCGCTCTTTGCCTGGATGCAGGGAGGATTATGGGCATGTATCCTCGAGCTTCTTTTCTCGTAGCGGTTATACTTTCGCAGGAAATGGAGGTAGTTTCGCTCGATAACTACCGTCCCCATCATGCGATCGCTCACGACTTTACCGGTGATCACCTGGCCGCGCACCGGTAAACTGCCGTGAAACGGACAGTTTGCGTCGCTGCATACCTGTTCCGGTGGCAGGACGCCCAATCCAATATTTTTTGCCATTATTTACCTCGAATTTTCATGTACTGAGTAATTCTCCTCTCCGGGGCTGACACAAGCGCTGAACCATCGATGATAACCAGTGTCCTGTCCGGCAGGATGATCCGGAAGCGGGAATACTGTTTTTGTATCCTCCGATCACCCGCTGGTGTGCGGATAAGGAGGGTGTTTCTGGTCTCATCGACGATCAGACCTGCTATTCCACGATGAAGAGGATTTGATGCCTCCACTACCGAAACATCCAGTCCTATCAATTCATGGCGCAGGATGTTCCGGGGAGAGATCATGCAGTTCTCCTGTGGTTCTGTTCAGTCAGCATACGGGCGATCGTCCTGCGCAGCTCCCGGATCCTTCCTGGGTTTTCTGTGGACCCTCCGGCACTGACCTTCCCGTTGTGCTGGATGAGCTCGATTTTGAGCTTATCCATCTGTTCCTGCAGTTCAACATCAGAGAGCTGCCGGATATCGTTGGCACGAAGGATTGCCATTTTTACCGTTCCTCCGGAATTTCCACATCATCAAACTCGTCGAGATTCAGCGCAAGTTCCTCTTCTTCGATCTCCTCACCTATCGGGGTGATGGCGATCTCCTGTTTTCGCGAGAGTTTCTGCTTTGGGACAATCATCTGGAAGTGATCAGGCAGCTTCAGAGTCAGGCGGGATTATCCTGACCTGGACCCCGATAACCCCCAGTTTCTTGATCGCCACGGCAAATCCCTTCTCCACGATGGTATTTACCGGCTCACCGCTGTGCTTGATGTAGCCTTCGGTGAACTTCTGGACCCTTGCACGGGCACCCGTCAGTTTCCCCGCGATGATAACCTCGCAGCCGAGCGCCCCGGATTCCATAACCCTGCGGATGATGCTTGAGCCTGCCTTCCGGAAATACCACCCGCGTTCAAGGGCATTTGCCAGGCGTTCTGCCATGATCTGGGCATTGAAACTCGGGTTGGGAACCTGCTGGACTTCAATCTGCGGAGATTCGACACCGAAATCGTTTGCAAGATCCTGGGTGAGCTGCCGTACAACCTTTCCGCCCTTCCCGATGACGATCCCCGGCTTTTCTGCGTAGATAGTTACCTGTGTGCCAAGAGGAGTCCGCTGCAGGTCCATCCCTCCATACCCGGCCCTTTTGAGCTCCTTTACGAGATGTTTCTCGACACGTGCCCTTCTTGCTCCCTCGGCCACGAATTTTCTTTCGACTGCCATTACTGCACTTCCTTTACCACTATCTCGATGTTGACTGTTTCACGGCGTTTCGGTGTGGCCCGTCCCATCGCCCGTGGAAAGATGCCTTCAGAGCCTCTTCCCCTGTTTGCAGCTACGTGAATGATCTCGAGGCGTTCCGTGTCAAGACCGAGATACTCGGCATTCTTGGTAACCGAATGTATCAAACGGATATAGGCCTTCGATGCCTTTCTCGGGTAACGCCCGGCATCCCAACCGGTAAGCCCCCGTTTATGGGCAACCTTGCGGTTGAACCTGCGGAATGGTATTGCCTTCTTTTCAGCGATCACCGCTTCGAGATAGGAGACTACTTCGCCGGTCTTTTTATTTTTGATGAACCTCGCGATCTCCATGGCATGCTTGGGCGATATGGGAAGTTCGCTTGCCTTTCCCCGTGCTATGGTATCCCCGGAGATATCAGTTGAATATCCTGTGCGTGCCATGATGCTCACTTCAGCGGTACATACTTACTCGACCGGGTCGCACCGATACCGGCGCTCCCGTGCGTCACTTTCCTTCTCGTCAGTGCAAATTCTCCGAGGTAATGGAAGACTGCTTCGGGCTGGATCTCTACTTTCATGAATTCCTTCCCGTTGTAGATCTCCACTTCTTTTCCGATCATATCGGGCATGATTACCATATCCCGAAGGTGGGTCCTGATCCTGCTATCCCCACTCTTGAACCGTGAAAGGAGGTGCTCTTCCCCGCGGGTGAGCCCCCTGCTCACTTTCCTGCGGACCCGCGCGGGCATTACCGGCAGGAGCTCGGCCATTCCCATCTGCCGGAGTTCCTCAAGCCGGAACCCGTGATAGGTAAATTCCTCGCGCCGCCTTGGCAATCTCTTCTGTGTCTTCTTTGCCATGTCAAACCCTCACTTCTTGCCCCGACCAGTCTTCCGCGCGGCAACATGGCCGACGGTCCTCCCGGGGGATGTTCCTCTGGCAATGGTCTTTGGCCGGCCTGTATGCTGGTGACCGCCTCCGCCGAAGGGGTGGTCGATCACGTTCATAGCCACACCCCTGACACGGGGCCAGTTCGATGCACTGTTCTTCATCTTGTAGAACTTGTTCCCGGCCTTCACGAACGGTTTCTCCCCGCGTCCTCCTCCGGCCACAATGCCAACGGTTGCCCTGCAGCGTGCATTGAACCATTTGGTCACGCCACTGGGCATCTGGACGCCAACCCGTTCCGCAGTCTTATCAACGACAATTGCCTGGACGCCGCTTGCGCGGACGAACTTGCCGCCGTCATTCGGCCTGGCCTCGATGTTGCAGACATATGCCCCTGTCGGGATTGCCGAGAGCGGAAGAGTGTTGCCATTCCGCACCTCTCCTTCGGGTCCCCAGCTCACCTCATCATTCACGCCAATTCCCTCGGTGACGAGCATATACATCCTTGATCCATCTTCGAGTTTCACCAGTGCTATCGGAGTGTGTCGTGCAGGGTCATGCTCAATATCGACGACCGTCCCCTTGACGGTTGTGTCCCCGCTCCCGGCATGGCGGAGTGCCGCCTTGAAACGGTGGGATGGCACACGATAGGTCGAACCGCCTTTTCCTCTGTTCTGTGTTGTAATACGGTGTCCCATTGCTCTCACCTACATTATGCCAAGCCGGCTGAGTATCTCCTCAGCTGCCTTTTCATTGGCAAAACTAATGATCGCTTTCTTCTCGCCGCGCATGGTCATGACAGTCGAGATTCCGCTGACGTCCTGTTCGAAGGTCTTCTCGATCTCTCTCTTGATCTGCTTTTTTGTGGCGTTCTTCTCAACGAGGAACTGGAGTTTGTTCTCCTTCTCAAGTGTCATCATGGCCTTTTCGGTCACATACGGATGTCGAAGAACCATCTTACTGTCCCCCGAGTTTTAAGATTGCGCCTTCGGTAAATACCGTAAGCCGGCCCGGCAGCGTCCCTGGTGCAAGGAGTTCGGTATTCAGCTGGGAGAGCGTGATCGCATCAACACCGGCCAGGTTCCGCGCAGCCTTCAGCGGTTTTTCCGCAGTCACGATGAGGAGACTCTTTCGTTGCTTGAACCGCCTTCCCCTCATCTTCCCGCGGCCTGCCCGGACCTTCCGGGAGATCTTGGACCTCTCGATGTCCTGATAGAGCCCCGCTGCAGTAAGTGCAGAGATGACGTCAGAAGTCCGCCCGAGTTCTCCAAATGCATCCTCGAATACGATCGGGATCTTTCCTGTGAAAAGATGCCCGCGTGCCCGCACGAGCTCTTCTGAGGCACTCGCAGCGAGCGCCGATCTGAATGCCTTCGCCTTCTCTTTCTTATTGATTCTGATGAGGAGGACTTTCTGCACGACCGGAGGGTGTGCTTCCCTTCCTCCCTTTGCCTGGGGGACTTTTGCTGCCCGTGATCCTGTCCTGATACGGGGCACATGCGAGACACCCCGGCCGCTTCCCCACCCGACTGCTGAAGACTCGATACCGGCATACGGGTAGGTGCCGTGAGGCTGCCTTCTTGTGCTCTGGAGTGCAACTACCGCTTTCCTGATCAGATCAGGACGGTATTCTTCTAAGAACGCAGGGGGAGCTCGATGTCCCGCCCCATAGCGCCATCAATGGTAATTACCTGTGCTTTCATCGCTGCCTCACCCCTGTTTGCTCTGAACGCTCACGAACTCGATAGCCGGCTGACGCGGGATATGATCTCCCCGTCTCATCGCAGGGCGGATCCTGACCAGCCGCTTGACCGGACCGGGGACTGAGCCCTTGACAAGGACATACGGGTTATTCAACATGCCATAATGGAGGAATCCCCCTGCAGGAGTGACTTCTTTCCCGTCGTCACCTATCCTGAGGATCCGTTTATTGAATTCGGTCCGCTGCTGGTATCCCATCTGGCCTGCCTGCGGAACCTGCCATCGCACATGGTGCGGGTTCCATGGTCCGAGGGTCCCTACGTGGCGCTTCTTGCCGCCGCGGGAGTGTTTACGCTTCCGGAGTTTTATCCCCCATCGTTTTACCGGGCCCTGAGTCCCTCTTCCCGTGGTTACTGCGGTGATATCCGCATACGCGCCAGGCTGCAGGACATTTTTAAGAGTTACTTCCTTCCCCAGAAGGGAGAGCGCGTAGTCGAACCTGCTTTCAAGGGAACCCCCGGCTACCCTCATTTCCATGAGATCGGGCACCTTCTTAGGGATTCCTGATACCAGTTCCGGCGTGGTATGGACAAGCGCAAAAATCTCTGCCACCGTTCCGGCTTTTATTCCGTTTTGGATGGCTTCCTTGGCAGCCGATCCATCATACGTCTTGGGAAGGGTGATCCTTCGGACGAGTGCCTTGTCAGGAGCAGCATCCCATACCTCGGTCATGGGGTGCTTTCCATACGTGTCCCGTGTGTAGGCACGAATCGCAGCGACCTTCATGGCAGGAATCTCGATGACCGTGACCGGTACCATGATATCTTTGCCTTCCGTAGGGCTGTTTTTATGGTCATCGACCATGATGACATGCGTCATCCCTACTTTGTACCCGGCAAATCCCTGCAGCACCGGAGTTCCCTCGTATTCCGGCCATGACTGGTATTTCGGGACCGGCCCTTTTGCCCTCTTCCGGGGGCTGTACGCGAGAGATCCTTTTCGCGGTGTGTTGATCTTCGGCATTTCTTCATCAATCCTTTCTTATGAATCTGGTTATTCCGTGCAGAACCGGTCGGCATAAAGGCCCTGTTTCAGGAGCCCGGGTATGCATACGGCATGCATCTGCACCGAGAGAGCGTGACGCTCCGGATAATCGAGCTGTCCCGGAACGGGATAGTGCATATATCCCGTCTGCGGAGCGAACCTTTGACCTTTGAGGGGGATTCCTTGTAAAGAGGCGGTATGTTCTTCTCCAGCCAATTCTCCCCAGTTCCAACCGGTCGTCGCTAATAGATCCTGATTTTCGTGCAGATGTACCGCATTATGGTACATGCGGGCTCGTGCAAACCTCACGTCCACCCCTGCACTGATCAGTTCCACCCTGTCAGCCCGTTGTGAATTATCACAACTCCATCTCGGCTGCGCAGTTCACACGATGACGTGGAACGGCGCCCGCCACATATGAAATCCCGATTCTCGCCGGGACCACCATATAGGCTTCCATAATATTTAGACAGAAATGGATATAAAACTTCCCGGGGTTTTCCAAGGCCATGAAAATAGAAGGAACACCATGACAGGATCCCGGATGGTCACTGCAGGTGATCAGCCGAAGTAGAGATCGCCTTCGTCGTTTATATAAACCTCAATAGGGTCCCGGACGTGACGCGCCCTGAAACGCTCAGGAGTAGCCTCGCGCAGCTTGTTGATGAGAGATATCGTATCATATTTGACTTTAATTCCGATATTTTCGGCTTCGCGGTAAATAAATGGGGCTACATCAAGGAGGTCCATCCCGGCCTCAATAGTACAGAGGTGGGTCGCATCGAGGGTATACAGGAATTCCAATGTCTCCTTGGCCCTCCTTATATTCTCCATCGCTGACTTTTCAATAGTACAGACATTCGCCTTAGATGTGTGAATTATATCAGCTATCTGCTGCTGGGTCATCCCCTGCTTACGAAACCTGAGCACCTCTTTCTGGCGATCAGTAAGCAGCCCGTCTTTCATGATAAACCAGTTGGAGGGGGTAACTTAAACACTTTTCGTTAACATTCTCCGGTGCATTCACTGAACAAGGAGAAGCCACCCGTGAGTCTGCAATATGAGGATATTTCACCAAAAAACGGTAGTAATGGCTGAATTTTCCAATTATCATCAAATTTCAAAACGTTTATATCAGCCGGGGATGAATAATACCGTTATAAACTAAATGAGGTGCATAGATGGTAGTTAAAGTTGGAGTTGCCAAACTCGGCAACATTGCAAGTGGCGTAATGGCCGAACTCCTGCTCGATGAGAGAGCAGACCGCGAGGATATGCAGACCTTCATGGCGACGAGCGGAACGAAGCTCCAGCCCGAAGACATCGACAGGGTTGTCAACAACATGGTTGCATGGAAACCCGATTTCGCGATCGTTGTCTCACCGAACGGAGTGCTTCCCGGCCCGACCGGTGCCCGTGAGCGCCTGGTTGCCGCAGGAATCCCCACCGTGTTCATAACCGACGATGTGACCACCAAGAAGGAGTGGGCCGAGATCAAGGATGGAAAGTTCGGGTACATCATCATGAAGGGTGACGCAATGATCGGCGCCCGCCGTGAATTCCTCGACCCCATTGAGATGGCAGATTACAACGGAAACCTCGTGAAGGTGCTCGCACTGACCGGTGCATTCCGCAAACTCCAGGTGGCCATCGACCAGGTTATCGACCAGGTGAAGGCAGGAAAGAAGGGCGCTGACATCGTCATGCCGAAACTTATCGTATCATCCGACAAGGCAGTCGAGGGAGAGTTCACCAACCCCTATGCGCTCGCAAAGGCCCGTGCAGCCTATGAGATCGCTTCCGCAGTCGCCATGGTAAACGTCAAGGGATGCTTCATGACGAAGGAATGGGAGAAGTATATTCCCATCGTCACGAGTGCTCACGAGATGATGCGGGCTGCTGCAGTCCTCTGTGACGAGGCCCGCGAGATCGAGAAGGCTGGCGATGGTATCATCAGGAAGCCCCACAAGAAAGACGGGGTCATCGTCTCAAAGACAAAACTGATCAGCAAGCCTGAGTAACCCTGAATCTCTTTTTTTCTACGGATTAGGTAACGGATATTTTTCTTCTCCATTACTGCCTTCGATGACACTGCGGCTGCCGGGATACCCGGAACCTGAAACGAATCAACACCCTTTCTTGTAAAAATCGCCGAGATCTTCAGGCAGGGTGAGGATGACCGGCTCGAGGTGGAGCCGTTCCATGAAGGCAGTATCGCTCATCGAGGAGGTATTCGGATTTATCCGCGATATTATCGAACAGAAGGCGGAGAAACCATTTTTCTCTCCACTTTTGCCAAAAAAGAGGGCCATGTTAAAGGCATGTGTCCCGAGGTTCCGGTACATCCCGATAATGGTGAGAAGGCCTTCGGCAAACGTTTCAATGCAGGAAGGGAACTCCTCTAGGGTAACAATCGGAAGGATACACCGCACTTCTCTTTCACCGAGCGGTACCGGCTGTGCGTACCAGAGCAATTCATTCCCAAAGAGGTAGCGGGAGGAACTGGACTCGCAGGAACGGATATCTTCCCAATAGTTGCGCCCCTCTTTCTCACGATACATCAGCCCCCCTTCGATGTACCGTTCGGCAACAACAGGTGCTCTCCTGTCGGCAAGCCCCTGCAGATGAGGATGGGTGATGCTTGCCCCGGCAGAGGGAAGGTAGTTCCAATTGATGCTCTTGTATCCCGGCGCTTTCATGAGGGATTCTGCCTGTCCCGACAAAGCATCCACGATCTCCTTCCTGCTGAAAATACCGGCCTGATGCCTTCTTGTGATGACCGTGACGGTGTGCCATTCCCCGAAAGGGAAGAGGTTTGGGAATGTCACACTCTCACCCCGGCAGATACGATTCCCATCAGGGAAAAGGGGGGTGACAGAAAAGATCTGTTCACTGCAGAACGGGCAGTTGCCTGGAATACCGGCAGGCTGGTAAGGGGTATCGATGCCGCGGTGCAGACGTCCCGGGGAGATCTTACACCGGTGGCCGGTGAGAAGTTCTTCCCTTACCTGGAGGAGATGGGTCCCGCTCCGGATCTCTGTTACGGTGAACATGCCACTCAGACTTCACATTCGAAGCCTTTCTATTAAAACTGTGTGAAAAAAAGGAAGGGTTTGTTCCAGCCTGAACGGATCAGACGACGTACTTGCCGAGAAGGCGGATAGAGGTGGTCATGTCCGGCCCGAGCGGGGATCCGAAGATGATCTGGGTGACCCCAGCCTTGGCAAGGTCTTCACACTTCTGTTTCACCGTTTCCGGGGTTCCGGCAATGGTGAATGCATCAATGGTCTTGTCGTCTACATTCTCACCAGCTGTCTTGAAGTCAAACTTCGCGAGTGCGCCCTTGATGGTTGCAACCTTTGCGGCATCAAGGCCATGGCGTGCAATGAGGTCAGGCGGGGATCCTGCTGCAATGAATGCGGCAACGATCTTTGCTGCGTTCCGGGCCTTCTTCTCGTTCGTGTCAATAGACATGGCGGTGTAGGCACCGACATCAAATCCTTTCTTTCCGATCTTGTCACAGGCTGCTTTGATGATCGGGATCGCGATTGCGAAGTCTTTGGGATTGGATGCGTTAATTAAGGCTCCGTCACCGGCTCTTCCGGCGAGCTCAAGAACCTTTGGCCCCTGTGCGCCGATGTAAATCGGTACGCCCTTCTTGCCCGGGAGCGTCACTCCGGTAAGCTTTGCCCCGTCGTAGTCGAAGAACTGCAGCCCCGACTTCTTGATTTCTTCACCGGCACAGAGTTTGCGGATCTGTGTAACTGCCTCTTCGAGACGCCCTACCGGTTTTTCAGCCTGAATGGCCAGTTTCGGCAGCGTTGAGAGGTCGCCAGGACCAATGCCGAGTACGGCACGTCCGTCAGAAATCTCATTGAGCGTGCAGAAGAAGGATGCCATCGCTGCCGGAGTGTCAGTAAATGAGTTCATGATGCCAGGGCCCATCTTCAGGGTGGTGGTCGCCTGAGCGATGGCGGCAAGGGTGGGGTAGCAGTGGCGGTTGTTGTAGTGGTTGGTGATCCATGCAAAGTCGATATCCTTGGACTCTGCGAGTTTGCAGAAATTGACCACCTGCTTGACATTCACATTGCCAGGCACAAATTCTATTCCATACGTTGTCAAGGTTAGTACACCTCACTGTAACATATCGGGCGCAAAATTAAATACCTTATCATTTTCAGTTATCAATGCCACGAAACGATACGGAGAGTGTATACATTACCACGAAAAAACAATTTTTCCATTTTCATTCCCGTCGGCAAATCGGGGCGCTCCCTGCTTTATGGTTGTCTCGAGTAAACGGGTTTATACAGACGAGTCCGATAGTCTTTTTTTAATCCGGGTTCCAATGGTAATTCACTGCATTCCCAAAACAGAGGAATGGTGCAGGGAAAGGAGGCAGGACAATTGAGGGTATTGCTGGTCGGTATCGGAGGCGCAGGATGCCGGATTGCCGACAGGCTCTACGCTCAGGACCTGAAGTCCCGATCATTACGCTGTACTGACGCTATAGCGGTCGACAGCGATGAATCTGCCCTCAGTGCCCTGAGAGCCCTTCCCAAAGAAAATCTGATTTTTTCAAAGACTCTTGATCCGAATCAAGAGGGGGGCAGCGCCTTTCTGCTGCCTGACGAGGAGATCATTTCCCGGCTCCAGTCCCTTGACCCTGGTGATATCGATGCACTGATCGTCTGCCTGGGCCTTGGGGGGACCATGGCAGGACTCGTACCCTCTCTTATAAGCAGTATCAGGAAAACCATGGTTGAACCTGTTTTCGGCCTCTTCACCCTGCCCTGCGACCAGGAAGGGGAGGAAGTACTTGCGATGGCAGCCGACCAGATCGATCTCCTCACAATGGTAACGGAGGGGATCATCCTTTTCGATAACGAGCTATGGTTCAGGAGAGTCAAGAACGACCCGGATCTTCATGTCGCACCAGAAGGCGAGGGGGGGCTGATCCCTTCGAGAACACGGCGGACTGTACCCCAGACAGATACTTCCCTGGTCTATCAGGGTATCAACCAGATAATTGTAAAGCAGGTCAGCCTCCTGTTACGGGCTGGCGAGGTGAGCGAACGCCCGGGCACTGAGGTGGGGGAAATTGCATTGGACGCGGGAGAGATCCTGAATACCCTTCGGGGGGGTGGCCTTGCCGCTCTTGGTTTTGCCAGTGAACCCCTCGCGGCTTTCCAGCCCGAACTTATCCGGAAGTTGCGGCCTGCTGGTCACTCTATAGGGGAAAATCACGAAAAGGCTTTGAGGATTGTTGCCCTCGGCAAGAAGGCCGTATTGGAGGGTATGTCAGTCTCCTGCACACTTTCTGAAGCACAAAAGGCACTGATCCTTATTACCGGACCTGCCCGTGAGCTGAACATGCGGGGGTATATGGTATTCAAGCATTGGATCAGTACCAATATCGGAGGATTTGAGGTACGGTCCGGAGATTATCCTGTCAGCAGCAGTCGTTTCGTAGCCGTGGAGGTACTGCTCTCGGGTTTTTCGCATATTGCCAGGGTTGACTCGCTCCGGGCCGTCAGGGACTCGGAAAAAAAAGGTGACCTGTCACAGGAAGGATGACAAAACCTCCCGGTTCAGTCGGCATGCATAATCCTCGAGAAAGGGATATTCCCTGCCCCGATTTCCGTGGTGATGGGAATTTTTTTCTCAAATATGCTGGCGACGAAATTCATGCCGGAATACGAGACAATAGAGATCCGATAGGGGTCAGCAGGCAGATTGAATGGAGAGGTCCCCATGGCGACAGGGAAGACAAAACCGCTTTTCCGCATCTGTGCCACCGTCTCCCGCACCTGGCCTTCTGCTGCCGCCGGAACCTCGCGAACATTCGCAAGCGCAGTGCCGGACCCGTTCCTGATCATGGATGAGACCGAAGTAAGGCCTGCTGATATGAATAACTGGAGCGGGTCGATAGTAGTGCCACGGTAGCCTATCAGATCTACAAAGCGGATGGGCTCACCATGCTCTACAGAAAGCCTCCCCCCGTATGCCATATGTACCGGGATACCCCGGTTCTGGAACACTCCGTCCATTGTGATGCTGCAGACGGTCATGATACCGGTACTGCCATCAGGGACCCGGGGATCTCGATCGAGAACACGGTACGCGGAGAAGAAACCACACCTGGCAGAAACCACTGCATCAAATGTCTCAATTACCTCATCAATCCGCTCTTCAGGGACTATGGAAAGGTTGTACGCGACGTCACCGGTCTGGGTGACAGGATTGAACGTGCTCCTGAATGCAAGGCGCTCAAGCCTCGAGATAACAAATCCAATCCTCTCTCCGACCAGGGCACTCTCGGTCTCGGTCATCCCGAACGGGGTGAGGATCCGCCCCATGTTACCAACTTTCTCGGTAAAACCCATCTCATCGAGATATCGCAGGTAATACTGGACTGCCCGATCACTCAGGACAAAACCCCTCTCTGCCATCAACTCGGAGAGCCGCTTCGCTCCCATCGGCTCCTGATGCTCTTTTAATATCCTCAGAATTTCGATATATTTCCGTTCAGTCCGTATCATCGGTTCACCGTGCCCCGACAATGCCAATGCTGTCCTGGTATCTCCCCTCATAGGTCTGATCGGCCCCAAGAACCTGGTGGAGGATGAGCTGGACAACACGATCGTTCATTTTCAGGTGCACGGTATCCGGGCCCATATTGACCAGCCCAAGGGTGAGTTGGCCACGAAATCCGGGGTCCACGAAACCTGCCGTCACCAGTACACCGCGACGACCATACGAAGAGCGAGTCCTTATGGTGGCAGCAAGATCAGGAGGGAGCTCCACCCATTCCAGCGTATGGGCCAGAGTGCAGGAGCCGGGTTTCAGCACGGTATCTTCTGCAACCCTCAGGTCATACGACGCGGGTTGCTGGCATTCGCTCCCATAGGGACGGATAACGAGTGCTCCGTCCTTACCCTGTTCACCAAGCCTCCTCATGATTTCCCGTGAAGAGAGTATCATCTCATACAGGTACTATCCCGGAAAATGCTTAATATCTTATGATACTAATGAAAGGGAGGATCCATGGGGTAGAGGACATCCTCCTGGGCTTCGGACCCAGGGACGCGGGTTCGATTCCCGCTGGGTCCGCTGGAACGGGCAGAGCGGTCATACAGCGGCTCGCGCCCTCTTTATCTGATCCTGCACCACAAGGGTATCCATTAATGCCGTAAAAGCCCCCTGCTGCAGGATCCGGGAGCGCTGGTTTTCAGGGTTTTTGTGACTGGCGGCCCGGTGAATGTGCTGAAACGGATATTTTTTGAATTCGCGAAAAAATGGAAAAATGAAATTCGTAGAGGGGAGGTGTCAGAGACCGCCACGTTTCCTGTAGGAATGGCCACGTGACCGCCCCCGGAGAACCAGAACCGCGCCTATTACGGCTGCAACGCCGATTCCTGCAATCCCCAGGAGCATCATGTTGAAATTCCTGTTCATCGGTATGACGAGCGATGAGGTCGTATTCGAGGGGCTGATCTCCTGCTCGATGCTTGCCTGATGATATCCTGCCTTCTCTGCCGTGATGGTGTAGGAGAGGTTCACCCGGAGAATGACCGGGAGTGTTCCTTTGTCATTGGTGACCCCTGCTTCTTCGCCATTCAGCCTGATCGTTACACCGGGAACAGGGCTGTCCGCCCCTTCAACGGTCTTTATGGTGATGTTCTCCTTCCGGTACATGATCCTGGTGACAATATCCTCTCCCTGCACTGCAACAGTAAGGGGCTGCCTGGCAGGCACATACCCGGGGTGCTGGACCTCGAGAAGATACTGGCCTGCCGTGAGATTCGTGAGTACCGCGCGTCCGGACCGGCTGGTCGTTCCTGCAGGGATAGTATCGACGAGGACGAGAGCACCTTCCACAGGATCGTCATCCTCATTGTACACCGAGACAAAGACCGTGAAAGGGGTTTTTGTGAGCGGGATGGTCAGGAACGCCATATCACTTTCGATTATCTGCCGACCATTATAGTCCTGGTACCCCTCCAGGACGACCCGAAACAGGTACACCTTCCCTCTTGAGAAGGGAATGGTCAGCACCCCCTTCGGATCCGTGATGCCTCGCTCCATCCCTTCCACAAATACGCGGGCTCCTGACAGGGGAACTCCCGAATCTCCATCATTTACCACGATCAAGAACCGGTCATCACGGAAGAGCATGACCTGCACGTCTTTCCCCGCGGTACCCACATCAACCTCGACAACGGCCGGCTGATAATGCTCTGCGTCAGTCTTTATCCGGTAGGAGCCCCGTGCCGGGACAGCGAACCCGGCAGTCCCATTCGAATCCGAGAGCGCAGAGCTGACTTGTCCGCGACCTTCGATGGTCAAATTCACGCCGGGGAGCGGTTCCATGGTATCGGTATCGTAGAGATGCACTGAGAGGGCAACCTTTGCCTTCTGCAGTTCCACGAGGACCTCGGTGGTATTTTTACCTATTTCTCCGTCCCACGAATCGTACCCGAATTTTTCGACTTTCAGGGGTGTCGTGTCAGTCCCGGGAGAGAGGAAATCAAGGGTACCTGCAGCATCTGTCTTTCCGATAAGGGTGCCATTGGCATACACAAGAGCCCCCTGAACGGGGGTGATCTTCTCCTCAGTCGAAAAGACCTGTACAAGAACGGTCGCCCCGCAAGCGATCCCCGTAAAAAAAAGCACCACTACGAGAGCAATAAAGAGATAGTCTCCAGACCTCTGCATACTCTGATATCGGCGGTGATCTGCTATAAAGTATCGATGTCACTCACAATCCGAAGATAAAAACTACAGGATTCCCATGGTGACACAACCATACAAAATGAAAAATGCCGGAGGCATTTTCCCATGAAAAAGACCGGGTTTTTTATCGCATGTTCCCGCATCACTCCCATTTCGACTCATGGGGAACACGGTCAAGGAGCATCCCTTCCACAAGGACCGGCATCAGCCTGCGTCCTTCCTCAACTGCGTTCTGGAGCCGCCAGGACCGCTCTGCGTAGATGGTGAAGATTGGCTCTCCTTTCTCGACCCTGCTTCCCTTTTTTGCATGGAGCAGGATTCCCGCACCGTGATCATGGGGTGCCCCTGCAGATCGGGCAAGGCTGATGAGCGACTGGTTGTTCATCTCGATCACGTAGCCATCCGAAGGGGCATTGACCACAAACTCATACTTTCCGGGGACGATGTCATCAGCCCTGACGTTGGGTTCGCCCCCCTGGATAGCGATAATCTCTTTGAATTTTTTCAGGGCGTCCCCGCTTTTGATAATGTCAAACGCCAGCTTGCTCCCCATACCATGGGCAGCCTTGCCGGACATCTCAAGGGCAATTCCGGCAATTGCGATACTTTTCTGGAGGAGAGATCCGGGCTCATCGGCTCCCTCGAGGATACGGAGCGCTTCACTCACCTCGAGGTTCGGGCCAATGCTTCTCCCGACAGGGGAATCCCCATAGGTCAGGGCGCATTCGACACGCATATTCAGCCGTCTCGCCGATGTCGATGAACTCGCGTGCAAGTTTCCGGCCTTCCTGAACATTGGGGACTTTTGCATGCTCTCCGATGGGGATATCGATGACCACGAGGTCGGCCCCCACGGCAAATTTCTTTGCCATCACGCTGGCCAGCATCTGGCCCCGGGCATCAATTCGGAAGGGGTATTCCTGGATAATGATATAATCATCGGCAGGTGCGATATTGGTCGCCCCCCCCCACACGATAGCCCCTCCCACTTTCAGCGTCATCCTCTGGACTTCGGCCGCTGAGAACTCAACCGGTGCAAGGACCTCCATCAGGTCAGCCGTACCCCCGGCCCCGGTAATTGCCCGCGAACTGGTCTTTGGGATCTTCAGGCCACTTGCGGCAATTATCGGGACCACAAGAAGCGAGATTTTATTGCCGGGAACTCCCCCGATAGAATGCTTATCGACTATCGGATGGGTATGGAACGTGAGGCGTTCCCCGGTATCTACCATCGCACGGGTGAGGTGTTCCACTTCGTCCATATCCATTGAGTTGATATAACAGGCAGTGATGTAGGCAGTGAGCTCTGCAGGGGTCAGGTCTTCGTTTACGACGTCCTTGACGATCTCGTAGGTTTCCTCCTTCGAGAGGCGAACCCCATCCATCTTTTTCCTGATGTACCTGGAGAGAGACCGGCCGTTCTGCAATCCTGACTTCCACCGTAGCCCCTTCCTCAACACCCAGCTTCTCGTTCGTGATCCGGTAAATCCCGACAACTCCCTCGGGAATCAGCGAGGTGGTGGTATCGACAAATGCTGCAATGGAGATCCCGGTTTTCTGGTTGAGGATCTGGACACGGTCCCCTGCCAGGGCTCCAATGTTCCGGGCATCCCCGATGTGCAAGAGAACTTCTCTTGTCCCGATATCGATCAGTTTTACGTTCAGCTTCATGGTCCTGCGGTTCCTCTGATTTCTGGTATTCCCGCTCCCCGACACGACATGCCAGGGGTTTGTTTTGCGGGCACTATACTCATCTGGGATATACCCCTATATGCTCTTTCGTATCCGGGATAGCCGGCTTTCACTTCCTGTTCCACGGAGGGAATACCGGGCAGTGCAACAACCCGCCATTACGGGGATGGGATTGATCCTGGTGGTGCGAACGGCATCCCAAAAAATCTGAAGGATCACAAGGAAGACTGGGGAACAATAGGGTCAGAAATTGTAGCAGAAGTCGATCTTTCAAAAAAAAGGGATTTTTGTGTTTAGTGCTTGCGCACGATGAGGAATGCCACTGCTCCAAGTCCGATCAGCGCAACAAGTGCACCGAATCCGGGCGTGGTGGTCGGCACGGTGGTCGGCACGGTGGTCGGCACGGTGGTCGTCACATTGGTGGGTGGCACGGTGGTCGGTATGGTGGTCGGCACGAACTCGACGACGTTGAACAGCGTGGTTGCAGACACATCGTTGGCGCCCTCAAGCCCAATAGCGTTGACTGCAACGATGTACTCATCTGGCTTGAAGGTAGTAGTGTCAACCGGGAAGGACCAGGTGTTGAAGCCAGAGGTTCCCTTGACAACCTTTACGGTGCCTGAAACTCCGCTGAACTCTCCGCTCTGCTCCTTATCGGTTGGTTCGAACGAGGAGGAGTAGATCTCAACGAGCAGCTCGTCATCGACAGCCAGGTTGGTGGTTCCCTTGACCTCGAACTTGTCCCCAACCATCTTTTCAGTGACCGGGACGATCTTGATATCAGGCACTTCTACCAGGAACTGGAGCTTGGTGTAGGTATCGTCTACCGCTGAGTTGTCGAGTGCAATGGTGAGTGCGTTTGCCGCATCAGATCCCTGCAGGCTGCCTGATCCCGTCAACTTGAAGATCCGTTCGAGTTGGCCACGTGGGATAGGGTCCGACAACATAGACCGCGTTGGCACGCAGTTGTAAGTTAACATCCAACTTATCGTTATACATCGGGTGCTGAACAACAACGAAGTACTGGCCGCTGGTCAGGCCGGAGGTCATCGGCTCCGCTGAGTTCATAATCGAAGGTTCCATCGTCATTGACAGTCTCGGTCTCAACAATGGCTTTGTTCTTGCCCAGGGTCCAGATCTGTACACCCTGTGAGGGATCGCCTTCTGCGATACCCACGATGTGAACGCTGTCACCCTGAGCAACGGTGCACTGGGATGCCTGTGCAGTAACGAAGGGTTTCCTTATGATGACTGAAACAGTGCCGTATTGTGCACGGACAGGCCGTTCTTGTCAATGCATCGGATACTGCATAAATTGTGTAGGTCCCTGCATCGATGTTGAGGTTGGCAGTCTGCCACTTGTATTCCCAAGTGTTGTCATCATTGACATCGGTAACGGTAAGTTTGTAGTTTGTATACTGCATCGACGTTGTTGCAGAGTTCCGCAGACGCTCACTCTTGGACCTCCCTGCGCGGAATCTAATAATCCGCCGTTAGTGGGAAGGTTCGGGCCGGTGATGAAGAGATAGACATGTCGCTCTCAGAGTTGGTACCGGAGAGGAGGACTTCCTGTCCGAGGAAGTAGCTCTGGTCACCGGATGCGACGACTGTTACGGTTCCTTTCTCGACTTTCACATCGACCTCATCGGATTTGTACTGCCCGTCAAAGACGTTCTCGACACGGATCGGTATACTTCTTGTCATCGGTGTCTGGACCGGTAAGGAATCCGATAGTGCGGGTCCCGCTGGCTGATGTGGTGACTCTTTGCGTAGTAATAGACACCGTTGCTTGGCTGAGGTGCTACGTCCGACTTGATGGTCTTGCCACTGCCACCCTCATATTGGTAGGCACCCACGTTGTATGGTCCCGATACCGGGTCATTAAGTAACGCCTTCCTGGTTTGCTGCCATCAGTGGGGGTTGATTGCCAGTGGTTCCGTCCATCGAGCTGGTGCCCTTGACCCAGACGTAGTAGGACTGGTTCGCTCTGCCAGTGACGGTCACTGAGAACTGGTTGCCGCGGACAACGGTATCCTTGGAGGCAACGATCTTCACGGTGTCACCGGTGATCGCAATGGTCTTGAGTGCGGTCACGGTCTTGCCGGTATAATCGGAGCCGTCGGGAGCCTTGTAGTTGTCCTTGATCTTGTTCAGGTTGAGCTCTGCAGATACCGTGTAGGTCCCTGCCTTGTAGAGACGAGCTCCGGCATCATCGACCGCATCGGTTTGCCACCCCTGGGTGAGCGTGTTTTCAGCAACCCAGTAGTAGAGTGACTTATTTACCGGCCGGAGCTGAAGCGATTGTTGTCGTCCGGATGGGTTCTCGAGAGCTGTGTACGTTGCACCGTCAGCGGTCTTCACCTTGATGGTAACGTATCCGACTGCAGGTGTAGCAGCAGCGTCAGGCCTTGACATAACCGAATAGGTGTTGGTCTCAATCCTGAAGTTCTCGACGTTGCCTGCAGGAACATTCTTGCCGGTTACATCCTTCTGGGCATTCTGGTCCCATACCTTGATGTCAATACTGGGATCAACAACGTTGAATGCAACGCCCTGGTTGGTTCCGTTCCAGCGGTACCAGTTGCCAGTCTTACCGACAAAGTCAGCAGGGGATACATAGAAGCTTGCGGGATTACCCACAGCCAGGATATAGTTCGGTGTGTCGATTTGCGGTGTGGTCCCTGATGCAAACCAGGCTATCTGGGTAAACCCATCAACAGCGTTAGCTACATTCAGGTCTTCTTCACCGATGAACACATCGGTTCCCTGATCAATCTAGCCAAGATAGCTGGCAGATGCCGGAAGAATCAGCATCACGAGTGCCACCAAGGTAATCAGTGCAAGGCTAAAGCGCTTAGTCATCTTTGTCCTCCTTATACTCATGTCCAATTTGAAACGTTCAATCCAATGCACACGTCCTGAACAGTTCTCGGCAATTGCCGAATACCGGTTCATTGTGCTCCATACTCCGAATAACGGAATATGATTCAATATTTGTGGAACGCTTAATATATCTTTTTTGGTCGAATAAAGGGGAGTAATCGGTCCTTCTGTGGATAAAATCGGCGATTGGAGTGAAAACAGCCATTATTTCCTGCTTCTCTGCATGTTTCGCTCCCATGTTACGGAAACATGGTGAAAGTGCAGCTTCAGGTACTTCTCGCGCATTGCCGGAATCGCTGCAGGGACTATATTCACTGCTTTATCAAATCCAATTATTTTCTTTTTCCTTCATATCCTTTCCTTTTTTGCGAGTCCTTTCTCTGTCTCTGACCTTCTCTGTCTCTGATTTACTATCCCGGCACACCCTCCCATTCCTCTTATCCGTACATTCCAAGACTATTCGCTGTATATATTCGCTGTATAGCTTGTGCATTTCGGACGTTCCTTACATTTCGGACGTTCCTTACTGTACTAAACGCACATTTCCAACCCTGGTGTTGTATTGCAACACCCCCACAAGCACTGCTGCAGATAAACAAGGAGTTTCTATCTCTCGTTTCTACTACGTCAGTTTTTGCGATATTGCAGGGGAATTTTTCATCGTACCCTTGATCCGGTTCCATTTCCATATCTTTACATTCCTGTGTTCTGCATATACTACCCGTATGCGGATTATCAGGGCACCTTCCATCGCTACGGCCCACGAACTGGTGGTCAAAATGGTGCTTGAGAAGGGGAGGGTGCTTGACACAGAGGATGACGAGGCTACGATCGAATTCGACGAGGTTGCCATGCGGGTCGAGCATCCTGACAGCGAGCCCATGGTGAGCCCCCATTCCCGGTTCTCAAGGAAATTCATGGAGAAGTATGCTGAAGACCTCTTGAACGGCACTTCGGCCGTATTTGAGTATGATTACCACGACCGTCTCTACAACTGGGGAACCCCGCTGATGGCGGAGGGGAGAGAAGTCCATATCGACCAGATCGGGTATATTGCCCGTAAACTCGGGGCATCACCGGTCAGCCGGAGGGCTCTTGCAGTGACCTGGAACCCGCATGTCGATGAGCAGACTCGATGACTGCCCCTGTCTCCAGCTGGTGCAATGCCTCGTGCGGGAGGGTCGTCTCTCAATGAAGGTCGTGTTCAGGAGTAATGACATGCTTACTGCTGCAGGAGCAAACATGTTCGCCCTTGTGCATCTCCAGAAATACATCGCAGATTATCTCGGCCTCCCCTGCGGGCCGTATACCCACATCTCCCTGGTTCCCCATGTGTATTATACACGTGATGTGGATGACATCGAACCATTCTGCGGAAAAGGAAGCTCCATAAGACCCATTGAGGAGGTCTGCAGAGTGTGCGGAAAATGCAGGAAGTGAGCACAGACCAGGCTCCAATCAGTCAGGTTAATTAGGAGAGGGCAGAAATAAAGTAAGGTATCATAGCCCGGTAGTGTAGCGGTCAATCATGCGGGACTCTGGATCCCGCGACAGCAGTTCGAATCTGCTCCGGGCTATTCATGTTCCTGTTCTGTGGCCGGTCATTTGATGTAGCCCGGTCATTTGATTTTGTTCCATGCATCGATCTGCCTTCCAGGTGCACCAGAACAAGGTACTGTGGAGCGCTACCCGCAGACCGAATCGATGGTTCATACATATAATCTCTGAATCCCTGAGAGTATTTTTCCCAAATTACCGTAAAGCACCTGATTCGTTCTCCCTTTTCATTCATGTGTGCAGATAAAGGCTGCATGGTCAGGGTAATAGGGTGCAAGCCAGGTGCAGCTTTCAGTCAGGATACCACAGCTGCTCAGGGCATACATGACAGAGGTGGCCACATCACCAGGCGATTTGGTAACATCGATACTCCGGGGCTTGAGCATGAACACCATGACCCCGTCCGGATTGAGAAACCGGGTGTTATCATGCAGTATTTTGACCTGGTCCGGCTGGGCCACGTCCTGATAGATGATGTCGACCTTCTCCACCAGCGGGAGGTATCGTTCAGGCTTTCGGGCATCAGCCATAAGGGGAATGATGTTTTTCCGCGTCTGTGCTACTACGAGGAGATCCTGCATCGGCCTTGGAGCCGGTTCAACGGCATACACCACCTCCACGTAATCAGCAACATGAGAGACGGTAGTCCCGTTTGCAGCACCCAGGTACAGCACCCGGTGGTGTTTTTCAAGTTCTACCCCCTGTCGAAGGTAATAGAGGGCCGCAAACTTGCTCCTCTTCGGGCTCCATTGCCGGTATCCCTGGATCATCCTTTCCCCGTATACACCCCCCGGTCCCTCTGAAACCAGCTGGTCTCCAATCCATATCATGGACCCCACCTGGCATGCCGGATTGCATCTTTGGCCTTTGCAATAAACGCAGGATCAGGTTCTCCCCGGTAATAATCGATCCGTGCAGCAATTGCCATTTTTGCAGCAAGGACCCGTGCCACCTTTCCCCGCCTCTCTTTCCTGGACCCGTGCACCCCGCTGTACTGGTAGACAAGGCCGTGTTTTGGAGGGGGTGACCCGGTGGAAAGGTGACAGAAAAGAGCATTTCTTGCACCAAGCACCTGGATCGCACTGCCCGGCATCATGGAGAGATCCCGAATCCCTCCTGCTTCTGCAGCAAGGCGTGCAGCCACCAGGCCTCCGGAAAGCGCGCTGCAGTTCGGGAGAACCTCGACTGCCTTTGCAGAAACCCTGCTGGCAAGCACCGAGCGGTGATCTGCGAGCCGATCTATCTCATCGAGGATTTCCAGAAGGGCCTCACCTGACCCCTCCCGCATCAGGTCGCGCAGTTTTCTCCCATGGGGAAGCACTGACTTGCGGCTGAATTCAGGATTGAGGGCGCGATACCATTCCACCGCACTTTCAGAGAGGAGATTGATGACAGAGTCGATCTGGTCCAGCATTTTTACCATCAGAATCAACTCAGGATGACCAGCCTTCAACTCCTTTTCAAGATGGATCCCTGCCAGATGCATTGCGGTCTCATGGAGGAGGGCAAGATATTCAGACCGGTCCTTGACAAAACCACACCACACTGCCCGCTCCCATTCCGGCATCTCTGCCATACCGTCTCTGGCAGGCTCTCAGCTCTTTCCGCCAGGACTCCGGCAACATGCGGCAGGGGGTGACACGTCCCACCTTCCCTTTCCACAAACCAGTAGGACTCCATGAAGGAGTAATGTGCTATTCTCAATAATTAGTGTCATTGGCAGATGTGTTGCACGGCAAAGCACAGGCGGCCCGGGTCCGGGAACCGTTCAATCTCCAGTCAGAAGCCGGAGATCCCAAGAGAGAAAAGGATGACCGGAAGCGTGACGGCTCCCATACAGAATACCTGGGGGATATTCAGCAATTTCGGAACGAGGCCGAGCAGGGTTGCAACGAGAAGGATGAAGAGGCCGAAAATCCCGCAGAACAGAAAACTGAGGAGGGTGATAAACACAATGACCCCGATAGTGAGTCTGCTTCGGTTGAGGCCGCCTAACCTCCAGGCAACCGAAGCCAGCATAATGGTGAGGAGATAGGCACATAGTGCTGCACATGCAGCAGCGGCAATGAGCACGATAAGAGGGGGAGGATCGATTGCAGAGAGGGCAACCATGACCCCGTTTCGTGTCCGGGCGAGCGCATAGAATGCCGCGAGACCCGCAACAGCATTCACGGTATTTGCTGCGCTCGTGGCAAAAAGATATCCCCGCCGGTCTTTTTCATAATCGGCAACAGAAGCGACGACCGTGTTTGCCGTGGCGTTCGAAAGCCCGGGCAGCCATCCGACCACCACTCCGGCGATCGTGCCCGAAATGGTCCCTTTCAGGATTGTGTGACGGGGCAGATCAAAATCGTCAAAGTGTTGTTCAGGAACCGGTCCCTTCCCTGCTACAAGGAGAAGGGATATACCGAACAACCCGGAGAGAAGAGGCATGAGGAGTCCTGACACTCCGAAAGGGCCGCTCCCGAGAAATGAAAAATGGAAGGTGAAGAGCCCGAGCATCCCGGATACAATGAAAACAATCCCCCCATACCAGGGAGATTCGGAGAAGAGGATCAGGTATCCCGCAACTCCGGTGAGAATGAGTGCGACCGCCCAATCCAGATGCCCCTGCACCGCCGGGGCAAGCAGGAGCAGGGCGAGCGCCACCGGGAGGGAGGCGAGGAATCCTGCAACGCTTCCTAACGCAGCGATACGGACGGCTTCTTCCCCTTTCCCTTCGAGACAGAGCGAATGTGAGGGGATTACTGAGAGGGCGGTGTCCGCGTCTGGAATACCAAGGAATGTGCTCGGGATGATGTCAAGAAAGGTGTGGGTGATCAGGGCGGCAACCATAGCAACGGCAAGCATCTCCGACCCGAATACAGAGAGGAGGAAAAACTGGAGGCTGAGCAGCCCCCCGGCCATTGTATTCACGTGGACACCGGGAATCAGCCCGCTGATGGACCCCAGCAGGACGCCGGTCGCCAGCCCTGCGAAGAACCCGATCATTCCCGCCTGAGGTTGGGGGGAATCAAGATAAATACATCGCAATACAGGTACTGATACGAACGGACAGTGCTCTGATGAGGATTGCGGTAACACGGCTCATAGGAAAGGAGAAGGACGATGCGGCACGATGCCGGCAGTTCGGGCATGAATGCTACACGGTCTCGCCCCTGATGGCAGAGGTGCGGGAGGATCGGGTCGGTTCGTTTGTACAGGCAGTTGAGGCAAACGAATTTGACTGCATCTTTTTCACGAGTGCCTACCCTGCAAAGATCATTGCCCCGCGCCTTTCACGCTGGCCGAGAGTGATCGCAATAGGGCCACGTACAGCGATGACACTCGGGCACTTCGGCATTGTAGCGGAGACGCTCCCCAGTTTCTATTCCCGTGACTTTGTCCCCTATCTTGGCTCATGGATTCGGGGAAAGAGGATCGGGATTCCCCGTGCCGAGGTCCCCAATCCCCTTCTGATCGAGAGTATTCTGAATGCGGGAGGAATACCGGGAGAGGTAGGGGTATATGCCCTGATTCCAACAGGCAACGTCCTGGATCTGAGCAGGGCGGAAGCTATCCTGTTTACCAGTGCCATGTCATTTTCCACCGCGGTCTACCAGACTGAGGCTCCCCTCTTGAAAATCGCCATCGGTGAATCGACCGGGGCAGTGATGCGGAGCGGCGGGGTTCTCCCTGATGTCACCGGTGATGGATCCCTGGAGGGGGCCCTTCAGGCACTCAATGCCTACCTTGCAGCCAGAATGGAACTGGCAGGGGACTGAAATAGCATAATGCCCGGAAAGAATAAGGCCCGGATTCCACCCGCTCTCTGTGACGGTTTGCTGGTTATCGACAAGCCACGAGGACCCTCCAGCCACCAGGTAACTGCCTGGGCAGGTGAGATTCTTGGCGCACGGGTGGGCCATGCCGGCACACTCGACCCGGGAGTATCAGGGATACTGACGGTGATGATAGGGAAGGCGGTGCGGCTTGCCCCGCTTCTCCTGTCAGAAGAGAAGGAATACATCTGTCTTGCTCGTCTCCATGGCGATCCGGCTGCAGGCCGGGTTGAAGCTGCCCTCGCGGAATTTACCGGCCGGATCTACCAGCGACCCCCAAAAAAGAGTGCGGTTGCCAGGAACCTCCGGATTCGCATGGTCCATGAGATTGAACTGCTCGATGCTGATGGCCGGCTGCTGATGATGCGGGTCAGGTGCGATGCCGGGACATACATCCGCTCCCTCTGCCATCATCTCGGGCTCGCACTGGGCACAGGGGCTCACATGGTGGAGCTCAGGCGAACACGCTCAGGGCAGTTCGATGAGAGCCAGTCCTGCACACTGCAGGATCTTGCAGATGCAGCAGAGGCTGCCCGGCTCGGGGATCCCTGCATTCTGCAATCACTGATTCAGTCTCCAAAAAACGCCCTTGCATACCTGCCAAAGGTCATACTGAGGGACACCGCGGTGGACGCGGTCTGCCATGGAGCCGTGCTTGCCAGGCAGGGAGTGAGCAGCTATGACGAATTCGGCAAAGGGGCCGTGGTCGTACTCACCACTTCCTGCGGTGAGCTCGTGGCGTTAGGCCGGCCACTCGTCTCCTCCAAAGAAGCGGGGATCCTCAAATGCGGGCTTATCATCTCACCTTCCACGGTATTCATGGAACCCGGCACCTACCCCAGGGGCTGGAAAAAAGCTGGCGGTTCCCGCTCTCCATGAGATACCATTAAAAAAAATACCTGACAATAGTAAGGGTGCATTTCTCTGCTGAGGTAGTCTAGACCGGTAAGGCGCAGGCCTGGAAAGCCTGTGGGGCGTCCAGCCCCTCGGGAGTTCAAATCTCCCCCTCAGCGTCCAACGAACCTTTCCTACTTCTTCCCTGGTTTTGTTGTCGCCGTTATTCCTGTTTTTTCACTGCCTCATCGCTCAAAGCGATGCGCTCTGATGCAAACTGACAGTATGCCTCCACCAGCTCAAAGCCGAGAAAATGCCTCCCTGTCGCCATGCTCTCCACTGCGACCGTGCCGGATCCAAGAAAGGGGTCAAGGACAATATCTCCTGGATTACTTGAGTAATGGAGTATCTTTCTCACGAGTTCTCCTGGAAGTTTTGTGGGGGTCTTTTTCTTTCCCTTCCAGTACTCCCGGTTGATCACCCAGACATCCTCCGGATAGTGATCCACTTTGTGAAACGTGTAGCAACGTGGATTTTTCACGGCAAAGAGGATATGATAATGGCTGGTGACGTATTTTTTTCTGGTGAATACCCCGAACTGGTATTTCCAGATAATATGATTGACCGTATGAAATCCTGCAGAGTCAAGACCGGATAGCACATCTTTGAGCCGGTTCCACCCTGAAAAGACGTAGATGCTGCCTGAATCGGAGAGGACCCGGTAGGCCTCGTTCAGCCAGCGGGAGGTAAAACTCCCGTAATCATCAGGGGCGATATCTGCATACCCTTCAAGGACATTTTCCCCGGTCCGGTTATAATTCTGTTTCTGAGCCCGGAAGTCGATGGCAAACGGGGGGTCGGTCACGACGAGGTCAATGCTGCAGGGGGGGATGAGGGGCATGAGCCTGAGTGCGTCTCCGTGATATACTCGGTCTTTCTCAAATTGGCCGAGGCCGGGTTTCACCAGCTCACACTCCCATGCCGGGTTTTAGCATTTCGTTCCGGCTTTTCTTCCCATGGCAAACGCCCTGGTATTGACTTCGACCGTTTTTTGCGGGACGAGACTCTGCACCGCAGAAACCAGGGATCCTTCCGCAAGGGGAATATGGTGCGATGCTGCACCAAGCATGACGACATTGGCTGCGAGAACACTTCCCGCTTCCCGTGCAATCTCTTCTGCATCGATAAGACAGAGATTGAACCCGGAGAGCTTTCTGATAATATCCTCTGCCGAAGGGATCGTCAGCCCCTGTACGAATACTGAAGTCGGGATCACCATCCGCCTTGATAGCACCATCTTCCCTTCCGGTTTCAGAAAGTGGGAATAACGGAGGCCTTCAAGCAGGTCAAAGCCGATAAGAAGATCAGCGGTTCCTGGTGCGATGAGGGGGCCAAATATGCCATCGATCCTGATATGGCTTTCCACAGAGCCCCCCCGCTGTGCCATGCCATGGGTCTCGGCCCCGCGTACCGATCTGCCCTCGATAAGGCAGGCTTCGCCAAGGATATTCGAGGCAAGTATTGTTCCCTGTCCTCCAATACCGACGATCATGATATCATACGAGCCTGTCATCTGCCACCCTCCCTTCCGATTGCACCTGAGGGGCATATCTGTGCACAGACGCTGCAACCGCTGCAGAGGTCATTGATGCATGCTTTTTCGTCTTGCTGCTCGATTGCCGGGCATCCGAATTTTATGCAGATCCCGCACCCCGTGCAGGTAGCAGGGTCCACCCGGTACCGGCCTCTCTTCAGGCCGGCTCTCCGGGCAGTGATCACGCACGGTTGTTTTGCGATCACTACCTTCACACCCGGCCGCGCCTTTGCATCCTTCAGGGCTGCAGTGAGTGTCACCATATCATACGGGTCGACAGTCTCCACAGATGACACCCCGCAGGCCCGGCATAATGCCTCGAGGGAAATAGCGGGAGAAGGCGACCCGCAGGCCGTGCATCCCGTGTTCGGGTTTGGCTGGTGTCCGGTCATCGCGGTTGTCCGGTTGTCAAGAATCACGACGGTCATCTTCGCCCCGTTGTACACTGCGTTCATGAGACCGGGGATACCGGTATGAAGAAACGTGGAGTCCCCGATAGTAGCCGCAACATCCCTCTCGTCTCCTGCATGCGAGATGCCGCTTCCTACCGTGATCGAAGCCCCCATGCAGATGGTGGTATCGACAGCCCCGAGCTGGAGGCCGAGGGTATAGCACCCGATATCGCTCGGGTAGATCCCCTCCTTAAAGACCTTTTTTATCGCGTAAAAGACAGGCCGGTGCATGCAGCCGGCACAGAGGATTGGAGGCCTTGGGGCCAGGTCCGGGACCGGCTGTGCAGAAGGATACTGAATAGTGGTGGAGAACCCGCAGGATGCCATGATCCTTGCGACTGAATCAGGAGAGAGTTCCCCTTCGTAGGGGGCATGACCGGTCTTCTTGCCAAAGACCGGAACGGTCCCCGCCACCTCGCGTACCGCTTCTTCGACAAAGGGGAAGAGTTCTTCCACAACCAGAACCTTCTCATGCATCCGGACGAACTCTGCAAGCCATTCCTCATCGATTGGATATGCCCCGATTTTCATGAACGATATCGTGTCCGGGATAATTTCCTGGACATAGGAGGCAGCAATTCCACTCGCGATGACAGCCCACTTTCCCTTTCTCTGATAGTGATTATACCCTGATTCAGAAAGGCGCTTCTTCACCATTGACTGTTTCTCATTGAGTTTCCGGTGAAGTATTCTCGTGTGGGCTGGAATCACGACATATTGCCGCGGGTCCTTATGAAACTCCCCCTTGCCGGTAAAAGGTACCACAGGGCCGAGGGTAACATTCCCTTTCGAATGGCATATCCTCGTAGTGGGGCGGAACAGGACGGGAAGTCCGAACTCCTCGGAAAGGGCAAAGGCATCCCTGACCATGTCATGTGCCTCCTGCAGGGTCGAGGGATCAAGGCATGGGATCCTTGCAAATTTCGCATACATACGGCTGTCCTGCTCATTCTGGGAGGAGTGGGCGAACGGGTCGTCAGCACTCATGATGACGAGTCCGCCGGTAACTCCGGTATATGCACTTGTCATCAATGGGTCTGCGGCAACATTCAGTCCCACATGCTTCATCGTGCAAAGCGCCCGTACCCCGCACCATGCCGCTGCGAGAGCATTTTCGAGGGCAACCTTCTCATTCACCGACCATTCCACGTAGCAGGTCCGATTGGGATGTGCTGCGAGTATCTCGATCACTTCCGAAGAAGGGGTGCCGGGATACCCGCTTACAAACCCGACCGGAGATTCGAGGCATGCAAGGGAAATCGCCTCATTTCCGAGAAGATAGCGTTGATCCATAGTCCACCAGGGAGTCCACTTTGATGAATACTCTGGTTCACTCCCTTATATAGGAATTCGGCTCATGATTCAAAACTTATATGAGGTCGCGCTGTTCAACTATTTAGGCAATTTATGGGCCCGTAGCATAGCCCGGTGGTGCGCCCGGCTGATAACCGGGAGGTCATGTGTTCGAATCACATCGGGCCCACTTCTCTCTTTCCTGAGTGCCATGTTCTTAATTACCCTGGAGGGCAAACCCTTTCCTACATGGAACGCAACTACAAGATCCTCCTCGGCGTCGCACTCGTCATAAGTGTCATTCTCCTGATTGTCGATATCTATATCGGGGGTATTGCATTCATCATTTTCATCGTCCTCCTGATGTCGGTATTTATCATGGGGGATGCAAAGATGCTGCCCAATGTCACTGCTTCATTGAACAATGAAGCAACAGACTGTCGTGTTCAAAAACGGAGGAAATGCCACCGCATACACCATTCATGCAGTGATAATTCCCCATGATATTGCGCTCGATATTCCACTCCTGAAGGAGGATGAGAAATACCCCTATTCCTTCGGGAAGATGATAACTGATGCCAAGGTGGTAGTCACGTTCGAAAACGAAGAAAAAAGCCGATTTTCCAAAACATATCTTTTGTCGGCTACCGGCAAAAGGGATGAGGATCTGCTCGAGCCATTAGTTCCGTTATTCAAGTGGAAAAAGGATGAAGATTAATCCTTTTCACGCGGGGGGAGGGGGAGGAAAATCGGGGCGGGGAAAGAGAAATTCAAGCACGAGTTTCAGCGAAGCAATAAGATCTTCCTGCCCCTTGAGGTAATCGTGGAGGGCATGGTACAGCATGTACATCGGGTCGTATCCATACCGCCCGATAGCTTCCTTTGGAGATATCGGATTTGCATACGAGTCCACGATGAACCCATCAAAAGAGAACATCATCTCGTACAGTTTGCCATCTTCTGACAATACACAGAACTGATCCTCCACTTTTTTTGCCATATTATCCGGGCGATATTCCGAGGGATCTGTTTTTCCAAGGACTATCATCTTCTTTTTATGGAATGAAGTATCGTAGAGCTCCCCCTTTGTATCCTGCTTTCCACGGAGCAGCATGTGAATGCCGATATTTTTTACAAGGGGAGCTGCCAGCTTGATCATACGTTCGAAGAGCGCCACCTCTTGTTTTAGAACCTCCTCTTTCAGGGACTCCCGCTCTGTTTCGCTCTCCCTAATCCTCCCGATAAGTTTCTGAAATCCTGCTTCTATCTCATCCATCAGAAGATTCCCCATCTCTTATAACTGACTGGATAGGAGTGCCTGACGTTTAATCTTTCCGTCGTAAATAGTGGATATAAACCATATACTGCGATACCGTAACTCCCACGACCGCAGTGCGGTCATTGGCGGTTGGCATGAAAATCGCATCCGCGATTTTCACTTGGGGGGATGTGACTGCTGAGTCTCATGTGTGTTTCATTCAAACGTCAGAGACAACGTCTCAGGGCGCCAATTCACCGGCAAAGAAATAGGTGCGGTCCGCAATGATCCGGATCTGGATTATCGTGCCGACAGGGAGATCTCTTTCCAGCACGACCCCGGTGTAATTGCAGCTTCTGCAGAGGACACTTCCAGGCCTGATGTGCTCGGTGACGATAACTCGGATAGTTCTTCCGATCAGGGGACGGTTCTGGCGATGATACAGGATTTCAGCATGCTGCTGGAGGCGGCGTGATCGTATCTTCTTGACAGAATCGGTATGGTCCGCTTCCTGTGCAGCCGGGGTATGCGGACGGGATGAATACCGGGTGATGTTCACCTTTGCAGGCATGACGGCAGACAGCAGATCGATGGATGCCTGAACGTCGATCTCTTCCTCACCAGGAAATCCGGCAATGATGTCTGTTGCGATTGAGATATCGGGAATCTTTGCCCGGAATTCTCTCACAATCATCATGAAATCGTCATGAGTATACCCTCTGCCCATTTTCGAAAGAATCCGGTCAGATCCTGACTGGACCGGCAGGTGAACAAAATGGAAAATGCGCTTATCCCTGAATGATTCTATGACCGGGTCAAGAACCGGGAGGAGGGTGGCCGGGTTCATCATGCCTACGCGGAGGAGAAACGAACCGGGAATTTCGCGTGTCATTGAGAGAAGGTCGGCAAGGGTCTCTCCATTTCCGCCCTTCCAGGCACTACAGTCCTGAGCACACAGTTGGATCTCGGTCGCCCCGCATTCATGACACCGCAGAATCTCCTGGATGATCGCATCCGCATCATAATTGACGAGTGGTCCCCGTGCATTTCTGGTGATGCAGTAGGTGCAGGATCCAAGGCACCCTCTGCCTATCTGGACAATACCTGTTTTCGCATGGACACGGTGTGAAACACTTCTCGATGCTTCCGTGATAGTGTCGGGATGGATGAAAACAGGGGTGCAGGCGGTAAGGACCTCTTCTTTCTGCACCAGCGGCATACATCCGGTCACGTAGAGTGGCATGGTCACGGTATTTTTTTAACAGCCTGATCATTTTTCTCTCAGTCCTGCCGATTACCGTGCAGGTATTCACCACGAGTGCATCTGCCCCTTCAGGTTCCGGGACAATCCTGCAGCCCTGAGAGGTCAGAATATTTTCCAGTTTCCTGCTGTCACCGTGGTTGTAGGTACATCCAAAGGTGAGTATGCAGACATTTTTGCTGACCAGCTCGTTGAGGCTCCCCGCTGACCTCATCCCGTGCCAGGATCCGGCAGAAGACTCCATGCTCATTTTTATGTTCTGTTCAGACCTCATTAATCCCGGGTAATTGAGGTGATCCAGGGGCCAGATACCCCCAAGGCGGAGGCCAGATACCCTCCAGGGAAAAACCTCTTTTATTTTCACTGATGCCCTGTCCCGCTTCGGTGATGCCTTGACACACACCGGTTTTGGCGCTTTCAATGGCAAAACGCTTAACCGATAGCATAGTGTATGTTGTAGTGATGTTGAGCGTCGGGCTCCTCGGCTGCGGGAATATCGGGCATATCATTGCCGAATACAAGGGTTCGTGGAAGATCGTTGCACTCTACGACAAGGTACCTGAGCGGGCGCAGGAACTCTCGCTGGTTTCAGGGGGGATGCCTTATGAGAATTTTGAGGATTTTATCAATGCTCCTTTTGACCTCGTAGTAGAGGCAGCCTCGGGAAAAGCCGTCCGGATGTATGCAGAAAGCATCCTTGTGCACGATAAAGACATTGTGGTCATGAGCGTTGGGGCTTTGGCAGACCCTGTTTTCAGGTCGGATCTCATCAGTGTCGCCCGGAAACAGAATAAGAAGATACGTATCCCGAGCGGGGCCATTACAGGACTGGATAATTTAAAGGTCGGCCAGATCGCTCCCATCTCAAGGCTCCTTCTCCGGACAACAAAAAGCCCTGCCTCCCTTGGCATTCCTGCATCGGAACGAATGCTGATCTTCAAGGGAAAAGCAAACGAATGCATCAAGGAATTTCCACGGAATGTGAATGTATCGGTAGCGCTCAGCCTTGCAACCGGAAGAGAGGTAGACGTGGAGCTGTACGTGGACCCGGCCATTGAGAGGAACATCCACGAGATTTTTGCCGAGGGTATCTTTGGGGATATCTACATCCGGGTGAACAACCTCCCGAGCCCGGACAACCCGGCTACCAGCTACCTTGCCGCTCTGTCCATCCTCTCGCTTCTCAATAATCTCGAAGAACCACTGGTGGTAGGAACATGAACCCGCAGAAGCGGGATACCCGCATGTTGCATAGCCGGATCATGGGGTTTCCTCACGGTGGTTTCATTTCGGATGAAGAGGCTCCCAGCGGAAGGTCATCCCGGAAAGATATTCCCGGACCAAAACCGGGGGCTTGCATCAGGACGTCCTGCCTGGGAGGGGAAGAGGGATGCCGGCTCCTGAGTATCTTCTCGCTTTCATCAGAGAGGATGCTCCTTTTGGGGATATCACGAGCGAGGCACTGTTCGGCGACGTCACGGTGCCGTGCGGTCATCACTGCTGGCGAGGCAGGAGTTATCGCCGGGCTCACCGAATCTGCAGATCTTTTTCTTCATTTCGGGGCTGCTGTTCTCGATCATTCCCTTGACGGAAGCGAAGTCGCTGCCGGCACCATCGTCATGTCGCTTGAAGGCTCTGCCAGAGGGATTCTGCTCGTGGAACGGACCGCTTTGAACATCATCGGGAGGATGAGCGGTATCGCGACCCTGACGAGGAGATTGTCCTCCCTGATCCTCTCAACCGGATGCTCCTGCAGGCTATCGGCTACCCGCAAAACCGCCCCGGGACTCCGATTGCTTGACAAAAAAGCCGTCCTGCTGGGAGGGGGAGACCCTCACCGGATGAGCCTGTCGGACGGTATCCTGATCAAGGACAACCATCTCGCCCTGGTCCCGGTGGAGATCGCAATACGGCGGGCAAAGGAGCGATCCTGGTACCAGAAAGTCGAAGTCGAGGTCTCGTCACCAGCTGAAGCACTTTCTGCCGCAAAGGCCGGTGCCGATATTTTGCTCCTGGATAACATGACCCCGGCCCTTGTCAGGGAGACGCTGCAGCTTTGCAGGGATACAGGAGTAAGAGACGGCCTCATTATCGAGGTTTCGGGTACTATCAATGAGGACAACCTGCTCTCATACACCATCCCCGGAGTGGACAGGATCAGCTCAGGTCTCCTGACCCACAGTGTCCGTAATTACGATGTCAGCCTCGATATCATGCAGGAATAATGAAATAACCGGATTTATTGGCTTTTTCTTCGCCACATTCTACCAAAACAATTAATAGAGCCTGTCACCAAAACCCGGTGAACGGGAGATGTGGGATGGCTGATGACACAAAAGGGGGTCCGGATATAAAATTCATCGATCTGGAGGCCCGCAGACGGAATATCCTGGGATATATTGAACTCTTGAAAAGTCCGAACCTTGATACCCGCTGGAAAGCTGCCGAGCAGCTGGGGATAGTTGGCGACCAGACCGCGGTTCAGCCACTCATCGAGGCCCTGGATGATCCCTACGTCGATGTTGCATGGCTTGCGGCAAAATCTCTTGGCTCGATTGGGGACGCAAGAGCGGTCGAACCTCTGCTTCAGGCACTGAACTCAACAGAGCCATGGCTCAGAGCCGGCGCTGCAACAGGCCTGGGGCGGCTGAGGGTCCAGAAAGCGATTGAGCCACTGATAGCGCTCCTTTCTGACAGGAAAAAGCAGGTGCGAAAACATGCGGCATCGGCACTTGGGTTCATCGGCGATGTTCGGGCTCTTGGTCCGCTTGAGAATATCGCCAGGAATGATCCTGATGAGAAGGTAAAAACAGCAGCAACCGCTGCTGTCAGATTGATACGTATGAGATCTGAAGGTGTTGGGGAAGAAACGACCGGTGATCCGGAATGACCAGAAAACGGGAGGAAAAATAATCAGATGAATCCTTCGAATCGGAGCGTTTGGGTTGGATATTTTTGAGCTATCCAGGTATCCTGATGCGGGGATTTTAGAGAGAGGGGTAAACAATAATATCCACGGGTGAATTGACCACCACTTCCTTCTCACCACGGTAGGTTTGCACGATACCATAGAGGGATATTAGATCACCAGGGTGCATGGTTACCGTTCCCGCTACATCAGCGGGAATGAATACCGCGGTGCCATTCACGGAAGCAGCGATATGTCCTCCCGTTTTTGTGGCTCGAACCTCTTCAACCGGTCCCTGCAGGTGCACCAATGTTCCTTCCCGTGACAGCGGGGTATATTCAGAAGCCATCTCCGCTGTGTCAATGCCCGTGAGAAGAAGCGATGCAGCAATGACCACCACCGAAACGACACAAAGCAGGAAAAGGGCGATGCGTTCCTGGCGGACAATCATGTAAATTCCTCGCCTCTTTATGATTTATAATCGACAGATTGATTATGTTAACGGTGTTAACACTACAGTATGCAAGAGATTAGCCTTCCCCCCTCATCAAAGGCCGTCCTGCATCTTCTTGATGAAGGAGGGGCGATGACCCACAAGGAGATAGTCAGGAGGAGCAAACTTGCGCCAAGAACAGTGCGCTATGCCCTGAAGAAACTGAAAGAGAACCAGTTGATCATCGAGAAATTCAATTTCCGGGATGCACGCCAGATCATCTACCAGAACCGTGAGCCTCAACTGGTGTCTGCATGAAGAATGCCGGCTGCGACATCGTAGTCTGCGACATTATGGTACGCAGAGTACCTTCCTGCCATGAGGGCTGAGATGGTTGCACGGCTGGTCCAGCGGGAGGGAGTCACACAGAGTGATGCTGCAAAAATGCTTGGGGTAAGCCGCGCAGCAGTATCCCAGTACATGAGCAGGAAACGGGGAGATTCTGGTGTTGAGATCTCACATGACCTTGACTCCCTGATCGATAAATGGGCCTTATCCGTGACCAGCTCCGACCAAGGCATCACGCTCTGTGATATCTGCAGGTGTGCCATGAAGAGATAGAAGATCAACCGCTGTCATTTGTACGTTGCACTATTTTCCGGGCAGATTACCGTTCATCCCTCCGTATCCTAGAACCGGGTCTTCTTCCGGACATACGCGAGAATACCCAGGACAATGAGAACCAGGAGCGCATACCTGATCTTCACCCAGTCGGGCCCCGTTTTCCCTCGCGCCTCTGAGTCCCTCCAGTCATTGTCAAAGACCCGGGTAAAATAATTTCCGACACCCTGGTGCTCGATAATTACTCCGGTTTCACGATTGAAACGGGGTGAATTGTCATTCCAGTTGATGCTGCTGACAAGAACTTTTCTTCCGTCCGCGATTACCCCTTTGTTATGAATTTTTTCAATAGGTGCGGCCTCCAGGTCGGCAAGGCGGGCTTCAAGGGGGAGGTGCTCTTCTGACGCCAGGCGGTTTATGCACTGGACCATCTCGTCATTATCCATGGGCCCTTCCGTGTTGTAATAATAAGAATCCAGGAGAATCCTGGTTCGCACCCCCCGGCGGGCCGCTGATATTGCTTCTTTTAGGTACGGGTTGAATGATCCGTCAGCCTGGTTCGTGATATAGGCCTGTTCGATGTCGAGCGTCTCTTCTGACCCCGCAATCATATCACTGACAAGGTAACTTGTGTCAGGGGAGATGACCGGTATCACTCGTGCGTTCTCAAAGCGGTAAGGTGAGAATTCGGCCTTGTATTCACGGAGGGGGGGATATTCAGCGCTCCCGCTGCTGAATGTTGCAGGGCTGCACCACCCTCCCCCGGAGTCATAGGAGAATACGGATAAAAAATAACGGGCAACGCCCTCATCCTCCAAAACGACTCCCCACCCTCGGTTCCCGGAGAGCCCTTCTCCCGGAAATCCGTTCGATTTGAAATTTTCGCTCGTGACCAGCACACGGCTTCGATCAATGACCAAATATTTGGCATGGTCGAACCGGTATGGGGGATGGGTATCGCTGGCAGAGGTCATCAGACTCACCGGGATTTCAGACTCTGCGGAGTTCTGCAACGGCCCCTTTCTCTTCGTCACTTATTCCCCCGACAGGGCCTCCCTCGAGGAGAACCGTTACCGCAACTCCGCGCTTGCAGGCTTCCACAAGAGAGCGCACCATCACGGGACTGGAGAATTCATACACATTTGCCCGTATCTCCTTCTCTGCCGATCCAATTGTATCCTCGTAGACGGTGAGGGAGCAGTCAGGTGACGCAAATACCACACCGTCCACCGCAACGAACTCCTCACTCACGAAACGCGACTGGCCAAGCATCAGTATCCGAGGGTCCCAGGTCCCGTTTTCTGTGTAATGGACCTGACCCTGACGCAGGGAAAAGTCCCCTGGCCAGATCAGTTCCTGCACAAGGGTCCCATGGTCAAATAATCGGAGCTGATCGCCGGTATTTGCCAGCTGGAACGTGCCTCCCCTGACAACATCCGGGACAACCGGCGAATAATCGTACCATTCAAAATCCGGATCAACCCCGTGAGTCTCTGCAAAAGCTGGTCCGTTGCGGGCGATTGTGATCTGCCCATCTATCGTGGATCCTGGAGGAAAACGGAACCCTCCCTCGCCGTCAGAAACCAACAACCCGTCAAGATTTCCGGAACCGGACAGGATAATATACTCATCCATATCCCCGGCCAGATACGGGTCCGGGCAGAATTCCACAATCTGGAGAGCAGCTGCTGGTGCGAAAAAGACGAACAGGAATAAAAAAAACCACGACCTGCCCATAGCACTGGAGTTCGAAGCCTTAAGTTATTAATCTGGTGAAATTTATCCTCTTTTCATGGAGTATCCCGTTGTGGTGAAGATTGGCGGTAGCCTCATCGATTGTCTCGACCCTATCCTGGACGCGCTGCATCGGCAGAGGCTTCCCGTACTTATCGTGCCTGGCGGGGGGAAATTTGCCGACCAGGTACGCAAGACTGGCATTTCCGGGGATGCAGCCCACTGGATGGCCATCGCCGCGATGGAGCAGATGGGGTGGTATATTGCCTCAAAGGGAGTGCGCACTGTCACTTCACTCCAGGTTCCCGCCCAGAGGGAGGTACTGCTCCCCTACACCCTGCCTCAGAAACAACGACCCGCTCCCTCATTCCTGGGATGTAACTTCAGATACCATCTCGGCATGGATCGCTTCCCGCCTCTCCCTTCCCCTGATCCTCCTCAAATCGGTTGATGGGATACGCTCAGGGGGAATTTTACAGGAGCAGGTAACCAGGGATCTCCCCACAGAAGATGTTGACCCCTGTTTCATACGCTCCGTACTCGGATGGAAAGTAAAGACCATCGTGATCAACGGCCAGGCTCCGTGGTCGTCTCGAGGTGCTTCTTGAAGGCGGCAGGGTACCGGGAACGACCATTGGATTTTAAATCCTTCAGCAAAGATAATATAAGGACCGATAATCTGGAGTGTAACAATAGATGACACGAAAATGTACATCATGTAACGCCCCTCTTGCAGAGGAAGGTGCAGCGGAATTCGGATGCCCGAAATGCGGGTATGAGATACGAAGATGTGTACGATGCAGGGAACAGAGTATCCCTTACACTTGCCTGAAATGCGGATTCGGGGGGCCGTAAACAATGGGGAGTGTGGCACTCATCCTCCGCGTCATGCCGGAATCGCCCGATGTTGACCTCAACAGGCTCACTGAGGAGATCAGAAAAAAAGTACCGGGTCTTGCGGATGTCAGGGAAGAGCCAATCGGATTTGGATTAAAAGCGCTCAAAATTGCCGTGGTTGTCGGTGATGCAGCCGGTGAGAGCGACTCGGTTGAAGCGGACATCAATGCAATTGATGGTGTTGAGAGGGCAGAGATAATCGAACTGACGCTCACCTGAAAATGCTGCTGAAGCAGGAGATCTCTCTTATAGTTCCTCTTTTTCAAGGAGTTTCATCATTTCACCGGTAATTCCCCGGATTTTTTCCACAGAACGCTGGAACTGCTCAACTTCATCATAATCGATCTTGATCGGTATCGGGTACACCCCTTCGCGGTTGATACGGGCAGGGACTCCTATACACACATTGCCGATATCATGCACTTCGCTCTTCACATATGCAGAGACCGTAAGGATACGGTTCTCATTGCCAAGTACCGTCTGCACGAGCGTAGCGATTGCCTCGCCCGGTCCAAAGACCGTTGAACCCTTGTTTCTGATGATCTGTTCGCCACTCGTCTTCACCGTCTCGACCATCTCTGCAACGGGAAGCCCTGAGAATGCAGGCAGGTTGCTGATCTGGATACCCCCAATGGTTGTCGCGGACCAGAGCGGGACCATGCTGTCTCCGTGTTCCCCGATAATACGGGTGTGCACCTCACTCACATGCACTTTGAAAAATGCAGCGATGAGCGATTTGAGCCGCATCGAATCAAGATGTGTTCCAAGCCCGAACACATGGGAAGGTTCGAATCCCGAATATCTGAGGGCAACCGAGGTCATCACATCAACCGGGTTTGTCACCATCATGATCACTGCACAAGGAGCATGCCGACCGATATCCCGGGACGTGGAGGCAACAATCCGCGCATTGCCGAGGGCAAGATCGAGCCGGTCCTGTCCAACCTGCCGGGCATTTCCTGCAGCACAGATGACAATGTCCGAATCTGCGATATCAGATATTTCCGTTGTCCAGTTCAATTCGGTATAATTCCCGCATGCAGCAAAAGCATCCTTCATATCCTGTGCTATGCCACACAGCAGGTTTTCCCGCCCATTCCGGCCAACAAGGAGGATTTCGCTTACGTAGGGTATCTCAGCAATAGTATGCGCGGCAAATGTGCCGACATTGCCGGTCGCTCCGATAATTGTGACTTTTGCCATGATAGTACGATAGTGGGGACACGTTCTTGGTTGACCGCACGTGTCAGCGATCACCAGAGACCCCCTCCTCCGCCCCGCAACCCCATGGGCGCCGGATGTCTACGGTAAGTCTGCTCCCTTCCGGGCCTGAACCGTTCTCCGCAGCAGCAGGTCGCCACTCCCTCCGGAGTTTTGATCCCTGTCCACCGACCTCATGGGACGAGGTTTCAACGTCAGGAATCCCATAGCTCCCGAAGCCCGCCTCGGCCTTCCGCAAACTTCGCCCCCTGCATACCGACGGTTTCAGGTGACAGGTGACGCCGAACCACCCGGACTAGTCCCCATATACTATCTGAACCTCAGGGGATAAAGGCCTCGCCGTTTACCTGTGCCATCCATTCCCTGAGCAACACCCCGGATGCACCCCGGTCTGACTTGTCAAAAAGGTCGATCACCGCGAGCACGGGGACGTGCGGAACGACTTGGGGCAGTCTGTGGAGATCGCCCTGATACACCCGTAATTCCTGCTCCCCTTCCGCTTCAGCGATCAATACCGGTTCTTCCCCGACAGGATGCTCAGCCATGAGCGGATATTCATGGTATATCCTCACTTCATCGATTCGGAAAAATTCGCGGTTCACCCCTATATTGAATGCAGCCCATGCTGCGGCAGCATACCAGGTATCATTGAGAATTACATGAGGGACTCCGAGCCTTGCAGCGGTTATCCCGAGAGTGCCGGCGCCACAGCATGCATCAACAAACCATTCAGGTCGTATCCTTGCTATACGGTCCTCTACAGATGTTATTTTTGGGTTATGCCGCCTGGGGAACTCGATATGAATTGTTGACTGCTGCTGATAGAGTACCACAGGACCCATTTTTGTAGGAAACACGTTGGCTCTCACGTCACATCCGGCAAGGAGGTCATAGGTACGGGAGGGGCTGTCCAGGGAAGGATCGATAACCCCGGGGATAAAATCACCTGAACGGACCACGCCCCGGACTTCAGGGATCTCATCGACCATCATCTGAGCCACGGCCCGGGGGGGATATCGGGAGAGGAGTACGAGCGAATCTTTTGGAAGAAATGGGGGGGTGGAGAGAGGATAACCCGGATGCAGCAGGGGGGATCCGACCTCCCTGAGGGCTTCCTTTCCGGCAAATATCCCTTCCCTGACCAGGAGCGCATACAGGTGGGCGAACACCTCATCGATAGAACGCCTGCCGCAGCGGCAGGCCTCATGATATGAATCCGGGGGAGGGGGAAGACTTTTATCGAGCAGGGTAACCCTGCAGTGCCTGCACCGCGCGAACACTCCAGGGATAGTACTGATGATCGCATGTGCTTCTTTGACACAGTCATCCCCACAGACAGGGCATCTCATAGTAGACCCTCTGCATCCGGGACAGATATCTTTTCACCATGTTCTCCCGGTATAACCCACATTCCAATGGGGATATTCAGATCCAACACAGGATCCAGTTGCGTACCGGGATTTTTTACCTGGATCCAACCCATGACCGAACGAAAGAGCCTCCTCGCTGTTTTGTGCGGGGAGACTAAAATCAGGGTTGTTGCCTTAGATACCAATTCAGTCACTAAAACCGCCACCGATGCGTCCTTTTGGGGGCGACGGCGTGTATCGCATGTGGGTGTGTGGCTCTGGTCAGTCCCCACAAAATGTATCCGGTTCATCAACCTCCATCCACACCAGAGAGCGAAAAGCCACGGTGGACATCGAACAGGAAATGCATTTTGCAGTGTGCGTCACAAAAACCGTGAAGAATGGGCCCGATGCGATTTGAACGCATGACCGCCCGGTTATGAGCCGGGCGCTCTTACCGGACTAAGCTACGGGCCCGGGATGAAGCGCCGCCAACAGGACTCGAACCTGTGACATGCTGGTTAACAGCCAGCCACTCTACCAACTGAGTTATGGCGGCACAATGCTGTGCCTTAATACATTCTTTCTAAATACTTTTAAAAGTAGCGGGACATCCCAGGAAGTGGTCATGATGGTGGCTTTTTCATTCCATCGAGAAGATCTATCATCTCATCGATCTCATCTTCGAGATGTGCAAGAAGATTCGCAGCGCGATCGGTAGCCACTGCACCGGAGGGTGAAGCCCTGATATAGCCCATCTGCTCCAGCACGCGGAGTGAATACCGGATCCGGTGGAAAGGGAGATCGAGCACTTCGGAGAGCTTCATAATGCCGATCGGTTCGTGTGCAACAACCGTACGCAGCACTTCAGTATGTCGCTGCATCAGCTCGATCTCACTTTTCACTTTCTCGATCATCACTGCCTCATGAATGGCCAGGACCTCTGTTCTTTCATGGAACCGCTACTCCTGTTTGTGCAACCATTCCCGGGTCCTCCGGTATTGAGACCAGAAATAGAGTGCACACGCCGCAGCTGAGAAGACAAGGAGGAGAAATAGGGGAATCCGGTAGGCCTCAGGTGCCTTGAAAAGTGCAATAACGCCGATGGCAACGATTAAAATGATACCGTTCAGCATCACCACAAGACGGTAAAATTTCCATTTGAACTGTTCTTTCGTCGCAAGGTCCATTATTCATAGGTAGTTTCTATCATAAAACTACTTGTGGTCCGGGTTCCAAACGGATCGGTATGGACGCGCTCGATCGCGCATTGAAAAAGAACGGGGCTTCAGCATATGTGATGATCGGATCTTCCGATAATGCCGATATGCGGTATCTCACCCGGTACATCACCACCGATCCTGTCATGTATATACGGAAAACGGGGGAGCGCGGATACATCATTGTTTCCCAGATGGAATACCGCCGTGCAGAACAAGAGGCTGCAGTGGGAGTAATGACGAGGGCTGATGCAGGACTCCTCACAATACTTGAGGAGGAAAAGGACCAGTGGCGGGCTCTTGCGAGGATGGCTGCCGGGCATGCAGGGGGAAAGATCCTGATTCCCCCTGATCTTCCTTATGCGCTTGGATACCATCTCGATGCGCTGGCAGGGGTGATCACCGACACGGGGACTATTGCATCGATGAGGGCAAAAAAGTCCGGGCATGAGGTGAAGGCAATCGAGAGGGTCCAGCGTTCGGCTGACAGGGCAATGGCACATGCCATCGATTGCATCCGGACGTCTAAGCCACGAAACGGAGTGCTCTGGCGTGACGGAAAACCTCTCACCTCTGAACGCATCCGTTCTGAAATGCACTCCCTCCTGATGCAGCGGGGTTGTCTCGTAAAGGACACAATCGTCTCCTGCGGAAGAGATACGGCAGCCCCCCATGCCAGGGGAACCGGACCCCTGTATGAGGGGGAGCCTGTGGTGATCGATATCTTTCCCAGCGATGAACGCACAGGTTATTACTCTGATATGACACGAACAATCGTAAAAGGGGATCCTTCACCTGAAATCATGGAGATGTACGATGCCGTGACGGCAGCCCATGACCTGGCAGCATCGATGATCAAACCAGGGATTTCCGGGGAGGAGGCATACCAGGCTGTTCTGGATCTTTTTTCGAGCAGGGGATACCGGAAAGGGCAAGAAGGCTTCACCCACAGTCTCGGGCATGGGGTAGGGCTTGAAGTGCATGAACTCCCCTCGCTTGGACCTGGAGGGGGTCAGCTCAGCAGAGGGAATGTCGTCACCAATGAACCAGGACTCTACTACGAGAAGATCGGGGGCGTAAGGCTGGAGAATACCGGGGTTATTACCCGGACGGGATACCGGAGCATCACCTCATTTCCCCGCGATTTGGTGGTGTGAGCATGATGCCTGACGATGAAGTCCTGGCATATTACTGCGAGGCAGGCAAGCTCGCCGCCGCGGTCCTCAAAAAAGGGGCTGCCTTGATCAGGAACGGAAACAGGGTGGTCGATGTTGTTGAGTACATCGAGCAGATGGTTGAGGAGGAGGGGGCAGGGCTGGCATTCCCTCTGAACCTTTCCTTGAACGAAGATGCTGCACATGATACCGCATCGACTGATGACCCGCGTTTCTTCAGAGAGGGGGATGTCGTCAAGCTGGACCTCGGGGTACACCTGGAGGGGTATATCGCGGATACTGCGGTGACAGTTGACCTGGGAAATAACGGGCTGCTCATTGAAGCCTCAAAAGCTGCCCTAGAAAAGGCGATCGAGATGGTCAGACCAGGGGCTACATCCGGAGCACTGGGGCATGCAATCCAACAGGAGATAGAAGCTCGTGGCTTCCACCCCGTTACAAACCTCACCGGGCACGGACTCGCCCGGTATTCCATTCACACCCCGCCGACTATCCCCAACATCGGATTTTCTGGTGGGGCAACGCTTGAAGAGGGGATGGTCTTTGCAATCGAGCCCTTTGCAAGTACAGGTTCAGGGAGGGTCACCGAAAAGAGCCGCGTGGAAATTTTTCAACAGACCGCAATCAAACCGGTGAGGCTGTCTTCTGCACGGAAAGTGCTTGATTCAGTCAGGAGCCGGCATGGCATGCCCTTTGCCCGCCGCTGGATGGCAGATGGAAAACTGGATCTCGCGCTTGCGAGCCTGATCAACCAGGGGATTGTTCGTTCCTACCCGGTCCTTTCTGATATCCCGGGATCCCTCGTCTCACAGCACGAGCATACGATCGTTGTCACCGGTGATGGGTGTATCGTGACGACTGCTTGAGATATGCTTATGCAAGCACAGCACTGATACTATAAGTTATAGAGATGTCCCCAGAGGATGAGACGTTAAAACTCCTTGAGGTGGCGCTCACCGCGGAGATATTCAACCAGCATACTACCCTTGACATCAATGACCTTACTCCGGAATGCCGGGTATTGTTTGGCATTGATGGTGAAGGGGAGGTGAAGCGCCCCCTCTCTGTCAGCGAAGGCATGATCAAGCGGAGTATCGGCATACCGGATGCCTGTCAAAAATTGTCCAACACCCCGGTCATCGCATGCGATGATTTCGGCCAGCGTATCCGTGTGACAAGCCTCGAAACAGCGGCACGATGGTTTGTGAGGAAAGGGGGTATTCAACTGGCGGGCAGGAACCCAGCCTTGGCATTTTACCTTGGGACCCTGGATACACCGGAACTGTCGTACAAGGACATCCGGGCGGCAAATCCACCGTATGAGGACACGCGGTCATTTCTCGACAAGAAAATTGCTGCTATCCTGTCCGGAGATGAAGCGCTCAGGTCAGGCCTCGATCTTGTGATTATCAGCGCTCCGGATGAGGTGGAACAGAAATTTGAGGATATGGTCTGCACCGATGAGCAGCTCAGTATCATCAGCAAGATCAGGACCGCGCGTGAACACTGCGAGACCCTGAAGAAGCATGGAATACATGAAGTGGGAAAACTCCTGTTCGTCGGACCTCCCGGGACGGGCAAGACCAGTCTTGCCCTGGGTCTCTCCCGGGAGATGCATCTTCCGCTTATCGAAGTGCGGTTGTCCATGGTAACTTCGCAGTATCTTGGTGAAACCTCAAAAAATATCGACAGGATCTTTGAATTTGCAAAAAAAATCGCTCCCTGTATTTTATTCATAGACGAGTTCGATTTCGTTGCAAAGAGCCGCGTAGCCGATGATCATGGTGCAATGAAACGGGCAGTGAATTCACTCCTGAAAAACATCGACCGGATCAGCCTCATCAGGAACGGAGTACTCCTCATCGGCGCCACAAATCATCCGCAACTGCTGGATGAGGCTGCATGGCGGCGGTTTGATGAGATCGTGGTATTTTCCCTCCCCGACAGGGAAATGCGCAGCCAGATCCTGAAGAATATCACTGCATCCATAGATTGCCACATCGATTACGGACTGCTTGCCGATACCACGGAAGGGTTCTCTGGTGCAGATCTCCGGATCATGGTCAAGGAAGCCTTCCTCTCTGCCCTGATCGAAGGGAGATCCCATATCACCGAGGGCGATATCAACCGCGGGATTGTCCTCGTCAGCAACCGGGGCGCAGTCCGCCACCAGAACTGGTTATAGGATGCATATCACAGTACCTGGGAACCGGGGATGCAATCGGAACACCCAAGATAGGGTGCAGCTGTCCGCGGTGTTCCTATGCGCTGCACCAGGGAATCCAGCGGTTGCGGACATCTTTTTTGATCGCACACGAGGGGAGAAATCTCCTGATCGACTCTTCACCCGATCTCAGACAGCAACTGCTCGCCCACGGATCCCCCCTATTGATGCCGTGCTATGGACCCATGGCCATTATGATCATTTCATGGGTTTTGGTGAATTCTACCGGGTTCAGGCAATGCCTGCGGTCTATGCAGCCCCAAATGTCCTTCAGTACTGCGGGGATATCTTCCGGTTCCTCAGTTTTCCTCGGCACACGGCGGAACCCTACTGCCCGTTCGACCTCTTCGGACTTGGGTTGACGCTGGTCCCGGTCAACCATCCCCCTGTGGAGACGTATGGGATCGTCCTCACTGATGGGAAAGTAAAAATCGGATTCACTTCTGATTCCAATGCCAATATCCCTTCAGAAAGCCTTTCACACTTTTTCGGTGCCGATCTTCTGTTTATTGATGCAATGGTCCCGCCGTCCATTCATATCCCGAAGCACATGAATTATCATGAGGCCTGCACCCTTGCAGCCGATCTCGAGGTGAAGGATTTCAGGTGTGTGCACCTGAGCCACAAAATTCCCTGGGATCTTCCGCACATTGGCAGAGATGGAGAGACGTTCCTTTTCTGACAGGTGGCGTTTTGGGGAGGTGAGCTGGGTCATCAATGCCCGGCCCTGCACAAGTCCTCACTCGTGGATCTACACATACCTATATACCAGTTCATCTCTCAATGATAGGTGGGATGAATATCAAAATTCTTGAGCTTGAGAAGAATAAGGCACGCCTGGTTATTTCTGGAGAAGGTCATACCTTTATGAATGCCCTTACGGAAGAGATTTTAACAGACCCCGGGGTTGATGTCGCACGATACCTGATAAAATTCCAGTTTTCAGACCCTGAACTGCTGGTCACTACGAAAGGGGACCGTGATCCACTTGGTGCGATAAAAGACGCCTGTGCCCGCCTTTCCGGATATTGCACCGATCTGCTTGAAAAAATGCCGAAACAATAGGTGCGATTAAAAAAATTATATCTGTTCTGTAAATACAATTGAGCCCGATATACGGGAAATCCGTATTTTCACCTTCTGTCCTGGCTTGCCTCTTGGGATATACATGATATACCGGCCCATCCTCACCACACCATCTCCCCGTTTACTCACCGACTGGACTTCAACATCAAGTTCCTGTCCTTCCTGGAGATCGCTCCCTACCGGCTCCGAGCGGGCTTTCCTTTTCCGCACAGGACGGTGCCCGCCACAGGCATCACAGCGAAGGAGCAGCACCCGGTCATCTTTTACAAGGCGGGTATCGGGCTTCCCGCATTCTGAACAGATGACATAGTCATCAACGTACCCTTTCACAAGCCCGTTGATAAGGGATGGCTCGAACTTCCCGTTGAAAATCGCTCTTGTCCCGTCAATCTTTCCTGCCGTGCCAAGCTCGCCCAGCAGGTACTTCATGAGGTGATCCTGATCCCTTCGCACTACATCGGCAATCTCTGCAAAATTCTCGAGAATCGTCGTTTTTCCTTCTATGTAGACTTTTGCCTCCGGCACGATAAACCGGTCAGTGGACTCACTCTGCTCGGTCACATTCGCATATGCTTTTTTTAGGAGGGCCTCGTACGGATCGACCATGATCTATATATTCCTCACAAGACCCCTAAATACCCAACCATCTCTCCTGCCGCGATGGAAATTTAAGGTTTCAGAGAGAGAGCCTCCTTTACCACCATGTTATCGGCCACGGATCTTTCCACTATCAGGGAAACACTCAGACGGGAACCTTCTGATGTTGAACTTGCATGCTTTGAAAATCTCTGGAGCGAACATTGCAGTTATCGCTCAACAAAGCGCCTCTTAAAAACGCTCCCTACCTCGGGAGAGAACGTCATTCTCGGCCCTGGTGATGACGCGGCGATTGTCCGTTTCAGCGATACAACGGCGCTTGCGGTCTCGATGGAGAGCCATAACCACCCGAGTTATGTCGATCCACACGACGGTGCAGCGACAGGGGTTGGGGGGATCGTGCGGGATGTCCTCTCCATGGGCGCACGTCCGGTTGCGTTGATGGATCCTCTCTATTTCGGGCCGCTTGACAGGGAAAAGAACCGGTATCTCCTTGAGCATGTGGTGGATGGGATCGGGGGGTATGGGAACTGCATCGGAGTCCCCGTAATCAGGGGAGATTTCGCCTTTGACAGCAGTTATAACGGCAATCCGCTGGTGAACGTGGTCTGCATCGGCATAGTCCATCCCGACCGGTATATCACGGCCAGAGTAAAACAGCCGGGAAACCATCTGGTCCTCATCGGGGCATCAACCGGGCGCGATGGCCTTGGCGGGGCATCGTTTGCCTCCCGGGACTTATCAGAGGATTCTGAAGCGGAAGACCGGCCGAGTGTCCAGATCGGTGACCCATTCACGGAAAAGCTCCTCATTGAGGCAATTCTCGAGATGGCAGAGACGGGGAGGGTCTTCTCCTGCCGTGACCTCGGAGCTGCCGGCCTTGCCGGTGCTTCAAGTGAGATGTGCAGCACGTTTGGAGGACTTATCAATGCTGACCGGGTGCATCAGCGTGAACCCAATATGCGTCCGGTTGAGATCATGCTGGCCGAGTCGCAGGAACGGATGCTCATCGAGGTTGCACCTGCTGATGTCTCCCTGATGGGCAGTATTGCCGAGAAGTATGATCTCAAATGGAGTGATATAGGGGTGGTGATCGCTGAACCCCGTTATATCGTGAAGTTCCATGGAAAGACGGTTGGCGACATGCCAATCGCATTCCTCTGTGGTGATACACCCGAATGCTCCTGGGAGAGCAGGTCTTATGATGAGGTGAAACCATTCATACAACCTTCCGGCACACTCGATGACCTCCTCTTAAAGGTGCTTTCCCATCCCGAAGTGGCGCATAAGACATGGGTGATCGAGCAGTATGATCATGATGTGCAGGTACGGACCGTCTCTCTCCATCCCGATGCTGCAATGTTAAGGCTTGAGGGAGAGAGCCGGGGCCTTGCCTTCTCATGCGGATGCAACCCAAGACAGATTTTTTTATCTCCCTGCGAAGGTGCGGCAAATGCGGTGTATGAGAATGCGGCAAACCTTGCCTGCGTTGGGGCCGATCCACTCTGCATTGTAAATTGCCTGAATTTTGCAAGCCCGGTCCATGCTGATATCTATTGGCAGCTTTCCGAGAGTGTCCGCGGGATGGGGGATATGGCCCGGGAGATCGGCGTCCCGGTCGTAGGAGGCAATGTTTCACTCTACAACGAGAGCGATGAGATGCTGACCCGGATACAACCCACCCCCTCTATCGGAATGGTCGGCAGTGTTTCCGTCACACAACCGGTAAAACCTGAAGTGGGAATGGGACTGGCAATCTGCGGGAAGGAAGGAGCCCATTTTGGCGGATCGGTCCTTGATGCTGTCTTCTCCTGTGGCGGGGCACCGCCCCCGAAAGCAGACCCGGCAATCCTCCAAACGGTCCGTTCACTCGTCGCCTCTGACAGGGGTATTGCAGTGACCGATATCTCGCAGGGGGGTCTTGCTGCTGCACTTGCCACGTTCTTACCTGGTGCCAGGGTAAAAATAGGAGGTCCTGCCCTCCCTGTACTCTTTTCAGAGACCTACGGCAGGTTCCTGATTGCCTATCACGATGAATCCTCACTCCGGGGACTCGGATACAGAACAATCGGAGAGGTTACCGCAGATGGGCTTGAGATTCGGCACCAGGGGGGACAGGGCCGTCTCTCAAAAGAACAGGTGGACTATGCCCTCTCCTCGTTTACCCGCACCATGAGGGGCTGAACCTTTTTTTTCTGCATCCTCGCTGTTTTGCGAGGGGAGACTAAAATAGGAGTTGCTCTCTGAGATACCAATTCAGTCACAAAAACCGCCGCCGGGGTGTCATTAGGTAACGGCAGATCGGTATCGCATGTGAGGGTGCGGGTGCGGTCATGTCCACAAAAGGTATCCGATACAGCAATCTCACCCACACCAGAGAGCGAAGAACCTTTTTTCCTGGTTCTCACGGTGAACAAATCCTGCAATGACAGGTCAGAATGCCCTTTTCTGAGTCGGTCGGGTCTTTAGGGAGGAGCTGTTCTCCTTACCGGAATCCCACCGCGATCACCTGCTTTGCCTGGAATTGCTGGATGAAACGCTCATTTCCATAAACTGTATACGTCGATCAGGGAATAGTGAAAAAAAATACCGAAAAATTGCCGTTTTTGGAGGGGAGAACGTTTCAATTTTCTCGCTTGGATTGCAGGGCTTGATTGATCCATTATCCGGAGATGCGGTTAAATCAGGGAATTTGATCGGCACGCGCGTATTAAAAAAAAGATGGAGGGGTGGGTTTTATTGTTGCTTCTGGAACTGGGGCATCAGGGAGCGGACTTCCTTGCCCACCTCTTCGATCAGGTGCTCCTCATCCTCTCTTGTCAGGGCATTGAACATCGGCCGGTTGACCATATTCTCGAGCATCCACTCGCGGGCAAACTCCCCGGTCTGGATTTCACGCAGGATCTCCTGCATGGCCTGGTAGCACTTCCGGGCCTATCACCCGGGGTCCACGGGTGAGATCCCCGTATTGTGCGGTATTCGAGATCGAATTCCGCATCCTGGTGAAGCCTCCCTCGTAGATGAGATCGACGATCAAGCTTCGTCTCGTGGAGCACCTCCAGGTATGCCATCTCAGGGGCATAGCCCGCATCGACAAGCGTCTCGAACCCGGCTTTTATCAGCGAGGTCATCCCGCCACAAAGAACTGCCTGTTCCCCAAACAGATCGGTTTCCGTCTCTTCACGGAAGCTCGTCTCGAGTACCACCGCCCGCGTCGCACCGATCCCTTTTGCATAGCCGAGCGCGATTGCCGGGGCATTGCCTGAATAATTCTGGTGGATAGCAATCAGGGCAGGGACGCCTTTTCCTTCCTCATACATCCTCCGCACAAGGGCCCCCGGACCTTTTGGTGCAACCATGATAACGTCCACATCCTGGGGAGGCACAATCTGTCCAAAATGAATATTAAAGCCATGGGAGAACATCAGGCATTTGCCGGGGGTCATGTGGGGCTTGATCTCGTTTTTGTACACCCCTCCCTGGCTTTCATCGGGGAGGAGGATCTGGACGACCTGGGCCATCCTGACCGCTTCGGGAACCGTGTATACCTTGAAACCGTCCGCTGTGGCGGGGTCCCAGCTCTTCCCCTGCCGCAGCCCGATGATCACGTCAAGCCCGCTGTCCTTCAGGTTGAGTGCCTGGCCTCTTCCCTGTGACCCGTATCCTATCACCGCAATGCGTTTTCCATCGAAAACCGAGAGATTCCGCATCTGAATCATAATATTTTTTTATCATACAACTTCCCACAGATATCGCTAACAGAGCACTTAAATATTATATAAAAAAATTACATCACACACCCGAACTATTACAAAAAAGTGGGAGCGATGCAGTATTAACGAACTGAATAGTCCAAAGATTGGACGTGATTTGCCTGACATCCAGTCAACAACCCCGGCGGTACGTATTAACCTCACCCGTGTTGGTGTAAAGAATGTCAAGAAGCTGGTGGAGGTATCAAGGGGTGAGAAACGCCCGGTAATTTTTATCTCCAATTTTGATGTCTTTGTCGATCTCCCAGGAAGTCTCAAAGGGGCGAACCTTTCGAGGAATTTTGAAGTGATCGACGAGGTGCTTCAGCAGGCTATCGATGGGGATGTCAAGGAGATCGAAGATCTCTGCAGCGTGGTTGCACGAAAACTGCTGGACCGCCATGAATATGCTGACAATACCGAGGTACTGATGCGGAGCCAGTTCATGGTGAAGCGGGAGACCCCGGTATCCCATACCAGCTGCCACGAAGTGGTGAAGGTCCATGCCCGAGCCGTTGCACGACGAACGTTCAGGGATCCGATAGTGAGGAAAAGTATCGGTGCTGAAGTGACCGGTATGACCGCTTGCCCCTGTGCACAGGATATCATGAAAGAGCGGGCAATGTATGTATTAAAAGACCTTAAAATCGAGGATGAAAAGATCGATACGTTTCTCCGCGAGGTCCCGATGGCAACCCACAATCAGCGTGGCCGCGGGTTCCTCTGTATCGAGATCGACGATGACCAGCACGTGAAACTGGAGAAGATCATACGGATTCTCAAGGATTCCATGAGCACAAGTATCTACGAACTGCTCAAGCGTGGTGACGAGAGTTATGTCGTCCTGAACGCCCACAAGAATCCGCGGTTTGTGGAGGACTGCGTGAGGGAAGTCGCAAAGAAAGTGCTTGCCGAGTTCAGTGATCTTCCCGGCGATTCTCTCATCACGATCAAACAAACCAACGAAGAGAGCATCCACCAGCATGATGCGTATGCAGAGCGCAGGGCAACCATGGCGGAGCTTTCGTCGAGCTGAACAGTGAGGCAAAATAAAGCGGAAGGATGGAGACTAAAAAAAGTCCTTCCTCTTCTTTCCTGCCGCTTCCTACGCATTCGATTTCTGGTAGGATATGCGGTAAATCCGGAAATCCGCCCTTTCTCTGATAATTAACTTTTTCGAAATATAATTACCATATAAAATTAACTATTTTACCATTTAAAGGCCATAGAGGACCTGAATACTACAGAGTTGATAAATACAGGAGTGAATACATTAAAGATGAACGTACCTGTACGGTCATTCATCCGATGAGATGAGTTGTGTGGATTAACACCAGTACCGCAAACTGAACAACTCAATAACATGAGGCGATTCTATTGTCAAAAATTGTAGAGATATCCCCAACCACGAGGCATGAGGGACACTCAAAGTCGTCCTCAAAGTGGACGATGCAGGCATCATTGAGCGTGGTGACTGGCTCTCCATCACCCCTGTACCGGGGAGTGGAGAGCTCGCCATCAACAAGACAATGGACCAGGTGCCAAAGATCGCATCACGCGTCTGTGGTATCTGTCCGATTGCCCACACGCTTGCCGGAATCGAGTCGATGGAAGGTTCCATCCGGTGCGAGATCCCGCAGGATGCCAAGCTCCTCCGTATCGTGCTGCAGTGTGCCAACCGGCTCCACAGCATCGCACTGCACAACATCCTGATCCTGCCCGATTTCTATATACCGGGCACGGACACGAAGATCAACCCGTTCACTCCCGAAGAACCTGTCCGGAGCGTCGCAAAGCGTATCCAGAGGCTCCGCGAGATCGGGCAGACCATCGGCGAAATCGCTGGTGGCGAGGCGGTCCACCCGAGCAATCCACGCGTCGGTGGAATGTACAAGGCCTGTACCCCCCATGCAAAGACAAAGATGTACGATCTTGCAAAGGAAGGTCTCGTCCTCGCGCATGAGCAGATGGAATTCATGCTCGCGGTCATCAACAACATGCGGAAACGCGACTGGACCGAAGTCGGCGGAAAACAGATACCCCTTCCAAAGACCCTCGGGTACCACAACCAGGGTGTCATGGCAGCACACCCGTTATATGCCAGCTCGAACCTCGATGAGGATCCCGGCTGGGATCCCAGACGCTGGACCGATGTAAGGCCATGGGACTGGTACATGGGCGAAGGCGAAGTCAGCCTGGCAGACCCGGGCTATCCAATTGGAGGCACATCCCCTGTCGGTACAAAAGTCAACCCGCAGATGGAAGCCTGCACCGGTGTCCCTCTGTATGACGGGTCTCCGGTTGAGGTAGGTCCGCGGGCGAGACTGGTCAAGTTCAAGAACTTCGATGAGAAGGGAACCTGGGGCCAGCACATTGCACGCCAGCTGGAGTACACCGACAGTCTTTACGGTATGATCAATGCCCTTGACGAGTACAATCCCTCAGGCAAGGTTCTTGCAGATCCTATCCCCCAAGGCGATGGATCGCTTGGCTGGGCAGCAAACGAGGCACCTCGCGGATGCGATGTA